>NZ_JBNDKT010000002.1:0-625876 GCF_050435685.1 Paraburkholderia sp. GAS448
ATCTCGCGCTGCGTGTCGTTGAGCGCGACCAGTTCGGCCGGCATCCGGCGGCCCCAGACGTGCCACAGCGCCTGGCCGCCGACGTGGTCCATCCGCGCCACGTGCGACAGGTCCCACTGGCTGACCTTCTCGGTGGCGAGCGCGCGCAGCTTGAGCACCGCACTGCCGCGACGCGCCTTGTCACGCGCGAGCGCGAGCGCCGTCCACTGACCGGATAGACGGACGACCTTTCCCTGGCTGCCAGCCGCGACTTCGAGGCCGGGCGGAGTATCGTGGTTCAAGGATCGCTGTTTCGCTTGATGGATTCAGCGGCCATTGTAACGAAGGCGCCGTGTTTGGGCCGCGCAACTACGCCCGGTTGCCGGCGCGTTTGTCTGTCCGGCTATCGGCACGGTTGTCGGCGGCGCTGCCAGCCGCGTTGCCCGGCGACTTGTCGGCCCGTCTGTCAGCCCGTTTGTCGCCACTGGCTACTACAATACGTCTCATGAATCCAAGGACCACCCCTACCGACGCCGCTCCGCCCGGCGAATGGCGCATCGACCGCGAACGCGCGGTCACGCTGTTCGGTCCCGCCGCGCTTGACTGGCCGATCGAAATCGTCGAAGAAACCGGCTCGACCAACGCCGACCTGATGGCTCACCTCAAGGCGTTACCGCGCGAGGCAAGTGCCCTGCCCCGGCCGATGGTCCGCGTCGCCTATCTTCAGACTGCCGGCCGCGGACGACGCGGACGCCCCTGGTATGCCGAACCCGGCAACGCACTGCTGTTTTCCGTAGCCTGCGTGCTGCCGCGTCCGCTCGAAGGGCTGGCGGGGCTCAGCCTCGCGGTGGGCGTTGCGCTGGTCGATGGCCTGCGCTCGCTGCCGCTTACCGCGCCGGGCCAGATCTCGCTGAAGTGGCCCAACGACGTGCTCTTCGAAGGCGACAAGCTCGCCGGCATCCTCATCGAAACGGCATGGAGCACAGCCGATGCGAGCGCCGTGGTGATCGGCATCGGTACGAACGTGAAGGGCGCCGACGAACTCGCCGCGAAGGTCGGTGCACTGAACGCCGACGCGCCACCGCAAGCCCGTGGCACGACGCCGACCGCACTCTCGCGCGCACTGCCGAACGCCAATCTCACCGATACCCTCGCCGCCGAGTTGAATGCGCTCGAACCCGCGTTGCAGCGCTTCGCGTCAGGAGGATTCGCGCCGTTCCGTCAGCGCTGGAATGCGTGCCACGGTTACGCGGGGCGCGAAGTCGTGCTGGTCGAACAGGGCGTCGAAGTTTCGCGCGGCATTGCGGCGGGTGTCGACGAAAGCGGCCAGTTGTTACTCGATACCGCCTCCGGCCGCGAGGCCATCTCCACCGGTGACGTGTCGCTTCGGCTCGCCGACGGCCACGCATGAGCGGTGCACCCTTTCTGCTGATCGACGCCGGCAACAGCCGGATCAAGTGGGCGCTGGTCGACGCGCACGGCACCCGTACGCATGCCGGCGCGTTTGAACACGGCACCCGCACGACGAACGACGCCGCCGATATCGCACGTTCGGCGGACGAACCCGACTGGTCGCCATTGCCGACGCCTGGCAGCGCGTGGATTTCGAACGTCGCCGGCGATGCGGTCGCGCGCCGCATCGAAGCGCTGCTGAACGCGCGCTGGCCTTCCCTGCCGCGCACGACGATCCGCGCCGTCGCCCAGCAATGCGGGGTCAAGAACGGTTATACGGCACCGTCGGCGCTCGGTAGCGACCGTTGGGCCGGATTGATCGGCGCGCATGCGGCGTTTCCTGGCGAACCCTTGCTGATCGCGACATTCGGCACGGCAACCACACTCGAAGCGCTGCGCGCGGACGGCATGTTTATCGGCGGCCTGATCGCCCCCGGCTGGTCGCTGATGATGCGCTCGCTCGGCGACCACACTGCACAACTGCCGACGCTCGACGCCACATCCGCCCGCGACCTGCTGGCGAGCGGCACGCGCCATGGCCCGACGTTCGCGACAGATACACGCAGTTCGCTGTCCGCAGGTTGCGCGCTGGCACAGGCTGGCTTGATTGAACGGATGTGGCGCGATCTGACGGAAACGTGGCAGGTGCCGGTACGGCTCGTGATCGGCGGCGGTGCAGCCGATGAAGTGACCGCCGCCCTCAAGATCCCGCATACCCGCCACGACTCGCTCGTGCTGTCCGGCCTTGCATTGATCGCCGCCGAAGACAGCGGTGCACAGCCCGCGTGATGAGTGTGTGCATGCGATCTGATATGGCTGCCGCGCTGGCGAGCATGGAAAGTACGCTTTCAACCGACCTGGCGACCGAGCCGGCAAGCGCGCCGTCACGCTTCACAGCCGCAGCCCGCTGCGAAGAGCGCAACTCCGGCAGCGCGACCGCCTTCCCCACGGCTGCTTCACTCCTTCGACGGAGATCCCGACGATGCTACGCTGGCTGATCGCCATCCTGATTCTTGTCAACGCGCTCGCATTCGCCGCGCTTCGCGGCACGCTCGGACCACTCCCGACGTTCGACTCGCATGAGCCGAATCGCGCAAGCCGGCAGATTCATCCGGAATCGCTGAAGGTGCGCCCACTTTCTGCAGCTGAGGCAGCCGATCAGGCGGTGGTCGGCGCACCCGCTCCTACCCCGCCGATCCAGTCGTCGACGCTGACGCAGTAAGCGCGCTCAGCCCTGCGCGCGAACCTTGCTGAGCAAAGCGGTCGTCGAGCGGTCGTGCTCGAACGGAATCGCCAGCGCGCGGCCGCCCCAGCCGCGCACGAGAGTGGATTCGGGTAGCGTATCCATGTCGTAGTCGCCGCCCTTGACGAGGATGTCAGGGTGCACGGCCTCGATCAGCGCGACCGGCGTCTGCTCTTCGAAGCGCACAACCCAGTCGACACTCTCCAGCGCCGCAAGCAGCGCCATCCGGTCAGCCTCGTTGTTGATCGGGCGATCGTCGCCCTTGCCGAGCATACGCACCGAAGCATCGCTGTTCACACCGATGACCAGACACGCACCCAGCGCTTTCGCGTCCGCGAGATACGTGACATGGCCGCGATGCAGGATGTCGAACACGCCGTTGGTGAAGACCACCGGGCCGGGAAGCGAGGAACGGATCTGGGCGAGCGCCTCGCGGGTCGTGATCTTGCGTTCGAATGTGGCAGGCATGGAGAAGACCGAAAAAGGTGAAATGGCGGCGCGGGCCATGCGGTGCGCCTGGTGTGGAAATTGAAACAGAAAAGAAAACGACCCGGGAAGCTAATGCCTGCCGGGCCGTGTTTTCGCCTGAGGTACTGCGTGTCCGTTGCCCGGTATATCGCCCGTCAGACGCACCGGCGACGCGCCCTGCGCATCAGGCAGGTTGTTGCTGCTCGGTCACACCCTGCGCTGCCTGCAGACGTGCGACCACTTCCTTGCGATAGCGGTTCAGTTCCTGCGCCGTATTGAACGTGCGCTCGAACAGGATCGACAGGTTATGCAGGATGCGTTCGACCACCTTCTTTTCCCAGCCGTCGTCGAAACGGATCTGCTCGTCGAGCCAGCGTTCCAGCCATTCCGGATCCGGCAGACGCGACTGGATCGTGTCACGCGGGAACAGCGCCTGATTGACGTGCAGGTTGGTCGGATGCAGCGGCTTTTCGGTGCGGCGCGCCGACGCCATCAACACGCCGATCTTTGCGAATGCCGCGCGGGCGATATCGCCCGTCTGCGCCATCGCCTTCTTCATGTAGCGCAGGTAGGCGCCGCCATGACGCGCTTCGTCGCGCGAAATCGTTTCGTAGATGGCCTTGATGACCGGTTCGGTGTGCCATTCAGCCGCGCGGCGATACCAGTGATTCAGGCGGATTTCACCGCAGAAATGCAGCATCAGCGTTTCAAGCGGCGGCGCCGGATCGAATTCAAAGCGCACCGCGTGCAGTTCTTCCTCGGTCGGGCAGAGTTCCGGTTTGAAGCGGCGCAGGTATTCCATCAACACCAGAGAGTGCTTCTGTTCTTCGAAAAACCACACGCTCATGAATGCCGAGAAATCGCTGTCATGGTGGTTATCGCGCAGGAACATTTCCGTGGCGGGCAACGCGGACCATTCGGTGATCGCGTTCATCTTGATCGTTTCCGCCTGCTCGTCGGTGAGCAGCGATGCGTCGAATTTATCCCAGGGAATGTCTTTCTCCATGTCCCATCGAACGGATTCGAGCGATTTGTAAAGTTCCGGATAAAGCATGGTGTTCATAGTCCCACCCCTGTTCTGCGCATTGCGACGTCTGTTTGTATCTGTTTGCTGCGAGCGAGCCAAAGCGCGCTTTCGCGACCTGAGTATTCAATTTTACGCGGTAATCGGGCGCCCAAACGCGCCGCGTGGTAAAGAACCACCTGCGGCATCGGTGCACTTGCGAAAACCAGAGTACTGGTTGTTCCAGCCGACTTTGGGTGAGAAATACCCGTTCCTGGAGTCGAACCGGACTGGGCCGGCGCCATGCGGTCAAACCGCGCAGCCATCATGCCGGCAACCGTTTGGGCTGCTTGAGTCGTTGTTTTCAGTGCATGCCAACGGGCCAAAAAGCTTACAGGATGATAGCACGCGAGCCTTACGGTTCCCGCGATTTGGCCTCCTGCTTTCTGCGCCTGTTTCCCATGTTTCCCACTCTCGACACGACGCGGCGCGCCACACGCGGCGGCCGCCAGCCGGTTGACAGCCGCCGGTACAGCCCTTTATCGAGCCACCGCCCACTACCATCCGTCAAAACGAAGTCAAGGTGATGAAATTCCGCTGGCCGTTGCGCTTTGTGCGGTGATTCGTTTTAGTCGCATCCGGCTGAAATTGCGCGGTGATCGCCGGTAGCCGCGCGAACCTGGCACGCTGAAACGCCAGCCGCGCGCGCCGTGCGGCCAGTCAGCGCCTAACGCGATTGCGCGCGGCGCGGCGTCCCGTCATGCCCCGGAGGGTGGGGCTGCTTTCTTCACGGCGCGCGTGCCGGCACTACTCTTTGCCGATGGCGCACGCTTCGCTGCAGGGCGTTTCGCGGCAGCAGACTTTTTCGCGGCGGAAGCGTCGGCTGCACCGTGCGCTTCAGCCGCCTCAGGTGCCTCCGGACCATCCGGCCCTTCTGCGGCTTCGGCAATGTCTTCGGCCGTAGCGGTCGCACCAGGCGCCGGCGTCTGTGCCATCGCGAACTGCGCCAACTGGTTGAACTGCTGCTGCAAAAGACTCCACCACGCCGAAGTATCGAAGGTGGGCACCTCCGTCGCACTACCCGTTTCGTTGGCCTCGCCCGGCTCCGCCTCCGGCGCAGCCTGCCCGGCGGCAGGCGCTGCAGGCGCTGCGGGTGCTTCGGTGCGCGACATCCACGAAGGCGTCGACACTGCTGCCGAGGCCGCCGCAGGCGCGCTCATCGACGTCTGCGCGAAGGCGCCGAACGCGCGCAGCGTGGCCAGCGTCGCACGCTGTACTTCGAGCGCCTGGATCGCCGACTGCAGCATGTTCAGATTCAGCTTGAGCCACTGCTCGACGGCGCGCATGTCGGTGATGCGCTTGTCGAGCTCCTCGACGTTCGTGAGCGGCGCCATCATGTCGGACATCATCGACAGCGATGGCCCAAGGCCTTGCGCACCGCCCGGTTGCGCGCCTGGAAACGCCGAACCGAAGGGCGTGAGCCGCATCATGTCCCACATGCGGTCAAGCAATTCGCCTGGCGGGAAACCAGGAAAGCCGGAAAAGGGCGGCGTCGTGCCGGGCGTATCGGTCATGGTTTTCTCCTCGCACCAATAAGGTTTGGACGACGCGCGACGCACTCGCCGTCCGTTTCATCTGATCATACCGCGCACACATCAGAACGGATCGCCGCCCTTGAAGTCGGGCGCGCGCCGCTCGCGCAGCGAACTCACGCCTTCGCGCACGTCAGGTCCGGCAAAGCCCATGAATTCGAGCGCGAGCGATGTGTCGAAGGTCGGCCCCGCCGAGCGGAGCCAGTTGTTCAACGCGTACTTGGTCCAGCGGATCGCCGTCTGCGAACCGCCCGCGAGCTTCTGGGCCACTTCGAAGGCCTTCGGCAGCAGATCGTTTTCATCGACGGCAAGCGACACCAGCCCGATGCGCTCCGCCTCTTCACCGCTCACCGGCTCGCACAGCATGAGGTAGTACTTGGCCTTCGCCATCCCGCACAGGAGCGGCCAGACGATCGCCGCGTGATCGCCGGCGGCGACGCCGAGGCGGGTATGGCCATCGATGATCCGCGCTGACTTCGCCGCGATCGAGATATCCGCGAGCAGTCCGGCGACGAGACCCGCGCCGACCGCCGGGCCGTGCATCGCCGACACCACCGGCTTGCTGCAGTTGATCACGTTGTAGACGAGATCGCGCGCCTCGCGCCAGACGCGCGTGCGCACGTCGAAATCGGTGGCCATCTGCTCGACCAGATGCAGATCGCCGCCCGCCGAAAAGCCCTTGCCTTCGCCGCGAATCACCGCGACGCGCGTGTGCGGGTCGCGATCGATATCGCGCCAGATATCGGCCAGTTCGCGGTGCATTCGCGCGTCGGCGGTGGCGAGGCCGCTCCGGTTCGCGCCTTCCCCGCTCATGACGATTTCAAGGATGCCGTGCGGATGATGCCTGAGACGCAGCGCGTGATAACCGGCGTAAAAGGCAGGGTTGCTGGTGGGGGAGTCGTGAGACATGGCAGTCGGTCCGGTAGAACAATTTGTGGCTCAAAGTACGCCGCGGCCCGCGGCATGCTGCAAACGGCGGCGCGCCTGATTGCACACTTCAGCGCGCCTGATAAACCCATTTCCCTTCGCGAATCTGCACCATCACACGTGCGCGCTGATCGAGCCCGAGGTGATCCGTCATGCTCATGTTGACGATGCCGTTGGAGGTCGCCAGCCCGCGCGTCGCCTCGAGCGCATCGCGCAGAGCCTGACGGAATTCGGTCGTACCCGGCGCGGCGGCCATGAGCGCGATCGGCACCGCGGTGCCGAGCAGCAGGCCAGCATCCCATGTATAGGAGCCGAACGCCGATACGCTGCCCGCACCGTGCAACGCCTCGAAGCGCGAGATGTAGTCGAGCGCGAGGCGCTTTGCTGGGTGATCCTCGGGCAGCTGGGCGGCAACCAGCACCGGGCTCGCCGGCAGGAACGTGCCGTTGCAGTCCGCGCCACAGACGCGCAGGAAGTCGTTATTGCCCACGCCGTGGTTGTGATAGATCAAGCCTTTGTAGCCGCGCGACTTCAGCGTCTTCGGCGGCAACGCGGCAGGCGTGCCCGCGGCGCCCACGACGACCGCATCGGGATTGGCCGCCATGATCTTCAGGACCTGCCCGGTGACGCTCGGGTCCGTGCGATTGAAGCGCTCGTTCGCCACCAGGTTGATGCCACGCAGCTGCGCGAACTTCGCGACTTCGGCGTAGAACGTGTCGCCGAGCGCGTCGGCCTGGCCGATGTAGGCGATCGTCTTGACGCCGTGTTCGCTGGCGTGCTCGGCAATCGCCGAGGCCATCATCGCGTCGGTCTGCGGGGTCTTGAACATCCAGTGGCGCTTTGCGTCGACCGGTTCGATGATCTTCGCCGACGATGCCAGCGAAATCGTCGGCGTCTGGCCTTCCGCAATGACGTCGATTATCGCGAGCGTGTTTGGCGTGATCGACGAACCGATGATTGCGTCGACGTGCTCCTCGGAGATCAGCTTCTTCGTATTCTGGACGGCCTGGGTGGTGTCCGAAGCATCGTCGAGCACGAGGTACTCGACTTTCTGGCCCGCCATTTCCTTTGGCAGCAGCGCGACCGTGTCGCGCGCGGGGATGCCGAGCGAAGCGGCCGGACCGGTCAGCGACAGCACCAGCCCGATCTTCACCTGCGCGAGCGAGACGCCCGGCAGCGCAGCGCAGAATGCAATGGCCAGGAGCGCCACCAGCCGCTGCGGTATGAGTGCGTGGAGCGTCAATGTTCTGGGACGCCCAGGCTCGGGAATGGACGACCGGATTCGCATGCAAGGCTCCTCACCGTGGCAATCTGTTCTTTTTCCTGCTGCCCCCTTCCCGCTGGGGACTCGATGCCTGCGCGGCCCTTAGCCCTTACGCGCCACGCGTCCGTCAGTTTAGACGTGCGGGCGCGCCGCGGAATCGGGCGAAACCCTCCTGGCAGGCGCCGTCCGGCGCAATCGGAGGGCTCACCCGGTCCGACCTCAATGCGCGCCGTCGAGCGGTGCGACAGCCTGCTCGATCGAGCCGAAGATCGACTTGCCCGCTTCATCGAACATTTCGATCTTCACCGTATCGCCGTATTTCATGAATTCCGTCTGCGGTGCTCCGTGCTCGATCGTCTCGAGGCAGCGCTTCTCGGCGATACAGCAGTAGCCGCGCTTTGCGTCCTTGTTCGAAACCGTGCCCGAACCGACGATCGTCCCGGCCCGCAGGTTGCGTGTCTTCGCCGCATGCGCGATGAGCTGGCCGAAGTGAAACACCATATCGGTGCCGGCATCCGGCTGGCCGACCTTTTTGCCGTTCCAATGCACGATCATCGGCCGGTGCACGCGGCCCTCGCGCCAGTGCTCGGCGAGCTCGTCGGGCGTCACCGCAACCGGCGCGAACGACGTGGCCGGCTTGCTCTGGAAGAATCCGAAGCCCTTCGCAAGTTCGGCGGGAATCAGATTGCGCAGCGAGACGTCGTTCACGAGTGTCACGAGACGCACGCCCTTCAAGGCCTGGTCGGGCGTCGCGCCCATCCGTATATCGCCGGTGATGACGGCGACCTCCGCTTCGAAGTCGATACCGAACGCCTCGGACGCGCAGACGATGTCGTCCTTCGGTCCGATGAAGTCGTCGCTGCCGCCCTGGTACATCAGCGGGTCGGTCCAGAATTCAGGCGGCATCTCCGCGCCGCGCGCGCGGCGCACCAGTTCGACGTGGTTCACATACGACGAGCCGTCGGCCCACTGGAACGCCCGCGGCAGCGGCGCCATGCAGGCCTTCGCGTCGAACGCGAAGGTATTGCGGGCGCGCCCCTGGTTGAGCGCGTCGTACAGATCGATCAGTTGCGGCGCGTAGAAGGCCCAGTCGTCGAGGACGCGCTGCAGCGTCGGCGCGATCGCATCGGCGATCGCCGCAGTGTGCAGGTCGCGGGACACGACGATCAGCTGACCGTCGCGTGTGCCGTCCTTCAGCGTAGCAAGTTTCATAGGGGAAGTAAGCGGTGTGGGTGACGATAGAAGGAATCTATTCTACGATGGTGAATCGGCGCGGCCCAAACCCGTCCCTTCTGGAGCGGTGGTGCTGCCCCGTTAGTTGCCGTACTGGTTGCGCCGACGTTGCGACTTTGGGTGCCCGTTCATCGGGTGCCTGGGTCGTCCCGGCGCTGCCGGATCCGTTGCCCCGTTCACGTTTCATCGCTCGCGCATGACGCGCATTGTCCATGCCTTCACTTGCACGCTCCGGCACCGCCCACCCCGACGCCCGCTCACCTGAACCGGCCGAAGTCGATGCCATCGAACCCTCTGACGACGACCGCGAGGAAGCCGGCGAGGAGAAACTGCGCTCCGGCATCCAGTCGATCGAAGTCGGCTTTCGCCTGCTCGAAGTGCTGACGAACGAACCGCGTGCCATGATGTTGCGCGACCTCGCCCAACGCGCGGGTATGAGCCCCGCGAAGGCGCACCGCTATCTGGTCAGTTTCCTGCGGCTCGGCGTGGTGTCGCAGGATCCGCTCTCGGGACGTTATGAACTCGGCGGTTTCGCGCTCCAGCTTGGACTTGCGCGACTGGCACGCGTCGATGGCGTGAAGCTCGCCCGTATCGCGCTTGCCGAACTGCGCGACCGGCTCGACTTCACTGTCGGCATCGCCGTGTGGGGCAATCAGGGGCCGACGGTGGTCCACTGGATGGAATCGAGCCATCCGGCGAAGGCGTCGCTAAAGCTCGGCGACGTCATGCCGTTGCTCAGCTCGGCTACCGGCCTGCTGTTCGCTGCGTACCTGCCACGTAGCAAGACAGGTGCGATGATCGAACGCGAGCTCGCCGATTCGCACCGGGCGTCCTACGCCAACGCGCCGCGCACGCCGGAAGAAGTCGAAACGCTGCTCGCGAACGTGCGCGCCCACGAGGCCGCGCGCGTCGAAGGCATGCTGCTGCCCACTATTCACGCGTTCTGTATGCCTGTTTTCGATTCGACGGGCGACCTTGCGCTGGGGCTGATTGCACTAGGGCATGAGGGTACGTTCGATATCCGTTGGGACGGCACGATCGACACGGCGATGCGCGAGTGTGCGCAGAAGCTTTCGTATGAACTTGGTTACAGTGCAACGCCGCGTTAACCTGCGCGATGGATGTCGCGGAGCAAAGCGGTGCACCGTTAAGACTTGACAGTCACATGACGGAACATCGTCAGCTGCATTGCTGTCGAAACGGTTCGCTGACCCACGATAGTCGACAATAGATCCGCTCCATGCGCCACTCCACTTATTCACCGCTTTCCACGTAACAGGCGCTACTTCTTTCTGATGTCGTCCCAGTCTGTCGCCCGTCGCTCCGACCGCACGCTGCGCGTCAATCCGCCCACACGCCGACGCGGGCGCGCGTGGCGCTGGGGCGTCGTGCTCGTCGTCGTGGTCGCGCTGCACTGGATCGCGGCGCAATGGGTCGAGCGTCACCGCGACGCCGCTCAACCGCTCGACGCTGAACACGCGCCGGTGCAGGTGGCGCTTCTGAAGCCCGCACGCGTCGAGCAGACGCCCGCCAGCGCGGCACCGCGCCCCCATTCAGCGACGCACGCGAGCAACGCGCGCCCACGCACCGAACATGTGCTCACGGCTACGCGCCAGGACGCCACGCAAACCGCAAGAGCGGCTGTGGAAGCGGCGTCTGCGGCAGCTTCCGCACCTGAAGCGGCCGCCACACCTGCTGCGGCCTCGAACGCAGGTGAAGGCGTGAAGGCTGCACAGGCATCGCCCGGGGTGAAATTCTCCGTACCGCCCTCAGGCGATCTGCAGTACGACACGTTCTACAACGGCGTCCGTAACCAGCCGGGCACGATCCACTGGACGAGCGACGGACAGACCTACGAGATGATCGTTTCCGTCCCCCTGCCGTTCGTCGGCACCTTCAGCTATTCGAGTCATGGCCATGTCGACGCTTTCGGCATCGCGCCTGACCAGTACATCGAAAAACGCGGGCATCGCGCGGAAGACGTGACGATCTTCAACCGCACCGCAAAGCAGATCGCGTTCACGCGCACACCTGCCACGCTCGCGCTGCCCGACGGTGCGCAGGACCGCTTCAGCATGGTCATGCAGCTCGCCAGTCTGGTGCGCGGCGATCCGGGCGCATACAAGCCGGGCGTCACGCGCGAGTTCTATGTCGCCGACAACGACAGCGGCGAAATCTGGCCGATCGAGACAGTTGGCGATGAAACGCTTCGCATCCCGGGAGGCTTTGTCGATGCGCGCCATTTCATGCGCCTGCCGCGCCACGAAGGCGACCGCCGGCGTATCGACGTATGGCTCGCGCCGTCGCTCGGGTGGTTGCCCGCGCGCCTCCTGCAAACCGAACCAAACGGTACGCAGGTCGAGCTTGTCTGGCGTGGCAAGCTTGCCGCGGCGGATTCAAGCGGCAACACGGACAATGCGTCCGACACCGCCACTGATGACAGCGCCACTCAGCCCGCGCCGCCGTCCGCGTCGCCCCAGCCCGACAACGCACCCGAAAAGCCCTGAACGGATCCGGCGCTTCATTCGAGTGCCGAAACTTCTGCGCAAACCGTAACTCGCACGATGAGCAGCACCCGTTTGCCGCTTCACGGCCGAACTGGCCTGCAAGCTGCAAACGGCTCTTCCACCGTGTCATTTCTGAAGGAGCCAGCATGCAACTGAACATCAACGGCATCGAGACCCGATATGTGCTGAGCAACGAGGGCGGCGGCCCCTGGCTGACGTTCATTCACCAGCTCGGCGGCGACCTGTCGATCTGGGACCAGCTCGCGGGCTACTTCCGCGACGATTTCACCGTGCTTCGCTACGATGTGCGCGGACACGGCGCAACAGCGGTTCCCGACCGGCCGTTCAGCGTTGCCGATCTGTCCCGCGATCTCGCCGCGCTACTCGACGCACTCGGCGCGCCGCATACCCATCTCGTCGGCATGTCGATGGGCGGCATGATCGGGCAACAGTTCGCGCTCGATTACCCGGCGCGCGTCGACACCTTGACGCTCGCCGACACATCAAGCGGTACACCGCCCGAAGGCCGCGCGATATGGGATCAGCGCGCGGCCGCGGCGCGCTGCGACGGCATGGCCGCGCTTGCGCCCGCGACGCTTGGCCGCTGGCTCACGTCCGATTTTCAGACATCGCATCCGGAAGTGGTCGAACCGATCCGCGACGTCTTGCTGCGCACGTCGCCACAGGGCTATGCACTCGCCTGCGAGGCGCTGCGCGATTTCGACATGCGCGAGATGGTCAATGCCATCCGGGTGCCCGCTCTCGTGGTCGCAGGCCGCCACGACACAAGCATACCGCCCTCCGTCACGGAAGCCACCGCAAGTGCCATTCCCGGAAGCCGTTTCGAACTGCTCGACGCCGCCCACCTGGCGCCGATCGAACAATCGCACCGTTTTGCCGCATTACTTGAAACGTTTCTTGCAACCGGGGTCTAAACTGTAGATTCGGACCTCTTCTATGCGCGTTACTCCGGGTCCACCCCTTGAATTCCAAACCCTATGCTCCATCTACGGCACAGGAACGGCCAAGGAGCCAACGGAAATATAAGGAGTGTCGCCATGCAGATGATCTATAACAGCCCCAACTATTGTGTTGTCGAGTTTCCGCCCGAAGACGGCCATCTCGCCATGCGTTCCGGTGGCTACGAGATTGTTGACAAGACCATGCAGCGCGAAATCTACATCGACGGCGCAATGGCGGCGCGTTTTCGTGAACATGTGCAAAAGCTGATCGAAGAAGAGCCGTCACTCGACGAAGTGGACGAATTCCTCGGACAGTTCGACAGCCTGATGCATCAGCCGGTCATCCTTCATTGACACGTCGCCCTGGCGACACCCCCTGAAACCCCGTCCGGCCGGACGGGGTTTTTTTAATGCATTCCGGGAAACGACACCCCGTGCCCGCCCGCCATGCGGCCACGGGCGGGGCGCAGCCGCCGTGCTGCGGCTACAATGACGAGTTTCCCGCATATTTCGGCGCAAGCCCTTGCCAGCCATGAACCAGCCTGCCCAATCCGTTGTTCCAGCCGGACCCGCCGTCGCCTATACACGCGGCGCGACCCTGCCCGCGCTTCTGAAGTCGCGCATCCTGATCCTGGACGGCGCGATGGGCACGATGATCCAGCGCTACAAGCTCGACGAGGCGCGCTATCGCGGCGAGCGTTTCAAAGACTATTCACGCGACATCAAGGGCAACAACGAACTGCTGTCGATCACCCAGCCGCAGATCATCAGCGAGATTCACGAACAATATCTCGCCGCGGGCGCCGACATCGTCGAAACCAATACGTTCGGTGCAACGACCGTCGCGCAGGCCGACTACGGGATGGAGAGCCTCGCGGCCGAGATGAATCTCGAATCGGCAAAGCTCGCGCGCGCAGCCTGCGACAAATACGCGACAGCCGACAAGCCGCGCTTCGTTGCGGGCGCAATCGGACCGACGCCGAAGACCGCGAGCATTTCTCCAGACGTGAACGATCCGGCAGCTCGCAACGTGACGTTCGACGAACTGCGCACCGCGTATTACGAGCAGGCGAAGGCGCTGCTCGACGGCGGCGTCGATCTGTTCCTTGTCGAAACGATCTTCGATACGCTGAACGCCAAAGCTGCCCTGTTCGCTCTTGACGAACTGTTCGAAAACACAGGCGAGCGTCTGCCGATCATGATCTCGGGCACGGTAACCGACGCGTCGGGCCGCATCCTGTCGGGGCAGACGGTCGAAGCGTTCTGGAATTCACTGCGTCACGCGAGGCCGCTCACCTTTGGTCTGAACTGCGCATTGGGCGCGGCGCTGATGCGCCCGTACATCGCGGAACTGTCGAAGCTGTGCGACACGTATGTATCGTGCTATCCGAACGCTGGCCTGCCGAATCCGATGAGCGACACCGGCTTCGACGAGCTGCCCGCCGATACGTCCGGCTTGCTTAAGGAATTCGCCGAGGCGGGACTGGTGAACATCGCGGGCGGCTGCTGCGGCACGACGCCGGAGCACATCGCCGCAATCGCGCAGGCGCTGGCCGACGTCAAGCCGCGCAAGTGGCCAACCCAGTACCGCGACGCGGCCTGACGAGCGCTTCACGCTTTACCCTCAATACCGCATCCGACGCACGCAACCGAATCAGGCACAAGACATGACCGATCACACCATGCGCCTCTCCGGCCTCGAGCCGTTCAACGTCACCTCTGGCGCGCTCTTCATCAACGTCGGCGAACGGACCAACGTGACCGGCTCGAAGGCGTTTGCCCGCATGATTCTCAACGGCCAGTTCGACGAAGCGCTTGCGGTTGCACGCCAGCAGGTCGAGAACGGCGCGCAGGTCATCGACGTCAACATGGACGAAGCGATGCTCGATTCGAAAGCCGCCATGGTGCGCTTCATGAATCTGATCGCATCGGAGCCGGACATCGCGCGCGTGCCGATCATGATCGACTCGTCGAAATGGGAAGTAATCGAAGCGGGTTTGAAGTGCGTGCAGGGCAAGGCGATCGTCAACTCGATCTCGCTGAAGGAAGGCGAAGAGGCGTTCCGTCATCACGCGAACCTGATCCGCCGCTATGGCGCGGCCGCCGTCGTGATGGCCTTCGACGAACAGGGGCAGGCCGATACGTTCGAGCGCAAGACGCAGATCTGCAAGCGCTCGTATGACTTCCTCGTGAACGAAGTCGGTTTCCCGCCGGAAGACATCATCTTCGATCCGAACATCTTCGCGATTGCCACCGGCATCGAAGAACACAACAACTACGCGGTCGACTTCATCAACGCGACCCGCTGGATCAAGGAAAACCTGCCGTATGCGAAGGTGAGCGGCGGCGTGTCGAACGTGTCGTTCTCGTTCCGCGGCAACGATCCGGTGCGCGAGGCGATCCATACCGTGTTCCTCTATCACGCGATCCAGGCGGGAATGGACATGGGCATCGTCAACGCCGGACAGCTCGGGGTGTATGCCGACCTCGATCCGGAATTGCGCGAGCGCGTCGAAGACGTGGTGCTGAATCGCCGTCCGGACGGCACCGACCGCATGCTCGAAATCGCCGACAAATTCAAGACCGGCGCCGCGAAGAAGGAAGAGAACCTCGAGTGGCGCAACCAGCCGGTCGAGAAGCGTCTCGCGCATGCGCTGGTGCTTGGCATCACGAACTTCATCGTCGAAGACACCGAGGAAGCCCGCGCAAAAATCGCCGCCGAAGGTGGCCGCCCGATCAACGTGATCGAAGGCCCGCTGATGGACGGCATGAACATCGTCGGCGACCTGTTCGGTCAGGGCAAGATGTTCCTGCCGCAGGTCGTGAAGTCGGCGCGTGTGATGAAGCAGGCCGTCGCGCACCTGATCCCCTTCATCGAAGAAGAAAAGAAGCTCATGGCCGAAGCCGGCGGCGATGTGCGCGCGAAGGGCAAGATCGTCATTGCGACCGTGAAGGGCGACGTGCACGATATCGGCAAGAACATCGTGTCGGTGGTGCTCCAGTGCAATAACTTCGAAGTGGTCAACATGGGCGTGATGGTGTCGTGCAACGACATCCTCGCCAAAGCAAAGGTGGAAGGCGCGGACATCATCGGTCTTTCGGGACTGATTACGCCGAGCCTCGAAGAGATGGCTTACGTCGCCTCGGAAATGCAGCGCGACGACTACTTCCGCGTGAAGAAGATTCCGCTTTTGATCGGCGGCGCCACGACTTCGCGCGTCCATACGGCCGTCAAGATTGCACCGAACTACGAAGGGCCGGTCGTGTACGTGCCGGATGCGTCGCGTTCGGTGTCGGTGGCGTCGAGCCTGTTGTCGGATCAGGGCGCGGCGAAGTACCTCGAAGACCTCAAGGCCGACTACGACCGCATCCGCGACCAGCACGCGAACCGCAAGGCCCAGCCGATGGTCACGCTTGCCGAGGCGCGCGCCAACAAGACGAAGATCGACTGGGCCGCTTACCAGCCCGTGAAGCCGAAATTCATTGGCCGCCGCGTGTTCAGGAATTTCGATCTGAACGAGCTGGCGAACTACATCGACTGGGGGCCGTTCTTCCAGACGTGGGACCTCGCCGGCCCCTATCCGGCGATCCTGAACGACGAGGTTGTCGGCGAATCGGCGCGGCGCGTGTTTTCCGATGCAAAGTCGATGCTCGCACGCCTGATTCAGGGACGCTGGCTGCAGGCCAACGGCGTGATCGCCCTCTTGCCCGCCAACACGGTCAATGATGACGACATCGAGATCTACACCGACGAATCGCGCTCCGAAGTTGCACTCACGTGGCGCAACCTGCGCCAGCAAAGCGTGCGGCCGGTGGTCGACGGGGTGACGCGGCCGAACCGTTCGCTGGCCGACTTCATCGCGCCGAAGGATTCGGGCGTCGCCGACTACATCGGCATGTTCGCGGTGACGGCCGGTCTTGGTGTGGAAGCGAAGGAAAAGCAGTTCGAAAAGGACCACGACGATTACAGCTCGATCATGCTGAAGGCGCTCGCCGACCGTTTCGCGGAAGCATTCGCCGAAGCGATGCACGCCCGCGTGCGGCGCGACCTGTGGGGCTATGCGAGCGACGAGACGCTGTCCAACGACGACCTGATCCACGAGAAGTATCGCGGCGTCCGCCCGGCGTCTGGGTATCCGGCGTGCCCGGATCACCTCGTGAAGCGCGACATGTTCAGCTTCCTGCACGCCGACGAGGTGGGAATGAGTGTGACCGAATCGCTCGCAATGCTGCCTGCGGCGAGCGTATCGGGCTTCTACCTCGCGCATCCGGACAGCACGTACTTCTCGGTCGGCAAAATCGGCCAGGACCAGCTGGAGGACTACGCGAAGCGGATGAACCTGTCGAGGGCCGATGCTGAGCGGGCTCTGGCGCCGCAGTTATAAGCACCCCACTATATCGCCAGCCATAGCCTGAATATTTCCGGCAGCGGGTTTTTCGTCTTTGTAGACTGCAACGGCCTGACCCTGCCAGACGCCACAGAAAAACGCGTCGGCTCAACGACTTGTAACCGACCCGGAGAAACCCGTATGAAGAAGCTGACGCTGTTGTTGACTGGACTTTCGCTGGCTTTCGGCGCCTCGATGGCGCGGGCGCAGCAACCCGCGGCACCGACCGAGGCGAGCGC
This sequence comes from Paraburkholderia sp. GAS448, assembly GCF_050435685.1. Taxonomy (NCBI): domain Bacteria; kingdom Pseudomonadati; phylum Pseudomonadota; class Betaproteobacteria; order Burkholderiales; family Burkholderiaceae; genus Paraburkholderia; species Paraburkholderia sp. GAS448. The sequence goes on from NZ_JBNDKT010000002.1 coordinate 17,258, forward strand.
GGTCAGCTCATACTCAGCGCCCACGGAAAAGCATGTGAAAAAGCCGAAGAAGGCAAAGCAGCCGAAGAAGGGGGCTTCAGCGCCGATGGCCGCGCCCGCGGAAGGCGCCAGCCAGTAGGCAGTGGCTGCAACCCAGACGAACGAGCCCGCTTGCAGCGGGCTCTTTTTCATCGATTCAGCGAAACATGCGGTGCCGGGACGCCGGCCTGATCGCGCGTTTCGCGCGCCGCCCGGAGTCCGGCGGCGAAGTCAGACGCCCCAGAGGACGTCCGTATTTTCCTTCTGCGCCGCGCGCAGCATGTCAAGGAACGGGAACGCCCGCTGCGCGAGGCCGACTGGAATCTCATGATGCTCGCGGCCTTCCTCACCTTCATGGAAGTGGCCATCGTGCTCGGCACGTTCCTTCTTGTCGGTAGTGATGGCGGCTTCGAGTTTCGCGATCGCGACTTCGAGTTCGTCGTGGCTGATGACGCCGCGTTGGCCAAGCCGCTTGCCGACAATGCCGACAAGATACTGGGCGAGATTCTCCAGCATCACCACGTCCGGGCAGGCGTGGCATTTGAACGTAATCAACATGGCAGTTCCCTTTTCGTTATGTTGGATCCGCGCGTGCAGCGGCCATCAGGACGCTTCCGCACTGGTCCCGCCGGCTCGATCGTAGGCACCGGCTGACCCGGCTCTGGCCGGGTATCTCATTGGACATATTAGCACCTGCTAAAATTCGTCTGGACGGAAAAAGCGCGCCCCGCTGCGCCGGACAACCTTCGCCGGAACGACCGGCTTCGCCTGCCCACCCGCTGCGGCCGGCGTCGCAGGCGAATGCCTGACAGTGCCGATGACGGCCACGAGGCCAGTCTGGATGCGAGCCCAGAGCCGGTGCGGCACCCGCTTTCCCCCCATTTGACGGACTGGCTGCGCGCACCGCGCACAGCCGGAGCCGCTCCCGATTACACGGACTGTCTCACTGGACTCGCAACAAGCATGCTGCCTGCACATAAACAAACCCTCGAAACACTGTTCGCCGACGCCGTGAAGCAGGTCGCTGAAGCGGCCCAGGGCGCAGCCGACGCGGCCTTCGTCGCCCCCGCCATTACGCTCGAACGGCCGAAGGTCGCGGCCCATGGCGACGTCGCGTGCAACGTCGCCATGCAGCTCGCCAAGCCGCTGCGCGCGAATCCGCGCCAGCTCGCCCAGCAGCTCGTCGACGCCGTGCTGGCGCACCCCGCGGCTCAGGGTCTCGTCGAAGGCGCGGAAGTGGCGGGGCCTGGCTTCATCAACCTGCGTCTGTCCGCTACGTCGAAGCAGGCGGTTGTCAGCGCCGTGTTTGCCGGAAAAGAGACGTTCGGCCATTCGGCGCGCGAGGCAGGCAAGCACGTGCTGGTCGAATTCGTGTCGGCCAATCCGACCGGCCCGCTGCACGTCGGCCATGGCCGTCAGGCGGCGCTCGGCGATGCACTGTCGAACGTGCTGGCTTCGCAGGGCTATGACGTTCATCGCGAGTTCTATTACAACGACGCCGGCGTCCAGATCCAGACGCTCGCCCTGTCGACCCAGGCTCGCGCGCGCGGCCTGAAGCCCGGCGATGATGCCTGGCCGGAAAGCGCCTACAACGGCGAGTACATCGCCGACATCGCGCATGACTACCTGAACGGCGAAACGGTCGCCGCGAAGGACGGCGAGCCGGTCAAGGGTACGGGCGACGTCGAAGACCTCCACGCGATCCGCCGCTTCGCGGTGGCCTATCTGCGTCACGAGCAGGACATGGATCTGCAGGCGTTCGGCGTCAACTTCGACCAGTACTATCTGGAATCGTCGCTGTACGAGGAAGGCCGCGTCGAGAAGACCGTCGCGGCACTGATCGCCGCCGGCAAGACCTACGAGCAGGAAGGCGCGCTATGGCTGCGCACCACCGACGACGGCGACGACAAGGACCGCGTAATGCGCAAGACCGACGGCACCTACACGTACTTCGTGCCGGACGTCGCCTATCACGTCGCAAAGTGGGAACGCGGCTTCACGAAGGTCATCAACGTGCAGGGCTCGGATCACCACGGCACGATTGCGCGCGTGCGCGCCGGTCTGCAGGGGCTCGGCATCGGCATTCCGAAGGGCTATCCCGACTACATCCTGCACAAGATGGTCACCGTGATGCGCGACGGTCAGGAAGTGAAGATCTCCAAGCGCGCGGGCAGCTACGTGACGGTGCGCGATCTGATCGAATGGTCGGGCGGCGCGACGCCGGGCACGGAAACGTCGCCGGACCTGCTCGACGAAGCGACGATCCGTCGGGGCCGCGATGCGGTGCGCTTCTTCCTGATCTCGCGCAAGGCCGATACGGAGTTCGTGTTCGACATCGATCTCGCGCTCAAGCAGAACGACGAGAACCCGGTGTATTACGTGCAATACGCGCACGCCCGGATCTGCTCCGTGCTCAACGAATGGAAATCGCGCTACAACGCCGACGAAGCCGTGCTGCCGACCGTCGACCTGGCGCCGCTGTCGACCGAGCGCTCGCTCGCGCTGCTGCAGAAGCTCGCGGAGTTTCCGGACATGCTCGAACATGCGGCGAGCGAACTGGCGCCGCACGCGGTCGCGTTTTATCTGCGCGACCTCGCGGGCGAATTTCACTCGTTCTACAATGACAAGGCCGAACGCGTGCTCGTCGACGACGAACCGGCACGCAACGCGCGCGCCGCGCTGCTCACGGCGACGCGTCAGGTGCTGGCGAACGGTCTTGCGACGATCGGCGTCTCTGCTCCCGAAAAGATGTAACCCCCGTGGTTCGGCATGGGTGCGGCCGTCGTTATAATCGACGGTCGTTCCAGACTCTTTTTTCTTTGGCAGGTGATTCAGACGATGGCAAAACCACGCCGCACAACAAAGCAGTCTAAACAGACCGGTGGTACTTTTCTCGGTATCGTGCTGGGCCTGATCGTCGGCCTGGCGATCGCGGTAGTGGTGGCGCTCTATATCACGCGTGCGCCGACGCCATTTGTGTCGAAGGTCGCGCCGCCCGCCGCATCGGACACGGGCGCGAGCCAGCCCCAATACGATCCGAATCGCCCGCTGCAAGGCAAGACACCTGGCCAGCCGGTGCCGCAGGCCGCCCAACCCGCGCCGCCGAACACCGCGCCGGGTCAGACGACGAACCAGACGCAAACGTCGGGCATGCTCGAAGAACCGCAGATCGTTGAAGTGCCGCCGTCGAATGCGAACGGTGTCGCTGTTGCGCCGAAAGCCGCGACCGATAACACAGGCAGCAGCGCCGCACCGGCGAAGAAGCCGCAAACGGCAGCGAACCCGGCTGCAGGCAGTGCCGGCACCGCGTACGCGAACAACGCGACATCCGCGCCGAAAGCTGGTCCGACGCCTGCGCCTGCTCCCACCGCGGCAGACGCGAACACCGGCTACTTCTTGCAGGTCGGCGCGTACAAGACCTCTGCGGACGCCGAGCAGCAACGCGCGCGCCTTGGCTTCCAGGGCTTCGAATCGAAGGTCACGCAGCGCGATGCGGGCGGTGTCACGTACTATCGCGTACGCATCGGACCGTTCTCGAAATTCGAGGACATGAACACGACGCGCCAACGCCTGTCGGATGCAGGCGTCGATACGGCCGTGATCCGCTTTTCCAAACAGTAGTCCGCCGAAGCGCAAGACCCGCGCCGCCGCCGAACCTTCGGCACGCGGTGCCGGTCTTACGCTCGGTGCGTCTGCCGTCCGGGTCGATCCAGTCGAAAAGGTAGCAGGCGCGTAGCGCCAGTCACCGTTACTCCGTACTCAGCCCTAACAGGTCAACAGAACATGAAGAAACTACTCAGCATTCTTTTCCTTTCACTGGGTCTCGTCGCAGGCGCAGTGCAGGCGGCGCCTGCCGCGCCGGTTGCCGGCAAGGACTACACCGCGCTGTCAACGCCGCAGCCGGTCGAAGTGCCCGCGGGCAAGATCGAGGTCACCGAATTCTTCTGGTACGGCTGCCCGCACTGCAACGAGTTCGACCCCTACCTTGAAGCATGGGTCAAGAAGCAGGGTCCGGACGTCGTATTCAAGCGCGTGCCGGTCGCCTTCCGTGACGACTTCATTCCGCATTCGAAGCTGTACCACGCGCTCGACGCACTCGGGCTCGCGCAGGAACTGACGCCGAAGATCTTCAACGAGATCCACGTCAACAAGAACTACCTGCTGACGCCCGAAGACCAGGCAAAATTCCTCGCGAAGAACGGCGTCGATCCGAAGAAGTTCATGGACGCGTACAACTCGTTCTCGACGCAGAGCGCGCTGCAACGCGACAAGAAGCTGATGGAAGACTACAAGATCGACGGCGTACCGACGCTCGCCGTGCAGGGCAAGTTCGAAACCGGTCCTGCCGCGACGAACAGCCTGCCTGGCACGATCCAGGTGCTGGATTACCTCGTCTCGCAGGTCCGCGCCAAGAAGATGTAATGACACCGCACGCGCCGGCATGAGTACACCGTTGAAGGTTTTCATCACCGGCGCGTCGAGCGGCATCGGCCTCGCGCTCGCCGCCGAATATGTGCGGCGCGGCGCCGTTCTGGGCCTCGTCGCCCGTCGCGGCGACGCGCTCGCCGAATTTCAGCAGGCCCATCCGCAGCATCCCATCTCCATTTATCCCGCCGATGTCCGCGACGCAGACGCGCTTGCCGCCGCGGCAGAACAGTTCATCTCGCAATACGGCTGCCCCGATGTCGTGATCGCCAACGCCGGCATCAGTCACGGCGCGGTCACTGGCCACGGCGATCTCCGTGCGTTCCGCGACGTGATGGACGTCAATTACTTCGGCATGGTCGCCACTTTCGAGCCGTTCGCGCACGCCATGGTTGCCGCGCGCAAGGGCACGCTGGTCGGCATTGCGAGCCTCGCGGGCGTGCGCGGGCTGCCGGGGTCCGGCGCGTACAGCGCCTCGAAGGCGGCGGCGCAGAAGTATCTCGAAGCGCTGCGCGTCGAGATGCGGCCCCAGGGCGTCGCGGTGGTCACCATCGCGCCCGGCTATATCCGCACGCCGATGACGGCGCGCAATCCGTATCCGATGCCTTTCCTGATGGATGCCGACCGCTTTGCCGCGAAGGTCGCCAACGCGATCGCCCGCAAGGCGTCGTTTGCGGTCTATCCATGGCAGATGCGCGTCGCCGCAGCCGTGCTGCATGTGCTGCCGCGCTGGCTCTACGACATGCTGTTCGAAAAGGCGCCGCGCAAGCCGCGTGCGTCCGAATAATCGATGAGCACGCGTGCGCTCGACGCAGCAGGTGTCGTGCACGAACCGGCCGCGCCCGACGCACGCATTGTCTCGCTCGTGCCGAGCATTACCGAGTTGCTATTCGCGCTACGGCTCGACTCGCAGATCGTGGGACGCACCGGGTTTTGCGTGCATCCGCGCGATCGTGTGCGCCGGGTGCCGAAAGTCGGCGGCACGAAGGCGGTCAAGGTCGATGCGATCCGCGCGCTGCAGCCCACCCATCTGATCGTCAACATCGACGAGAACGAAGCAGAGACCGTCGATATCCTGCGCACCTTCGTTCCGCACGTCGTCGTGACGCATCCCTTGACGCCGCAGGACAACTTCGCACTCTATACGCTGCTCGGCACGATCTTCGATCGCGGCGCCGAAGCGCAGCGTTTGTCAGAAACGCTCGAATTGCGGCTGCAGGAAACCGGGCAACACGCGTGGCCGACGCAGCAGGTGCTGTACGCGATCTGGCGCGACCCATGGATGACGGTTGCGCGCAACACCTACATCTCGGCGATGCTTCGGCTTGTCAACTGGCAGACACTGCCGGCGGCGCATGGCGGGCGCGCAGGCGCAAACCGCTATCCTGTCTTCGATCTCGACGCACCATGGCTCGCCGACGTCGATCGGGTGCTGCTGTCGAGCGAGCCGTACCGCTTCACCGAAGCCCATCGCGCTGCGCTCGAGCGCGACCCGCGGCTGGCAGGAAAACGCGTCGAGCTGATCGACGGCGAACTGGTGTCCTGGTACGGCGTGCGGGCAATCGAAGGCGTGGGTTATCTGGCGAGGCTCGCATCGGCCAGTTAAGCCGGGCCGATCGCAGGCGCGAATGCGCGCCCAATATGGATATGCCGATTAAGTTGTTGTCGCTGCAACCACCCTTCGATAAGCTTTCTCCCAGGCGGGCGCGCCAGCCTGGACGCAGCGCCCGAGCCAAAAACGTACCAGAATAAAAAGATGTGCAGCCGCGCCGGTTGCCGTCATGCAACGAATCCGACGAACTGCCCGACCACGATTGCTATCGGAGATCCTATGCGCTTCAAACTGCTCGCTGCCGCCCTGCTCGCTACAGCGCCCGCGCTCGTCCTCGCCAAACCGCTGACCGTCTGCACGGAATCGAGCCCGGATGGCTTCGACGTCGTCCAGTTCAACTCGCTCGTCACGACCAACGCATCGGCCGATGTGATCTTCAACTCGCTCGTTTCATACGATGAAGCCGCAAGGAAGGTCGTGCCCGCGCTCGCCGAGAAGTGGGACGTCAGCGCCGATGGCCTCACCTACACGTTCCATCTGCGTCCGAACGTGCAGTTCCAGACCACCGACTACTTCAAGCCGACCCGCGCGCTCAATGCCGACGACGTCGTCTTCACCTTCGCGCGCATGCTCGACGAAAGCAACCCGTGGCACAAGGTGGCGGGCGCGAGCGGCTTCCCGCACGCGCAGTCGATGGGTCTGGTGAAGCTGGTCAAGTCCGTCTCGAAGGTCGACGACAACACCGTCAAATTCGAACTGAACGAACCGAACGCGACCTTCGTGCCGATCCTGTCGATGGGCTTCGCGTCGATCTATTCCGCCGAATATGCGGACCAGTTGATGAAGGCCGGCAAAGAGGTCGACCTGAACGCGAAGCCGGTCGGCACCGGCCCGTTCGTGCTGAAGAGCTACACGAAAGACGCGGTGATCCGTTACGACGTGAACCCGACCTACTGGGGCCCGAAGCCAAAGATCGACCGCCTGATCTACGCGATCACGCCGGACGCAACGGTGCGCGCGCAGAAGGTGAAGGCAGGCGAATGCCAGATCGCGCTGTCGCCCAAGCCGCAGGACGTCGCCGATGCGAAGACCGACAAGGCGCTTAAAGTGGTGCAGACGCCGGCGTTCATGACGGCGTTCGTCGCCCTGAACACGGAGAAGAAGCCGCTCGACAATCCCAAGGTGCGTCAGGCGCTGAACATGGCATTCGATCGGCCGACGTACCTGAAAACCGTGTTCGACAACACGGCGTCGCCCGCGACCAATCCCTATCCGCCGAACACCTGGAGCTATGACAAGTCGATCCAGGCGTACCCGTACGATGTCGCGAAGGCGAAGAAGCTGCTCGCCGATGCGGGCCTCGCAAACGGCTTCGAAACCACGATCTGGGTGCGTCCGAACGGCAGCGTGCTGAATCCGAATCCGAAGGCTGGCGCGGAGCTGTTGCAGGCGGACTTCGCGAAGATCGGCGTGAAGGCAGACGTGAAGGTGATCGAGTGGGGCGAGCTGATCAAGGAAGCGAAGCAGGGCCAGCATGACACGCTGTTCATGGGCTGGGCTGGCGACAATGGCGATCCGGACAACTATCTGTCGCCGCTCTTTAGCTGCAATGCGGTGAAGTCAGGGATCAACTTCGCACGCTACTGCGATCCGCAGCTCGACAAGCTGATCGCCGAAGGCAAGGCCACGCCGGATCAGGCAAAGCGCGCGAAGGCGTATGAAGCGGCGCAGAAGATCATCCACGATCAGGCGCTGTGGATTCCGCTTGGGTATCCGACTGCGGCAGCGATCACGCGCACCAACGTAAGCGGATATAACGTGAGCCCGTTCGGCCGGCAGAATTTTACGACCGTGAACGTGCAGTAAAAGAACCTCTTGCGCATAAAAAAACAGGCCCGGTTGCGATGCACCGGGCCTGTTTCCTTGCAGCGCATTGCGGCTCGGCGACGGTTACGAAGAAAACCGGATCACACCATCCGCGTCATGCGTGCGCTTCAACTCACTGGCGAGCCACAGCAGATGGAGATGCGCGAGCGCCTCACCCATCGCAAACGTCAGCTGGTGAATATCGAGTTGACGCTTGAACATCAACGGCACGATATCCGCCGCGCTCTGCGGCTTCTCTGCGCATGCGGCGCGCACCTCGGCGAGCCGCGCATCATGGTGATCACGCAGTTGTCCGATACGCGTGCGAACACCGCGAAACGGCTTGCCGTGCGACGGCAGCACGAGCGTGTCGGCGGCCATCGTTTCGTAGCGTTTCAGCGAATCCAGATAAAGCGCAAGCGGATTGCCTTCCGGCTCGATATCGAACACTGACACGTTCGTCGAAATGCGCGGCAGCACCATATCGCCGGAAATCAGCAGGCCGGTCTCGTCGCAATGCAGTGCGCAATGTTCAGGTGAATGACCGTAGCCCGTCACGATCCGCCACGTACGGCCGCCGATCGCGAGCGCATCGCCCTCGCGCATCCGCCGGTACTGGCGCGGTATCGAGGGCACGAGATTCGAGTAGTAGCTTGTGCGATTGCGCAGCTTGTCCAGCGATGCTTCATCGGACAAACCGTGCCGCGCGAAGTGACGGGCCGCGCCCTCTCCGCCTGCGTTCGAACCGTCTCCAGCCGCCATTACGCGGCCCAGCAGGTACTCGCCGAGCGAAATCCACAGCCGTACGTCCCAGCGTTTCCTGTCGCCACCCGTGCAGATCCAGTCCGCGAGGCCGAGGTGATCCGGATGGCAATGCGTGACGATCACGCGCAACACCGGCAAGCCGTCCAGCACCGTATCGAACACCTTTTCCCAGTTCGACCTGATCGCGTCGGTTGCAACCCCGCAATCGACGACCGTCCAGCCCTCTTGCCCGTCGATTTCGTCGCGCAGCAGCCACAGGTTGATGTGATCGAGTGCGAACGGCAACGGCATGCGCAACCAGTGCACGCCAGGCGCCACTTCGAGCGCCTGGCCGGGTTCCGGAAGTGTGTCGCTGAAGGGATAGTCGAGCTGGTGTTCAAGTGCGTTCATTGGGGGTGTCTTCTCCTTGCTTGCGCGATTCGCGCGCGGCAAAACCGTGACAAAACGGTTTGCCACTCGCCGCGTGCGTCGCGTAGTTGCGCTTTGTTCAGGTTGACGATAACGTAAACGTCGATATTACGTCCAATCCGCTTTTTGCTCAGCCAGCCGGGTACCCCGACGGACACCTCCGATGAACACGCAATACACGATCACCGAACTGGCACGTGAATTCGACGTGACGCCGCGCGCGATCCGCTTCTACGAAGACCAGGGTTTACTCTCGCCGAGCCGCGAAGGCTCAGGCGGTCTGCGACGCGTGTATTCGGGCCGCGACCGCACACGGCTCAAGCTGACGCTGCGCGGCAAGCGGCTCGGCTTCACGCTGTCGGAAATCCGCGATCTGCTCGACCTGTACGAATCGCCGACCGACACCGTGCCGCAGCTCAACGCGTTCCTCGCGACGGTGACGCGCCACCGCGAAGTGCTCGAAAGACAGCTGGAAGATCTGAACGCGACACTCGAAGATCTGGCGCAATATGAAGCGCAGGCGCGTGCCTTGCTTGAAGGCGGCACACGGCCCGAAGCGGAAGACGGCGCGCCGCGACCACTTTCCCGGCGCAAGGAGAAAACCGCCTCCGAATAAAAGTCTGCCGCGAGATCGCGCGACGAACCGCTGCATTGCGCAGCATTGAACGGAAATAGTCTGAAAGGCGGCGAACGCCCGCGAACATGCCAACGCCGGCATGTCGCAAGCCCGACGCCGAATAGCCTCGCGGCCGCACCCGGACGATACAATGACGGGTGTCTTCACGACACTGGACGCACGCACGGTCGACATGAATCACTTTCCCAAACTGCTCTCGTCGCAGATCGGCTTCGATGTCGCGCAGACCATGCTCGAAGGTTTCGACCGGCACTACCGGATCTTTCGCGAAGCCGCGATTCACGCCAGGACCCTCTTCGAAGCCGGCGACTGGCACGGTCTGCAAAGGCTCGCGCGCGAGCGCATCACGTCGTATGACGAACGCGTCGAAGAATGCGTCGTTCTGCTCGAAGACGAGTACGACGCGGAAAATATCGACGATGAAGTCTGGCAGCAGATCAAGCTGCACTACATCGGCCTGTTGACGACGCACCGCCAGCCCGAGTGCGCGGAGACGTTTTTCAATTCGGTCTGCTGCAAGATCCTGCATCGCTCGTATTTCAACAACGACTTCATCTTCGTGCGGCCGGCGATTTCGACCGAGTACATCGAGAACGACGAACCCGCCGCCAAGCCGACCTACCGGGCGTATTACCCGGGCAAGGATGGTCTTGCCGCGACGCTCGAGCGCATCGTCACGAACTTCCAGCTGGAACCGCCGTTCGAGGATCTGACGCGCGACGTCGGCTGCGTGATACAGGCGATCCGCGACGCATTCGGCAATTTCGTGGAAGCCGCCAATTTCCAGATTCACGTGCTGTCGTCGCTGTTCTACCGGAACAAGTCGGCCTATATCGTCGGCCGCATCATCAATGGCGACGCATTGCTGCCGTTCGCCGTGGCGGTGCGTCACACGCGGCCGGGCGTGCTTGCACTCGATACCGTGCTGCTCCAGCGCGACCAGTTGCTGATCATCTTCAGCTTTTCGCACTCGTACTTTCTGGTCGATATGGAAGTGCCGTCGGCGTACGTCGAATTTCTCGGCACGATCATGCCGGGCAAGCCGAAGGCGGAAATCTATACGTCGGTGGGCCTGCAGAAGCAGGGCAAGAACCTGTTCTATCGCGATCTGCTGCACCATCTGTCGCATTCGAGCGATCAGTTCATCATCGCACCGGGCATCCGGGGGCTGGTGATGCTGGTGTTCACGCTGCCATCGTTTCCGTACGTGTTCAAGCTCATCAAGGACCGCTTTCCGCTCCCCAAGGAAACCACGCGCGAGCAGATCCAGCAGAAGTATCAGCTCGTCAAACGACACGACCGCCTTGGGCGGATGGCCGACACGCTCGAGTATTCGAGCGTCGCCTTGCCGCTGTCCCGGCTTGACCACGCGTTGATCCGCGAACTCGAAAAGGAAGTGCCGTCGATGCTCGAATACGAGGGTGACAACCTCGTCATCAAGCATCTCTATATCGAACGCCGGATGGTGCCGCTCAACCTGTTCCTGCAAAACGGGACCGATGCGGATGTGGACCATGGCATCAAGGAATACGGCAACGCGGTGAAGGAACTGATGCAGGCGAACATCTTCCCGGGTGACATGCTGTACAAGAACTTCGGCGTGACGCGCCATGGCCGCGTCGTGTTCTACGACTACGACGAAATCGAATATCTGACCGACTGCAACGTGCGCGCCGTTCCGCCGGCGCGCTACGAAGAAGACGAAATGTCGGGCGAGCCGTGGTACACGGTCGGCCCGCACGACATCTTTCCGGAGACGTACGGCACGTTCCTGCTCGGCGATCCGCGGGTGCGGGCGAGCTTCATGAAGCATCACGCCGACTTCTTCGACCCAAAGCTTTGGCAAAAGCACAAGGATCATCTACTGAAGGGCGAACTGCCCGATTTTTTCCCGTATGACCGGAGTATGCGTTTCTGCGTCCGGTACCCCGCGCGCTTTGCCGGTGAGGACGGCGCGCCGCAGGATACAGACAGCGAGCGCGCCATGCGTGCCGCGTGAGCATCATGCGCACCGCACGTCGCCCGCCTTGCCCGCTACTTCCGCTGCTTCCGCTACGAACCATGCCGCTTCTTCGGCCCCGAACCTGACACGACGCATCATGACTACGAACGCTCAACCTTCTGCCAACCCGCTCGCCCAACTGTTCGAAAACAACGAGGCGTGGGTCGAACGCAAGCTCTCGGAGGATCCCGAGTATTTCTCGCGCCTCGCCCACCAGCAGACGCCCGAATACCTGTGGATCGGCTGCTCGGATTCGCGTGTGCCAGCAAACCAGATCATCGGCTTGCCGCCGGGCGAGGTGTTCGTCCATCGCAACATCGCGAATGTCGTCGTGCATTCCGATCTGAACTGCCTGTCGGTGATCCAGTTCGCCGTCGATCTGCTGAAGGTCAAGCACATCATGGTGGTGGGCCACTACGGCTGTTCGGGCGTCGGCGCGGCGCTGCACGGCCGGCGCGTCGGCCTCGCGGACAACTGGCTGCATCACATTCAGGACGTGCGGGCGAAGCACGCCGCGCTCCTCGAAGAGTGGCCGATGGGCGAAGCACGGCACCGGCGGCTCGTGGAGCTGAACACGATCGAACAGGTGGTCAACGTGTGCCGCACGACGATCGTCAACGACGCGTGGGCGCGCGGTCAGGAACTGACCGTGCATGGTTGGGCTTACGGGGTCCACGACGGCCGGGTGCGCAATCTCGGCATGACGATCAACGAACCGGGCGCGCTGGCCGCGACCTATGAGCATTGTGTGGCCGCCGTATCGGCGAGCCGCGCACATGAAGCGGACAACGACGTGGTCGCCGCCGACGCTGCGCAGCTCGGCGACGTGCCCGCCGTGGTCGAAGGTGTCATCAAGGAGCTGAAACATGAGTGAGACAAAACATGATCCCGTCGTGATCGTTTCGGTCGCCCGCACGCCGATGGCGGCGTTCCAGGGCGATTTCGCCACGCTAAGCGCGCCGCAGCTCGGCTCGGTTGCGATCAAGGCCGCCGTAGAGCGCGCCGGGCTGAAACCCGAACAGATCGACGAAGTGGTGATGGGCTGCGTGCTGCCAGCCGGCCAGGGCCAGGCGCCGGCGCGCCAGGCTGCGCTCGGCGCGGGTCTGCCGCTCGCCACGGGCAGCACGACGGTCAACAAGATGTGCGGCTCCGGCATGCGCGCAGCGATGTTCGCGCACGACATGCTGATCGCCGGCTCGGTCGACGTGATGGTTGCCGGCGGCATGGAGAGCATGACGAATGCACCGTATCTGCTGCCGAAGGCGCGCGCCGGCATGCGCATGGGCCACGGCCAGGTACTCGATCACATGTTCCTCGACGGCCTTGAAGACGCCTACGAAAAGGGCCGTCTGATGGGCACGTTTGCCGAGGAATGCGCCGGCTCGTTCGATTTCACCCGCCAGGCACAGGACGCATTCGCAGTCGAATCGCTGCAACGCGCGAAGCGCGCAAACGAGGACGGCTCGTTCGCGTGGGAAATCGCGCCCGTCACCGTGGAGAGCCGTAAAGGTGAAGTGAGCGTGGACCGCGATGAGCAGCCGTTCAAGGCGAACCTCGACAAGATTCCGACGCTCAAGCCCGCTTTCAGCAAGACGGGCACGGTGACGGCGGCCAACTCGTCGTCGATTTCGGACGGTGCGGCCGCGCTCGTGATGATGCGCGAGTCGACCGCAAAGCAGCTTGGCGTGACGCCGCTTGCCCGCATCGTCGGTCACACGACGTTTGCGCAGGAACCGGCGAAGTTCACGACGGCGCCGGTCGGTGCAATCAGCAAGCTGTTCGAGAAAAACGGCTGGCGCGCGGACGACGTCGATCTGTACGAGATCAACGAAGCCTTCGCTGTCGTCACCATGGCCGCGATGAAGGTACACAGCCTGCCGCACGACAAGGTCAATGTGAACGGCGGAGCCTGTGCGCTCGGTCATCCCATCGGTGCGTCCGGCGCACGGATTCTGGTTACCCTGATCGGCGCGCTGAAGCAGCGCGGGCTGAGACGAGGCGTGGCGAGCCTGTGCATCGGCGGCGGCGAGGCGACGGCGATGGGCGTCGAACTGGTGTAACGGCCCGGCGCGAGCCGCGCCTGTTGCGCACGGCTCGCGTATTTGCTCATCACGTCTCTCGCGAGTCCCGGCAAACATCAAGGTCCGAATCCATATCATCGAACGGCGAGCGAGGTAAGCCCATGAAAACCGTGTTGATCGTAGGTGCGTCCCGCGGCATTGGACGCGAATTCGCCCGCCAGTACAAACGTGCCGGCTGGCGCGTGCTCGCCACCGCGCGCGACGACGCCTCGCTTGACGCACTCGCCGACCTCGGCGCGGAGACCTTCCCGCTCGACGTCACCGAGCCCGAGGAAATCGCTGCGCTTGGCTGGAAGCTCGACGGTGAGCCGCTGAATGCGGCGGTGATCGTGTCCGGTGTCTATGGCCCGCGCACCGAAGGCATCGAAACGATCACGGCCGAAGACTTCGATCACGTGATGATCACGAACGTGCGCGGTCCGATGCAGTTGATCCCGATGCTGCTGCCCCTCGTCGAAGACGCCGGTGGCGTGCTGGCCGTGCTGTCGAGCAAGATGGGCAGCCTCAACGAGGCCACCGGCACCACGGGCTGGCTGTATCGCGCGAGCAAGGCGGCGCTGAACGACGCGATCAAGATCGCCTCGTTGCAGACACGCAGCGCGGCGTGCATCGCGCTGCATCCGGGCTGGGTGCGCACGGATATGGGCGGCGCACAGGCCGCGATCGATCCGGAGCGCAGCGTCGCCGGCATGCGTGATGTGCTCGCCCAGGCGGCCGGCGCCCATGCCGCGTTCAACGGCCGCTTCTATCAGTACGACGGTACGCCACTCGAGTGGTGAGGAGACAGACGAATCATGCTGCTTGACCAGGATCACCTGATGGTCCGCGACGCGGTGCGCACGTTCGTGCGTGATGCCGTTACGCCGTACGCCGCGCAATGGGACCGCGACCGCACCTTTCCGAAGGATGTGCACCGGCAACTGGCCGAACTCGGTGCGTACGGCGTGCTGGTGCCGGAAGAGTACGGCGGTGCGGGACTCGACGCGCTCGCGCTTGCGTTGATCCTCGAGGAAATCGCGGCAGGCGACGGCGGCACGTCGACGGCGATCTCGGTCAACAACTGCCCGGTATGCAGCATTCTGCTCACGTATGGCAACGAGGCGCAGAAACGCGACTGGCTCACGCCGCTGGCACGCGGCGAGATGCTCGGTGCGTTCTGTCTGACTGAACCGCAGGCCGGATCGGATGCATCGGCGCTACGCACCACCGCGACGCGCGATGGCGACGCGTACGTGCTCAATGGGGTCAAGCAGTTCATCACGAGCGGCGCGAACGGCGACGTGGCGATCGTGATGGCTGTCACCGACAAAACTGCCGGCAAGCGCGGCATCAGCGCATTCATCGTTCCGACGAAGACACCGGGTTACGTCGTCGCCCGGCTCGAAGACAAGCTCGGCCAGCACTCTTCGGATACGGCGCAGATCGTCTTCGAAGACTGCCGTGTGCCCGCCGCGAACCTGATCGGCGCCGAAGGCGAAGGCTACCGCATCGCGTTGTCGGGGCTGGAAGGCGGACGCATCGGCATCGCCGCGCAGAGCGTCGGCATGGCGCGTGCGGCGTTCGAGGCGGCGCTCGCCTATGCGAAAGAGCGCGAGAGCTTCGGCCAGCCGCTATTCGCGCATCAGGCGGTGCAGTTCCGGCTCGCGGATATGGCCACCCAACTCGAGGCCGCGCGACAGTTGATCTGGCACGCTGCGTCGCTGAAGGATGCCGGCCAGCCGTGCCTGACCGAGGCGGCGATGGCGAAGCTGTTCGCCTCGGAAGCAGCGGAGCGGATCTGCTCAGCCGCGCTGCAGATTCATGGCGGCTACGGTTACCTGAGCGACTTTCCGGTCGAACGCATCTACCGCGATGTGCGCGTCTGCCAGATCTACGAAGGCACGAGCGATATCCAGAAGATCCTGATTGCACGCGGCCTCACCTGACCCTTTGATGACTGCTCCTGCTTCCGCTGCAAAAAGGCCGTCCGATTGCCCGTGCGGCGGTGCCGCACCGGGCGCGCGTAGCGATGCGAAGCCGCCTCGCTTCGCGCAATGTTGCGGCCGCTTCATTGACGGCGCCGAATCCGCGCCGAGCGCGCTGGAACTGATGCGCTCGCGCTATAGCGCGTATGTGCTCGGGGAAACTGCCTACCTGCGCGCAACATGGGCTGAACAAACCTGCCCGCCCGACCTCGACGCGAACCCGGACACCGCCGACGCCCCACGCTGGCTCGGCCTGCAGATCAAACGCTTCACGCCCATCGACGACACCCACGCCGAAGTCGAATTCATCGCGCGCTACAAAGTCGGCGGGCGGGCGCACCGGCTGCACGAAGTCAGCCGTTTTCTGCGCGGCGTAGACCATCGCTGGCGCTACGTCGACGGCGACGTAAGCGAGCGCTGACATCGCAACGCGGTTAAATCCGTTCCTGCATACGGCCCTCAAAACCCGCCTGAAAACCGCGTTGGGCGCACGCCACAGCACCATTCGGGGCCAGAGCGCCGGTCCGCCTCGCCCCTCCTGCGCGTCTGCGTCGAACTGAAAAATTCATCGAGAAATCGGGCGCTTAGGGGGTTCTCCTGAATTGCACAAATCAATTATGTCGTGCCAGGATGCCTCTTATGGATTTTGCAGCGTCAGCTTTTCAGGTGACGCTCAATATCGGCGCGTGAGGTCCGCGCGCTGACTGGCTTTCGGTTAATCCCGTGCGATATCGACCCGTGTGCGTGCGCTTACGCGCCACATGCGAGAGAATTTTTTGTTGTCCGAAAGGGCACCGAAATGATTTCGTCAGGATTCACAAACAGTCATGGATTTTTCAGCAGACATTTAAGGCGGGTGGGCATAGCGGATGTCGTTCAGGAATATTTTGACCGGTTGGGCAGTGATGGCGTGTGCGGTGTTTGCCGTGCCGTCGGTCCACGCCGATCCACTCCCTGACGCGCAGGCAGGCCCCCTCGCCAGCGCCAAGGTGCCGCGCCTCGCTCTCGACGACGACGCCTATCTGCCCTCGGTGGCGGCCAGTCTCAACGAAAAGGTCATTCGCATCCCGGTTGATGCGACCGGCACCCTTACCCTCGAAACGACGGTCTACAAGCCCGACGGTCCTGGTCCGTTTCCGATGATTGTTTTCAATCACGGCAAGATTCAGGGCGATCCGCGCCGGCAGGAGCGCAGCGATCCGCTGCCGCTCGCACGGGAGTTCGTGCGGCGCGGGTACGTGGTGGTCGCGCCTAACCGGCGAGGTTTCGCCGGGTCCGACGGCACGTACGAGCAGGAAGGCTGCAATGTCGAGCTCAATGGCGTCGCGCAGGCCGCTGATGTCGCAGCGACGGTCGACTACATGTCGAAGATCTCTTACGTCGACGCGCAGCACATCGTCGTGTCCGGGACTTCGCACGGCGGCCTTGCCACGATGGCGTACGGTCCTGATGCGGCTCCGGGCGTGCGGGCTTTGATCAACTTTTCCGGTGGTCTGCGGCAGGATTCCTGTGCGGACTGGCAAGGCAATCTCACCCACGCGTTTAACGCTTATGGCGAGAAGACGCGTGTGCCGTCGCTGTGGCTCTATGGCGACAACGACACGATCTGGCCGTCGGCGCTGGTCGGACAAATGTACACGGCTTACGTGGAGCATGGCGCCAGCGCGAAGTTCGTCGATTTCGGCAAGTACAAGAATGACGCCCACCGGCTGGTTGGAGACCGCGATGGCGTGCGTGTCTGGTGGCCTGCTGTCGAAACGTTCCTTGCCCGTGTCGGGATGCCTACCGGCGTGCAATATCGGGTTGCCGATCCGGTCGCACCGAAGCCCAGCGGCTTTGCCGCTCTCGATGCCGTCGATGCTGTGCCTTTTGTCGATGAAGCCGGGCGCAGTGGCTATCGCAACTTTTTGCATCAGTATCCCAGCCGCGCTTTTGCTGTTTCCAATTCTGGCGCGTGGTCGTGGGCTGAAGGTGGCGACGATCCGATGTCGGTGGCAGTTGCCAATTGCCAGAAGCAGAGTTCCGATCCTTGCAGGCTCTATGCCGTGAATGAAGCTGTGGTGTGGAAGAATGGGGCTGGGACTCAGACTGCCGCTGATGGTGCGGCTTCGGGTTCTTCTTCATCTGCCGATGGCTCCGTCGAGGAGAGGCACGCGATTGCCAGTCGCGAGTGATTTTTTTCGTTTGGTGATGTTCGAAGGGTTTGCGCTTTCTTGATCTCGTAAGTTGCTCGGCTGCGTGGCCTTGGTGCCTTTCCTTGTTTTGCTTCTGGTTTATTGGCGTTGCCCCTGTGCGGGGCGGCACCTACTTTTCTTTGTCTTCCAAAGAAAAGTAGGCAAAAGAAAGGCGCTTCGAAATCTCACCTCTTCAGGGTGTGTCACTAACGGGGATTGGCCACCAATGAAGTGTCGCCCTCGCAGGGATACGACATAGGTCCGACGCCAGACCGTCCCTCGCGCAGTTCCGCCCGTGACAAAGGGCTCATCCATCCCACTCCGCACGATGTGCGTCGCGGACCGGCTTGCTTCGCGGTGGTATTCAACGCGGCAGCGGCAGGCGAAGCGTTTCCGTGCGACTCAGCATCTTCTTCACCCTTCACTAGTTTTGCCTTCCGATTCGGGTCCGTAATCGCACGCACAGGTCGCGTGAATTCGGGTGCGCACCCCACCGCCTCAACCCAAAGTAGCTCAAACGGCCAAGACACCGCCGCATGCCGGTTCCCCACCAATCGATCCAGGCAAAGATTTTTTCCCATAAGGGCGTCTCACTTTGCCGTCGCCAACTCCGTCCATCAGAACCGATCTGACCACTACCGATTCCTCCTGAACGCAACAGCCCAAAACTACAAAAAAGTAACAGCCAAACCCTTCCTCGCCCCCTGGTGCATTCACTCAAATAAAGCGCTAATCTCAGTCCCGCTGCCGCCGGATTGCGCCTGGCGCGCTGTCGCGATGCCCCAAAATCACGATGCCGCCCCCGATCCACAAGCAAGCATTCGGCACATCAATCGCCGTTCCGGATCACATAAAAAAGATCCACAACGCGCAAGCATGTCGCTGCATTCCTGCGCGCACGCGAGCCGTCCCGAATTTCGCCTCAAGCATTCGCATGACCTTTGCAACAGGCAGCGCGAGCCCATTACCTCGTCGCATTTGCGCACTCATGCCCTGGAGTTGGTTTGAACACACTAGCAACCGAAGACTGGGTCACACGCAGCCTGCGTGCCGTCTGGCACCCCTGCACCCAGATGAAACATCACGAACGCCTTCCGCTCATCGCGGTCGCGCGCGGTGCCGGCGCGTGGCTCTACGATCAGGAAGGCCGTCGCTATCTCGACGCCATCAGCTCCTGGTGGGTCAACCTGTTCGGCCACGCCAACCCGCGTATCAACACGGCGCTGAAGGATCAACTCGATACGCTCGAACACGCGATGCTCGCGGGGTGCACGCACGAGCCCGCCATCGAACTTGCCGAGCGTCTCCAGGTACTCACGCAACACGCGCTCGGTCATGCGTTCTTCGCGTCCGATGGCGCCTCCGCGGTCGAGATCGCGCTCAAAATGAGCTTCCACTCATGGAAGAATCGCGGACACGACGGGAAGCGCGAATTCGTCTGCGTCGCGAACAGCTATCACGGCGAAACCATCGGCGCGCTCGGCGTCACCGATGTTGCCCTCTTCAAGGACGCCTACGACCCGCTGATCCGCAACGCCCACGTCGTCGCGTCGCCTGACGCGCGGCTCGCACGCGACGGCGAAACGGCAGCCGATGTCGCGCGCCGCGCGCTCGAAGACGTTCGCACGCTGTTCGACGCGCGCGGCAAGCAGATCGCCGCACTGATCGTCGAGCCGCTCGTGCAATGCGCGGCCGGCATGGCCATGCACGATCCGTCGTACATCGCCGGCCTTCGTGCGCTCTGCAACCAGTACGACGTCCATCTGATCGCGGATGAAATCGCCGTCGGTTGCGGCCGCACTGGCACCTTCTTCGCGTGTGAACAGGCTGACGTGTGGCCGGATCTCCTGTGTCTGTCGAAGGGCATCAGCGGCGGCTATCTGCCGCTTTCGATCGTGCTGTCGCGCGATGAAATCTTCGCAGCCTTCTACCACGACGACACCGCGCGCGGCTTCCTGCATTCGCATTCGTACACGGGCAATCCGCTCGCGTGCCGCGCCGCGCTGGCCACACTCGATCTGTTCGCGAGCGATAGCGTCCTCGCCATGAACACGAAGAAATCCGCGACGCTGCGTGCAGCGCTCGAACCGCTCGCGGCACACCCGCAGGTACGCCATCTGCGCCAGTGCGGCACGATCTTCGCGTTCGACGCGGTCATCGACGATCCGCAGCAGGCAAAAACCTTCTCGCGCCGCTTCTTCGAAAACGCATTGCGGCGCGAACTGCTGCTGCGTCCGATCGGCACGACCGTGTATCTGATGCCGCCCTACATACTCGATGATGCTGAACTCGCGCTGCTCGCCTCGCGCACCCGCGAAACCTTCGATGCGACGCTTGAGGAGGTTCGCTGATGCTATTGATCGATAACCTCACGCAGGCCCTGAAGGATCTCGACGAACACGGCCTGCGCCGTCGCCGGCGCACGGCCGACACCGCATGCGCCGCACACATGACGGTCGACGGTCGCGAGATGATCGGTTTCGCCAGCAACGACTACCTGGGCCTCGCCGCGCATCCACAACTCGTCACGGCGATCGCTGAAGGCGCGCGACGCTATGGTGCCGGCAGCGGAGGCTCGCATCTGCTCGGCGGTCATTCGCGCGCGCATGCCCAGCTCGAAGACGACCTCGCCGCGTTCGCCGGCGGTTTCGTCGACGCGCCGCGCGCGCTCTACTTCAGCACCGGCTATATGGCGAACCTCGCGGCGCTGACCGCACTGGCCGGCCGCGGCACGACGCTCTTTTCCGATTCGCTCAATCACGCGTCGCTGATCGACGGCGCCCGGCTCTCGCGCGCGGACATCCAGGTTTATCCGCATGCCGACACGCAAGCGTTGAGCGCGATGCTCGAAGCGTCGGACGCCGCGACAAAGATGATCGTCACCGACACCGTCTTCAGCATGGACGGCGACATCGCTCCGCTCGCAACGCTCCTCGCGCTGGCCGAGCGGCATGGCGCATGGCTCGTCGTCGACGATGCGCACGGCTTCGGCGTACTTGGCCCGCAAGGGCGCGGCGCGCTTGCGTGGGAAGCGCTGCGTTCGCCGCATCTCGTGATGATCGGCACGCTCGGCAAGGCGGCCGGCGTGTCCGGCGCATTCGTCGTCGCGCATGAGACGGTGGTCGAATGGCTGGTGCAGCGCGCACGGCCGTACATCTTCACGACGGCGTCCCCCCCGGCAGTCGCGCATGCGGTGTCCGCGAGCCTGCGCATCATCGGCAGCGATGAAGGCGATGCGCGGCGGGCGCACCTGCAGACGCTCATCGAACGTACGCGTGCGATGCTCAAGGAAACCTGCTGGCTGCCGGTCGATTCGCATACGGCCGTGCAACCGCTCATCATCGGTTCGAACGAAGCGACGCTCGCGATTGCCGCTACGCTCGATCGCGCCGGCCTGTGGGTGCCGGCCATCCGTCCGCCGACCGTTCCTGCGGGCACCTCGCGTCTGCGGGTCTCGCTGTCGGCAGCGCATTCGCACGACGATCTCGACCGGCTCGAAGCTGCGCTCAAACTCGCGCAACCCAGCGAGGGCCACGCATGAGCGCGCCGCTGTCCCTTTTCGTCACCGGCACCGATACCGAAATCGGCAAGACGCTGGTATCCGCCGCGTTGCTGCGCGCCTTCGCGCGCGATGGCTTGCGCGCGGCGGCAATGAAGCCGATCGCCGCCGGCGCATTCGAACGCGATGGTGTGTGGCATAACGAAGACGCCGATCAGCTCGACGCAGCGGCAAGCGTGCTGTTGCCACCCGACATCCGCACGCCGTTCCTGCTTCGCGAGCCCGCCGCACCCCATATCGCGGCCGCCCAGGAAAACGTCACGCTCGATATCGCGCGCATCGTCGATTGCCATGCGCAGGCGTTGAAGCTGGCGGACATCGTCGTCGTGGAAGGCGTGGGCGGCTTTCGCGTGCCGCTCACCGATGCGCACGACACCGCCGACCTCGCCTTCGCGTTGAATCTGCCGGTGGTGCTGGTCGTCGGCATGCGCCTTGGCTGCATCAGCCACGCGCTGCTGACCGCCGAGGCCATCGCCGCGCGCGGGTTGCGCCTCGCCGGATGGGTGGCGAACCGAGTCGACCCGGCGATGGCTTTCGCGGACGAGAACATCGCCGCGATCCGCGATCGTCTCGACCGCCAGTACAACGCACCCTTGCTCGGCGTCGTGCCGCGTCTCGATCCCGCTTCGCCGGAGGTCGCGGCCGGCCACCTCGATACTGCCACCTTATTGCAGGCGCTGCGCGCGGCGCAGCCCTGAACTCGTTCCGATTCTCCGTCTACAAGGATTGACGTCATGACCGAACTCCACAACGCCTCGACCCTCGCCGAACCGGCCGCCGCAAACCCGGCAGATGCAGCAAACGCACGCAACGCGGCGCCGCTCGCACGCTGGCGCGTCGCCGATGTCGTCGCGCTGTACGAACTGCCGTTCAACGACCTGATGTTCCGCGCGCAACAGATTCATCGCGAGCACTTCGATGCCAACGCCGTTCAGCTGTCGACGCTGCTGTCGATCAAGACAGGCGGCTGCGAAGAAGACTGCGCGTACTGTCCGCAGTCGGTGCATCACGACACGGGCCTGAAGGCCGACAAGCTGATGCCTGTCGACGACGTGCTCGAGGCCGCCCGTGTCGCGAAGGAAAACGGCGCGACGCGCTTCTGCATGGGCGCGGCGTGGCGCAATCCGAAAGACCGCCATCTCGAGCCGATCAAGGAGATGATCCGCGGCGTGAAGGCGATGGGCCTCGAAACCTGCGTGACGCTCGGCATGCTCGAGACGCATCAGGCGCAGGGTCTGCGCGAAGCCGGGCTCGATTACTACAACCACAATCTGGATACGTCGCCCGAGTTCTACGGCCAGATCATTTCGACGCGTACCTATCAGGATCGCCTCGACACGCTTGAACGGGTGCGCGACGCGGGCATCAACGTGTGCTGCGGCGGGATCGTCGGACTGGGCGAATCGCGTCGCGAGCGCGCCGGTCTCATCACGCAGCTGGCGAACATGGAGCCGTATCCGGAATCGGTGCCGATCAACAATCTGGTGCAGGTCGAAGGCACGCCGCTGAAGGGTACCGAAGCGCTCGATCCATTCGAATTCGTCCGCACGATCGCAGTCGCGCGCATCACGATGCCGCGTGCGATGGTGCGTCTGTCGGCTGGCCGCGAACAGATGGACGAAGCCTTGCAGGCGCTGTGTTTCCTCGCCGGCGCGAACTCGATCTTCTACGGCGACCAGTTGCTGACCACGAGCAACCCGCAGGCCGATGCGGATCGCAAACTGCTGGAGCGTCTTGGCATCCGTGCCGAGGCTGCGCAGCAGACCGCGCTCGATCAAGGCAGCTGCGAACACGGCTGCGACGGCCACAAGGCGGCAAGCTGATCTTTCGACGGCGCCGAAATGACGAAGGCCGCCTGGAATCCGGCGGCCTTTTTTGTTTGCTGCGGATAACGCTTGCAGGTCAGCCGGTCATTTCCGGTCGACGATGATCTGATCGAACGTGCCGCCATCCGAAAAGTGCGTCTGCTGCGCCTTCTGCCAACTGCCGAACTGCTGTTCGACCGTGAACGTTTTGAGCGGCTTGAACTCGCCTGCATGCCTGGCGAGCGCTCCCGGATCGCGCGGACGCAGATGATGCTGCGCAATGATCTCCTGCGCCGCCGGCGAGTACAGATACTCGAGATAAGCCTGTGCCTGCCTGCGCGTGCCACGCCTGTCGACCACCTTGTCGACGATCGTCACGGGCGGCTCAGCCAGCAGGCTGATCGACGGATACACGGCTTCGAATTTGCCAGCGCCGACGCCCGTATCGATCAGCGACACTTCATTCTCGAACGTGACGAGCACATCGCCAATGTCGCGTTGTGTGAACGTCGTCGTTGCACCACGGCCACCCGTGTCGAGCACCGGCACGTTCCTGAAGATCGCTTTTTCGAAATCGAGCGCCTGCGCGTCCGTGCCGCCATGCTGCTTGCGGAAACCCCACGCGGCCAGGTAAGCGTAGCGGCCGTTGCCCGACGTCTTCGGATTCGCGATCACGACCTGCACGCCCGGTTTCGCCAGATCGTCCCAGTCCTTGATGTTCTTCGGGTTACCCTTGCGCACGAGAAACACCATCGTCGTCGTATAGGGCGCACTGTCGTTCGGCAGGCGCGCGCGCCAGTTCGCCGGCACCAGCTGACCACGCTCGACGAGCAGATCGATGTCGTTCGGCTGGTTCATCGTGACGACATCCGCCTGCAGCCCCTGCAGCACCGACAAAGCCTGGGCGCTCGACGCGCCATGCGACTGACGGATCGACACGGTCTCACCGGTTTTCTGCCGGTACGCTGCAACGAAGCCGGCGTCGATGTCCTTATACAGCTCGCGCGTCACGTCGTACGACACGTTCAGCAGCGATGCCTCCGCCCGGGCGGCAGACACACCGCCCATCGACAGCGCCAGTGCCGTCATACCCGCTGCAAGCCAGCGTGCCTTCCCCGAGTTGCCTGTCATTACGTTTTCGCCTGTTGATGAATGAATGCGCCATACCGCATGGGTACCACCCGTTCGGCTCGAGCCGCGATTTTATCGAATCGCCTGATATCCAGATGCCAAACGCTTGAGATTTATCCTACATCTCCTGGCTAACTAGCCACGATGATCTGGAGTCCATATGATGGCTTCACTGCCTCGAACCGCACAAACAAGCCGCCTCGCTTCTCTCAGAGAAGAGGCATAAGTCTGTCAAAGTTCTTCACAGGATGGATCACTCGACGATGAGATTCTTATACGATGGTGCTTTAGGGTTAATCGAGACACGGACGCCCGAGAAGCCGCGCCCTGTCTTATTTCACACACAAGGGAGTCCTATGGCCATTCACACTAGCAGGCTCGATGCCACGGTCAAGCTTCTGAAAGAGGACGTCGATCAGGTCAGGCAGGAATTCCGCGACTTTCGAGACGTGCTGCGCACCGATATCCGCGAACTCAGGGGAGCACAGCTCACCGGCATTCGTGAGCTGCGGTTCGAAATCCGCCTCATGTGGGCGGGCGTCTTCGGTCTCGGCGCGATCATGGCAAAGGGCTTTCACTGGATCTGACTGGCAAGGTAGCGGGTCCATCAGTCGCCGGCCATTGCCAGTAATCGCCAGCACCCTCGCGCTACGTGCACGTTCAACCCAATACGTGACTCGCCGCGTCGAACGATTCCTCGTGAAACCGCAGGGGCGCCGCGCAATGCACGAGCGTATCGACGAAATACTTCGCCCGAGGCCACGGGCCGAAACCAGCGGCTGTATTGATATGCCCCGCGTCGCCCAGATTGACGAATGCACTACCCAAACGCCGCGCCAGGTCACGCGCGGCTGCGAGCGGCATCCACGGATCTGTTTCGCTGCCGACGACTATTGAAGGCACACCCAGCCGCCGCGCTTCGAACGCGCCCGCGAACGTGAACTTCTCCGGGCTCGCCGGCGCAACAAAGAGCACGCCGGCAATATCGGCCGCACAGGTGACCTTCTGCAATGCGTGCGCTGTTGCGAGGCAGCCGAAACTATGCGCGGCCAGCACAAACGGCCCGCGCTCACGTGCGATCAGGTCCCGCACCGACTGCGCCCAACCTGCCAGATCCGGCGCGTCCCAGTCAGCCTGCTCGACGCGCAGTGAGCGGGCAAACTGCCGCTCGAGCCATGTCTGCCAGTGTGCGCCCTCGCTGCCATGCAGGCCCGGCACCGTCACAAGCCGCGGTGGCCATATGCTTTTGCTGCACGAAAACATGACTCTCCTCACTGCCGGAATCCGGAAAGCCATTGTGGCTCGCCGGTCCGTTGGGCCGAACCAATTTTTCGTGCTTTGTTTATTGGAATGCGCCGGAAGGCGAAAGAACCACGTAAAAAAGCCGAGTGGATAAGGCATCTCGTGACACTCCCCCTCAGGCGCGCAGCGCCACGCACGAGCTGGGAGAGGTGGCTGCAGTCTGTACGACGCCCAGCCGAACAA
Source organism: Paraburkholderia sp. GAS448 (assembly GCF_050435685.1). Lineage (NCBI taxonomy): Bacteria > Pseudomonadati > Pseudomonadota > Betaproteobacteria > Burkholderiales > Burkholderiaceae > Paraburkholderia > Paraburkholderia sp. GAS448. Next base: position 43,130 of record NZ_JBNDKT010000002.1, read on the forward strand.
CCGGACCGCGCGCGTTCGCCGTCGAAAAAGTAAAATGAAGCCCATCCACCATAATGGAAGGAGGCCTCATGCCGCAAACGTCGCCCGGAGAACGGCGCCCGCTACAGCCGTTTCACCTCGCCTTCCCGGTGACCAGCCTGGAAAATGCACGCGCGTTCTACGGCAATCTGCTTGGCTGTCCGGAAGGCCGCAGTTCGCCGGAATGGGTTGACTTCGATTTTTTCGGGCATCAGCTTGTCGCGCACCTCGCGCCGGACGAAGTGAGCCGCGCCGGCGTCAACGCAGTCGATGGCGACGACGTCCCGGTCCGCCATTTCGGCGTCGTACTGACGATGGACGACTGGCACGCGCTCTCGGAGCGGCTGAAGGCCGCCGGCACGAATTTCATCATCGAGCCGCACATCCGCTTTAAGGGTGAAGTAGGTGAGCAGGCGACGATGTTCTTCCTCGACCCCTGCGGGAATGCGCTCGAATTCAAGGCGTTCAAGGACATTGGCCGGCTGTTCGCCAAATAACGGCGTGCAGCCACCCGGAGCGAATGCCCGTATGAAGGTTCTCTTTTACATGCCGCACTCCGACGCAGCCGCGTGGCTTCACGATTTCGCGCGCGCGCTGCCCGAAGCCGATCTTCGCGAGTGGCAACCGCACGACACGGCGCCGGCGGATTTCGCGGTCGTGTGGCGTCCGCCGCGCGAAATGCTCGCGGGCCGCGACGACCTGCGCGCCGTGTTCAACCTCGGCGCGGGTGTCGACGCGATCCTCGCGCTGGAACGCGCGCATCCCGGCACGCTGCCGCGCAATGCACATGTCGTGCGACTCGAAGATACCGGCATGGCACCGCAGATGGCGGAGTACGTGACGCATGCCGTGCTGCGCTACATGCGGCGCTTCGATGAATACGCGCGTCTGCAAGCCGAACACCGGTGGCAAGTGCTCGACCCGCATCCGCGCGCGACCTTCACCGTCGGCGTGCTCGGACTGGGCGTGCTCGGCGCGCATGTCGCAGGCACGCTTGCCGGGTTGGGCGTGCCTGTGCGCGGCTATAGCCGCAGCGCCAAGCAGATAGAAGGCGTACAAACCTATGCGGGTGAAGCGCAGTTCGATGCATTCCTCGACGACGTCAAGGTGCTGGTCAATCTGCTCCCGCACACGCCGGACACAAACGACGTGCTGAACGCGCGCACCTTCGGCAAACTTGCGCATGGCGCGTATCTGGTCAACGTCGCTCGCGGCGCGCACCTCGTCGAACAGGATCTGCTCGATGCCATCCAGCACGGCCAGATCGCCGGCGCGACGCTCGACGTCTTCCGCGAAGAACCCTTGCCGCCCGATCATCCGTTCTGGCGGGAGCCGCGCATCGCGATAACGCCGCACATTTCCGCACTGACCCTGCGCGAAGACAGCGTCGCGCAGGTTTCGCACAAGATCCATGCGCTGCTGCGCGGCGAGCCGATCAGCGGTGTGGTCGATCTCGCTCGCGGATACTGAAACCATTCAACAAGCCGCTTCGATGCGGCAGGAGACAGACATGGCCATGCCCCTGGCAGTGAAAATCGTCGAGGTCGGTCCCCGCGACGGACTTCAGAACGAAAAAGAATTTGTGCCGACCAACGTCAAGATCGACTTGATCAACCGGCTGTCGGCCGCGGGTTTTCGCAACGTCGAATCGGCCTCGTTCGTGTCCCCGAAGTGGGTGCCGCAGATGGCCGACGGCGCCGAGGTCATGGCCGGCATCGAGCGTCGCGCGGGCACGATCTATTCGGTGCTGACGCCGAATCTGCGCGGCTTCGAAGGCGCGCTGGCCGCGCAGGCTGACGAAATCGTGATCTTCGGCGCCGCGAGCGAAGCGTTCTCGCAGAAGAACATCAACTGCAGCATCGCCGAAAGCATCGAGCGTTTCGTGCCCGTCGCGCAGGCGGCGAAAGCGGCCGGCCTGCGGATTCGCGGCAGCGTGTCCTGCTCGCTCGGGTGCCCGTATCAGGGCGACGTGCCGGTGGCGTCCGTGGTCGATGTGGTCGAGCGTTTCGCCGCGCTTGGCTGCGATGAGATCGACATCGCCGACACGATCGGCGTCGGCACGCCGAGGCGCACGCGCGAAGTCTTCGATGCCGTGACGAAAGTGTTTCCGCGCGAATGTCTGTCGGGCCACTTCCACGACACATACGGCCAGGCCCTCGCTAACATCTACGCCGCGCTGCAGGAAGGCATCGAGATTTACCACGCGTCCGTGTCGGGGCTGGGCGGTTGTCCGTATGCGAAAGGCGCGACCGGCAATGTCGCCACCGAAGACGTGCTGTATCTGATGAACGGCCTCGGCATCGAGACCGGCATCGATCTCGCGCAGGTGGTCGCTATCGGCGATTTCATTTCGACCGCGACCGGCAAGCCGAACGTGTCGCGCGCGGGCAAGGCGTTGCTTGCCAAGGCACGCAGCGAACAGACACCGTGCGTTTGAGCCGCACAGGCATACGCAATACACGAATAGCGAAGCAAAACGGAAACGAAGACATGACGCAAAGCACCTCTTTTCAGGCAGACGAAGCCACTCACCCCGATCACCTCGATACGTTGCCCGATTCCGCACGACGCGTCGCGGCACTGCTGCGCGAGCGCGGTCACGCGAAGCCCGTCGTCATGCTCCCTGAAACCGGCAAGACGTCGGCCGAAGCCGCTGCCGGGCTCGGCTGCTCGGTCGCGCAGATCGCGAAGTCGATCCTGTTTCGGCGCCGCGACGACGATGCGCCGGTGCTGGTCATCGCGAGCGGCGTGAACCGCGTCGACGAAAAAAAGGTCGCGGCGCAAGTGGGCGAAATCGCTCGCGCGGATGCAAAGTTCGTCCGTGAAAAGACAGGCTACGCGATCGGCGGCGTGTGCCCAATCGGACACGCCACCCCGCCCGTCACGCTGATCGACGCCGACCTGCTCGCGCTCGACAGCCTGTGGGCCGCGGCCGGCCATCCGCACGCGGTGTTCAACCTGTCGCCGCAGGAACTCGTCGCACTGACCGGCGCGCCGGTCGTCGACGTGGCGCTGCGCGAGTCCGCATGATTGCCGGCGCAGTCGACGCGCCGGATATCGCGCCGGTGCCCTCGCCGTGCATCGACGTGTGCAGGATGAATCCCGACACCGGCTGGTGCGACGGATGCCTGCGCACGATCGACGAGATCGCTGGCTGGTCGTCGTTCGACGACTTGCAGAAGCGCGCCATCTGGGATTCGATCGAAGTGCGCCACGCGCAATTGATGGCAAAGCTCGCGGTCCACCCCAAGGCCTCGCCATGAACGCGCCGCCCCGTGTGGTGACAATTGGCGAGACGTTCAACACCACGCTGTCACTGTCAGCCGATTCGGTTAAATCGTTCGCCACGCTCGTCAACGATCTCAACCCGCTGCATCACGACGACGCGTACGCGGCGCAAAGCCCCTTCGGCGGGCTGATCGCCTCCGGCACGCAGCCGTCGGCGCATTTCATGGCGTTGCTCGCGACGCACTTTTCGACATACGCGCAGCCGCTCGGCCTCGAGTTCGACATCAAGCTGAAAAAAGCCGTCCATGCGAACGACACGCTGACGATCAACTGGCGTGTCCGCGACGCGTGGTGGAAGCCGAGTCTGAAGGGCGACCTGACACAACTCGACGGCAACGTCGTGAACCAGCGCGGCGAGACCGTGCTGATCGGCACGTCAACGATTCTCGTGATGCCGAAACCGGAAGCCGCACCACGATGATCGCGCTGCCGAAATCGATACGCGTGTTCGAGCGCGGATGGCTGTCGTCGAACAACGTGCTGCTGGTCGACGACGCGTGCGCGGCACTCGTGGATACCGGCTACGCCACGCACGCCCAGCAGACACGCGCGCTCGTGCAACAGGCGCTCGGGGTTCGGCCACTCGACCTGATCGTCAACACGCATCTGCATTCGGACCACTGCGGCGGCAACGCGTTGCTACAGGCGACGTGGCCTTGCCGCACCGCCATTCCATCCGCTGAAGCCGACGCGGTGCGCGGCTGGGACGACGCGCGGCTGACATTCCGCGCGACGGGGCAAACGTGCGAGCGCTTCAGCTTCACCGAAACGATCGAGCCGGGCGCGCAACTCACGCTCGGCGCGTTGCAGTGGGATGTCCTTGGCGCACCCGGCCACGACCCGCATTCGCTGATGCTGTATTGCGCAGACGAGCGCCTGCTGATCAGCGCCGACGCGCTGTGGGAAAACGGCTTCGGCGTGATCTTTCCGGAACTGGAGGGCGAAAGCGGTTTCGCTGAAGAACAGGCCGTCCTCGAGATGATCGCGCGGCTCGATGTGCGCGTCGTCATTCCAGGCCATGGCGCGCCGTTCACTAACGTTCAGGGGGCGTTGGAAAGCGCGTTTTCGCGGGTCGCGTGGCTGCGGGCCGATCCCACCCGAAACGCGAAGAATGCGCTCAAGGTGCTGATCGTGTTCAAGCTGCTCGAATTACGAGCGATGACGTTCGACGCACTGCTCGCCATGCTAGACGAGGCAACCGTGCTGCGCGCAGCGGCATCGATGCTCGCTCCTCGCAGCGAGTGGCCTGCGCTGCTGACGGGCGTAATCGAAGGTCTCGCGAAAAGCGGCGCGCTAACGGTCGACGGCACGCGCCTGCTTGCGCCTGCTGTGTGACGTTGCGCGCAACAATGCGCACGTAGTCAAAAATCCACACCACAAAAAAGAAAGCCGCTCGCCAGCAATGGCGAACGGCGGAATTTTGTCGACGTGATCAGCGTCGAGACGGATCATACCGAGCGCACCTTTCGGACGCATCGGTGATTTCCCTACAAAATCTTAACACCTGTCGAAAACCCTCATGCGAAGAGGCTTGGCACGGAATGGCCGTCTGCACGACGTGAGCTGATGTTGAACATTGCACGGCTTCGGTGCATGCGGCCGAACGGACCGTCGCACATGGTCTTCGCATGCGGAATCACAGATCCAGATTGCCGTTAGCCGATCGCTACTCCGTCGCTAGCAGGTGGACGACAAACGCTTTTGCGGGACGATTCGCCAGCCGAGATTGACGCCAGCGGCGGCCAGCAGGATCAGCGCCGCGCCTAGCACCTGCACCCAGGCGAGCTTCTGTCCGAATGCAACCCGATCGACGATGATCGCCACCACCGGATAGATGAACGACAGTGCGCCCGTCATCGCGGTCGGCAGTTTCTGGATCGCGCCGTACAGCAGCACATACATCACACCCGTGTTGACGATACCGAGCGTCGCGAGCTTGAGCCATTGCGCGGCGCTGGTCGGCAAGGCGTCGAAGTGCGCGAACGGCAGCAGCATCAGCACGCCCAGCGCAGCCTGGATCAGCGCGATCAGATGGGGCGGCGTGCCCTTCAGACGCTTCGTGACGATCGACGACACCGCGTACAGAAACGCCGCGCCGACCGCATACGCAACGCCTTCGAGATATTTGCCCGGCACCGCCAGCACGGCCGGCTCGACCTTCACGACCAGCACCAGCCCGCTGAACGCCACCAGCAGCCACGCGACGATCGACGGCGTGACACGTTCGCGGAAAATGATCACGCCTAGCGCGACCAGCATGAACGGCTGCGTGTTGTAGACGGCGGTCGCCATCGAAATCGACGCACGCGAGTACGCGGCAAACAGCAACAGCCAGTTCCCCACGATGGCCACGCTGCAGAGTGCGGTAAGCCCGATCATCCGCCACGAAAACAGCTTGCGCCGGAACAGGCCGAGCGCGCCACAAACGATAGCCATCGTCGCCGCGCCGAACAGACAGCGAAAGAACACGACGTTTTCCGTCGATTGTTGCGACGAGACCACCAGCCAGCCGATCGAGCCGGACATCAGCATCGCGATGCTCATTTCGGCGGCGCCGCGCCGAATTTCGTTCGAAGCCATGATTCGATCCTTCCATCGATTTCGATTACTCAATGGAGGTCAGTGTATTGAATCCAGCCGCCCGAATACATGGCTAAAATCAAGCGAAGAAGCGAATTCACCTTTTTTACGAAGGTTGAGATGACAAAACGCCTTTCCTCCGATATCACAACGGTCGCGCTCGACGATACCGATCGCGCGCTCATCACCGCACTTGCCGAAGACGCGCGTACACCGGTCAGCGAACTTGCGCGCCGCGTCGGTCTGTCGGCGCCAGGCACTGCGGACCGTCTGCGGCGGCTCGACGCGCAGGGTGTGATCGCGCGTTTCACGGTGCAGCTCGAACCGCGCGCGCTCGGCTACACGCTGCAGGCCATCGTCCGCGTGAAGCCGCTACCCGGCCAGTTGCATCTGGTTGAAGACGTGATCCGGCGAATTCCGGAGTTCGTGGAGTGCGACAAGGTCACCGGCGACGACTGCTTCATCTGCCGGCTTTATCTGCGTTCGATCGACCAGCTCGACGAGATCCTCTCGAAGGTGACCGAGCGTGCCGAGACAAGCACGGCCATCATCAAATCGACGCCGATCGCCCGGCGGCTGCCGCCACTGGCCGGGTAGCGGCGGTGCCTGTGGCCAGCGTGGCGCTTATTCGACTGCTTCGAAGAACGAGAGCATCTCCTTGACCAGTTGATCAGAGGCTTCCTCGGGAATGTAGTGTCCGCATGGCAACGACCGGCCACTCACGTCACGCGCCACGTGTCGCCATTCGGCGAGCGGGTCGAAACATTTCTCGAGCACGCCCTCATCCCCCCACAGCACGCGCATCGGGCAACCAATCTTGTGGCCGCGCTCGAGATCGGCACGATCGTGCTCGAGATCGATCGTCGCGGACGCGCGATAGTCCTCGCACATCGCATGTACCGCGCCCGGCTGCCGCAACGCGTGCCTGTAGGCATCCATTGCCTCCGGCGCGAACGGTGCCAGACCTGCATGACGGCCGCCCATCACACGTTCGATATAGACGTCCGGGTGCGCGCCGATCAGCGTTTCCGGCAGCGGCTCCGGCTGGATCAGGAAGAACCAGTGGAAATAAAGGGTGGCGAATTCGCGGTTGGTGGCTTCGTACATCGCGAGCGTTGGCGCAATGTCGAGCAGCATCAGCCGTTCGACTGCGTCCGGATGATCGAGCGCCATCCGGTGCGCGACGCGCGCGCCGCGATCGTGCGCGCAGACGAGAAAGCGCTCGAAGCCGAACTGCTTCATCACGGCGACCTGGTCGGCGGCCATTGCGCGCTTCGAGTAGGTCACGTGCGCCGGGTCGCCCGGCGGCTTCCCTGACGCGCCGTAGCCGCGCAGGTCGGTCGCAATCACGGTGAAATGCTTGGCAAGCTGCGACACGCAGCGATGCCAGATCATGTGCGTCTGCGGATGGCCATGCAGCAGCAGCAACGGCGGCCCATCTCCGCCCTTGACCCCGAAAATGTCGACATCGCCCGCTGCGATGCGAAAAGGCGTGAACTCCTCGAAGGACATGGCATGCCTCTTGTCGTTGTAGGTGCTGGAATTGTAGGAGCCAGATGGGTTGGCGCGGGGTGTGCCAGGCCACGGAAGCATAGAACCCGAGCACTCCTTCGAACTGGAATCAACAGGCACGAATCCGCAGTTCGCATATAATCGAACGATCGTTCTTAAAATCACCCGACGAATTGGCTGCTGACAGAAACCTGTCGCAGGTTCTGGTTCATCGCGCACCGTTCGCGGCCGCTACACTCACGGGATCGGGCGCCTTCATGCTGCGCGCACCGGTCCGCTTATCAGGAGACTCGAGTCATGGCATTGCCCGCCGTCCTGCAAAATCTTGCTTTGCCCGTCGTCGCTTCGCCGATGTTCATCGTCAGCTACCCCGAACTCGTGCTTGCCCAGTGCAAGGCGGGCATCGTCGGCTCTTTTCCCGCGCTGAATGCACGCCCTGCCGAACTGCTCGACGAATGGCTTACACAAATTCAGGCGTCGCTTGCCGAGCATAAGGCCGCGCATCCGGATGCCGTGATCGGTCCGATCGCCGTCAACCAGATCGTGCATCAGTCGAATACCCGGCTCGAGCACGACGTGCACGTCTGCGTCGAACACAAGGTGCCGATTTTCATTACCAGCCTGCGGGCGCCGGCAAGGGAAATCGTCGATGCCGTGCACAGCTATGGCGGCATCGTGCTGCACGATGTGATCAACCTGCGGCATGCCCAGAAGGCGCTGGAAGCCGGGGTCGACGGTCTGATTCTGGTGGCGGCGGGCGCAGGCGGACACGCCGGCACGACTTCGCCGTTTGCACTGGTGGGTGAAGTGCGACGGATGTTCGACGGCCCGATCGTGCTGTCCGGCGCGATTGCCAACGGCGGCTCGATTCTGGCGGCGCAGGCGATGGGCGCCGATCTCGCCTACATGGGCACGCGCTTCATCGCGACGCAGGAAGCGCACGCGGTCGAAAGCTACAAGCATGCGATCGTGAACTCCACTGCGTCGGACATCATCTACACGAATCTCTTCACCGGCGTGCACGGCAACTACATTCGCGAGAGCATCGAGAATGCCGGGCTCGATCCGGACGCGCTGCCCGAATCCGACAAGACCAGGATGAACTTCGGCAGCGACAAGGCCAAGGCGTGGAAAGACATCTGGGGTGCCGGCCAGGGCGTCGGTTTGATGCACGATGTGCCGAACGTCGCCGAACTGGTCGCGCGGCTCAAGCAGGAATACGAAGCGGCAAAGTCCCGGCTGCGGATCTAATTGTTGGCGCGCGACACCCGGAACGTACTCCGGGCGTCGCGTCTCCCCCAGAGGGAATCACATATTCCTTCGATACTGCCCACCCACCTCAAAAAGTGCATGCGAAATCTGGCCGAGCGAGCAGACCCGCACCACGTCCATCAGAACCGCAAACACGTTCCCGTCGTCGATCACCGTGCGCTTGAGCCGTTCGAGCGCCGCCGGCGCCGCATTCTGGTGTCGCATCTGGAAATCGCGCAGACGTAGAAGCTGCCCCTCCTTCTCGGCTTCCGTGGAACGCGCGAGTGCGACGGTCTGAGGCGCGTCGTGAGGATGCGAACCCAGAAACGTGTTCACGCCGACGATCGGATATGACCCGTCATGCTTGCGATGCTCGTACAGCATCGACTCATCCTGGATGCGTCCGCGCTGATAGCCGGTCTCCATCGCACCTAGCACGCCGCCGCGCTCCGTCAGTCGATCGAATTCCGCGAGGACCGCGGCCTCGACCAGGTCAGTCAGCTCATCGACAATGAAGCTGCCCTGGTTCGGATTCTGGTTCTTCGCCAGCCCCCACTCGCGATTGATGATCAGCTGGATCGCAATGGCGCGCCGCACGGAGTCTTCGGTCGGCGTGGTGATCGCTTCATCGAATGCGTTGGTGTGGAGTGAATTGCAGTTGTCATAGATCGCGATCAATGCCTGCAACGTGGTGCGGATATCGTTGAAGTCGATTTCCTGTGCGTGCAGGCTGCGCCCGGACGTCTGAATGTGGTACTTGAGCTTCTGGCTGCGCTCGTTTGCGCCGTAAAGGTCGCGCATTGCAATCGCCCAGATGCGTCGCGCGACGCGCCCCAGCACCGTGTATTCCGGGTCCATCCCGTTCGAGAAAAAGAACGACAGGTTTGGCGCGAAGTCGTCGATCGACATGCCTCGCGCCAGATACGCCTCGACATACGTGAAGCCGTTCGCAAGCGTGTAGGCGAGCTGCGAGATCGGATTCGCGCCGGCCTCGGCGATGTGATAGCCGGAAATCGATACCGAATAGAAATTCCGCACACCGTGCTCGACGAAGTACGCCTGAATGTCGCCCATCACTTTCAGGCTGAATTCCGTCGAGAAGATGCACGTGTTCTGCCCTTGATCCTCCTTCAGGATATCGGCCTGAACGGTGCCGCGAACGTTCCGCAGCGCATAGCGGCGCGCCTCGCCCAGTTCGGCTGCGGTCGGTGCCCGGCCTTGTGCTTTTGCACGCTCGTGCACAAGCGCAAGCTGCTGGTCGATCGCGGCGTTGAAGAACATCGCGAGGATCGTGGGCGCCGGACCATTGATCGTCATCGACACCGACGTCTCCGGCGCGCACAGGTCGAAGCCGTCGTACAGCACCTTCAGATCGTCGAGCGTTGCGACCGATACGCCCGAGTTGCCCACCTTGCCGTAGATGTCCGGACGCTCGTCCGGTTCTTCGCCGTAGAGCGTGACGGAATCGAATGCCGTCGACAGGCGCTTCGCCGGCATGCCTTCCGATAGCAGCCTGAAGCGCCGGTTGGTGCGGAAGGGGTCGCCCTCGCCGGCGAACATGCGCGTCGGGTCTTCGTTTTCACGCTTGAAGGGAAACACGCCTGCCGTGAACGGAAAATAGCCCGGCAGGTTTTCCAGCATCAGCCAGCGCAGGATCGCGCCGGGGTCGGCAAAGGTCGGCAAGGCGACCTTGCGGATCGTCGAACCCGAGAGCGTCGATACTGTCAGGGCCGTGCGAATTTCGCGTTCGCGAATGCGCACCACGTGCTCGTCGCCGGAATAGGCCGCGACGGTCGTTGGCCATGCCGCCAGCAGCGCTTTTTCAGGTTCGCCTAGCTGGGCTTCCTTGCGGGCAATCAGGGAATCGAGCCGGCTGGTGGTGTCATCATCGTCCCCCCGCAAGCCGTCCTTCGAGGCGTCCGGCTCGTCGAGCATCCTCCGCGCTTCGGTGAGCTGCCAGCGCTCGCGCGAGATGCGGGATTGCGACTCTGCCCGGGCACGATACTTCCCTACAGTCTGCGCGACGTCGGCCAGGTAACGCACGCGCGCAGGAGGCACGATTGCGTGGCGGTCCGACGAATGACGCACGCCCGGGAGCTTCGGCAGAAGGCCGCCGCCTTCGGGCAAACCGTGCCCGCGCAGCGCTTCTGCGACATGCTGGTAAAGCGCGGTCACGCCGTCGTCGTTGAAGCGCGACGCGATTGTGCCGAACACCGGCATCGTGTCGGGCGCCGCTGAAAAGCTGCTGCGATTGCGCTGCACCTGCTTCGCGACATCGCGTAGCGCATCGGCGGCTCCCTTACGGTCGAACTTGTTGATCGCAACGAAATCCGCGAAATCGAGCATGTCGATCTTTTCGAGCTGGGTCGCGGCGCCGAACTCCGGCGTCATCACATAGAGCGACTGGTCGACCAACCGCACGATCGCGGCGTCGCCCTGACCGATGCCCGAGGTCTCCACGACGACCAGGTCGAAGCCCGCCGCCTTGCACGCGACGATTGCATCGGGCAGCGCGTCGGAGAGTTCACTTGCCGCCTCGCGGGTCGCCATCGAACGCATGAAAACGCGGGCGCCGCCACCCCAGTCGCCGATCGCGTTCATCCGGATGCGGTCGCCGAGCAGCGCGCCGCCCGACTTGCGGCGCGACGGATCGATGGCGAGCACGGCGATCCTGAGCACGTCGCCAAAGTCGAGACGAAAGCGGCGGATCAGTTCGTCCGTCAGCGACGACTTGCCCGCGCCGCCGGTGCCCGTGATGCCTAACACCGGAATTCGCGCAGCCTTCGCGCGTGCAATCAGCACGTCGCGTGAGGTTGCGTCCGCGCTGCCCGTTTCGAGCGCAGTGATGAGTTGAGCAAGCTGACGAAAGACGTGTGAGACGTCATTCCCGGCCCGTGCTTCGGCAAGCGGCTCGAACGGCTCGGGTAGCGCCTGCGCCGCGTCGGCGCAACGCGCGATCATGTCGTCGATCATGCCCTGCAGGCCGAGTCGCTGACCGTCGTGCGGCGAGTAGATCCGCTCGACGCCGTAACGTTCGAGTTCAGCGATCTCAGCGGGGACGATCACCCCGCCCCCGCCGCCGAATACCTTGATCCGGCCGCCACCGCGCGCACGCAGAAGATCGACGAGGTAACGGAAGTATTCGACGTGGCCACCCTGGTAGCTCGATACGGCAACACCGTCGGCATCTTCATGCAACGCGGCGGTGGCCACCTCTTCAACGGAACGGTTGTGGCCAAGGTGGATCACTTCGACGCCGCTTGCCTGCAGGATGCGACGCATGATGTTGATCGAGGCGTCGTGGCCGTCGAACAGCGCCGCGGCCGTCACGAAGCGTAGACGCCGCACAGGATGCGGCGTGCCTGACGGCCCCTGGCCGCCCACGCGCTGCGGCGTGGAAAGATCTGTCATGTCTCCCCCGGATCGTCGAACGTATCGGGCTTTTTTGCAGTATAGCCAAATGACGTCGGCGGCCTGGCTGCACTTGTGTCAGCGCTTCACGCTGTGGCTGCGCTTGCAGCCCGGACGCTCAACATGCGGGCAACCCGTAACGTAAGGCCGCCTCTCGCGGATCAGCGTGCAGCCGCCGCGCGGATCTGTTCGAGCGAGGGCCACAGCTCCCGGCTGGCAAAACGTTCCGCCAGAAAATCAACGAACGAGCGCACCTTCGCCGACAGATGCCGACGGCTCGCGTAGACGACATGGATCGGAAGTTCGCGCGGCGGGAGTTCATCGACGAGCAGCGGCACGAGCCGGCCGGCTGTGAGATCGTCCCCGATCACTTCGGTGCCGAGCATCGCGATTCCCGCGCCCTGCAGCACCACGACGCGCAGCGCTTCCAGATGGTTGACGATCATGTTCCCGGTCGGCCGCACTTTTGCGCCGCCGGCGTCCGCGCCCGGCGCGAGTTCCTGCGCCGACACACCCGCGTACTGAATGAAGTTGTGCTTCGCGAGGTCGGCGAGCGTCGCCGGCGTGCCGTGGCGGCGCAGGTATTCCGGCGACGCGCACAGTACGATATGCGCGGTCGCAATCTGCCGCGCGATCAGGGACGACGACTTCAGTCCCGTTGGCGATGCCCGGATCGCCACGTCGAAACCTTCGTCGATCAGTTCGACGACGCGGTCGGACAACGTGATTTCGACGGTTACCTGCGGAAACTGCGCGGCGTAGTCGGCGAGCGCGCTCATCACATGGCTCAGGCCGAACGCGGACAGCGACGACACCCGCAACCGCCCCTGTGGCACGACGCTCGCGGCGCCGACGGCCTGTTCGGCTTCGTCCAGTTCGGTCAGCACCTGCGAGAGCCGCTCGTAGTATTCGCGGCCGGCTTCGGTGGGCGCGACGCGGCGCGTAGTCCGGTTCAGGAGCCGCGCACCGAGCTGCTGTTCAAGGTGCATCACGTGCTTGCTCGCCATCGCCGCCGACATTTCCATCCGTTCCGCCGCCCCGACGAAGCTCCCCACTTCGACCACGTGGCGAAACACTTTCATGCTGACGAGGGTATCCATGGCAATCGCGCGCAACAGGAATTAATCGGTTCAGTAGCGGCGACTTTAACAAAGAATGGTGAGGAAAGTACTTGAACTACGCCAGAAGAAGACAGAGGCCCCGGCGTTCCGGAGAACGCAGGGGCCTCTGTCTTGCTGCTTACGCTTTTGTGCAGGCGTCGCGGCGCCCGTCCTGAAAGTGGCCCGGGAAGCGGGGCCTAGAACTTCGCGCGGATACCGACGCCAAACGTGTCGCCGCTCGACTGACGGCTGATGTGGTCGTACAGGTAGGCCGCGTAGACATCGGTGCGTTTGGAGAGCGGGTAGTCGTAGCCGACCGCCGCCGTTTGACGCGTCTGGTCGAGACCGCCCGAGTCACGCGAGTAAGCATACGACGCCATGATCGTGCCCGGCCCCGCCGGCACGGTCACGCCGCCCTGCGCGGTATTGACGTGCCAGCCGCTGATCTGCTGGTTGTTCGACGTGTACATGTACTGGCCGTAAAGCTTCACGAACTTGAAGTCATACGACAGGCCAAGCTGGCCGACGCCCTGGCTCTTCATCCCCGTCACGAGACTGTCCAGGTCCCCCGGGCTGTTGTTGAAGTTCACGTATTGATAGACGCCCGTCGCCGCGAACGCACCATGGAAGTACAGGAACTGCGCGCTGTACTTCTTCGCACCGTTCTGGCCGGCCGTGTTGCCGAGCGCGTACATTACGTTGCCGCTCAGGCCGTTGAAGTTCGGCGTCGAATACTGCACCGCGTTGTTCCAGCCCGAATCACCGACGACGCCCTGGTCCGTCGTGTATGTCGGGAACGTGCCGAGTCCGAGGTACACGTGGTACACCATCGGCGAGAAGACGTACGAGTCGATGAACGGATTGAAGAGGATCGTCGAGACGAACAGGTCCGTCGTCAGGCGGCCTGCCGTCAGCGTGCCGTAGGGCGACTCGATGCCGACGTACGCGTTGCGGGAGAACATCGTGTCGCCTGTGAAGCGTCCATATTGACCGTTCTGCGCGCGGAAGAACCCTTCGAGGGTGAAGATCGCCTTATAGCCGCCACCTAGATCTTCTGCGCCTTTCATGCCCCAGTACGACGTCGACATCCCGCCGCCGGACACCTGCCACGCACGCTCGCCGCCAGGGAATTTCTGCGCACCAACCCATTCGTCGACCTGACCGTAAAGCTGAACGCTCGACTGCGCAAAAGCGGTCGATGCGCCTGCCAGGAGGCCGGCAATGACACTTGCCTTGAGCGTTGTTCTCAGCGCGCGGCTGACGTTTGTATTCATGAATTCTCCAGTCTTGTCAAAAGTGTGCGTGGCTGGCGCGATGGGTGGCTCGCGCGAACTGTTGTAGTTGTCCGTCAGGTCGTCGAGCTGATCTGGGTCAGTGAGCGGAGACCATCTTTGCGGACCATTTTTATGAAAAGAAATATGGCTGGTTATTGCCGGTATATGAGCCGGGTTAGTTTCGTCGAATAACGTCCTGCTAAAGCACGCTCGTACGATTGGCGGGCCGCAAGTCTACATGCCGTCCAGCGCCTGCGGACGCGGCCGGGGTGACTGGAAACGGCTACGGGTGGTTGAATGCGCGGCTCCAGTCGCATCGCCGCAACAGGAGGCGCGGTCTCGTGCGCGAGGCGTCCGCACTGCCCGATTTTTCACAAAAGTGTGGCGCGCGCGCGTCAATCCAGCGGCCGGGTGCCGACATGAAGGCGCGGCGAGACGGTTAGATCGACAGAGATGACGACGTCAGCTAACAGGAACGCGCAATCGGCATTGCCGTCAGGTTGGGAGGAAGCGAGACTGGAAGGACGAAACTGGCGGGGCGGCTAACCTGGCGGCAGCCTGAGTGGAAGCAGCAGCGGAGTAGCGAAGTGGTGAGTTGTCCGACGGCGAACCGCCTGGGCTGGCAGGATCAGACGAATCAGTTGCTTCAGTTGCGATAGGTCGAAGGCGCTGGCGGCCTTTGAACGTCATCTGGCGGATGCGGGATCGGGCGGGCCGCGCCTCGCTCCTCGTTGTAGCGGGCAACGTCTGCCCGGATCGAACCCGCGCGGACGATGGGTGCATTGGCCGGCGGCCGCGGCACAGGGCGTCCTTCGGTGCTTACAGGCGTGATCGCGCCGGCGTAACGCATGCCGTCATCCGGGTGCCACGATCGATCCTGACCGGCCATTCGCGGCGGCGAGCCATGACCCGCGCCATAAGCGGGGCCGTTGAGAGCGCGTTGCCCGTGTACATTCCGATCCGCCGGTGCGCCGCGATCAGACGGCATGCCGTACCAGCGTCCACCTGCCCGGGCATCCTGATGTGACCGCGCATAGTTGCCGGAGCCACCGCCATGCATGCCGTCAGCGGCATGCGGCACCGGCGCAGGTTTCGCATGGGCGAACGAGACCAGGGCTGCGACAAGCGCGCCCAACACCCAGTGCCTCCTGTTCGAATACCCTGCTTCCACGATAGTCAACCTGCCCGACGATGCGCCACGGATTCGCCTTCGAGCGTCGACGAAACCGTTTTGAAACTAGCGCGACCGGCGCGCAACAATTACGCCGTCCGATATTCCAATAGCCGTTGTGCAGTAATTTATGGGCGGCTCCAAATCGTGTCGAGCCAAAAAGTGTTATGCCTGGGGAAGGGTTGTAACACCGTGTTACCGCTAGGTTTTTTCGGGAAAATGCCCGCCATTCATCGATAAGGACTACCGGAAGATGCGCGCGCAGCGACCGCAAATGACGCTCGGTAAATCCGACCGGCGCGATTGCACAGACCGAAATCGGAACAATTGAGCAGACTAAAAGCGTGGCACGGCCGCATGCGCATTCCGCATTAATCGATTCTTCAAATGAATTTGCATATTTAATCGACTTCGCCGGACAATAGATGTTTTCATAACACCCACTGGCCGCACGGCCTGCGCGCACGGCAGCCGCGCATGTCAGCGTTTGCAGGCCGCACTGAACACACCGCTTCGAGATTTCCAGATGGCTCGCCCAAAACTGCTTCCCGACAACTTCACCCTGTGCCTCGTGGGCACCGTCATCCTGGCGAGCCTCTTGCCCGTTCAGGGCGAGGCCGCCGTTGGGTTCAACTGGCTGACGAACATTGCCGTCGGTCTGCTGTTTTTCCTGCATGGCGCGAAGCTGTCACGCGAAGCGATCGTGGCGGGCGCGACGCACTGGCGATTGCATCTGGTTGTGCTGCTCAGCACGTTCGCGTTGTTTCCGCTGCTCGGCCTCGCGCTTAAACCGCTCCTTTCGCCGCTCGTCACGCCGGCGCTCTACGCGGGGATTCTCTTCCTCTGCACCCTGCCATCGACGGTCCAGTCGTCCATCGCGTTCACGTCGATTGCCAAAGGCAACGTGCCCGCCGCCGTATGCAGCGCGTCGGCATCGAGCCTGCTCGGCATCTTCATCACTCCGGCACTCGTGAGCCTCGTGGTCACGAATCAGGCTGCGGGGGGCACCTCGGCCTGGCATACGGTATGGAACATCGTGCTGCAACTGCTGGTGCCGTTCGTGGCCGGGCAATTGCTGCGCCCGGTGATCGGCGGGTGGATCGAACGCAATCGCGGCGTGCTGAAATTCGTCGACCAGGGGTCGATCCTGCTGGTGGTCTATGCGGCGTTCAGCGAGGCAGTCAACGAAGGCCTGTGGCATCACATCCCGCTCGCCGCGTTGGCCGGCCTGCTCGTGGTCTGCGCGGTGCTGCTGGCGCTCGCGCTCGGCATCACCATGTTCGTGAGCAAACGGCTCGGCTTCAATCGCGCTGACCAGATCACCATCATCTTCTGCGGTTCGAAAAAAAGCCTCGCGGCGGGCGTGCCGATGGCGAAGGTGATCTTCGCGTCGCACGCGGTCGGTGCGGTGGTGCTGCCGCTGATGCTGTTCCATCAGATCCAGCTGATGGTATGCGCCGCACTCGCGCAACGCTGGGGCGCGCGCGACATGGGTAACGAACAACGCACCACCAGCAAGGAACGCGCACCCGCTGCGGTTGCGCGCCGCTGAATGCGCGGATGCATCGAACGACAGATCCATAGCCTCTCCTCCGCGTGATCAGACAAAAGCCGCCTCGTGCGGCTTTTTTTGCTATTTCACGCTGGAACGCGCGCGCCGTCTGCCTGGCCAGGTGGCATAGTCGCACGCACCATATCAGGGCAACGCGTCATTAAATATTCATTTAATTTGTGCGCATCACGGCCGATAAGGCGGCCACTTCCCTCGTTTTCGGCAGCCGCTCATGTCCGTCCGCCCGTCCCCCGACTCATCCGCACCGAGCATCGAAGATCTGATCGCCCGGCGTAGCCTGTCGGCGGTGTTTCAGCCGATCGTCGACTTCGACAACGGCGCGATTCTCGGCTACGAGGGGCTGATTCGCGGGCCGGCAGGCACGTCGGTCGAAACGCCCTACGCGCTTTTTGCACAGGCGGCCATCGAAGGCTGCGGGATTGCACTGGAGCGGGCCGCCGCGCGCACCTGCCTCGAAGCCTTCGCGCTCCTGAAGTGCGAAGGCAAGCTGTTTCTCAACTTCAGCGCAGGCGCCATGCGGGACCTCGCGGCTGCGCGCGACAGCACGCTCGCGCTGCTGCATCATGCGGGCGTCAACCCGGGGCGGATCGTGATCGAGCTGACCGAGCAGAGCGCGATTCCCGACTTCAGCAATTTTCTGCCTGTGATCGCGGCGTTACGCACGGCCGGCGCACAGTTCGCGCTCGACGACTACGGCACCGCGAACGCCAGCATGAACCTGTGGGTCCGCCTGCAGCCGGACGTCGTGAAGATCGACCGCTTCTTCATCCATGACATCGCCAGCGATCCGCTCAAGTTCGAAGCCGTGCGGGCCATGCAGCACTTCGCAAACGCGAGCGGCGCGAAGCTCGTCGCGGAAGGCATCGAGAACGAGGCCGACCTGATCGTCGTGCGCGACATGGGCATCGGCTGTGGACAGGGCTATTTCTTCGGTAGGCCCAACGCGCAGCCGGCGCGCCTCATCGCCGACGAGGCCAGTCAGGCCATCCGCGCCCACCACATCGCCGTGTTCCCGGAAACGACGCGCACGCTGGGCGCGTCGCCTTCAGGCGGCATGGCGTCGGAAAAAATGCTAGTGCATGCGCCCGCGCTGCCGCGCCAGGCGACGAACAACGACGTGCTCGAACTCTTCAACCGTCTTCCGGCTCTGCACGCCGTCGCGGTCGTGGAGCGCGACGAGCCAATCGCCCTGATCAACCGCCGTTCGTTCATGGACCGCTACGCGCTGCCGTATCATCGTGAGCTCTTCGGCAAGCGCCCGTGCCTGCTGTTTGCGAACGCGTCGCCGGTCGTCATCGAGAAATCGATGACCGTCGAGCAGATGGCGAAGCTCCTGGCCAGCGACGACCAGCGCTATCTCGCCGATGGTTTCGTCATCACGGACAACGGCCGATACGCCGGCCTCGGCACCGGAGAAAAGCTCGTGCGCGCCGTCACCGAGGTGCGCATCGAAGCGGCGCGCTACGCGAACCCGCTGACGTTCCTGCCGGGCAACATTCCGATCAGCTCGCATATCGCGCGGCTCGTCAGCAATGACGCGGTGTTCTACGCGTGTTACGTCGACCTGAACGACTTCAAGCCATTCAACGACGAATACGGCTACTGGCAGGGCGACGAAGTCCTGAAGTTCGCGGCCGCCGTACTCGCCGAGGTGTGCGATCCGACGCGCGACTTTCTCGGTCACGTCGGAGGCGACGACTTCCTGATCCTGTTCCAGAGCGACGACTGGCGCGAACGCGCGTTGCGCGCGATTCACGCTTTCAACGAAGGCGCCCGGCGTTTCTACGCACCGGCCGACCGGCTAGCCGGCGGCATTCACGGCGAAGACCGGCGCGGCAATGCGACGTTCTTCAGCTTCGTCACGATGGCGGTCGGCGGCGTGTGCGTGAACCCCAGGAACAACACGGCGCACTGCACGAGCGAAGAGATCGCTTCGGTTGCGGCGCTCGCGAAGCGCCGCGCCAAGCAGGATCCGTCGGGTTTCGTACTGATCGACGAAAGCGAAAGCGATGCCTTGCTGCGCGGACGCATCGACGCTGCCGACGTGCTGATCGATTGATACGCACAGGCGTTCGCCGCAGGTTCACGCGCTATCGCTGAGCCGAGCGCATCGGGCCGACAGAACAACATCAAGCTGACACGACTTTCCTGCATCGTAGGGGTCCGGTCGTGGACATCCACTTTCCTGTGCCCCATGCGCGGCTACCGCACGGCATTGCGCGAGGCGGTGGCGATTTTCCGGATAGCGGCGGCGCAGGCAATGCGCGAGGAGTCGCTCCAGTCGCGACAAAGCGGGTTCCGATGCGCAGTTTAGTTTATTTTACTAAACAAATAATAATGGAACGCAGCCACTAAGTACGGGTATTTACGCGTATCAAACAGGCGTACCGAGGGTTTTGCCCGGTCCTTTTTACTATACAATCACCGGACTCGGAAACACCTGCGGCCTCCCTCGGTGGCCGACGCGAATACATGGGGACAACCATCCGTGACGTCGCGCGCGCGGCCAGCGTGTCGATCGGCACCGTCTCACGAGCACTGAAAAACCAGCCCGGTCTGTCGGACGCCACGCGTCTGCGCGTCGTCGAGACCGCGCGCCGGCTCGGCTACGACGCGGCGCAACTGCGCCCGCGCATCCGCCGGCTCACGTTTCTCCTGCATCGCCAGCACAACAACTTTGCGGTCAGCCCGTTCTTCTCGCACGTGCTCCACGGCGTCGAGGATGCCTGCCGCGAACGCGGCATCGTGCCGTCTGTCCTGACCGCCGGGCCGACCGAAGACGTCGTCCAGCAGATGCGGCTGCACGCGCCCGACGCAGTGGCCGTCGCCGGTTTCGTCGAGCCGGAAACGCTCGCGACGCTCGTCGCGATGCAGCGCCCGCTGGTGCTGATCGACCTGTGGGCACCCGGCCTGCGGTCGGTGAACCTCGACAACGTCGGCGGCGCCGCGCTCGCCATGCAGCATCTGTTCGCGCAGAAGCGCACGCGTATTGCCTTCATCGGCGGCTCGCTCGCGCACTTCAGCATCGCCCAGCGCGCGCTCGGTTACCGGCGTGCGTTCTTCGAAGCGGGGCTGCTGTTCGACCCGTCGCTCGAAGTGCCGATCGACGCCGGCCTCGACCCCGACGCCGGCGCCGCACTCGCGATGGCGCGTCTGCTCGACGCCCCCGGGCCGCGCCCGGATGCCGTGTTCGCCTACAACGACGCCGCCGCGCTCGCCGCCATGCGCGTGTGCCTCGCGCGCGGCGTGCGCGTCCCTGAAGACATCGCCATCATCGGCTTCGACGATATTCCCGCCGCAAGCCACTCCGTGCCGCCGCTGTCGACCATCTCCATCGACAAGGAAGCGCTTGGCCGGCGCGGCGTCGAGCTGCTGCTCGAAGACGCACCTGCCGAAACAGAAGTCCGCCTGCCTGTCCATCTCATTGTCCGTGCCAGCACCTCGGTGAAAAAGCCATGAAGCAGCCCGACCTGAATCACGCCAATCCGCATGCGGGAGAACCTGTACCCGTGCCGCCCGTCGCCAGTTACCGCGAGCGCAACTTCCTGCTCTCGCACATCCAGGACACCCTGCGCTTCTATGCGCCGAACGTGCTGGACCCGAGCGGCGGCTTCTTCCACTTCTTCCGCGACGACGGTTCGGTCTACAACCGCACGACGCGCCACCTCGTCAGCAGTTGCCGCTACGTGTTCAACTATGCGATGGCGTATCGTCAGTTCGGCGACCCGCAGCATCTCGAATACGCACGCCACGGCCTGCGCTTCCTGCACGATGCGCACTGGGATGCGCACCACGAAGGCTATGACTGGGAAGTCGACTGGCGCGACGGCCACAAGCGCGCGCTCGATTCGACGCGCCACTGCTACGGCCTGGCATTCGTGCTGCTCGCGTATTCGCATGCGGCGATGGCCGGCATCGAAGAAGCGAGGCCAATGATCGGCGCGACCTTCGAGCTGATGGAGCATCGCTTCTGGGACGCCGCCGCGGGCTTATACGCCGACGAGGCAAGCGCCGACTGGCGCGTGTCCAGCTATCGTGGCCAGAACGCGAACATGCACACCACCGAGGCGCTCCTCGCCGCGTATGAAGCGACCGGCCACCTCGTGTATCTGGATCGCGCGGAGCGGGTCGCGTCGAACATCACGTTGCGGCAGGCGAAGCTGTCGCAAGGGCTCGTGTGGGAACACTTTCACGCGGACTGGTCCGTCGACTGGCACTACAACGAAGAGGACAGTTCGAACATCTTCCGTCCGTGGGGCTTCCAGCCAGGCCACCAGACCGAATGGGCGAAGCTGCTGCTGATCCTGGAGCGCCACCGTCCGTTGCCGTGGCTGTTGCCGCGCGCGATCGAACTGTTCGACGCCGCGATGGCGCACGCATGGGACGAGGACCACGGCGGCCTCTACTACGGCTTCGGCCCGGACCGCACCGTGTGCGACCACGACAAGTATTTCTGGGTGCAGGCCGAAACCTTCGCGACAGCGGCGCTGCTCGGCAAACGCACCGGCAACGAACGCTTCTGGGACTGGTACGACGAGATCTGGCGTTATAGCTGGGCGCATTTCGTCGACCACAGGTACGGCGCGTGGTATCGCATCCTCACCTGCGACAACCGCAAGTACAGCGATGAGAAAAGCCCCGCCGGCAAGACCGACTATCACACCATGGGCGCATGCTACGAAGTGCTGATGCATGCACTGCCGGGCACGGACGCCCCTTCTGACTCCGCACGGTGACCAACATGACCGCAAGCACGGAATTCCCGCTTTTCGTTTCGGCCGGCGACATCCTCACCGACCTTGTGCGTACCGACGATTCGCGCTGGCTATCGGTGCCAGGCGGCGCCGGCTGGAACGTCGCACGCGCCGTCGCGCGGCTCGGGCTGCGCACGGCTTCGGTCGGCGCGCTCGGCAAGGACTACTTCTCCGATGCAATCTGGAACGCCAGCGTCGCGGCCGATCTCGACATGCGCTTCATGCAGCGCGTCGAACGTTCGCCGCTTCTCGCCGTGGTTCACGAGACACATCCGCCGACCTACTTCTTCATGGGCGACAACAGCGCCGATCTCGCCTTCGATCCGTCGCTGCTGCCGGCCGGGTGGATGGACCAGGTCAGGTGGGCGCACTTCGGCTGTATCAGCCTCGTGCGCCAGCCGCTCGGCGATACGCTTGCAAAACTCGCCGCCGATCTGCGCGCGCGTGGCGTGAAGATCAGCTTCGACCCGAATTACCGCAACCTGATGGAGCACGGCTACGAGCCGATCCTGCGCAGGATGGCCGCGCTCGCCGATCTCATCAAGGTATCCGACGAAGACCTGCGGCTCCTGTTCAAGACCAGCGGCGAAGCCAGCGCGCTCGCGCAACTGCGCACGCTGAATCCCGCCGCGAACGTGCTCGTCACGCGCGGCCCGGAGACGGCGACGCTATACGTCGGCGACAGCACCTTCGAAGGCCGCCCGCCGCGCGTCGAGGTGGTGGACACGGTCGGCGCGGGTGATGCGTCGATCGGCGGCCTGCTGTTCAGTCTGATGAGCGCGCCGCAACGCAAGTGGCCCGAGCATCTCGCGTTTGCGCTGGCGGCGGGGGCGGCGGCATGCCGTCATTCGGGCGCGCATTCGCCGACGCTCGATGAGGTCGTCGCGTTGCTGGAAGGGTGAAGCCGGCGTCACTTCGCACAGCGGGAAGCGGTCAGGGCGCCGCGTGATTTCCTGCCCCTGATGACGGTGAAGGACGCGCCTCCCGCGCGTCCTTGAACACAAGTCATGAAACGTTCTTTATTGCACGACGGTAGGCCGTCAATCTGCGTGCTACGATGGAATCTCCCCCTTGCAGGAGTTGCATCATGGAGGACGTCACCTACACGAAAGGAATCTACACCGCGACCGCGGCGGTCCGGCCGGTAGATGACGGCCTGTACCGGGGCGTGGTTTCTCTCGCGCGCGACGACGGCGACGAGCAGGAGAACACCCTCTACGAGGTCGAAGCCACCTCGGCCACTCCGGAGGAAGCGCTCGAAGAAGCCAAGGCGCTCGCGCATCGCATCCTCGGCGAAATCGAATTCTAGGCGCGAACTCCACGCGCCAGTACCGGTCACAAATTCATGCAGACACGGCGCCGCGGCTAACGTCAACATGCGGCGCCATCCCCGGACGAAACCGGCTGGAGGCGAAGATGGCTGAACAGCTCTTCCTCTACGGCGTATATGCGATCCATGTGCGCCCGCTCGAACTACAGGGCGCGCGCTGGGACGCGGAATACGAAATACGGCATCGCGACAAGCCGGTGCAACCGTGGACCACGGTCGGCGGCGACGACGGTTACGGCGATGCGACCGAAGCGGTCGAGTCCGCACACCGCCAGGCTGTCGCCGACATCGATCACGGCGCCGGCATTCCCAAACCTCGCGCGTTTCCCTGAGCGTCTGTTTCGCCACGTGTCTGGCTGAGCGGCTCACTGATAGCTGTTGACGGCTAAACCGCCACACCTGCATCGCGCTCGCCCGATCGGCGCGGACCCTGGCGTGCTACGCTTTGCGCGTTTGCCACCCCACCGTCCACCCCACCGAAACGCGATGGCCCTCGATACGTCAGACCGCCCACGCAGCCCGGAGTCCACCGCCGCCGCACAACCGCGCCCAGGGCGCGAACGTATTCGCAGGCTGCAAACCGGCTCACGGGTCGTCATCGCGCATGGTCTGCCGATGCCGCTCTGGCAGGATCTCTATCACCGTGCGCTGGTGATCAGCTGGCCGGTATTCTTTGCGTCGCTGGCCTGCCTGTTCCTGCTGCTCAATACCGTCTTCGCGACGCTCTACCTGCTCGGCCACGCGGCCATCGCCAACCAGGCGCCGCAAGGCTTCGCCGGCGCGTTCTTCTTCAGCGTCGAAACGCTGGCGACGGTTGGATACGGCGACATGCATCCGCAAACCGTCTACGGGCACCTCATTGCCACGCTGGAGATTTTCATCGGGATGTCGGGCATCGCGCTCGCCACGGGCCTGATATTCGCCCGCTTCTCGCGGCCGCGCGCGAAAATCATCTTCGCCCGCTATGCCATCGTGCGGCCAATCGACGGTCGCATGACGCTGATGGTGCGCGCCGCCAACGCCCGTCAGAATGTGATCGCGGAAGCGCAGGCCAAGCTGCGGCTGATGCGCCATGAGACGACGTTCGAAGGCTTTTCGATGCGCAAGATTCACGA
Source organism: Paraburkholderia sp. GAS448 (assembly GCF_050435685.1). NCBI lineage: Bacteria > Pseudomonadati > Pseudomonadota > Betaproteobacteria > Burkholderiales > Burkholderiaceae > Paraburkholderia > Paraburkholderia sp. GAS448. The sequence continues at coordinate 67,507 of NZ_JBNDKT010000002.1, forward strand.
CCTGAAGCTCGTGCGCGACCAGCATCCAATGTTTCTGCTGGGCTGGAACCTGATGCACATCATCGACGAAGAAAGCCCGTTATTCGGCGAAACCGCCGAGACGCTCGAAAAATGCGACGCATCGCTGCTCATCACCATCGAAGGCACGGACGAAACCACGTCGCAGACGATGGCCGCGCGGCATTCCTGGTCCAACAGCGAGATCCGCTGGCAGCATCGCTACGTGGACGTGCTGCTCGAAAAGGATGGCGTGAGCCACATCGACTACTCGCATTTCGATGAAGTCGTGCCCCTCGAACCGCACGAAATGCACACAGCGGACGAGTCGCAGGCAATGCACCCCTGAGGCCACACCCGCCGCGCCTGCCGCTCTTTGCCGCTACTTCTTGAGCGCGGCAATTTCTCTTTGTTCGACCGCCAGCGCCCGCGCATGTCCATCGCGCGATACCGCGCGTTCCACATAGTCGCCGAAGCGGCCCTTCGGCTCCAGCAGCTTCGCCATGAAGGCGATCTGCAGCGTGCCGGCGAGCAGCAGGTCGGCGGCGCTGAAACGCTCGCCCAGCAACCACTCGCCTTCTTCGAGCGCGGTTTCGATCGCCTGCTGCACGCGATCGAAATCACCCCAGCCGAAGCTGAACGTATTACCGGGCGACCCGGTCATTTTCTCGGCCATCGCCGGTTCGAGACAGCCAGGCGTGAAAAAGAGCCACTGCAGGAAACGGCCGCGCAACGGATCGTCGAGCGTCGCGCCGAGACCGGCCGCCGGGAATTTGTCGGCGAGATACAGCAGCACCGCACCGGATTCCGAGACGTGCACGCCGTTGTCGTCGAGCGCGGGCAGCTTGGTCATCGGATTGAGGTGACGGAATGCCGGGGAGCCCTGTTCGCCCGCACGGATGTTGACGTGCTCGATGTGGTACGGCGCGCCGATCTCCTCCAGCATCCACAGCGCACGGAAGGCACGCGTTTTCGGCCAGTAATAGAGTTTCATGGTCGGCTCCCAATGCGTTAGGACGCCCTCAGCGTAACGCAACCCCGGCACCCGCGGTAGAACTCACTCAAAACCCCACCGAAAACGCAGGGCGGCTCGCGCGATCAGTGACTTGCCCCCTTCAGTTAGCAATAAATTTCTCCTATCGGCGCTGAAAAATAGAGGCTCTTTCGTTGCGAAGCCGCTGTGGCGTTGCCCCGTTCGCGCGAGACCAAAACAAGGAGACTTCCCCGATGACCGCACGACTGCCTGTCGACGGCACCCCCGCCCTCGCCGATTACCGTCTTTCCGACAATCTGACCGCCACCCGCGGCCGCATCTTCCTGACCGGCACCCAGGCGCTCGTGCGCCTCGCGCTGATGCAGCGCGCGCTCGACCGTGAGCATGGCCTGAACACCGCCGGTTTCATCAGCGGCTATCGCGGCTCGCCGCTCGGCATGGTCGACCAGCAGTTGTGGAAGGCGACGAAACTGCTCGCCGCCAGCGACATCCGCTTCCTGCCCGCGATCAACGAAGAACTCGGCGGCACCGCCGTGCTCGGCACACAGCGGGTCGAGTCGGACCCGGAGCGCACCGTCGAAGGCGTGTTTGCGATGTGGTACGGCAAAGGCCCGGGCGTCGACCGCGCGGGCGACGCGCTGAAGCACGGCAACGCGTACGGCTCATCGCAGCATGGCGGCGTACTGGTGGTAGCGGGCGACGACCACGGCTGCGTGTCTTCGTCGATGCCGCATCAGAGCGACTTCGCCTTGATGGCGTGGCACATGCCGGTGGTGAATCCGTCGAACATCGCGGACATGCTCGAATTCGGCCTCTACGGCTGGGCGCTGTCGCGCTTCTCCGGCGCATGGGTCGGCTACAAGGCGATTTCGGAGACGGTCGAATCGGGTTCGACCGTCGACCTGGACGCGCTGCAAACCGAATGGACCATTCCAGCGGATTTCCAGCCGCCCGCCGATGGTCTGCACAACCGCTGGCCCGACCTGCCGAGCCTGTCGATCGAAGCGCGGCTCGAAGCCAAGCTGAATGCCGTGCGGCACTTTGCGCGCACCAACAGCATCGACAAATGGATCGCACCGAGCCCGCATGCGAATGTCGGCATCGTGACCTGCGGCAAGGCCCACCTCGACCTGATGGAAGCGCTGCGGCGGCTCGACGTCACCGTCGCCGATCTGGAAGCGGCGGGCGTGCGGATCTACAAGGTCGGCCTGTCGTTCCCGCTCGAAATGACGCGCATCGACAGGTTCGTCGAAGGTCTGTCGGAAGTGCTGGTGATCGAGGAGAAAGGCCCCGTCATCGAACAGCAGATCAAGGACTATCTGTACAACCGCCGCGAAGGCGCACGTCCCGCCGTGCTCGGCAAGTATGCCGAAGACGGCTCGTTGCTGCTGTCGTCGCTAGGCGAACTGCGGCCATCGCGCGTCCTGCCGGTGTTCGCGAACTGGCTCGCGCGGCACAAGCCCGCGCTCGACCGTCGTGAGCGCGTGGTCGATCTGGTGGCGCCGCAGATTCTGTCGAACGCGGCCGACGCCGTAAAGCGCACGCCGTACTTCTGCTCGGGTTGCCCGCACAACACATCGACGAAGGTGCCCGAAGGCTCGATCGCACAGGCCGGCATCGGCTGCCACTTCATGGCGTCGTGGATGGAGCGCGATACGACAGGACTCATCCAGATGGGCGGCGAGGGCGTCGACTGGGCGTCGCATTCGATGTTCACGAAGACGCGCCACGTGTTCCAGAACCTCGGCGACGGCACGTACTTCCATTCAGGCATCCTTGCGATCCGTCAGGCGGTCGCGGCCAGGACCACGATCACCTACAAGATTCTCTACAACGATGCGGTCGCGATGACGGGCGGCCAGCCGGTGGACGGCAGCATCTCGGTGCCGCAGATTGCTCGGCAGGTGGAAGCCGAAGGCGTGTCGAAATTCGTCGTCGTAAGCGACGAGCCGGAAAAGTATGACGGCCACCACGACCTCTTTCCGAAGGGCACGACGTTCCACCATCGCAGCGAGCTCGACGCGGTGCAGCGCCAGTTACGCGACATCGACGGCGTGACGGTCCTCATCTACGACCAGACCTGCGCGGCAGAAAAGCGTCGCCGCAGGAAGAAAGGCGAATTCCCCGATCCGGACAAGCGTCTCTTCATCAACGAGGCCGTCTGTGAAGGCTGTGGCGATTGCGGCGTGCAATCGAACTGCCTGTCGGTCGAGCCGCTCGAGACGACGCTCGGCCGCAAGCGCCGCATCGATCAGTCGTCGTGCAACAAGGATTACTCGTGCGTGAACGGCTTCTGCCCGAGTTTCGTGACGGTCGAAGGCGGCAAGCTGAAGAAGGCCGCAGGCGCCGCATTCGACCCGGCCGCGCTCGCGAAGAAGATCGCGGCACTGCCCACGCCGGCGACGCATCTCGACGCCGCCCCGTACGACATCCTCGTGACGGGCGTCGGCGGCACGGGGGTTGTGACGGTCGGTGCGCTGATCAGCATGGCTGCGCACCTCGAAGGCAAGAGCGCTTCCGTGCTGGACTTCATGGGCTTCGCGCAGAAGGGGGGCTCGGTGCTGTCGTTCGTGCGTTTCGCCGCGCGCGACGAGTGGCTCAACCAGGTGCGTATCGATACGCAGCAGGCCGACGTGCTGCTCGCGTGCGACATGGTGGTCGGCGCGAGCGGCGATGCGCTGCAGACCGTGCGCCACGGCCGCACGCGCATCGTCGTGAACACGCATGCGATTCCGAACGCGTCGTTCGTGCAGAATCCCGATGCGAACCTGCACGCGGACGCCCTGATCGACAAGATGCGTCATGCAGCAGGGGATGAACGTCTGTCGACGTGCGATGCGCAGGCGCTCGCCAGCCGCTTCCTCGGCGACACGATCGGCGCGAACATCCTGATGCTCGGTTTCGCGTGGCAACTCGGCCTCGTGCCGGTGTCGTTCGAGGCGCTGACGCGGGCGATCGAACTGAACAACGTCGCGGTCGAAGCGAACAAGCTGGCGTTCGCGATCGGCCGCGTCGCGGCGGCGGATCCTGCGGCGCTCGATGCGCTGCTGCAAACGCGTGCCGATGCGATTGCATTACCGTTCTCGGTCCCCAGCGACTCGGCGCGCGATGTCGATGCCGTGATCGCCGATCGTGAAACACGTCTGGCGGCTTACGGTGGCGCAGCATACGTCAAGCGCTTCCGCGCGCTGGTCGACAAGGTACGCGCGGCGGAGCAGCGGGCTTCGGGCGCCGCAGACAAACCGGCCAGCGAACCGCTGACGCGCGCAGTCGCTACAACGTTCTTCAAGCTGCTCGCGGTCAAGGACGAGTACGAAGTCGCGCGTCTTTATGCGGACGGCTCGTTCAGGCGCGCAATCGAAGCGCAGTTCGAAGGCGTTGCTGGCCGCGACTTCCGCATCGGCTTCAACATGGCGCCGCCGACCGTGACGCGCGCCGCCCACGGCGAGCGTCCGAAGAAGGTGAAGTTCGGCCAGTGGATGTGGCCGGTGCTCGGCGGCCTCGCGAAGGTCCGCGCGCTGCGCGGCACGCCGCTCGATCCGTTCGGCCGCTCGCTGGAACGCCGGATGGAACGTGCGCTGGCGACAGACTACGAAGCAACGACCGAAGCCCTGCTGCGCGTGCTGACGCCCGCCACGATGGACGAAGCAGTCGAGTTCGCGCAGGTCATGCAGCGCGTGCGCGGCTATGGTCCGGTGAAGCTGAACAGTCTGGTCGCTGCGAAAGCACGTGAGCGTTCGGCGAGCCGTGCGCTGAACATCGAGCCCGCAACGTCCGCAGTCGTGCAGGCAGCGCTCGCGCAGATGCGTGGCAGCGGTGCGTTGAGCGGCATTCCGGTGGTGGTAACGAAGTGAGCCAGCGTTTATGGACCGCGCGCAGACCGGGTTGCCGGATTCAGGAGCTCTCGCGTACAACGAGTTCAAAACCCAGGTCGACCACCGGTTCGGCCACCGGCTCGCCCCTGATCATCGCAAGTAGCATGAGCGCGGCGCGGCGACCGACTTCGGCGCGAGGCGTGCGGATCGTCGTCAGGCGCGGGAACGAATGGGCCGATCCGGGCAGGTCGTTGAAGCCAACCATCGCGACGTTGCCCGGCACGGACACGCCGCGGCGCAGCGCCTCGAGTAGCGCGCCTTGCGCCAGGTCGTCGTTGCCAAAGAAAATGCCGTCGACGTCCGGGCGCCGCTCCATGATCTGCGCGAACAGGTCGCAGCCGAGTCCGATCGAGGACGGTGCCGGCGACAGAAACTCGAGCGCGGGGTCGTACAACCCCGCCTTTTGCAGCGTCCGGCGAAAGCCCTCGCCACGCTGCATGATCCGCGGGTCAAGTTGCGCCGCGACGAACGCGTTGCGGGTGCGGCCGCGCGCGATCAGGTGTTCGGCGGCGGTCTGGCCGGCGCTCACCTGCGCGAAGCCAACGCAATACACGCCGGGGCCGCGTGAGAGTTCCATGATATGAACACAGGGCACGCCACTCGCATCGATCATGCGCCACGCCGCTTCGGTGCATTCGGACCCGGTCACGATCATGCCGCTTGGCGGGGAGGCGAGATAATGGCGGATCAGGTCTTCCTGGTCCTCGCGCGCGTAATGCGAGTTGCCGATCAGGATCTCGAAACCGTGCGGCCTGAGCACGCGGTGAATCGACTCGAGCACATCGACGAAAACGAGATTGGACAGCGATGGGACAAGCACCGCGACCACCTCGCTGCGCGCGGACGCGAGTGCCCGTGCCGCCGCATTGGTCACATAGCCCAGTTCCTGCGCCGCGTCCCGGACGCGTTGCACGAGTTCCTGCGCGACCGTGTTGACGCCGCGCAATGCGCGCGACGCGGTGATTGTGCTCACCCCGGCGCGGCGCGCAACCTCTTCAAGCGTCGGGCGACCAGTACCTCGGGTTTTCCTGCGTGTCGAATTTGCCATAAGACGTCTAGGATAGCGCTACCTCTGCTGTTATACAAAGGTTCGACGCAAGAAGTAGAAAAAGCCTGCTGCAGAGCTGTCGACAACTGGATCGGCCGTGAACGGCCGGTTTCTTCGGGCAGCAAAGATAGCGCTGTCTTAAGACATGGATGAGGTTGAATTGAACGAGATGATGTCTGCAATGGTGGTGATGGGCGTGGCCGGCTGTGGCAAAAGCAGCGTTGCAGCGGCGCTGGCGAAGCAAATCGGCGGGTACCTGATCGAAGGCGACGAGTTCCATCCGGCAGCGAACGTTGCGAAGATGCGCGCCGGCATCCCGCTTGGTGACGTTGACAGGGCCGGCTGGCTGGAGCGGCTCGCGAGCGAACTCAGCCGTGCGCTCATGGCGCATGAGCGGCCTGTATTGGCATGCTCAGCGCTCAAGCGCCGCTATCGCGAGCGGCTCCGCCAGGCTGTGCCGGGGCTCGGTTTTCTGTTCCTGAATCTGCCGCGTGAGGTTGCTGCAAGGCGCGTTGCCGGGCGCGGCAATCATTTCATGCCGGCCACGCTGGTCGCCAGCCAGTTTGCCGACCTCGAAGCGCCACTTGATGAACCCTTGACACTCACGGTCGACGCCACGTTGCCGCTCACCGGAATTACCCGGGTGGCGACTGCCTGGTGCGAGACTCGCAATCCGTTCCAGATTGCTTCGGTCGCTTGAGATAGCGCTATCTTATTTTTGCCTGCCCGCACCATACCGAAATCGGGAAACAGCGGACCTCTAACCTCGGGGATCACTATGTCTGGCTTGCCCAGCAACATTTCTTTACTGCTCGACGCGCTGATTGCGATCGTCGGGCTCATCCTGCTGATTACGCGCTTCAGGATTCATCCCTTTATCGCGCTCACGCTGGCGGCCGGCTTCGTCGGCCTGACATCCGGCATGCCGGTCGCGAAGATCATGCAGTCGTTCCAGGACGGGTTCGGCGGCGTACTGGGCTTTGTCGGCATTGTTCTCGGGCTTGGCACCATGCTGGGCAAGATGATGGCCGAGTCCGGCGGAGCGGACCAGATTGCGCGCACCCTGGTGGGCGCGTTCGGCCGGGAGCGGGTGCAATGGGCGATGATGTGCGCCGCCTTTCTGGTCGGCATTCCGCTGTTCTTCGAGATCGGCTTCGTGCTGCTGATTCCGCTGGTCTTCATTGTGGCGAGGCGTACCGGCGTGCCGTTGATCAAGGTCGGCGTGCCGTTGCTCGCGGGGCTCTCGGTCGTCCACGGACTGGTGCCGCCTCACCCCGGGCCGCTGCTGGCAATCGGCGTATTTGGCGCCGACATCGGCAAGACCATCTTTTATGGCCTGATCGTCGGCCTGCCGACGGCAATCATCGCTGGCCCGCTGTTCGGTTCGTTCATCGCCAGATACGTTCCGGGTTCGCCGTCGCAGGAATTGCTCGACCAGTTGGCGCACGAGTCCGAAGCCCGGGATCTGCCGGGTTTCACCGTGACGCTGGCGACAGTGCTGCTGCCCGTCTTCCTGATGCTGCTCAAGACGTTTGCGGATATCGTCCTCGACCAACACAGCACCTTGCGTGTCTGGATGGACATGATCGGCCATCCGATCACCGCCTTGCTCGTCGCGCTGCTGCTTTCCCTGTACACCTTCGGCGCCGCGCGCGGTTTCGACGCGAAACAGGTGCTGAAGTTTGTCGACGCCAGCCTCGCACCGGTGGCCGCGATCATTCTGATCATCGGCGCCGGTGGTGGCTTCAAGCAGATGCTCGTAGCAAGCGGTGTGGGTGACGCGATTGGCCAGATGGCGGTGCACGCGCACATTTCGCCGATCCTGCTTGCGTGGCTTGTCGCGGCAGTGATCCGGGTGGCGACGGGATCCGCAACCGTAGCGACAATCACCGGCGCCGGCATCGTTGCCCCGGTGGTGGCCATGGTGCCGGGCGTCAACCGCGAACTGCTGGTGCTTGCAACCGGCGCAGGTTCGCTGATTCTGTCGCATGTCAACGATGCAGGCTTCTGGCTCGTCAAGCAGTACTTCAACATGACGGTCGCCGAAACCTTCAAGACGTGGACGGTGATGGAAACCATCGTCTCCATCGTCGCGATCATTCTGATCATGACCCTGTCAGTGTTCGTCTGAGTTTCCTGTTTGCCTCCGCCCAGAGACCGAAAGAACAGTAAAGCGGAGCTTTTTTTACCAACCGGATTAGAACCAGGAGGAGACGCACTCTTGAAAAAATCCAACAAATCCATATCATCAGCTATGCTAAATAAATCACTTAAAACAGGTTTGGCGCGAGCAGGGGCAAACTTTTCCGACGTGCGATGGCCGGCCAAGGTCGCAGGCATTTCCCTGCTTGCGCTCGTCGGTGTCGGACCGGGCATGGCGCACGCACAGAGCAGCGTGACGATCTATGGGATCGTCGACAGTGGCTTCACCTACACCAGCAATCAGGGCGGCAAGAGTCTGATTCAGGCGACGGCGGGCAATCAGCAGGGCTCGCGCTGGGGCTTCAAGGGCACCGAGGATCTGGGTGACGGCCTGCACGCGATTTTCCGGCTCGAAAACGGCTTTGACACCTACAGCGGCGCGCTGAAACAGGGCGGTCGCCTGTTCGGTCGTGGCGCATGGGTCGGCCTCAGCAGTGACACCTGGGGTGCTGTCACCGCCGGTCGCCAGTTCAATCCGGTCCAGGACTACCTGTCCAACGACGGCGTCGGCAACTTTACGCAGTTCGGCAACATCCTGTATGACAACGATGACCTGAACAATACTTTCCGCTCCGACAATTCAGTCAAATACACCTCGCCACGGATCAAGGGGCTGCAGGCCGAGGCGCTCTACGCATTCTCGAACGACACGAGCGCGGCGAACAACCGTAGCTGGAGCGTCGGAGCCCAGTACGCGAACGGTCCGCTGCGCATCGATGCAGCCTACGCACTGCTGGACCACCCCGGCCTGAACACCACCGGCGCGATTCCGTCGGATAACTACTACCCGACCTCGGTGGTCTCGAACGTGCAGCGTCAGGAGATCTGGGGCGTCGGCGGCGCATACACGATCGGCGCACTGACCGTTGCGCTGCTCCACACGCAGTCGAACTTCGAGATGCCGACCGGCAACAAAGACTTTTCGAACTACGAGGCGAGTGCCCAATACTGGGCGACGCCCGCCTGGCAACTCGGTGTGGGCTACGACTTTACGACCGTGCACCAGTCGGCCAGTGGCAACGCGAAGTATCACCAGATTGGCGGCAACGCGAGCTACTACCTGTCCAAGCGCACTGACCTGTATCTGAACGTGATCTACATGCATGGCAGTGGCGGGGCCGCGTGGATCAACGGCCTGTCGAATCCTTCGTCAACCGGCATCCAGACCGCCGCGATCGCGGGCATCCTGCACCGGTTCTGATGCGCCCGTCCTCAATCTGCAAAGAAGAGTCTCATCATGAAAATTGAACGAACCAAACCGGCTGCGACGGCCGGCAAACTGAAAGCGATCGCGTTACTGGTCCAGGCGCTCTGTGCAACCGTTGCCTATGCAGCCGTTCCGCCGCCCGTCGACGCCCCAACGGTGGCGGACCAGCGCGCGGATGCCTTGATCCAGCAGATGACTCAGGACGAACTGATTCAACTGGTGCATGGCCTCTATGGGCGGTATGCGAAGAGCCCGCTGATGCCGTCGGGCATCATCGCCGGCATTCCGCGCCTCGGTATTCCGGACCAGGTGGAGTCGGATGCGGGTCTGGGCATCCGGTCTCTGCTCGACAAGACCAATGGGCTGCCGGTTCGCGGCGTGGACACCGGAGCGGCAACACCGTTGCCGTCGGGGCTGGCGACTGCCTCGACCTGGAATCCGCAGCGTGCCTTCGATGGTGGCGCGATGATCGGCGAGGAAGCACACAGGCTCGGCTCCAATGTTCTGCTGGGCGGCGGGACAGACCTGGCGCGTGACCCGCGCAATGGTCGCAACTTCGAATATGCCGGTGAAGATCCGTTGCTCGCTGGCACGATGGTCGGCGCGGCGATTGCCGGCATCCAGAGCCGCCACGTGATCGCGACCATCAAGCATTACGCGCTCAACGATCAGGAGGCGAACCGCTTCAACGTCAGTTCGAACATCGACTGGACCGCCGCGCGCGAATCGGACCTGCTTGCGTTCGAGCTCGCGATCGAAAAAGGCGATCCCGGTTCGGTGATGTGCTCGTACAACAAGGTCAACACGGTCTGGGCGTGCTCGAGCGATATGCTGCTGAACCGGATCCTGAAGGACGACTGGCATTTCAAGGGCTATGTGATGTCGGACTGGGGCGCGGTTCACGATGTCAAGGATGCGTTGAACGGCCTCGACCAGGAGTCCGGAGAATCGTTCGACAAGGACAACGGTGGTCCGTTCTTCGGCGACAAGCTGAAGCAGGCACTGGCAGACGGCACCGTGCCGGAGAGCCGCCTGAAGGACATGGCGCATCGGATCCTGCGCACCATGTACGCCAAGGGTGTATTCGACAACCCGCCGTCGCTGCGCCCGATCGATGTCGCCGCGGATGCCACGATTGCTCAGGCCGACGAGGAGGAAGGGATCGTACTGCTGAAAAATGCCGCACAGCAACTGCCGCTCGCCCCCGGCCATACGATTGCGGTGATCGGTTCGCACGCGGACGCAGGCGTGCTGTCGGGCGGCGGTTCATCGCAGGTCTGGCCGGTCGGTGGTCCCGCCGTTGGACAGGGCGGCTATTCGTTCCCGAATCCGGTGATCTACGATCCGTCGTCGCCGCTCAAGGCTATCGGGGCGAAGGCTGGCAGCGAGACCACGGTGCGTTACGACGACGGCGCGGACCCCGCGAGAGCGGCTGAACTGGCGAAGCGTGCCGACGTTGCGATCGTATTCGCCCACCAGTGGAGCGCCGAAACACTGGACAATGCGACCGACCTGTTGTTGCCTGATCAGCAAAACGAACTGATTGCGCAGGTGGCCGCCGCGAATCCGCATACGGTCGTCGTGCTGGAAACCGGCAATCCGGTACTGATGCCGTGGCTGTCGAAGGTGAGCGCGGTTATCGAGGCATGGTATCCGGGCGCGAAAGGCGGCGAGGCGATTGCGAACGTACTGTATGGCGACGTCAATCCATCCGGGCGTCTGCCGGTCACATTCCCAGCCAGCGTCGCCCAGTTGCCGCGCCCCGCAATCGCGCCTGACGCGGCCGTCGACTACAACATCGAGGGCGCAGCAGTTGGCTACAGGTGGCATGAGCAAACCACCCAGAAGCCACTGTTTCCGTTCGGCTTCGGCCTGTCGTATTCGACCTTTGGGTATTCGAAAGCCAGTATGCACGGCGACTCGCGCGGATTGACGGTCAGCTTCAACGTGACCAACACGGGCAAGCGCGACGGCAAGGAAACCGCGCAGGTCTACATGGGCCTGCCGGCTGCAGCCCACGCGCCAGGGCGGCTTGCCGGGTTCCAGAAGATCGACTTGAAGGCGGGAGAAACGAAGCGGGTGTCCGTCGACATCGACCCGCGCCTGTTCGCATCGTTTGACAAGAACGCGGGGCAATGGCGAGTCCGGGCAGGCACTTATCCGGTCTATCTCGGTTCGTCTTCCGGCGACCTGAAGCTCGTCCAGTCGGTCAGTCTGACCGACCGCCGCTTCGGTCCTTGACGACCTGGTCACGTCGAAGGGTTCTCGGGCGGCCGCTGCGGGTAACTTGCGGGTAACTAGATCAACGCGCCGGCGGTAACGACTTCATCGGTTTCGTGATGCCAGTCGATATCGCCGCATAGCACGCACGCCTTGTCGCCGACCCGCGTCGCGATCGACAGCGTCACGCACAGCGTCGCTTCATTGATCGACAGATACGGCCGCGTGACCTGTACGCGCTGCGGCTCGCGGATCGCCGCGCGGAAGTAAGGCCGTCGCAGCCAGCTCGCCCCCTTCGCATCCGACAGCGGAAGAAAGCGCGACATCTGCACGGCACGGTCGGCCCGCAGCACGACGTTGCGCTCCGACTGCCGGCCGTTCTCGTCGAGCAGGAAGCAGCGTGCAGCATGGTCGAGAGACAGGAAATTCCAGCACACCTCGTCGAGCGGTTCGCCCGCAGACAGGCGGTCGGCCGCGCGCTCGAAGGCCCGCACATACGGCGCAAGACGTGACGCGTCACGCTTTTCGCGCATTTCGGTCAGCGCCCGGTTGCGTTCGGTGAGCCCGCCAATCAGCGCGGCGCTCGTCGAGGCGTCGGCCATTGCTGCGCTTGGCCTGCCGAAGAAGAAGCCCTGCACGAAGTCCGCATCGCACGAGAGCGCCATGTGCGCCTCGCTCTCGGTCTCGATGCCTTCGATCAGCACGAGCTTGCCCGCCTCATGCAGCAACGACACGAGCCCCGGCAGGATCGACGAACCCTGCGGCCTGATCGCACCGGGCGCGAGCAGCGAACGGTCGAGCTTTACGATATCCGGATTCAGTTGCCAGACGCGCTCGACGTTCGAATGACCCGCGCCGAAATCGTCGAGCGCGATCAGGAAGCCGCGGTCGCGGAACTGGCGCACCGCTTCGGCGAGACGTTCGAGATCGTCCGCACGCTGCTCGAGCACTTCGAGCACGATGCGCCGCGGCGGCAGATCGAGGCGGCGCAGGTTCGCGAGCAGCGCGGCGGCGTGATACGGATCGGTCAGCGCGCCCGGATGCACGTTCAGGAACAGCCATTCCTTTTCCGCGCCAAGCGCCTTGAAGTTCTCGAGATGCAGCGCCTGCGCAAGCCGGTCGACCTGCAGCACGTCGCCCAGACGCGCGGCCTGGCCGAACACATCGAGCGGCGAAACCGGCCGGTCGAGCGAATCGTGCGCGCGCAGCAAGCCTTCGTAGCCAATCGCACGCATGTGCGACAGACTAAAGACAGGCTGGAAGACACTGGTGAGTTCCAGATCCCCGTGTTGCGTCGAATAACGTTGCAGGCCCGAGGTAAAACTCACCTCAAACCCGTGCGGCGCGGCGGCCGACCTGTCCTGCTGGGCAATGCTCATGCAATCCTCTCACGCGAGAGCGAGGCTTCCAGTCGAGGAACGACCGGGGAGGCTCCTTTCTCAAAATGTGCGTCATCGATATCACTTAAGCAAGCTCCATGCGCACGGTCGACCACGTATCGCGTTAATTCGCGCGCCAGCTTGCAGCGACGGTAAACGGCATGCGTCGAGCAGGGGCGCAAAACGCACCATGCCGGTGCAGCATGGCGCGCCGACGGGCAGCGGCCCATGTGCATCCGATGCGCGCTTCGCCCCGGATTGCTTGCACGTCGGGCTACACTTCGGACTTGTGCCTTCCTGTCGGACGAGCCTCCGCGCGCGCCTGCGGCGCTGCCAGCGAACGTCGCGCGGCTTCTTCCGAACCAAGCCTGATGGAAATCGTTTTCACCGTCCTCATCCTGCTGCTCGCGGTTGCCAGTTCGGGCATCCTGATCCGGCTCCTGCCTGTCAAAGCGCCGCTGCCGCTCGTGCAGATCGCCATCGGCGCACTGCTGGCGTGGCCGGAACTCGGGCTGCATGTCACCTTCGACCCGGGCATCTTCATGGTGCTGTTCATCCCGCCGCTGCTGTTCGCGGACGGCTGGCGCATCCCGAAGCGCGAGTTCTTCATGCAACGCCGCGCGATCCTGATGCTCGCGCTCGGTCTTGTGTTCATGACGGTGCTCGCCATCGGCTACTTCGTTCATGCGCTGGTGCCGTCGATCTCGCTGCCGGTCGCATTCGCGCTCGCCGCCGTCCTGTCGCCCACCGACGCGGTTGCGCTGACCGGCATCGCTGGCAAGGGCAGGATTGCGCCGCAGCTGATGCATATCCTCGAAGGCGAGGCGCTGATGAACGACGCGTCCGGCCTCGTCGCGCTCAAGTTCGCGATTGCCGCGGCGTTGACCGGCGTGTTCTCGCTGCGCGACGCGTCGATCAGCTTCGTCATCATCGCGGCCGGCGGCCTCGCGACGGGCGCAGCGGTCAGCTGGCTCTTCAGCGTCGTGTCGGCGCGCTTCCTGAATGTTACGAGCGAAGGGGACCCCGCACCCGGTGTCGTGATGACGCTGCTGATTCCCTTCGCCGCCTACCTGTTCGCCGAGCATCTGGGCTGCTCGGGCATTCTCGCGGCCGTCGCCGCCGGCATGATGATGAACTACGCGAGCATCGCGCACGCGGGGCCCGTCGCGTCGCGTGTGCGTGGCGCCAGTACGTGGACGATGATCGAGTTCGTCTTCAACGGGATGGTCTTCATCCTGCTCGGCCTGCAGTTTCCGCACATTCTTGGCGAGGCGCTGCTCGACGCGCATCACACCAGCGACGTGCAGGCCTTGCGACTCATCGGCTATGTCGCGACGGTGCTGCTCGCGCTGTATGCGCTGCGCTTCGTGTGGGTGTGGTTGTTACGCTGGTTCGCGAGCCGTGGCGCGGCACGCCAGGGCGTCACCAACGCGGTGCCTGGGTTGCGGACGGTCGCAATCATGACCGTCGCCGGCGTGCGCGGCGCGGTGACGCTCGCAGGCGTGCTGTCATTGCCGGTCGCGTTACCGGATGGTCAGGCGCTGCCGGGTCGGGAGGTGGCGATCTTCATCGCGTCGGGGGTGATTCTCGCGTCGCTGCTGGTGGCGGTCGTCGCGCTGCCGCTGCTTACGCGTGGCTCGCGCCGTGGCCGCGATCCGCACGCCGCCGAAGAGAAGCATGCGCGCACGCTCGCCGCCCAGGCCGCCATTCGCGCGGTCGACAACCTGCATGAAACAGCCGGCGCCGATCTCGACGAATCGGCGTCCGCGTACGCCGCAGATGTGACCGCGCGCGTGATGGATATTTACCGCCGGCGTCTCGCCACGCTCGATGACAACGAGAAACCCAGCGAACTCGCACGCCGCGCCGAAGCGCTGGAATTGCAGATGCGGCTCGCCGCAATGCGCGCGGAACGTGCGGTATTCCTGTCGTTGCGCACCGAGCAGAAAATCAACGATGAAACGCTGACGCGGCTGATGCGGGAAGTGGATCTGTCGGAGATGGCGTTGACGAACCGTGGGCGGGCGCGAACCTGAGGTGACGTGAGAGGCACCAACGCTCAGACAGCTGCCTGTTGCGCCGGCTTGCGCCGCAGCAGCGCGTAAAGAATGATCGCGCCGAACGTCGCGGTACCGATGCCGCCCAGCCCAAAACCACCCAGCTTCAGTGAAAAGTCGCCCGCGCCCAGCACGAGCGTGACGGCCGCGACAATGAGGTTGCGGTTATCGGAGAAATCGACCCGGTTGACGACCCAGATGCGCGCGCCCGTCACCGCAATCAACCCGAACACCACGATCGACACGCCGCCAAGCACAGGGCCCGGAATCGTCTGGATCACCGCGCCGAACTTCGGCGAGAAGCCGAGCACGAGCGCAATCACCGCAGCGATCACGAACACGAGCGTCGAGTAGATTTTCGTGACCGCCATCACGCCGATGTTTTCCGCGTAGGTGGTGACGCCAGTGCCGCCCGCGAGACCGGAGACGATCGTCGCGAGGCCGTCGCCAATGAACGCGCGGCCAATATAACGATCGAGGTTCTGCCCCGTCATCGCGCTCACGGCCTTGATGTGGCCGAGGTTTTCCGCGACGAGGATGACGGCGACCGGTGCGAGCAGCGTCATCGCCTGCGCGTTGAAAACCGGTGCCGTGAAGTGCGGCATGCCGAGCCACGCCGCGTTCGCGACAATCGTGAAATCGATCGGTTTGCCCATGCCCAGACCGTTCGTCACGATGGCATAGATCACGTAGGCAATCAGCAAACCGACGAGAATCAGGAGACGCTGCAACATGCCGCGCGCGAACACCGCCACCGCTCCGACGCACAGCACCGTCAACAGCGCCATCCACGAATCGAAGGCACTCCCGCTGACACCCTTTACCGCGATCGGCGCAAGGTTCAGCCCGATCACCGCGACGATGGCGCCGGTGACGACGGGCGGCATCAGCGTCTCGATCCACTTCGTGCCGACCGCCGACACGATCAGGCCGATGATCGAGTACACGACACCGCACGCGATGATCCCGCCAAGCGCGACCGGAATATTCATGTTCGGCCCATGCCCGCTGTAGCCGGTCACGGCGATGACGAGGCCGATGAACGAGAAGCTCGAACCGAGATAGCTCGGCACCCGGCCGCCGACGAGCACGAAGAACAGCAGCGTGCCGATACCCGACATGAAAATGCAAAGGTTCGGATCGAAACCCATCAGAAGCGGGGCAAGCACAGTCGAGCCGAACATTGCGACGACGTGCTGGATACCGAGCGCGAACATCTGCGGCCAGGCGAGCCGCTCCTCTGTGCCGACCACGCGGCCTTCGATCGCTTGTGACTGGACACGCCAGCGGGGAAAGTAGGAATCGGCCATAGCAGGAGGTCTCCTTTGTCGACGTATATCTGGGACGCGCCGCTGACGGCGCTGTTCTGGAATTACGCGCGAGTGTACGGAGAGGGGCGCACGCTGACAAGCCGGAGCGTCGGGTTCGCCCCTGTGAAGCTCATGCCGCGCGCTCCACCAGCCTGAAGCGCCGGTCCTGGCGGCCGCGGGCGCGCGGCCGGGCCGAGGCCGCTATCGTTTCACGCCGGATTTCGACTGAGTCACTGGTTGCTCGCCGCGCGTGCCGCAGATCAGCGCCACGCCGGCCGCGGCGGTGGCGCGCAGCGACGCTCGCGTATCGCCGGCGCGCGAGCGCAGCGCAAGGCTGTGCAGGATCGCCGAGGCCACTCTGGCGAGCACCGCTGGATCAGCGGCTGGGTCGAGTTCGCCCTGCGCCTGCGCGAGCTTGAGACGCTTCTCAAACGCACGATCGAAGGTGCGCAGCCCATCTGCCAGTCTGGCGCGAACATCGGCATCGAGCTTCGACTCCACCGTCGCGGTGCCGATCAGGAAGCAGCCGCGTGGCGCCTCGCCTGCCGGCAGATAGAGCGCGAGCGCGGTGTCATAGACGCGCTGCAGCGCCCGCGGCAGCGGCCGATCGCCGCCGAGTGCAGCTTCCATCGCGTGCAGGCCGGCTTCGACATAGCGATCCAGCGTGCTCAGGTAGAGCGCGTGCTTGTCGCCGAAAGCGCCGTACAGGCTCGGCCGGTTCATGCCGGTCGCCTCGCTCAGCGCGTCGAGTGACGTTCCTGAGTAGCCGCCCTGCCAGAACGCATCCCTCGCACTCGCGATGGCCTCGTCCGGATCGTACGCACGGGGACGGCCGCGCGTTCTCCTTTCAGTTTTTGTACCGCTATGCATAAAAATAGTCTGGCGCCGTTGATTTTTGTTCACTATAGTACAAAAACAATCGAAACAGACTGGAGACGTCCAAATGGATCTGTATTTCGCCCCGCTCGCCTGCTCGCTCGCCACCCGGATTGCCCTGTACGAAGCCGGTGCGCAAGCCGGATTCATCCAGGTGGACACGAAGCGCAAGCGGCTGCGCGACGGCTCCGATTTCTATCCCGTCAATGCGTTGGGACAGGTGCCCGCTTTGCGCACTGACGAAGGCTGGCTGCTTACCGAAAACACGGCGATCATGCCGTACGTCGCCGATCAGTTTCCGTCCGCGCAACTCGCGCCGCCCGCGGGTACGGCGGAGCGTGCGAAGCTGCAGCAGTGGCTAGGCTTTATCAGCACGGAATTGCACAAGGCGGTGTTTGTGCCGTTGCTCGATCCGCAGGCACCCGCCGATGTCGGGGACTACACGCGCCGCAAGGTTGCATTGCGCCTCGGCGTCCTGCAGAAACATCTCGACAAACGGGAGTTTCTGCTCGACAGTTTCACGGTGGCGGACGGCTATCTGTTCACCGTGCTGAACTGGGCGCAGTATTCCGGCGTGGACCTGTCGCAATGGCCGGCTGTCGATGCGTACTACAGACGAGTCGCGCAACGTCCAGTCGTAGCCAGTGCACTGGCCGAAGAAGTCGCCCTGCATCGCGAAGAACTTGCCCGGCAGAGCGCCGAAGCTTGACGATGTCATACCGGCCGGCGATGACGGCAAGACGTCATCGCCAGGCCGACATGCCCACCCGTCAGCCGTCACGTCGCGCCAGCGAAAATACCGCGACGGCCGTTTTCAGTTGCCTCGCCTGATCGGCCATCGATCCCGCGGCTGCAGCCGCCTGTTCCACCAGTGCGGCATTTTGCTGGGTGACTTCGTCCATCTGCGCCACGGCGCGGTTCACCTGGTCGATGCCCGTGCTCTGCTCATTCGACGCCGCCGAAATCTCACCCATGATGTCCGTCACGCGCTGCACGGCGTGCGTCACTTCGGCCATCGTCGCGCCCGCGCGCTCGGCAAGGATCGCGCCGCTGTCGACGCGCGCCGTCGAAGTTTCGATCAACGCCTTGATCTCCTTCGCCGATACCGCGCTGCGTTGTGCAAGCGAGCGAACCTCGCCCGCAACCACTGCGAAGCCGCGCCCTTGTTCACCCGCGCGCGCCGCTTCTACGGCTGCGTTGAGCGCAAGAATATTCGTCTGGAATGCGATGCTTTCGATCACGGCGATGATATCCGTCATCCGCTTCGAACCGGTGGCCAGCTCGCGCATCGTCGCGACGACGTCGCCGACGAGACCGCTACCGCGCACAGCCACTTCAGATGCGTCATGTGCAACGCCGCTTGCCTGCTGCGCGTTGTCCGCGTTCTGCCGCACGGTCGCGGTGAGCTGTTCCATGCTCGATGCCGTTTCTTCGAGCGAGGCTGCCTGCTCTTCGGTGCGCTGTGAAAGGTCCGCATTGCCCTGCGCGATCTCACCCGACGCGAGCAGGATCGACTCACTCGATTCGCTGATGCCCCCGACAATGCCCGCCAGCCGTTCGCGCATATTCGCGAGCGCGAACAGCAGACTCGCGTTGTCGCCCGCACGGGTCGCGACACCCACCGTCAGGTCACCGGCGGCGATGCGGTTCGCGATGTCCACCGCGTGGTCGGGCTCGCCGCCCAACTGCCGCGACAGACGCCGCGCGATCAGCCACGCGAGCAGAATGCCCGCGGCCATCGAAGCGAACACCAGCAAGCTCATCACGACAAGCATCCGGCGATATCCGGCCGACGCCTGGTCCTGCGCGTCACTGGCCTCCCTGCGGCGATAGTCGATCACCGCAACGATACGTTCGCGCATCGCGACGCTCGCGGCGATCGCACGGCGCACCAGCTCCGCGTTATCGACGCCCACGGGTATCGGCTCGATCCCGATCTGCTGATGCACGACTGCCTCCCACGCGGCGCTCTTCCTGAGGACTTCGTCCTGAAGCTTGCGGCCTTCTTCGGTAGTGACGGTCACGCGATAGTGATCGAACGCTTCATGCATATTCTTCAGCGAAGCAACGATCTCTTCCTTCAGATGCTGGCGACCGGCGTCATCAGCCGCGTAGCCGAGATTGGCCGCCGCGAGGTCCGCGTCGATCTTGTTGCGATTCGCTTCTTCCATCCAGTAGAGACCATCCATGTGCTGGTCGCAGATGGCCTCGGTGACGGCGTGCATCGACGACAGCGTCGTCAGTCCGGTTACGCCCACCACGACGCCAAAGGCGATCACGATGGCAAACGCCAGCATCAACTTTCTCAACACGGTCATGCGGTCGAACCACTTCATGTCGCCATCCTTTGTCGGGCCGGAATCGGAAAATGTCTCGCGACGCTGCGTGCCAGGTGATGGCGCGCGCATCGGTTCGGACAGCTCGTTTACGGCGTCGTCCTGACGTGGCTTGACGTACTGATGGTGGGAATAAGCTGGGCTGGATGGGCGTTGAATGCGCAATGAAAGCGGAGATACTGGCGCGCGCTATGTCTCGCTCACTTCGGAATCGTCTGATGTATAAGCATTCTGAAAGTACCTACACTGTTCCGCAGGCTGCTTAGTCCATTAGTAGCGCTAGCAAATGCTGTAACTCTCCGACTCGCCGTTCACGTTCCCCGACGTGAACGGCTTTTTTTGTGCCAATTGATAGGCACGGCATGGTCATCAAACCACCCTCGCTCGCCGCCAGCCGTGGATATCCGCCGATGTCCGTTAGTGTTCAGGATTGTCCGGCAGTAACGGCGTCGATGCCGGGATCGCGGCCGCCCCTACCCAGTCGGCTGATCGACGGCTTGCGGTTCCTCGGCGCGCGCTTCCACCGGCCACACGACTACGCGGTTACGTCCGGCATCCTTTGCTTCGTAGAGCGCCGTATCGGCTGCATTGACGAACGCACGACACGTACTGAAGCGCTGACGCTCGGTGCTGGCGATGCCGATGCTGATCGTCAGCACGTGGTGCGCGCTCGCGACATGCCGCATGTCGAGCGACTGCACGGCCGCGCGGATCTGCTCGGCGATGCGCATGGCGCCTGCCTCGCCGGTGTTCGGCAGCAGTGCCACAAACTCCTCGCCGCCGTAGCGCGCCGCACTATCCCCCGGACGGCGCACATGGCCCGCGATGCAGCGCGCCACGGCAACCAGGGCATCGTCGCCGGCGGAGTGGCCGTAGAGGTCGTTGAAGCCCTTGAAGTTGTCGACGTCGATCAACAACATCGAAAGCGGTCGTGCGCTGCGTTGCGTACGCCGCCATTCGGCTTCGACGATCTCCTCGAATGCGCGCCGGTTATTCAGGCCTGTCAGACCGTCGGTGCGCGCCAGCATGCGCAGCTCCTCTTCCACCGCGATGCGCCTGCGCAATTGCTGCGCGAACAGCACGGCAAGCGCGACCAGCGCGACATCGACCGCCGCGATCAGCGAACCGATAATCCAGGCGCGGCGCCGCCATTCGGTATAGATATCCCGCGTCGCGATCGCCACGTCGAGAATCATCGGGTAGCCCGCGATGTGACGGAACGCATACCAGCGCGCCACGCCGTCGAGGGCGGCCGTGCCAAAGAAGTCGCCGTTCGGAGCCTCGGTAAAGCGCGTGTAGTTCGCCGTGCCGTGCAGGCTGCGGCCCGGGATTTTCGCGTCGTACGGACGGCGCATCAGCATCGTGCCGTCGGCAAGCATCAACGCCATCGAGCCGCCTTCGCCCAGATTCACGCCGTCGAACAGCTTGCGGAAGTAATTCAGCCGCATCGTACCCACGACGACACCTGCGAAACTGCCATCCGGATGCGACAGCCGACGGCTCAACGCGATGCTGATTGTGCCGCTGGAGACCCTCGGCATGAACGGATGACTGACATACAGCCCGACCGTGGGCGACGCGCGCTGGACCTGGAAGTAATCGCGATCGGCGACGTTGACGTGGCGCGGCGGCACCGCCTGCGAATCGACGATGATGTCGCCCTTCTCGTTCACCACCAGCAGCGACCCCAGGTCCTTGGCGGTCGCCGAGCGGTCGAACAGAACCATCTGCCGGATCGGCGGCGGCAACTCCATCACACCGGGCTGCCGGAGCCCTTCGATCACCGCCTGCAGCGACAGGTCATAGATGTCCAGATTGCGCGACGTGTCGCGCTCGACCAGCAGCGACACGTTGAACGCAGACTCCTGCGCGCGGCGCAACGCATCCTTGCGCATCTCGAACAGCACCCACACCGAAATCGCGAGGATGGCGGCAGCAAGCACGAGACTGATGACGATCACAGCGTTCGGTCGGCGGGTCACCATGTTTAGATCTGTTAGGGAAACCGCGGGACGGCGGGCTCGTTGTAGGGGCGTCGGTTTCGACTGCGCCCGATACCAGGACATCCGGCAAGCCGGAAGCGAGCGACGCGTGCCATGCTGCAATCCGACAGCCTACCGGTAGCCGGCGTCCGCCAATTGGCCGGATAGAGCCGTCTTTTTCAGGTTCTTCGCTGTTTAACGGCATGTTCGCGACTTTTCTTGATCCACCGTGATTTTCGTCAGGGGATTGCGGAACCCGGCGCGCGGACTCGCCTTGCACGCCGTGCCCAGCCTTCGGCGCATGTTGCGCAACGCCAGCTAATCTGATGGCGAACGTGCGGTGCATCGGCCTCGCCAACACCGTGCCCTGAAACCCTGCCTTGCTTTTCCGGTTCGAGTCGCGGCACGATACGCCGACATCCCTGTTGCCTTTACGGCGCCCGCACGCGGGCTATCTCGAGGAAAAATACAATGCGGTTTGACCTGTTGAAGGGCGTTCTTCCGCTCAATCGCGCCGGGGCTTGGCGCGATGCCCTCGCTGGCGTGACCCTGGCGTCAATGAACATCCCGCAAGTGCTGGGTTATGCGCGCATCGCGGGGATGCCCGCGGTGACCGGTCTTTACACCGTGTTTCTGCCACTCGTGGCGTTCGCCATTTTCGGAGCATCCCGCCACCTTGTCGTGGCCGCCGACTCGGCGACAGCGACCATCGTCGCGAGCCGGCTCGCAACGATGGCGCCAACCGGAAGCGCCAGCTACGTCGTGCTCGCCGGCACGGTCGCGCTTCTGACAGCCGCGCTTCTGCTGCTGGCGCGAATCTTCAGGCTGGGGTTCCTCGCCGACTTCCTTTCCCGCACCGTGCTGCTCGGCTTTCTTGCCGGTGTGGGCGTGCAGGTCGGCATCGCGATGATGGGCGACATGCTGGGCCTCGCGGTGCACTCGTCCCGCACCCTGGACCAGATCGGACTGATCGTCCGGCAACTGGACCATGTACAGCTCGCCACACTCGCGATTTCAGTCGTGGTGGTGAGCTGCATTCTGGGTTTCAGGCATTACCTGCCGCGCCTGCCCGTGTCGCTCTTTGCCGTCGTCGGCGGGATCGCTGCGAGCTATGCCTACGATTTTGCCGGCCACGGCATCGCTGTCATCGGACCCGTAGCGGGCGGCCTGCCGTCCCTGCACGTGCCGCTTCCCGGCTGGCAGGAAACGCTGGACCTCGTGCCGGTAGCGGCTTCCTGCTTCGTGATGATCATCGCGCAGAGCGCAGCTGCAGGCCGCGTCTTCGCGGAGCGCTATCACGAGCGCTTCGATGGGGACGCCGACATCATGGGTCTGGCGGCGGCCAATGCGGCTGCCGCGCTAAGCGGGGCGTTCGTCGTCAACGGCAGTCCGACGCAGACTGCGATGGCCGAACGCGCGGGTGCACGCAGCCAGTTCGCGCAACTTACTTTCGCCGGCGTCGTGGTGGTGGTGCTGCTGTTTCTGAGCGGATCGCTGCAGTACCTGCCGCATTGCTTGCTTGCCGCCATCGTCTTCACGATCGCGGTGGGGCTCGTCAACGTGAAAAGCCTTTGGGCTATTCGCCACGAGAGTCCAGGCGAATTCACGCTGGCGCTCGTCACGGCTGCCGCTGTCGTGTTCATGGGCGTCGAGCACGGGATCCTGCTGGCGGTCGCGCTATCGCTCATGCGACATGTGCGGCATAGCTACCGCCCGCACACCATGATGCTCGCACCTGGCTCCGACGGACGCTGGCTGCCGGTCCCCGCCATAGCCGGCACCGAGACCGCGTCGGGATTGATCGTCTACCGGTTCGGGGCGGATCTGTTCTTCGCGAATGACCATCTGTTCGTCGACGAAGTGCGACAGCTCATCGACCGTGCGCCAGCTCCCGTGCGCTGGTTCCTGGTCGATGCGGGCGCCGTTACGGATCTGGATTATTCGGCGGCCCGGTCGGTGGGCGACCTGTGCAACGAGCTGACGCAACGCGGCATCGTCGTGATTTTTGCGCGGGTCAACGTGTACCTGCGCGCCGACATGGACCGGCATGGCATCACGGGGACGATCGGCGAGAAGCATATCTTCCAGACACTGCACGAGGCACTCGCCGCAGTGGACGCGGCCCCTGCGATGCAGCACGCGGGTGAGGCGTAGGACCACCCGCGACCACCCGCGACGGATTTTTCCCGCTCACGCGTTTAACGAGAAACGGAGCCGGTTGTGTCGTCGTGCCGGCGCGGCCCGCTCACTATCGCCCGGCTGTCGTCGTGTATTGACCGCGAAACCGCTGGTTACCCCCACGCGTAAGACCGGTAGCTCGCACAACGCATTGGACAGGATTGAAGCAGGCGTGAAAACGCACTCAGGGAGCCGCGCGAAGTGAAGAAGATTTGTGTCGCCCGTCAATCGTACAGGGCGTCGCGGCGTGAGTTGGTCACGCGGCGAATGCTGCGGGACCGCGCGTCTTGAGCGAACGGGATCCCGATGCGGAACTGATGGCGCGGGTTGGTACACAGGACCCGGTCGCGGTTCGCACGCTCGTCGCGCGCAAGCTGCCGCGCCTGCTCGCGCTCGCCACGCGCATGTTGGGAGATCGTATGGAAGCTGAAGACGTCGCGCAGGAGGCCTTCGTGCGAATCTGGAAACAGGCGCCGAGCTGGCGCGAAGGCGAAGCCAGATTCGATACGTGGCTGCACCGTGTT
Organism: Paraburkholderia sp. GAS448; assembly: GCF_050435685.1. Lineage (NCBI taxonomy): Bacteria > Pseudomonadati > Pseudomonadota > Betaproteobacteria > Burkholderiales > Burkholderiaceae > Paraburkholderia > Paraburkholderia sp. GAS448. The sequence goes on from NZ_JBNDKT010000002.1 coordinate 91,692, forward strand.
GCGCTGAATCTCTGTTACGACCGGTTGCGCGGACAACGTGAAGAGCCGGTCGCCGAAATGCCGGATCAAGCCGATCCAGCCGCATCCCCCGAGGTTCAGTTCGAAAACCGCGCCCGCGACGAACAGATTCGCGTTGCGCTGGCAGCATTGCCCGCAAGGCAGCGCGAAGCGCTCGTGCTGAACTACTACCAGGAACTGTCGAACATCGAAGCAGCCGCCTTGATGGGCATCACCGTCGATGCGCTGGAAAGCCTGCTCGCGCGCGCCCGTCGCAACCTGCGCGCCCAGCTGGCGGGGAGCGGCTTTCGCGAGGACAAATCATGACACCCGAAAGATTCCACACCATCGTCGAAGCCTACGGCGCCGATCCACGTCGCTGGCCGGAACAGGAGCGCGCGGCAGCGCAGGCGTGGGCGGCCGCGCATCGCGCCGAGGCTGACGCGGCGCTCGCCGAATCGGCGAGCGTCGACGCGTGGCTTGCCTGTGACGAAATCGCGCCGCCGGATCGCGCACTTCAGCAGCGCATCGTTGCCGGCGCGCCGGCGCGGCGTGCGCCGTGGTACCGCCACAGGATGTGGTGGTCGGGCGCGGCGCTCGCGGGCGTAGGGTTGACGGGCGGTCTCGCCGGTGCGTTTGCAGTGTCGTTCTTCTTACTGGCTGGCGCGACGTCGCCGGTGCACGACTCGTCTTATCTAACCACGGGCTTCGGCGGATCGACCGCCGACTGGAGCGGCGAATGAACGGCGGACGATGGAAGTTCCTGCTGGTGGGCTCGCTGGTGCTCAATGTGTTTCTGCTTGGCGCGATTGCCGGCGGGGCATACCAGTGGTTCGCCGCACACCGGCCGTCGGGCGTGGCGGTGGCCCAGCAACGGGCGCTGCGCTTCGCCGCCGGGGATCTGTCGGCTGAGCGCCAGGAGGCGTTCATCGACGGTCTGACGGAAGCACGACGGGAGGGGCGGCAGTTCGCGCGCGAGGGCCGTGAGGGCCGTCGCGAGGTGCTGCGCCTGCTCGCCGCACCGCAACTCGACCGCGCGGCGCTGGATGCCGCGCTGGCCCGCACGCGGGCCGCCGACAGCGCGCTGCGGGCGCAGGTCGAAAGCAGCGTCGCGGATTTCGCCGCCTCGCTTACGCCGGAGGAGCGGGTCAAATTCGCCGACAGCCTCAAACAGCGCGGGCAATGGCGCGAGCCGCAACCGGCCGTCGCTGCGAGCCAGCCCGCCGGCCAGTAAATCTTTTCGCCTGGCGCGACGGAATTTTCGGCGCGTGTCGTTTAAAGGAATATCCAACGCCTGAAGAGAACGGCATGGCCATTTCATCAAACGACAATGCCGCGGCTATCGCGCTGAACCGCTTCGGTCTCGGCGCGCGCCCGGACGACGCGCCGCCTCGCGAGCCAAAGGCGTGGCTGCTCGCGCAGTTCGACCAGTATCAACCGCGGTCTGCCGCATGGGCGAACCAGCCGACTGCGGCGTCACTTGCAACCGGACTTGCCCAGCAACGTCAGCAGAAGCTGCAAAGCTCGCAGAGCTCGCAAACCCCGCAGACTCCGCCGGATCAGCAAAACGCCAGCACCGGCCAGGCGGCTGACGCGACTGCAAGGCAGGCCGCCAACAAGGCCCTTCGCGAGGAAGTGCGCGACGTGTATCGCTCGGCAGTGAACGCACGCGTCAACAGCGCGCTGACCACGCCTGCGCCGTTCGTCGAGCGGCTCGTGCACTTCTGGGCGAATCACTTCGCGGTATCCGGCGACAAGCCCGCCGTCGCCGCGCTGGCGGGTGCGTTCGAGGCAGAGGCCATTCGTCCGCATGTGCTGGGCCGGTTCGAAGACATGCTCGTCGCAGTGGAACGCCATCCGGCCATGCAGGTGTTTCTGGATCAGACACGCTCGGTCGGCCCCGACAGCATGGCGGCGATGCGTGCCGCAGAGCGTAACCCGGAGCGCAAGCGCGGTCTGAACGAGAACCTCGCGCGCGAAATCATGGAACTGCACACGCTCGGCGTGCGCAGCGGCTACACGCAGGACGATGTGACGGAGTTCGCCCGCGCGTTGACCGGCTGGAGTGTTGCCGGCGTTCAAGGGCCGCAGCCGCCTGGCGCCACGCCAGGCGAATACGTATTCCGTGCGGCGCTGCACGAACCCGGTTCGCGGACCATCATGGACCGGCGCTACGACCAGTCTGGCGAGAATCAGGCGCTGGCGATCCTGCACGACCTCGCTGCGTCGCCTTCGACCGCGCAGCATATCGGCGGCAAGCTCGCGCGCCACTTCGCGGCCGACAATCCGCCCGCCGGTTTGAGCGACCGACTCGCGGACGCGTTCAGGCGCAGCGGCGGCGATCTGCCGACCGTCTATCGGGCGCTGCTCGATGCGCCGGAAGCCTGGACCCCGGTTGCCGTGAAGTTCAAAACCCCGTGGGAGTGGGCGATTTCGTCGCTGCGCGGCCTCGGCTGGCAAGACACCGGCAACCTTCAGGCCGCGCCGCTCCTGACGCAACTTGGCCAGCCCGTCTGGCGACCGGGATCGCCCGCCGGCTACGACGACATCGCGGCAAGCTGGGCCGCGCCCGACGCCCTCGTGCGCCGCGTCGAAGTCGCCCAGCGCCTCGCCGCGCGTGTCGGCGACCAGCTCGATGCGCGCGCGCTTGGACAGATGCTGCTGTGCGGTTCGCTCAGCCCGGCGACCGGAGCCGCGGTGTCGCGCGCGGAAAGCGCGTCGACCGCGATTGCGCTGTTGCTGGTCTCGCCGGACTTTCAACGGAGATGAACGTCATGCTGTCACGCCGCAGATTCTTGAGCTTTGCCGCTGCCGGCGCGGGGGCCATCCTCGCGTCTTCGCACATCGCGTTCGCCAGCGTTCAGACCGAACGCCGCTTCGTCTTCGTGATCCAGCGCGGCGCAGCCGACGGGCTGAACATCGTCGTGCCGTACGCCGAACCGGACTACGCGAAACTGCGCGGCGCGCTTGCTATCGATGCGTCAACCGCGACGAGACTCGACGGCACGTTTGCGCTGCATCCTTCGCTCGCGCAGACCGCGAAGATGTATGCGGATGGCGAGGCGCTGTTCGTGCACGCGGTGGCGTCGCCGTATCGCGACCGTTCGCACTTCGACGGACAGAACGTGCTGGAAACGGGCGGCGCATCGCCTTATCAGGTGAAGGACGGCTGGCTGAACCGGCTGGTCGCGCTGATGCCAGCCAGCCGCGAAAGCGCCATTGCGTTCGCGCCCACCGTACCGATGGCCTTGCGCGGCAAGGCGGAAGTGACGTCTTATGCGCCCTCCGCGTTACCTCCGGCGCCCGACGATCTGCTCATGCGGGTGTCCCAACTCTACGAACAGGATGCGCAATTGCGCCCCCTGTGGGAATCGGCGATGACCGCGCGCGGGCTGGCGGGTGACGCCGGTGCACGCCAGGATCCAGCGAGCCTTGGCAAGCTCGCAGCCAGCTTTCTTGCGCGCGACGACGGTCCGCGCATCGCGATGATCGAGACCGGTGGCTGGGACACCCATAGCGCGCAGAATGCGCGCCTCGCGAATCAGCTGAAAGCGCTCGACACGATGCTCGCGGCACTGCGCGACGGCATGGGTCCGTTGTGGAACAAAACCACCGTGCTGGTCGCCACCGAGTTCGGCAGAACCGCCGCGGCCAATGGCACAGGCGGCACTGATCACGGCACGGGTTCGGTTGCGATGTTGATCGGTGGCGCGGTCGCTGGTGGACGTGTGCTTGCCGACTGGCCTGGCCTGAAACCTGGCGAACTCTACGAAGCGCGTGACCTCAAGCCTACGACGTCACTCGACGCACTGATCTCCGGCGCAGCGGGCGAGAGCCTCGGGATCGATCCTCATCGAACTGCGGCGGCGCTCTTTGGACAGGCAGGGGCGACGCGTCCGTTGACTGGGCTGGTGCGCGCGTGAAGTCTGGTTGGCCTATCGAGCGTACGTCGTCTACATAAAACATCAACGGGAGTGGCAATGAAAATCAGAGGTGCTTTCAGCACTGTCTTTCTTTGGAGTTTGTGTGCGGGGTCGCTGAGCGCGTGCGTAGTTGAGCCCGCGCGACCGCCTCAACCGGAGCCCGTTGTCGAAGTCGTGCCGGTCGCGCCCGCCCCCGGCTATCACTGGGTCAAAGGACACTACCGCTGGGAAGGCAATCATTGGGCGTGGATTCGCGGGCACTGGGCGCCAGACTGGCGACGCGCCTTAGCGCATTGCCCGGGGAGACAGCGGAACGTCGTGCGAGCTGCAAACCAGGCTCAGAGCCGGGTCCGCAGAGCCGCCCAGCCTAGAGGCGTCGGTTGATGAAATCAGCGCCGCAGGAGCGAGCAGGTTGTTGCCGCTTGCGGCAACAACCTTGAAGAGCACAGCTCTGTTCGGTCAGAGCTAACAGGTGCTCTGCAATGTGTTTGCTGAAATGGGACTTCATTTTTCAAAGCGCGGCCTAAAACCTCATTCAACGAGCGACGGCGAAATTAATTTCCTTTGCTTTCAGACTGTTACGTCATCATCCAGAGCGCTGGGGCGAGACTGGCACGCCCCGTGCATATGTAGCTGCGAGCGCAAACAAATCGTGCTCTTCCCAACCCGAACCGAAGCAAATCAAGGAGATTTATCATGACCTCGCTGATGATCAAAGACCTGTCCCTCGACAAAGAACTTAGCCGCAAGGAAATGACCGCAGTAAGCGGCGGCAGCGTGTTCCAGAACAACGGCGTCAACGCTATCGCCAATGGCGGCGGCTTCTCGTTCGCCAGCCCCAACGTCATTACGGCGCCCGTCACCCAGGTCGATGCATCGACAAAGACGTACGTCGATCTGACCAACGTTTCCAATACGATCAATAATCTCGGCGGCCAGGTTCTGGCGAAGCAGTTTTAAGCTTCGTCAATACTTTCCGAAGGAGAACGCGTCACAGGGGTATGGGTTCCGTTGCAGCGGTTCCCATCAACGTAAGTTCTCCTCACGGGCATGTCAGGTGCTCGTCCAGGCCCGTCCCTCGCAGGGGCGGGCTTTTCTTATTTCTTATTGCACGCTTTTCGGTGTGTGCGGGACCGAAACGGAGCCGTGCAACCACGTGACGATGGTGGCATGACCGTGGTCTCTCATCGCAAATCCCACTCTCGCCCGCGCACATCTGCGACGTTCTGCATTCGGCCTGACGCATGCCGATAATGTTCGCCTGGCCCCTCCCACCCGTTTTCTGAAGCGCGTATGCACGCTCGGCTTCGGTCAGGGCAAAACGCCCGCTTGCCATGTCACAGCCTTACTCGCATCGGCCGCGCTCAAGTCTTATGGCACGACGACTGAAGAGCACGAGTTCTGTTCGGTCAGAGCTAACAGGTGCTCTGCAATGTGTTTGCTGAAACATGACTTCATTTTTCAAAGCGCGTCCTGAAACCTCACTCAAAGAGTTCCAGCGAAATTAATTTCCTTTGTTTTCAGTCTGTTACGTCACCCATGAGGCCACTGGGTCGCGCCTGGCACGCCCCGTGCATATGTAGCTGCGAGCGCAAACAAATCGTGCTCTTCCCGAACCCAAGCAAATCACGGAGATTTATCATGACCTCGCTGATGATCAAAGACCTGTCCCTCGACAAAGAACTTAGCCGCAAGGAAATGACCGCAGTAAGCGGCGGCAGCGTATTCCAGAACAACGGCGTCAACGCTATTGCCAATGGCGCCGGCTTCTCGTTCGCCAGCCCGAATGTCATTACGGCGCCCGTCACCCAGGTCGACGCATCGACAAAGACGTACGTCGATCTGACCACGCTTAACAATTCGATCAATAACCTCGGCGGCCAGGTTCTGGCGAAGCAGTTTTAAGCTTCGTCAATCATTTCCGAAGGAGAAGGCGTCACAGGGGTATGGGTTCCGTTGCGACGGTTCCCATCAACGTCAGTTCTCCTCATGGGCATGTCAGGTGCTCGTCCAGGCCCGTCCCTCGCAGGGACGGGCTTTTCTTATTGCACGCTTTTCGGCGTGTTCGAAGCCGAACCGGGGTTGTGCAACCGCGTGACGATGGTGGGATGACCATATTCTGTCAACGACGTGTGTGTTGTCGGATGCTCGTGCCTGGTGGGAATCTGTCGGACAACGGGCGAGAGGCGCGACGAAAGCTCCTTCTGCCATCTTCTGAAACGCTTCTGCACGCATGGCATCGGTCAGGGCAATACGTCTGCGAGCCACGTCACAGCCTTATTCACATCGGCGGCGCTCAATCCTGCCGCCGCGACGACCGGTTGGTACGGCCCTGTTCGATCAACGCAAACAGTTGCCCAGCAATGTGTTTGCTCAAACAAGACTTCATTTTTTCCCGACGCAGCCTGAAACCTGATTCCGAGAGCGCCGGCGAAATTAATCTCCCTTGTTTTCAGTCTCTTACGTCATTTATCGGGCCACTGGGTCGCGTCTGGCACACCCCGTGCATATGTACCTGCGAGCGCAAACAAATCGTGCTCTTCCCAACCTGAACCGAAGCAAATCAAGGAGATTTATCATGACCTCGCTGATGATCAAAGACCTGTCCCTCGACAAAGAACTTAGCCGCAAGGAAATGACCGCCGTCAGCGGCGGCAGCGTATTCCAGAACAATGGCGTCAACGCTATTGCCAATGGCGGCGGCTTCTCATTCGCCAGCCCCAACGTCATTACGGCGCCCGTGACCCAGGTCGATGCATCGACGAAGACGTACCTCGATCTGACCACCGTTTCCAATTCGATCAATAACCTCGGCGGCCAGGTTCTGGCGAAGCAGATTTAACTTTCGTCAATCATTTCCGAAGGAGAACGCGTTACGGGGGGATGGGTTCCGTTGCAGTGGTTCCCACAAACGTCAGTTTTCCTCATGAGTATGTCAGGTACTCGTCAAAGCCCGTCCTTCTCAAGGACGGGCTTTTTTATCGCACGCGCTCTTTTGGCGTGTACGAGGGTACGGTTGAGCAGTCTTTCGGGCTTGGGACTCGACAATGTCGATGATCGTGGTGATCTGCCCTGGAATTTTCGGACCAGGCGAAACTTTAGGTGAGATGGGTGAAAAGCGAAAAAACGGGGTGTGGCGAGGGCTACACGACGCGGGTTAGAGGCAAATCACCTGTAACCCTTTGAATTTCCTAGTGCGGAGGGCTACTGAACTGTTGTAAAAACGCAAATCAGATACGCCGACTTTTCTACGATGGCTTTCTAGCGTGCCCCGTTCGCTGCCCCCAACACCTCAACGCTGCGAAAGCGACCGCGTCGCCGGACCATCGGGATTCGAACAGAATCATCAGTTGACTGCTTTCGGGTGCATGCTTACACGCATAGCGCGAGCGTCCCACAGGGCGTGATGCTGATGGCCATGCTCGGAAAAATACTCGTCTAGTCGAGCTGAGCTTAGCTTAGTCCAGATGTTCTCGTGCCGCCACCCCAGAGGAAGTCCGCCCCCAATCAAGCTTTCCAGCAATTGCAGGTCGCCTTCGAAGTCATAGCAGACAACGGGACGGTCTTGACGGGAGAAGCGTCCCAGCCACTCTTGCACCTCTCGCCGCAGCTCCAGATATGGCATGGACCGCCCCGCCGGCGTACCGAGTTGCGGCATCACGACTTCCCGCACAAAGTCGCTGCAGCGGGACTGGTCGAACTCACTCGATTCGCCGTAGAACTCGGCACCATTTTCGGCAACAAGTGCGATGCTAATCAGCTCTCGGTGTTGCAAGTGAGTGAATTCGGTGTCTACAAATACGCGCATGTTCAGCTCTGTTAAATGAATGGTCGTCACTGCACAGGTTCGTCATCGACGACATCGGCATTGATACGTACCAACGCCCCCCGATAGTCGGCCGCGTGAAGTTTGGGTGCAATGGCGTGCAGTTTTCGTGTGCCAGACGGGCCAGCCGTCTTGATACGTATCAAGATGGCCTCCATCCAGTCATCGCGCCGCCCGATAACGTCGACGCTGATACGCATCGACGTCCAGTCGATAGCCGACCGCTGAAACCCGCGTGTCGCAGCGGGCAGTTCTCGGCGGCCAGTCTGGGATTCGAACGTCCTTACCCGCCAAAAGCAGCCCTTCCACCACTGGGACATTTCTCCTAGCGCCGTCTTTCATGGACCGCACACGCTGCAGTCCTCAGTCGACACAATCGACGCTAGCAAAAGTCCGATTCGTGGGTCGTTATGCTGCAACCGCCAACCCGAAATCAGGAATACCACGCTCGAGACGCTTCCGTCCGCCGCCCGTGAGCCCAAAGGTTTTGCCCTCGTCAGTGGTCTCTACGAATTCGCATTGCGCGAGCAGTAACAGCGCCTGGCGCAGCCGGAACCGGGCAAGCCCCAGGTCTACCTCCGGGATAGCACCCTTCGCAGTGACCCGCTCCAGGCCGTTCTCGCCGATAGTGAAGACGAACCGGTTGCGCCCGTCGCGCGCCTGAATGGTCCGGTCGCGTGCGACCGTGAAATGCAGAAGCACGACATAGAACTGGACGATGTGCGCGAGAAACGCGGCCGGCCGCTCATCCTCGAAGCGTTCGAGCACGCCCCGCAGCGCCTCGAACGACAGCCGGTCGACGGGCGGTACAGTCTGCAGGACATACGGATTGGACAAAAGCTGTCGAGCCTCCACCGCGCAGTACACAAGCGCCTTGTAGGCCTCGACCAGAGCTTCGTCTTCCTGTGGCGTGCGCTGGCCGAAATTGCACACCCTCAGCAGTCGGCCGAGCACCTCCTCGACGCGCAATTCAGGCACCTTGAGCCCCGCCTCGTAAAAAGTCTTTGCGGTGCCTCGCAGCTTGTCGAGATGCGCAACGTAGCTGCTCGCACGCGTCCGGTGCTCTTCGGGCAGCGAGCGCTCCATGCGCTCGCCAAGGCCTTCGGCACACGCCACGATGTCGCGGCGCGGGCGCTCATCCACCACGGCGTCATGAATCCAGCTCGCGACGTTGCGCGAGAGGCTGTCGAGGGCCAGCCGGGACAGTTCCTTCAGCTGCACGTTCATCCACCAGCCGTGAACCTCGTCGAGGCCTTCGAGATTCACTGGCACGCCTTGAAGCGTCGCGCCGCGCGCCATCGTGTACCGAATCGCGTCGACTTCGATGCCTCGCTGTAGCCCGGGCTCGCTCGGGCTGCTCTGTTCCGCTTCCAGCGCTCGCAGCACCAGCGCGATGCCGTTACACCGGTACTGCACCTTTGCGCCCGTGATGTCCTCGCTCACCTCCGGGTAATAGGCTCTCGCAAACACCTGCCGTTCCTGCTGCGACGGCGTGCGCACGTCCAGGAGGTCGCCCATCTCCGCGACCTCGTCGCGGCACGTCGTCACCTTGTTGAGATTGGCGAGCCAGTCGTACCATTTCGACCCGGCGATGGCCGTATCGTATGCGTCTGCGAGCTTCTCCCCGGCATCGGTCAGGATGTACGTGCCACGCTCGGCACGGCTTCCCCTGATGAAAGCCAGACCACCCTCGAGACTCGGACGGTACTGTACCGGCGTCAGATAGTGCGCGCCCGGGTCCGCGACCTCGGCCGTAGGGTCCGCCTCAAGCAGCTTGGCGACTCGCTCGCTCGGAATCTTTTCAAAGCTCAGGGTCACCCGACTGTTGTCAGCCGGAAAGCGTCGGTTCCTGCCGGCGAGTCCCCGGACATCCTTCATCCTGTTGTACCAGGTGAGAAGCAGCTGGATTTTTTCCAGACCGGCTTTCGACAGCGCCGGGATATCCGGATTCGGTGTCGACCTGGCCGTGTCTTCAATGCGGCGAATCATCCAGCAGATGGCCGAATAGATGCGCACGAACTCGACCACATTGTTGATGCCGGGAAACACGCTGCGGTAAAAGGCTTCGATGAGCGCACCCGTGCCGAGCGGGTCGGCAGCGTCCGTGTCGTCCACCAATTGTGTGTAATGCGGCGCGGTGAGCATCGAGTTACCCCTTGTATCGGCCTGCGAGGCCTTTCTTTGCCAGTTCAGCCTTGTCCAGCCCCGAAAACAGCGCGCGCTGGCAGTTGGTGCACAGCGCCGCGCGGCGCGAAACGATGTCATTCAGCTCACTCGGCTTGATGGCGACATAGCAGCACGGGCACGCCGTCGACTTTGCCTGCAGGTTGCCGAATACTTTGTCCCGTGAGGTCCTGTGCTGCCGAACCGCGCGAAATACGCTCTCGAACTCGCGGGGGATATACGGCTTTTCGGCGGGCTTGTTGACCACAATCTCGATGAGGTCCTCGAGCTGCTTCGTGAGCGTCAGACACATAGCGATGACCTGACCGCTCGTCGCGACATTCTCATGGTCCGCCGACGGCACCCGCTCGAACCACCGGGAATGGAGTGCCATGCGCGCCAGTTCCTCGATTTCGTCCGCTGGCACAGCACGGCGCGCGACCCGCTCCAGGGCTTCCTTGACGGCCTGAAGCGACGAATCCTGGTGGTAATGGGCGGCACAGCACGCCATTGCGCAGAAAAATGGCAGCAGCTTCTCGCGGTTTTGCGTGCTGTAGTCGAACTTCGAGTAGCGCGCGAGCCAGCCGTCGATGACGAGCAGCTCCCACGGCACATTCGGGTCAGCCTTGCGCGGCTGATTGTGCGCCAGCGCGCGCTTGAGCACCGCGCAGCCTGCCAGTTCCACAATCATCGGCACGATGGCCGACTGGGCATCCAGCTCAAGCGCGCGCGGCAGGCTTGCGACGAACTTCTGGAACAGCGCATTGCCCGCTTCTTCCACGCGCGCCTGGTCGGAATCCGCATCGTCGTCGTCGTCGTACTCGGCCCGGTCGCTCATGAGCAACTTCAGCCGCGGCGTGCCCCCAGCAGCGGCGTCTTTCGGCTTGCTTTCTTTCCGCGCGTCGCCGGAGGATGCATCGCCAATCGGCAGCTCGCCCGTCAGGTCAGAATTCACCCAGCGCAACGCAGCCTCGAGCGACACCCGAGTCACCGAGGCCGAAGCGCCCAGTGGCGTGAGGTCTTCGAATCCGCGCCGCCACTCCTCGTAGCTCAGGGACTGGCGAGGAATGCCTGAATCGTCATCATGCGCGCCCCCCCTGGTGCGCCCTTCCGGCGTGGACTGCGGCTGCTTCATGCCAAGCGTCTGCACCCACGTGAAAATCGCGCCCATGTCGGCGATGTTGAATTCGCCGGCACGCATGCGGTTCGCCGCTCGAAGGAGCTTGCGTTCTGCATCCGTTGCCGTGAGCTGCAGTTCGACGTTCAGCCACCCGGACGCACTGAACTCCCCGCCCGTCAGCACCACGCGCAAAGCGCGCGTACTCTCAAGGTCGTCGGTCACCCTGACGTCGAACGCGCCCCGTCCAGCCAGCCGAACGTTGGGGACGGTCTTGAGGCACTGCTCCGCCTCCCAGATGGCCAAGGTGACCTGCATCTCGCCGGGCGCAGGTGTGACCGTCCCCACGATGTGCTGCGACGCACGCCACGTCGCCTGCACAGCGGGATGGCGCGCGGTGAGCGACATCGACCTGAAGTCGCACGGCACGTATGCTTTCGGTTCGATGGCTGTCCATGTAAAAGGCGTTTCGGCGAGGCGACGCACGAGCGCCAATTCGACGTTGGTCGTGCTCTCGAGGCTCTGCGAAGTCGCGTTGACCGAACCCGTCATGACCAGCACGCCGTCTCCGGCCTGCAGCTCGAAGCACTTTGCATGCGGGAATCGGTAGCTATCCTCCGTCTCAGCGACGACGTATTCGACGGGCTCGACGAAGCAGGTCAACGACTCTTCGAACGGCGCATGCGCCGTGACGCGGCTGATGCCCACCCGGATGTTGAACGCACGGACGGCGGCAGCGAGGTTCTGTACGGGCTCGCCGGACGGCGAGTGATAGGGAGACAGCACCGTCAGCGTCTCGGGCCGCTTCAGCCTGTCTGCGAGCACTGCAAACTGGTCGGCGGCCGGCTGGTTCAGCGTGTGGACTAGCCAGGTGGTGCGCGCGTACTCGTCGATATCGCCGGCGGCCGTATGCAGTGCCCGCGCGCGGCGCTCATAGGCGCGCAGAATCGCCGCATTCTCCGGCGCGAACTCGTACTTGCCGAGAAGCGCCTCGACGAACCCCGCGAACTCGCCGAAGACGGCGGGCTCGCGATACGACGACACCGCGTCGACCACCTCCAGATTCTTGCCGTGCCCCGAAAGCGTGAGGTTCGCGCTCGACACCATCAGGTGGTCGTGCTGCCCGTCCTCCATGTACACGAGCTTCGGGTGGAAGACCGCGGAGCCTTCCATGTTGACGGGGATGACCCGGTAGGCGTTGCCCGCATGGAGGCACGTGGCCTCCTCCGTCGACTTGCACGCCTCGCGCGCGTCGACCAGCACGTCTATCTGTTCGCACCCGCAATTGCGCAGGGCTGGCAGGACGAATGTCTCGAACCAGGAAATGCTGAAGGTGTAAGTGGTGAAAAGCGCGCGGCGAGGCTTCGCCTCATGGATAAGCGACAACAATGTCTTCTGCATAACCCCGGTCCCCGGGCGGCTCCTCTGTCGGAAGCAGTCCACGTTTACTTAAATAGCAGCTTCTCGCATAGCCACTCGTAATGTAACGCAAACAGGCTACCTACGGTCGTGGCTGACGCCGACCGAATTCGTCAAGACCCACCCAATTGCGCCATCATCGTCACGACTCCGGTCGTCCTCTTCGTCCAGCGGCTCGACCCGCCACGCGACCGGGCTGTGCTCCTAGTGAGAACACGACTCCCGTTACCCTCTGCATTTGGTGGTTAGGCACCTTTTGCCGGGTGATTCATTCCCGCTGGTCGCGCCGAAAACTTGCACCAGCCCCCATGGCCGGCAACTGGCAGAGGAGAAAAACTGGTACGTATTCGAATTAGGAACTTCCGGTCTGTTTGCTGCGTATTCGACGGACATCGTACACATCGCCCCAAACGCGCTTTCGTTCAAATACCCGTCCTCCGGGTTGAGGGTAAGGAACACGACGGAACACAACCTCCAGAAATCCATCGCTTCCTGAACGATTGCGACGACAGCGAAGTACCGTTATATGCGGGGCGGTGCACCTGTGTCGTGAAGAACAGGATGCGCACGTCCACCGGTCTGGGTCCGTTTCAAAAGCGACGCGTCGCAGTAGCCGCGCTTTCGTTCCGCCCTGGAGGAATTGTCGCTCGCGAGTTTCGACAATTGTGCTCCTCTTTGCGAATCTTATCGAGATGCCGCAAGTCGCCGAGAGGGAATGATTGGTCGCCCACGTCTCGGCTCGCGCAGGACTGCGGCATGTGACGTCACCCTGGTGGCTTCATTTCTCACGGCCACCCGTCGCGCCGACGGAATGCGGATGATTGTCCAGTTTTGCGACGATTTTCGCATGGCTGTCGAAAACTAAAACACGCGACCAAAGCATGTACACACTCCGGATGACGGGCTATCTTCCACTGGATTTAGCGGGAAAGCGGTTTTGCCCGCTTATATGTAAAAGGAGGATTCGTACTATGCCGCGGAGCACCCTGCTGCCATCAAACAGAGCCGTCGCGCTAGCCGATATCATCAAAATGACACGAGAAGCCACGGCGCTCATCCCCGAACTCCGCAGGAACCTCAGAATCCGCGAGCCGAGAAAAATGGCGCCCAGCTTCACGTGCTCGGACATCGCGGACCTATCCGGGATAGCAAAGGTCGATGAGCTTAACCTACGCCGGGTCCATTACCTGGCCAAACATCCCGACAGAGAATATCCCTCCGGCACCATCGCTGAGCCGGAGGGCCACCGGGTATTCACCGTGAAGGAGGTCGGCGACTGGGTCCAACAGCTATCTGCCGATTACCAAAAGCGCCGGACCCATCGGGCTGCGCATACTAGTGGACCTCTCGGAAATGTACTTGCGGTGTCCAGGCATCGAGGCGACGCGTCGCAAACCACCACCGCGATGTGTCTTGCCCAAGGCCTGACCCTGCTCGGTCGCGAAGTCCTCGTTGTGGACCTCGACCCAGAGCAGTCGCTCACCGAAATGTGCGGACTGTATCCGGAACTCATCGACGCAAAGGACACTGTATCGCGCTTCATTGACGACCCTGCGATGGACGGTGGGCTTGCCTGCGTGATTCGCGGGAAGACCTACTGGGATAGGCTCCACGTCATTCCAGCGCACCCGGGACTCCAGTGTGCTGAGTGGCGACTCGCGAGGATACGGATGGAGGTGCCCGGTTCTTCTGGCTATGCAACTCTTCTGCGTGAGGGTTTGGCAACCCTTCGAAAGCGGTACGACTACATTATCGTGGGCACGGCACCGGGGCTGACTTACCTGAATCTGAATGCGCTGGTGGCTGCCGACGCCTACGTCATCTCCCTCGTTCCGGAAAATCTCCACCGCTTGAGCGCGAGTTCATTTTCGCCATTGTTTTACCCCGTTGGCAGGTCAGCACTGAAGCAGGCGCGGAAAACGCGCCCGTTCAAACTTGAGACGGTGCTGTTGTCCAATGTTAGCGACAGGCCCGACGAAACAGAACTGCGAAATCGCGCGCTGGTACAAGATATGTTTGGTAGCAGGCTGAAAGTAATCGAAGGCCCTGCAAGGCCTCACCAGGGCAGGGACGAATTCTATGAATCGACCGTATTCGACCTCCGTCAAACCTACGCCGAGTATGACTCCGTATTCAATTGGGCGACCAGATTACGCAGAAATTGCCGGATCAAGGCCTCACTGGCATATACAGAAATATCTTTTCGCCAGCACAACAATGACGTCGGATTGACTTCGCGGTACGATCAGTTGCCAGCCCAGCGATTGACCGGGAAGTACGTCGGGTTCAGCGCAACCCAGTCCGGCTTGCCCTGGCTTTTAACGATGCGCGTACGGTCGTTCGAGCAAAGCACGATCAGGGCACGTTGCACAGCAGCCTTGGTCATTCCAAAGTTCGGCGCGAAACTCAGCAGATCCTTCAGCTTGACCATGCCTTCGCCAGTACGGCGTGCCGCATCGAACAGAACTCCTTCCAGGTACGTCGCATCCTCGTGCTCGCGCGGTACCTGCGGGGTTTCCGGCTTCGGCAGAAATCGCAATTTATATTGCTCCGTGTACCAGCGGCCGATGGCGGCAGCACGCTCCACGGTTTCATCCGAGATATCACCTGGCAACTGCTCGAATACGTGCATGCCAGCGGCCATGCGCTGGATGTTCTCCGGCTGGCGCGCAGCGTGTTCCGGCAGATACTGCAAATCACCGCCAGGCAGCCCCCGGACTCGGTATTCTTCACGGATGACCTTCAGGCCGAATGTCGCTTTCGGCGAGAAACGAACCGACGCGCGCGACATGCGACCGTGTATGATTTCCCACCACACGTAGAGCAGGTGGTTCGCTTGGTCATCCCACTGGCTCGTATCGATCGGCACGAGATTGAGGTCCACCGGATCGCCGGCATACTCAGCGAACTGGGTGCGCGTGGCGAGACCCACAGTACGCATACGGGTACCGTACTTTTCGTCGACTTGCTGACGAACGTGCGGTTGCGTCAGCACCAAGCTCATGAAGCGCGGTTCGTGCAGGACATGGCGACCCGTCGTCGTACGCTCAACGGAGAAGGTCTGACCGTCGTACAGTTGATTACGGACGTTTGCGTAGCGAGTCATGGAGCCCGTTTGCGCCGACGAAAATTCATCGTCGATTTCATTTGCGATCGAGTATTTCGCCATGCACTTGATGATGACCGGCATAGTCGCGTTGTGCACCACATGCGTTTCGATTCGATCATCACTCTCGGGCTTTTCGAGCTGGTCACGCTGGAACTGAAGCATCCGCGCGAATGCCGCATTCTTTACCTCGGTCTTACCGCAACCGGAATTGCCGCTCACCATCGTGTTGATGCCGAACACACCCATGTGGCCATTCGGCGAGATCATGCTCGCGACCGGGTTCGCGTATGCAATACCAGCATGCAGTACGACCGGACCGGCAACATTGGACGGGATGCGGACAACCGAATGCTGTGCATCGTAGAGCGAGCGCATCTTGGTTTCGAGAGCGTCACTCGGGAAACGGTTGACGTCGGGCAGATGGAAGCCGTGCATATAACGATTCATGCCGCCTCCAGCATCGAACGGACGTCGGAAGCGCGGAAGTACCAGCGGCGACCGAAGCGGTGCGGCTTTAGGCCGTGAAAGTCGCCTTTCTGCGAAATCGCTTTGCGGATAGTCTGTGCTTGGCAGCGCAGATAGTCGGCGGTTTCGTCAACAGTCCAATTCGGCATGGACAGGAACGCCGGCGGGTTAGCCGGCGGCGACGGGAAGACTACGGCCGTGTGATCGACGGGGAGGGCGCGAGGGCGATCAGCCCCCATTACCGGATTGAAGAGATTCATTTTCCTTCTCCAGGTCGCGAACGAGAGACGGTTCGCTGGACGTCGGGTCACTCATGTCGATCTAGCTGGATCGGCGATGACCTGGATACGGAAGATATTTGCCCTTGCGCAGAAAATCGCGCCGATGTCGCTTAGCGACTGTTAGCGACGTTAGGCGACGTCGCCACCAGCTCTTTTTCTAGATGTAGCTCCGTCCTTGCGCCGGCGTAGCCGGGCACCAAGCGCGTCTTTGCTGATCGAATTGATACAGGGACGACCTGACGAATCATGGTCGTTGTATTCAAGGCCACCATTTTTCGAGATGGTGGTTGTAAATGGCGGAAACTCATCGAGTGCGAGTTGCTTGAGCCGTAGCCACACATCTGCCGTTTCCATGCTGCCGTTTGCATCCGTGATGGCCTGGTCGATGGCGGGCTCCAGCAGGTCACGACGCTGCTTTATCCGCCTGACTTTGGGCCCGGGGTCACCGTCAGATTGCAAATCCGTCCCAGCAGTGACGGGGTGCAATGAGTCCTCTGGCAAACGAAGCAAATCGTGCGCGATGCCTTCGCGATTCAGAAAAGCGAAGAGCTCGTTGCGCTCGAACCCCAGATGCTTGACCCATTGAGCCTCTGCTGGATCGAACAGCGGCGGCATACCAGCAGGCTCTTTAAGATTTGGCTCCAACCGTCCTTCAAGATGCGCCAGTAAAAAACCTTCGTCATCGCATGCGATCCGTTCGACAACCATCATTGCCCGATGCTGGTCTTCCGCATCTAAACGTACGGCCATGCCAGTGGCTAACCAGTTACGCCACTTCGGCGCTTTGCTGCCCGCCTCAAGCAAATGAAAGTGTAAGGTCGATGCAGCTCGCCATCGACAACCCGTTTCTTTCAGAAAACTCTCCAAGAAATCAAGCGGGATGTTCATGAGGTGATCGCTTTGATTCTCGCTTTCCCGACATGGACGGAAAGAGGAAACATATGCTTCGATAGCTGTCGTCAACTGATCTGGGATAATGCATCGCCTAGCTATTGCATCTATCGCCTCGTACAACTTGACGCACCGAGGAGGAACATTCGACTCCGCGCCTCTCTCTCGCTGTGGTGTTTTCATGAGCTTCATGTTCAAACTATTCCTGATGTACTAATAGCGAGATTGCCACATACAGCATCTATACGACGGCATTGGCAACCTCGGCATGGTGGGCATCCTCGCTTGTAAGCCGCATCATCGCCGCGCGGACTGCCGCCAAATTTTGCGCGAGTCGGATCAGATGTAATCCGCTCGGGCCTCTCACTGCCGACAGCCAATTCTGAACGGTTCTCTCGCTTGCCCCGGTCATGCGCGCCAGCTTCTTCGCAGCGTGTCTCGAATCCCCCACTTCCTGTTTCAGTGTAACCGCGATAGCAAACGCGTATTCGCTGTCATTGATCCTTTTCAGCTCGCCCGGCAACTCTTTGGGTGTTTCCCGCAACATCTTTCCGCCCCCCGAAAGTATATTGTTTCCGACCTCAATGTGAATGGCGACGGGGCGCGCGGAACTTGAAGAGCAACGGTCTCCAGAGAAGCGGGGAATGCGGTGATCCGACGGGTGCGGACAAATCGTGCGGTAGATGCCGGCGGCAGGGAACGTGCTGCTGCCTACGTCCGTATGTCCACTGCGGTCGAAAAAAGCGTCGTGCCGATCTGGTCGTCGTCGAAATCTCGCGGACGTCGAGCGAGGACATCCAGAGCGGCCTGCTGGAAGCCTACGAGCAAGGTACATTCAGGGGCGAAGAACTGCTGCGTGTGCGCACGCGGATCAGCAAGCGAGCCACAAGCGATCTACACACTCAGCAATTCGCCCACTCGTCACGTCCGAGAGCTTCAGCGGGCGCAGTTCGGCCAGAGCGCCGGGCCGGGTCATGCCCTTGCCATGCTTTTTGGGGCGGCATGCTGCGGGTGATCGTGGTAATGGCGCTCGCTCCAGAACAGTTTGCGGCTGTCGACGTACTCATCCCAAGCCTCGCCGGACGTGACGTCGCGTCGCTGTAGCGGGAGAAGAGCCCTGCCATCGCAACGTCCACGTAGCTCGAAAAAATCCGCAACCCCTCGCGCAGCATAGAGCTTACTGGGCCCCCTATCTGTGAACTTCGTTGACAGCCGGGGCTCTCGGATTCAGCTTTAGGGGCGTCGGGCCGCTTTCTCGCATCGCCGAAAATCCGTGCCCGCTACGCCAGGGGAGGTGCCCATGCCGCTCACCGATCTGGAAGTTCGCCGGGCTACACCACGAACGAAGACGTATCGGATTTCGGACGGTCGCGGAATGTATCTCGAGATCGCACCCACCGGGGGAAAGTACTGGCGCCTCAAATACCGTTTCCTCGACCGCGAGAAGCGGCTGGCGCTTGGCGTCTACCCTGACGTCACACTCGCCCATGCTCGCCGCAAGCGCGACGAGGCGCGTGCGATGTTGGCAGACGGTGTTGATCCAGGACAGGCTAAGAAAGAAAAGAAGCGCTTGGCCCGGCTGAACGCGGCGACGACCTTCGAGGCGGTCGCGCTGGAGTGGTTCGACAGACAGGCTCCAGGTTGGGCGGCAAGCCATTCCGAGAAGATCATGGGGCGCCTGACGAAGGACTTGTTCCCGTGGCTTGGCTCGCGGCCCATTGCGGACATCACTCCGCCGGAAGTATTCGAAGTGCTACGTCGGGCCGAGTCGCGAGGGGCTCACGATACCGCGCATCGGCTCCATCAGAACTGCGGTCAGGTCTTCCGCTACGCCGTTGCGACCGGGCGTGCGACCCGCGATGTCAGCGCCGACCTACGCGGCGCGCTGCGACCGAATCGGCATACTCATTTCGCGTCGATCACGGATCCCGTAAAGGTCGGTGAGATGCTCCGCGCCTTTGATGGCTTTTCGGGCACGCTTGTCGTACGCGCTGCCCTGCGGTTAGCGCCGTTGTTGTTCGTGCGGCCCGGCGAGCTGAGGCTGGCCCAATGGGCGGAGATTGACCTCGAGCAGGGCCAATGGCGCTATACCGTTTCCAAGACGAAGACTGAGCATCTGGTGCCGCTTGCTACCCAGGCAGTCCAGATGCTGAGAGAATTGCAGGCGCTCACCTGCCAATGGCGCTACGTTTTCCCGGGCCGCGATCGCAAAAAGCCGATGAGCGGTGCGGCGATCAATGCCGCGCTTCAACGACTCGGTTACGACACGAAAACGGAAATCACCGGCCATGGTTTTCGCGCAATGGCGCGCACGATTCTGCATGAGCGTCTCCGCTTCGCTGCCGACGTCATCGAGCACCAACTGGCCCACCGCGTACCCGGTGCGCTTGGTAACGCCTACAACCGCACCCGCTTTATCGAGGATCGGATCGCGATGATGCAGGCTTGGGCAGATTACCTGGATCGGCTTAAAGTGGGTGGATATAGGGCCGAAGCGGCCGAGAAACGTTCGAGGCGGGCGAATTTTTGCGTCACCATGTGACGGCAATTGGTGGAGGCGATGCCATGAGCACGCTAACTGTCACCGCGCGGGGCCGCGTGACGCTTACGAAAGAGGTATTGCAGCGCCTGGGCATCGAGCCCGGCGGGAAGGTGGAGCTGCATCTGCTGCCGAATGGCCGCGCCGAGTTGCGGGCCCGCACGCACGAAGAGCTCCTTCCGGGATCTGCGGGGCATCCTGAAGAGCAGGACAAACGGCGCTCGATTGAGCATTCGGCAAATCAACGAGGCGATAGCCGAAGCCGGCCTTGCATTGCCGGACAACGACAACAAGCGTGACAACAGCGCATCTGACCCGCGCGAACCGTAAGCGGTCCCACAGCTCGCCCGGCAGAGCGATCTATATGGATTGGCGTGTACCAAATCCGGTTACATGGCGGTTACACGGACCGCAGAAACAGAAAAGGGTTACAGGAAAAACACCTGTAACCCTTTGATTTCACTGGTGGAGCGGATGAGGATCGAACTCACGACCTTCGCATTGCGAACGCGACGCTCTCCCAGCTGAGCTACCGCCCCACGACGCGTCGATTCTAGCACAAGGTTTTTTTCTTTTGCGACGCTCAGCTACGCCGCCAGAAGTCACTTCAACGGCGCGCCGGCGAGCACCCAGTCCACCACCGTGCGGATATCCGCATCGCTCATTGCCGGGTGCGACGGCATCGGAATCGCGCCCCAGACGCCTGAGCCGCCGTCCTTCACCTTCTTCGACAGTTTTCCCGGCGCCTGCGGATCGCCCTTGTACTTGCCGGCGATCTGCTGGAACGATGGCCCGACGAGCTTGCGGTCGACCGCGTGGCATCCCATGCACGCGTTGCTGCGGGCGATGGTCATCCCGCGCGGAGCATCGGCAGCAAAAGCGGCCGTCGATGCCGCGACGTACAGCCCCAATCCGATACACGCGGCCGGCACGCCGCGCTTCAAACGAACCACCCCCTTCATTGGCTCGCCTTCGGATTGCCCGGCTGCACGGAATTAGAATTCGTGACCGGCGCGGGCGCCTGCGTCTCGAGCGGATGCGAACTCACCGACGAATCCGGCACCGCGCCGGTCGTGGCTTCTTCAGATGGCGGCTGCGAGGCGCCCGGCGCACTCGCCGACGAAGCTGCCGCAGCGTTCGCCGCCGCGGCTTCCTGTGGCTGAATGTACTGGAACACCTTCACCACCTGCGCGACCCCCATCACACGGCTCGCGACATCGGAGCCGCGATTGCCTTCGTCGACGGTCACAAGCCCCATCAGATAGATATTGCTGCGTTCGCTGACCACCTTGAAGTTGTTCGCCGAGATGCCCTTCTCCGCGATCAGTGCCGATTTGACCCGGCCTTCAAGATACGTATCGTTGGTGCGCGACGAGAACGAACTTGCCGGCGCCACGGCCAGTTCGTTGACGATCGCGTTCACGTTGTTGATATTGCGCACGACCGCCTCGGCCTTCTGCTTGTACGTGTCGCTCGGCACTTCACCGGTGATGAGGACGCGCCGGTTGAATACCGCGACGTTGACGTGCGATGCGTCTGGCACGTTATCGTTGATCTGCGACAACGCCTTGACCTGGATTTCCCGATCTTCGGTCTGCGCGCCAAGCGTGCGCCGGTCGGTCGCGACCATCGCGCCGCCGCCCGCTGCGCCCGCCAGGGCCAGCACGCAACCCTGCAATGTCGCCGCCAGTCCGGCAGCCAGGCCAACCACCAGCGTGGTCCTCGCAAGCGTGTTCTTGACGCGGTTTGCGCTCATCAACCTGTTCCCCTTCGAAATTAGTCTTCACCCAGCAACATGGCATCGATGCCGTCGCACAGGCAATGGATGGTTAGCAAATGCACTTCCTGAATGCGCGCCGTACGATCGGAAGGTACGCAGATTTGAATATCGGTATCTGTCAGCACTTCGTTCATCCGTCCGCCGCCCTTGCCGGTCAGCGCGACGACGATCATCTCGCGTTCATGCGCGTCTTCGATCGCGGCCAGCACGTTCGCCGAATTACCCGACGTAGTGATCGCGAGCAACACGTCGCCGGGCTGGCCGAGCGCACGCACCTGCTTCGAAAAAATCTGCTCAAACGAATAGTCGTTGGCAATTGCGGTGAGAACCGACGAATCGGTGCTCAGCGCAATCGCCGGCAGACCAGGGCGCTCACGCTCAAAGCGGCCAATCAGTTCGGCCGCGAAGTGTTGCGCGTCCGCTGCCGAACCGCCGTTACCGCACGCGAGAATGCGATTGCCATTGGCAAGCGCGGCGAACATCGTGTCGACCGCTGCGGCGATCGGCATCGACAGGGTTTCAAGTGCTTCGAGTTTGACTGCCGCACTGTCGCGGAAGTGCTGTTGAATGCGTTCGACTGACATCGAGTCTCTATCTTGTGCCGCAAGGTTGGTACTGCGACGAGGCCGCAGCGCACGCGGCGTGTGTGTAACGACCTAAAGGGCTTCGGACGTGCAGGCAGCCCCGTTGCGTGTCCGGCGTCGCACGACCCCGTAACGGCCAGCACGCGTCCGCAAGTTTAGCGTACTCACGCGAGCGTCCGGAACGTACGTTCACACTTCATCGGCACGAAACGCGTCGCGCAGCCATACGAGCCTGCCCGCTTCGAACGCGACGACGTCGAAGCGGCACGCGGCCGTACCCGCTGTTCGCGTCATCAGGTAGTGCTGTGCGGCATGCACGATCTTCCGGCGCTTCTGCCAGCCGATACTCGACGCCGCACCACCGTAGCCACGCCGACTGCGGGCACGCACCTCGACGAAGACCAGCGTGCCGTCGCGCTCGCGCATCACGAGATCGAGTTCGCCGCCCCGGCACAACACATTGCGAGCGACGAAGCGCAGACGTTGACGCCGCAGGAACTCCAGCGCACGCGCCTCGAACGCCGCTCCGACGTCATTGGACCTGCCGTATCCCGAAAAGTTGTCAGGAGCTGGGCCACTGGCAGTGGCGACCGATGTGCCGCGCGCCGGCTCCGGTGCGCGGACCGCTGCGTGGCACAATGTCGGCCTTGTTCTGTCTGTCTGCGTCTTCTGCCTCATGACTCCTCTCTTCGAACTCGCGCAAGGGCAGCAATATCCCGCGGCCGCGCTGTATGTAGTGGCGACGCCGATCGGCAACGTCGCCGACATCACGGTGCGCGCATTGCACGTGCTCGGACTGGTGGACCGGATCGCCGCCGAAGACACGCGCAACACAGGACAACTGCTCGCGCGTTATGGCATCTCGAAGCCGCTTGTGGCTGTGCATCAGCATAACGAGCGGGCAGCCGCGCAGCGTGTAATCGAGCATCTGCAGGCGGGCGAACGCGTGGCGTATGTCTCTGACGCAGGCACGCCCGGCATTTCGGATCCTGGCGCGAAACTCGTCGACGCCGTGCGCGACGCTGGCCTGCCTGTCATTCCGCTGCCCGGGCCGAGCGCGCTCGCAACCGCACTGAGCGCCGCCGGCGACTGGGTCGAGACGTTTTCGTTTCTTGGCTTCCTGCCTTCGAAAGCCAGGCAACGAGCGGCCACGCTTCAGCAACTCGCCGCTCACCCGCACGCGATGGTGTTCTATGAAGCACCGCATCGCATCATAGAAACCGTGCGGGCCCTCGCCGACGCATTGGGTGGCGAACGCAGGCTGCTGATTGCACGCGAGTTGACGAAGTTACACGAGGCGCTGCACCGGTGCACCCTGGCCGAAGGGCCAACGTGGCTCGAGGCCGATCCCAACCGTCAGCGCGGCGAATTTGTGCTGGTAGTGGAAGGCGCCAGACCTGAGACGGCGGGCGAAACGGATCACGATGCGCTGCTTGGCATCCTGATGGAGGAAATGTCGGTGAGCAGTGCAGCGAAGGTGGCCGCGGCTATCACGGGTGCATCGCGCAACGCGCTTTACACGCGCGCTCTCGCGCTCAGAAAAGACTAAGGGCCGCACGCAGCGGCCCTTCCCCAGTCACAACCGGTTGGCGGACGGATCGTTTAGATCTCGCCATCGGCTATCAATGCATCCGGCAGACAACGCGCCGCCGGTCTTCCCTTACTTATCTGAGTTCGAATTCGACGCCAGCGTCTCGTTGATTTCGGTCTTCGCTTCCTGCTGCGAAAGCCCTTCGATTTTCACGCGCGCCGTGCCGAGATGCTGCATGCCAATGGCCTTGGCGGCCGCATACGACAGGTCGATCACGCGACTGCGGACGTACGGGCCACGGTCGTTGATCCGCACGACAACCGAGCGCGAAGTGTCAGGATTCGTTACGCGGACGTACGAGCCGAGCGGCAGCGTCTTGTGTGCCGCCGTGAGGGCGTGCATGTCGTAGCGTTCGCCGTTCGCAGTGCGGCGGCCATGGAAGAACCGGCCGTACCAGGAAGCGCGGCCCGTCTGTTGGAAATCGGAAACGTCGGGGCCCTTGTCGGAGAGCGGTTCGGCGTTGGCAAGCAACGTGCCGTTCGCGTCGCCCGACGTGCCCGTACCCGCGCCGTACGCCTGAGGCGCACCGGTGCCCACCAGACGTGCACCCTTTGTGGGCAGCGACGCGCCGCCGGTCTGTTCGGCCGGGCCAGGGGGCATCGCGCACCCTGTCAGCACTAAAAAGGCAAAAAGACTCCCGATACGTCGAGTTAGTCGAACATTCATAAGACGTTTTTTCGTTGTCGAGCCGCATCTCGCAGCCAGTGGCTACGGATTGCATGCGACTCCGGCGGCCAAGGCAAAGCAAAACGCTGCGCTATGCGCAGAGCTTCGAAAGCCCGGATGCGACACACTCTGCCGCTACCGCACGGTTAGTTTTCACGTCTGGCGCAACCTGTCCCCGGCAGCCTGACCAGACCCCACAAGCCGCCATCGAACGTGGCAATCACATTCTTGCGCCCCGAACACAGGACGCAGGAACAGCGGCGTAGGCCCCATCCAGCAGCACGGCAGCAAGGCCGTTGCAGACGCGTTGCGCCTGGCTGGACAAGACGTGCGCATCGACCGCAGTCGATGCGTGATCTGCCGTCGAACACCGACGGCACTTACTTGATGGCGATCAATTCAGCCACCCCAAAAAAGGGTGACACATCGCCTGTTGACAGCACGATTTCCGTGCACGATGAGGCCATTATACCCAAAACAGTTTTTCGGGATGGCGAGCGACCCAAAACCTTGATTCATTTTCACTATTGATGCAAAAATGAGCATTACCTATCCGCCATTCGGCACATGGGCGGCGGGCGACGGCGGCCGGTACAATCAGGACTTTTGCAGCGTTGCGTCGTCCTCATGAAAGTCACTCTCATCCCTGTTACCCCGTTCCAGCAGAACAGTTCGCTGCTCGTCTGCGAGTCGAGCGGGCGCGCCGCGATCGTCGACCCCGGCGGTGACCTCGACGTGATCCAGGCTGAGGTTGCGCGCCAGAACGTGACCGTCGAGAAGGTGCTGCTCACGCACGGTCACATCGACCATTGCGCTGGCGCGAAGACACTCGCCGCGCACTACGGCGTGCAGATCGAGGGCCCGCATGAAGACGAGCGCTTCTGGATCGATCAGCTGCCGGCGCAAAGCGCGCGCTTTGGCTTTCCGGCCGCGGAGGCTTTCGAGCCGGACCGGTGGCTCCAGGATGGCGAATCGGTCCAGTTCGGCCACGAGATGCTCGAGGTCTACCATTGCCCCGGCCACACGCCCGGCCACGTGATCTTCTTTAGCCGCGCGCATCGGCTTGCGCTGGTCGGCGATGTGCTGTTTGCCGGCTCGATCGGACGTACCGATTTCCCACGGGGCAATCACGGCGACCTGGTCCGCGCGATCCGCGAAAAGCTCTGGCCCCTCGGCGACGATGTGACCTTCGTGCCCGGCCACGGGCCAACGTCGACCTTCGGCGCCGAGCGGCGCACGAACCCTTACGTCGCAGACGGAGCCGGCGCATGACCGATGAAATCTATGTGAGCACTGACGTCGAAGCGGACGGCCCGATTCCGGGCCCGCACTCGATGCTCAGCTTCGCGTCGGCGGCTTACACCGCTGACAAAAAGCTCGTCGCCACGTTCTCCGCCAATCTCGAATTGCTGGACGGCGCTGCGCCGCATCCGGTACAGGCCGCGTGGTGGCAAACGCAACCCGATGCGTGGGCCGCCTGCCGCAAGGACCTTCAGAAACCCGACGCGGCGCTCAATACCTACGTCGAATGGGTCGAGGCGCTGCCCGGCAAGCCGGTGTTCGTTGCGATGCCGGCCGGCTTCGATTTCACCTTCATGTTCTGGTACATGATGCGCTTTACCGGCCGCTGCCCGTTTTCCTGGTCCGCGCTCGACATCAAGACGCTCGCGTTCGCCATGACCGGCCTGCCGTACCGGAAGTGCATCAAGCCGCGCCTTCCGAAGCACTGGTTCGACGATCACCCCCACACCCACGTCGCGCTCGACGACGCAATCGAGCAGGGCGCGCTCTTCTGCAACATGCTGGCGGAATTGCGGACCACGCAACAAGCGCGCGTGATCGACGAAGATGGGGACGGCTCAGGACAAAAAGCCGCCGGCGAACCGGCAAATTAGGGAATCTCGCTCGTCGGGAGCGTTTTACATTGCGTTTCGTTTTCGCGACCTCTACCATTCAGCTTCAGGAACCTGGCGAAGCAAACGGAGGCGCAGTTGACACTCGATACGTTCTCTCAAAAAATCCTGCGCCTTTTGCAGCTCGACGCACGCCGTTCCGTGCAGGAGATCTCCGACCAGGTCGGCCTGTCCAGCACGCCCTGCTGGCGGCGCATCAAGGACATGGAGCAGTCCGGCGTGATCCAGCGGTACACGGCTTTGCTGGATCGCGAAAAGCTCGGGCTGCACGTCTGCGCGCTTGCGCATATCCATCTGACACGGCACACCGAAGGCGGGGTCGAGCAGTTCGAACGGGAAATCGCGACGTGTCCGGAGGTGACGGAGTGCTACAGCACCACCGGCGAATCCGACTACATCCTCAAGATCGTCGCCCCGGACATCAAGGCTTACGACACGTTCCTGCACGATCGCATCTTCAAGATTCCCGCTGTGGCGCAGGTTCGCACAAGCGTCGTGCTGCGCGAAATCAAGTTCGATACGCAACTGCCGCTCTAGTCCGCCTGGCGTAACCGCTCCGCCCGAAACAACCGAAACCCGCCCGGCACGCGGACGCCCCCTACGCTCAGTCTGCCTCGTGCCGTTCCTGTACAGGCAGGCTCGCGCCCGACGCGCCTGAGATACCCGACTCGCTGGCGGCGCCGGACGCTCCTGGCGGCGCCAGCGCCCGGACCACGCTCAGCCGGCGCGCACCCAGTTCGCGCTTTAGTCCGGCCACATCGAGACGCGCCAGTAGTTGCGCATCCGTTTCCCGAACATCGCCTGTTGGCGGCTGCAGGGTGACCTCTACGTCGAGACCGGTGCTCAGATAATGCAGATTGACCGCTAGCGGCTTTGCACCGTGGGCAGCAAGTGCCGCCTCAACATTCGCGACAATCCGCTCGCGCGGCGGCAAATTGACCGGAGGTCGCGCCAACGCGTCGTTCTCTGGATCCACGTGAATCAACGCATCCAGTACGCGGTTGTCGGTCAGAACACGCGCCCTTGCCGACTCGGCAATGTAATGCCCTTCCGACACCGAGATCATCGGATCGACCAGGATATGCGCATCGATCAGCGCAAGGTCGCCGGTCTTGCGGGTTCGCAGTTCATGCACGTCGCGCACGCCGGGAGTTGCCATCAGGAGGGCACGCACGTCGGCGGCTGAAGTCTCGTCCAGCGCGCGGTCGGACAGATCCTGTAGCGCATCCCAGCCGAAGGTCCATCCCATGCGCGCGACCATGAAGCCGACGATCGCTGCCGCAATCGGATCGAGCAGGCGTACGCCAGCCAGGCTGCCGACGATCCCGAGCGCGACCACCAGCGACGAAGCCGCGTCCGAGCGCGCGTGCCACGCGTTGGCAATCAGCATGGCGGAGCGCACGCGCTGCGCTTCGCGCAGCATGTAACGAAAGAGGCCCTCTTTAGAGACAAGCACCAGCACTGCCACCGCGAGCGCACTCACATGGACGGCAGGAATATCGCCGAGATTGGCGAGCCGCGTACCGGCGCGCCACAACATTCCGACGCCAACCGAGATCAGCAGTCCACCAAGGAATAGCGAGGCCACCGTTTCGTACCGACTGTGCCCGTAATTGTGATCGGCGTCGGGCTTCGCCCCGCTGTGACGGTTCGCAAATAGAACGACAAAATCGGAAACGAGATCGGCAAGCGAATGGATCCCGTCGGCGACAAGTGCCTGCGAGTGCGCAAACACGCCGATGATGACTTGCAGCGCCATCAATATCGCGTTCAACACGATACTGACCCACGTGGTCCGGCGCGCGACTTGATGTTTTTCTGTGGAAGGTTCGGCGGCAACGAAAGACATACGAGGGCAAATGGGTTATTCGATGCTGTCATTCTACCGGGCTGAAGGTTGAAATGCCGGTCGCCCTCGAAAAATTCCCTTTTAAATCAGCCTGTTATAAAAACACGAAGCATTCGCATTCCACTTTCCAGGAAACCGCGCTGCTCGTCGGGAAATCCTGGCCCGTCCGGCGAATAATAAAAAACCGCGCTCCTTGTGGTAGCGCGGTTCTTTGCAGCGGTTGCGGCTTTCCGGTTCTCAGGCGAAACGGCAACCCCTGAATATTCTTTATTTCGAGATCAGAAACTTTTCCCGATCCTTGCCCGCAATCCAGCGGGGCGGTTTGCCACGGCCGGACCATGTGCTGCCGCTGTCCGGATCGCGATATTTCGGCGCCACGCCAGCGCGCGGACGACCCGCCTTCGCAGCCTTGCCACGGCCGCCACCGAGTTCGGTAAGCGTAATGCCGTAGTCGGCCATTTTCTGCTTGATTTCGTTCAGCACTTCCGCATATTCGCGCGACTTTGCTTCTTCGATCTGCTTTTCCAGCTTCTCTCGCTGCGCGAGTAGTTCCTTGTAGGAAGACATAGGTTCCCTTGTGGTTCGGTTAAATGACTGCTGGTCTCAGTGCCGGCTTGCCATTTGAAGATGTTCATGCCTCGGAATTTGCTGGCGAGATTAACACAAAATCGAAACTGGAGAAAAGCCGCAACCAAAAATTATTATGTCCCGTTTCAAAAGAGTTCGCGCACCGCCTTCTCAGGCAAGCACTTTTCATTTCGCGGGAATTCATCGTTTTCCGAAAAACCCTTACCGACTCTTATAAATATCTCGTTAGAATTATCAAATCATGAAAATTAATCTGTTTTTTTAACAAAAACATTTCACGGCATGAGAGTTTTCTCATTTCATCCACGCGTGGAGCGCTACTATCGAGATACATCGCGGCACAAATCAGTGTTTTCCCGATGCAACAGAGTTAATCCGCGTGACGCTCGATGCAATCAGCCAGCGCCTCATGCAAGGATGACGAATCCATTTTCGGCGCATCAAAGATGAAGCGCGCCCGCTGACCGCCGATTTTCAGATCGGCTCCATAACGGTCGATGCCCGCCAGGTCCAGCTCCCCGCCGCGCCGGGGATGCCGATCAAAGAATTCAGTGAGCACCCCTTCTTCTTCGAAGGAAAGCGGTTCGAGGGGATCGAGTTCATCCGCGTCGAGCCAGCCCATCGCCCCAAAGCCACCGATATAGCGCATGCGCTCCAGCGAAAGAACCCAGAAAGTGAAATCGCCGAGCATGAGATAGCGTTCAGCATCCGGGTGATAGCGCAGATAGCGCCGCGCGATTTCCAGCGCCGGCTCGACCGGTTCGAACGAACCCAGCAGCGTGACCCGCTGACCGCTCAGCACATCGCCATCCGGCGCATGCACGATCAGAAAACCGGAGCGCGGATCCGCCTGCAGATTGCGCGTGTGCTCGGCAAGCCGGCTGACGAGGATGGTGGGCCGATGCCGTGCATCCGGTGCGAACGGCAGCACCGACGGATACGGATAACCCTCCGGCTGGCGCGAGTGCGTGGCAAGCGTACCGGCGGCAGCCTGATGCAACAGATGCAGCGGAGCGTGAGCGGGGAGTTTCAAGCGGAAGGCCTCGACGGTGGACGGTAGCGAACAACGGCATCGCACGGCACGGCGTCGTGAGGCGGCCGCACGGCATCGTCGCGTTCATGTAGAAGTAGATATTAGTTCAGGGCCTTCCAGCATGGGATCGATCGGTTCGATAGAATCGACATTTCGCTTTCAGCGCGCTTTCTTTTTCAGCGAGATTTCAGTGTCCGATCGCCCCTCCGATTTCGCTACGCTTCCCGCCGCCCACGCCAGTCTGCCAGTCGCCGCGCGTCGGCGCGCCCGCTACGCGACGATGGCGCTCTTTTTCGTTGCCGGCATGATGTACGCATCGTGGGGGGTGCACGTCCCTACAGTGCGCGACCGCTTTCATCTCAATCCGGCGTTGTTGTCGTTCGCGCTGCTTGCGGTCGCGGTCGGCTCGATTGCCGCGATGGCGCTCAATGCGAAGTGGATTGCACGCGTCGGCACGCGGCGCGCGTGCCTCGCGGGCGGCCTGACCATGGCCGTCTGCGGCGCGCTGATCCTGGTCGTGCCGGCTTACTGGCTGTTGCTCGTCGTGCTTGCCGTGTTCGGCGCCGCCATGGCGACGCTCGATGTCGCGATGAACGCCGAGGCAAGCGCCGTCGAGGAGGCACTCGGGCGGCCCATCATGTCGGCCCTGCACGGCATGTTCAGCATCGGCGGGATGGCCGGGGCGGCGGTCGGCGGCGCGCTGCTTTCGCGCGGGATGG
Source organism: Paraburkholderia sp. GAS448 (assembly GCF_050435685.1). Lineage (NCBI taxonomy): Bacteria > Pseudomonadati > Pseudomonadota > Betaproteobacteria > Burkholderiales > Burkholderiaceae > Paraburkholderia > Paraburkholderia sp. GAS448. The sequence goes on from NZ_JBNDKT010000002.1 coordinate 122,145, forward strand.
CGCCCGCTGTGCATCTGCTGCTCGCCGCGCTGCTCAGTGCGCTGGTTCTGCTGATTGCCTGCCCCTCAGTGCTGCCGCACGTGCCGCACCACGAACGTCCGGATGCCGGCATGCCGCGCGCGAACCGCTGGCGCTCGCCTGCGCTGTGGGCACTTGGCGGGATCGCGCTCATTGCGCTCATCGCCGAAGGTGCGATGTACGACTGGGCCACCGTCTATATGCGCGATGTCGTCGTCTCGACGCCTGCTCTCGCGAGCGCCGCGTACGCGGCGTTTTCGGGCGGCATGGCCGCGGCCCGTTTCGCCGGCGACGCGGTGCGCGCCCGCTTCGGCGCGCCGCAACTGATCATGGCGAGCGCATCGCTCGCCTGCGCGGGGATGATCGGCGCACTGCTGCTGCCGTATCCGGTCGCGGCGCTGACCGGATTCACGCTGATGGGTCTCGGTCTCGCGAACATGATGCCGGTGCTGTTCGCAGCCGCGGCGCGCGTCGACGGCATTCATGCGGCTGAAGGCCTCGCGCACGTCGCGGGGCTCGCCTACTTCGGGCTGATGCTCGGGCCAGTGATTATCGGCGGCGTCGCGCAGGTGACGAACCTGTCCATCGGCCTGTCGGTTGTCGCGGCGTGCTCAGCGCTGATCGCAGTCACGGGGCCGAAGGTGCTGCGGTGGCTGAAGCTTTGATGTGATTGTCGCGCCGAACGCTTTGCCGGCACATGACGAGTCGGGTGCCGAAAGTCATTGGCCGGCTTTGCAGACTGCCTCAAGCGGCACGGGGTTGCGGATGAAATCGCGATGATCGGTGTCTTCATACGCGCGATCATCGCGAGACTGTTTCGGAAGTAGTACTGCTCAACAAACAGCAATGTTGCGTGCGTGTCCACCACCGGCAACGCCAGATCAAACCGGCGCAAACGATTGCGCCTGCACTTCCCGCGTAAAAGCGCCGACACCCGCGTGTTACGCAGACAGACCATGCCAGACAGGCAATACATCCAGGTTTCTGCAATCCAGCCGCCCTGCATGTAGCGTGAGCGTCCTGCCCGCAGAACAAAAAGGCACGCGAAGCTTGCGCCTCGCGTGCCCTTGATGACTTTGCGAAGACCAGGCGAACCCGGTCTCCCCGCTAGCCGGTATTACATCTTCACTACGTCGAGCAGCGTCTTCTTGCCTGCCTTGTAGTTGTACAGCGAGATCACGCCGTGCTGAAGGTCACCCTTCGAGTCGAACGTGGTTTCACCGATCACGCCCTTGTAGTCCGTGCTCGGCATTGCTGCCAGGATCTTCGCCGGATCGGTCGAGTTCGCACGCTTCATGGCGTCGACGATGATGTACACAGCGTCATACGTGAACGGAGCGTAAATCTGGATCGGCTGACCGAAACGCTTCTGATACTTCGCGAGGAACGCTGCGCCGCCCGACATCTTCTCGAGCGCCATACCGGCTTCCGAGCAGACGATGTTGTCGGTTGCGTCGCCAGCGAGGTCCGACAGCTTGTCGGTACACACGCCGTCGCCTGCCAGCACCTTCGCGCGCAGGCCGAGCTGCTTGGCCTGCTTGGCGAACGGGCCGCCGGTGGCGTCCATGCCGCCGTACATGATCGCGTCCGGGTTTTCGCCCTTGATCTTCGTCAGAATTGCGCGGAAGTCGACTGCCTTGTCGTTCGTCGCGTCATGCGACACCACGTTCAGGCCGAGCGACTTGGCGGTCTTCTCGAATTCGTTTGCCAGACCCTGGCCGTAAGCGGTCGAGTCGTCGACGATCGCGACGCTCTTCACCTTCATGGTCTTGGACGCGTAGTTAGCGAGTGCCGGACCTTGTTGCGCATCGGTCGCCACGACGCGGTACGTCGTCTTGAAGCCCTGTTGCGTGTAAGCCGGGTTCGTTGCCGACGGCGAGATCTGCACGATGCCTGCATCGCTATAGATCTTCGAAGCCGGGATTGACGTGCCCGAGTTCAGGTGGCCAACCACTGCCACGACCTTGTCGTCAACCAGCTTCTGTGCAACCTGCGTAGCCGTACGCGGGTCGGCCGCATCGTCCTGCGCGTCCAGTTCCAGCGTGACCTTCTGGCCGCCGATCGTCAGGCCCTTCGCGTTGATTTCTTCAACGGCGAGGCGGGCGCCGTTTTCATTGTCCTTACCCAGGTGGGCGATACCGCCAGTCAGCGGCGCAACGTGACCGATCTTGACGACCGTGTCCGCCGCAGCCGATGTTGCCAACGTCGCGAACAGCATCGCCGCAGCGGCGATCGGCAACAGCTTTTGAATCTTGATGTTCATGTAAGTCTCCAGTTTCGGTCCCAAAAACAACGTAATCGCCCTGTGTCCCCGCTTCCTGCACGTGTCGTTACATCCCGTGGACGATCACGCCGGCTGCATCGTTCATGCACTTGGCAAGTACGTCAGCCAGTCTGTTTTTGGCAGGCGGCTAGCCGTACTTGCGCGCAAGTGTAGGCCATCAAATTAATTTGTGGGATTTTTTTGAGAAAGTGGGAACACTACTAATAGCGTTTATCCCACGAGCCCGTATCCAGGCCCGGTCTGTCACGCGGAAACCGCCAGCCCATGCGGGTTTCCGCTAAGTGAAGGTTTCTTCTAAAAGGGCTGCCGGAAGATGCCTAAGGGTCTGTATTTTCAATATCTTTATTGATTTGAACGAGCATGAAATGGCCGCTGTTAGTCTGCAGCAACGGCGAATTTCCCTGCTGCCGCACGCCATTCGTCGTGCCGTTGATCGACCAGCCCGGCAGCGGTCAGACCGTCACCGCGCTGCCGTTCGCGCGTTGCCCCACCCACAACGGCAGATTGATGCCGTCGGCAGGCGTCGACCCACCCTGCCGAAGCGACCTGCGGCGGAAAAATGAAAAGTTGTTTCAATCCGCTTGCGGGAAGCGCCAGGCCACGGCGGACTCGCACGCAAGGTCGAACGCCACTGCAACGCCGGACGTTTGGTGGCAAACTGACCGGCTGCATTTCGCATCAACCGCTTCATCATTCGTTCAAGGAGATCGACGTGAGCGTAACTTCCCGATGGATCGACATCGCCGCTGGCAATGACAGCTTCGAGGGCTACCTGGCGCTGCCGAAGGGCGGCAAAGGGCCGGCCGTCATCATCATTCAGGAGATCTTCGGTGTGAACAGCCATATCCGCTCGGTCGCCGACCAGTACGCTCAGGATGGCTATATCGCCCTTGCACCGGATATCTTCTGGCGCACGCAGCCGCGTGTCGAACTGACCTACGCGGGCGCCGACCGCGACAAGGGTATCGAGATCCTGCAAAAGACCAACGTGGACCTCGCCGTTGCAGACATCGGCGCGAGCGCGCAGGCGTTGCGCGCCCTGCCCGAGGTAGCCGGCAAGGTGGCGGCGATCGGCTACTGCTTCGGTGGCCGCCTTGCGTATCTGGCGGCGGCACAGGGCACGGTCGACGGCGCAGTGGCCTACTACGGCGGCGGCATCCAGAACCACCTCGATCTGGCCGCGCAAATCAAGGTACCGATGCAGTTCCATTACGCTGAACTCGATCACGGCATTCCGCTCGACGCAGTGGGTCAGGTGAAAGAACGTTTCGCCGGTCGCGACGACGCCGAATTCCATCTGTATCCGAATGCCGATCATGGCTTCAATTGTCCGGACCGCGCTTCATACAATCAGCACGCCGCTGCGCTCGCACACGGCCGCACGCTGACGTTCCTCGGCGAACGCCTGTAAGCTGCAATCCATCAGCACGCGGCGTGCGCACACGGCGCCGCGTGTATCCGGGGATGCGTCTGGTCTTACGCGTCGCCGGAACAATGACACAAAAAATGCGGCCGGTGCTCATCTGGCTGTCACGGCGACGTCACACGCATTGCATCTAACGTGTCGGCAAAAACACTCAACCGCGGGGGCGCATCCGTCGTGCAATCAGACTATCTGTCCCATGACGCCATCGGCCTTGCCGAACTCTTGCGAAAAGGCGAAGTCAGCGCGCGCGAATTGCTGGACACTGCGATCTCGCGCGCCGAAGCGGTCAACCCCGCGATCAATGCACTGATATTGAAGGACTACGATGCGGCCCGTCAGCGCGCATCGAACCACGGCGCGAACGGTGCAGATGGTGCGAACGGTGCGGAACATGGGCCGTTCGCTGGCGTGCCGTATCTGATGAAGGATCTCGGCGCACCGGTTGCCGGCTTGCGAATGACCATGGGCAGCCGTCACTACCGCTACTATGTTCCCACGGAAGACGCGCCTATCGTCACGCTGACGAAGGCGGCCGGCTTCAACATCTTCGGCAAGACGAGCACGCCGGAAATCGGGCAGATGCCCTACACCGAGCCCGAACTGTTCGGTCCGTGCCGTAATCCATGGAGCCTCGATCACACGCCGGGCGGCTCGAGCGGCGGTGCAGCGGCAGCCGTCGCGGCAGGCATCGTGCCGATCGCGCACGCGTCCGACGGCGGCGGCTCGATCCGCATTCCCGCCTCATGCTGCGGCCTGTTCGGACTCAAGCCGTCGCGCAGCCGGCAACCGCCAGCAGCCGTGAAAATGCCAGGCGAACTCGGCGTCGACCACGCGGTGTCGCGCAGCGTGCGCGATAGCGCGTTGCTGCTCGATCTCACCGGCGGCAACGCAGCACTCCCGCATGGCGCGCCCGGCACGTTTCTCAGCGCAACCGGCGAGCCGTGCAAACCGTTGCACATCGCCTACGTAACCGATCCCATGCTGGCACCAACCCTGTCGGCCGATGTACGCGCCGCGCTCGAAGATGCCGCGCAGCTCGCGACATCGCTCGGGCATCGCGTCGAACCTGTTTCGCTCGGCATCGACTTCGAAGCCGTCCGGCAGCCGTTCCTCACGATCTGGTCGGTTGTGGCGGAAGACATCGTGCTGAATGCCGAACGTGTGACGGGCCGCAAGCCGCTGCGAACCGAGTTCGAGATTTCGACGTGGGCGATGGCGCATATCGGCCGCAAGCTCGGCGAGCGCGCACTGCCCGCGGCACTTGAAGAGCAACGCCGCGTCACGGTCAAGGTGGCCGATCTGCTGACGCGCTATGACGTGATCCTGTGTGCAACGCTCGCCGGCGCGCCGATCAAGATCGGCGAAATGCTGCCCACCCAGTTCGAACGGATGCAGATGCGCGCGGTCACCGCCATGCCGATCGAAGCGCTGATGAAGAAGATGCTGGAAGAAGCGTCGAACAAGGCGTTCGCATGGGCGGGCTGCACCGAGCTGTTCAATCTGACCGGGCAGCCGGCGATGTCGGTGCCGCTCTACTGGAACGCGCGCGGCCTGCCGGTCGGCGTGCAGTTTGCGACTCGCGACGGTGGCGAGGCCACGCTATTTCGCCTCGCCGCGCAGCTCGAGGCGGCACGTCCGTGGTTCGACCGGCGGCCGCCGCTCATGCAGGCTCGCGCGTGATCAGGCTGGCTTGCGCCGCGCGTCGAGATCGACGTGGCGCATCGCCGGAATGCAGGCCACCGCGATGATCGACAGCGTAAGGCCAGCCATCACGTAGTACGTCGGCGCAAGCGGTGAACCGGTCGTTTTGATGAGCCACGTGACGAAGAATGGACCGAAGCCGCCGAACAGCATGACCGCGAGGTTGTACGCGATCGAGAGCCCTGTCGAGCGCACGTTTGCCGGATACAGTTCGGCGATCATCGCGCCGAACGGGCCGTAATACCCCGCCAGCGTGACCGACAGGATCGCCTCCACGAGAATCAGCTTCGACACGCTCGGCGCGCCAGCGAGCCATGAAAAGAGTGGATAGATCAACACCAGCGTAATGATCAGCGACCACAGCGAAAGCCCCTTGCGCCCCCTGCGGTCCGACCATGCGCCCGCGATCGGCGAAAGCACCATCAACAGCAGATTGCCGACGATCACCGCGTAGAACGACTGCGCGTAGGGCAGTTTCAGCTCCTTGACGGCGAAGGTGGGCAGATAGCTGATCAGCACGTAGATCGTCACAGTCAGCGCGATCACGGAACCGAGCCCGCAGAAGATTTCGCGGCTATGGCCAGTGAAGACCTCCCTGAGCGTCGCACGGCGTGCGGTCTGCCTCGCGTGCAGAAATGCCTCCGAGTCAGCGAGATTGCGCCGGATATAGAAGCCGATCGGTCCAATGATCAGACCGACGATGAAGGGCACCCGCCAGCCCCACCATCTGAGCGCCTCGGGTGAGAGACCTCGCGTCACCAGCGCACCGACCACCGCGCCAAGCAGCAGTGCCGCCGCCTGGCTTGCCATCTGGAAGCTGCCGTAAAAGCCGCGCCTCGAGAACGGTGCGGCTTCGATCAAAAGGGCGGTCGCACTGCCGAACTCGCCGCCCGCCGAGAAACCCTGCAGCAAACGGCCTAGCACGATCAGGATCGGCGCGGCGATGCCGATTGCCGAATAAGGCGGCGCAAGTGCGAGCACGAGGATGCCAAGGGTCATCAACGCAATGACGAGGGACAAGGCCGCCTTGCGCCCGGCTCGATCGGCATAAAGCCCGAGGACAATGCCGCCGACCGGCCGCATGAAAAACGCGACCCCGAAGGTCGCGGTTGCGCGGAGCAACGACGAATAATCGTTGTCGGAGGGGAAGAACAGTTCGGCGATGACAACCGTCAGAAAGCCGAATACCGTGAAGTCGTACCACTCGAGCGCGTTGCCGATGACGGCCGCGATGACCGCCTTTGTATTAAGGCTTCTGGACGCTGCTGACATCAGGATCTCCGGCCTGTGTAACGTGTCCCGGCATGGACGAACGGCGGCCATCAGGGCAACCCGGCAATGCGCGCCTCGTCCGGGTGCCATGCGAGTTTAGAGATCGTTGTAACCGTTTTCAAGACACAAAAAAGCGCCGGACGCATTCCGCGACCGGCGCTTTCGTGACGAACGGAAGAGGGCAGCATGTCATGCTGCACCGCCTTTTCGGACGAGACGCAGCATGAATGCGCTTCTTCGGACTATCAGGCCTTCTTGTTATATGCGCTGCACCATCCCGTGCTGGCAACCTGCTTGCCGGGGAACATCGGGCATCCGGCATAGGCGTCGGTAGGCTTGCCCTGAAAGAAGCTGCAGTTGCCACAGCTCTGGCCTGGGACGAATTTCGTGAACTTCGCCTTGTCGACCTTGCTTGCGTCGCTCTTGTAGCCGAGCGCCACAGCGGTCGGATCGGTTTCGGCTACCTTGGGTGCGTCGGCGAACGCCTGGCGGGACAGAGCGAGCGTCGACGCAACGCCGATGCTCGTAATCAAAAACGCACGACGGGATGACTTCATGGGGACTCACTCCATGTTATTGAACTGAACGCCGTTGGAACGACAGCGGTTCCCCAAGAATAACAATGAAGCGGCCGCCCGGGTTCCTTCAAATGCCTGGAATAAGCGAATCCGCACGGAAGCGCCTGCGCGCGGAACTCGCGCCCGGCGCAGCAGGGGACGCGCCCTCAGCCGCGTCCCGCCACTTCGCAGACGCGCTGCGCAATCGCGAGACACGCCGTCAATCCCGGCGATTCGATGCCGAAAAGGTTGACGAGACCGCGCACACCGTGCGCAGCCGCCCCCTGGATCAGAAAGTCCGCGGGCGGCTCACCGGGCCCGGAGAGCTTTGGACGAATACCGGCATAGGCGGGCTGCAGCGCATCGTCCGGGAGTTGCGGCCAGTAGGCCCGGATTGCGGCGTAAAAGGCTTCAGCGCGACGCGGATCGACATCGTAGTTGAGACTGTCGACCCATTCGACGTCCGGACCAAAGCGCGCCTGGCCGCCGAGATCGATGGTCAGATGAACACCAAGCCCCGCGTCGTTCGGCATCGGATAGATCAGGCGGCTAAACGGCGCGCGGCCGGACACGCTGAAGTAATTGCCGCGCGCGAGATAGAGCGGTGGAACGTGACGGGCGTCGAGCCCACGGATCCGGCACGCCAGCGCATTTGCCTGCAGACCGGCACTGTTGATGACGCAGGCGGCGCTGATCGTGGTAGGCGCCGCGCCGCCGACTTTCACGACGAAGCGTCCGTTGTTCGCCTCGATCGCTTCGACGGGCGCGTGGAACGCGCACACTGCGCCATCGCGCTCGGCGTCGCCCTGGATGGCGAGCATCAGTTGATGACTGTCGACGATACCCGTCTGCGGCGAGTACACCGCCTCGACGCATTGCAGCGCAGGTTCGAGCGCCTGCGCTTCTTCGCCGCTGATCCGTATCAGGTCGAGCACGCCGTTTTCCTTGCCGCGCGCCAGAATGCCCTCGAGTTGCGGAATCTGGTTGCGCGCCGTCGCGACAAGAAGTTTGCCGCAGCGCTGGTGGGGCACGCCGTGTGCCGCGCAGTATTCGTAGAGCATTTCGCGACCGCGCACGCAAAGCGTTGCCTTCAACGAGCCACGTGGGTAGTAGAGTCCCGCGTGTATCACTTCGCTGTTGCGAGAACTGGTGCCGACGCCAATCGCTTCGGCCGACTCCAGTACGATCACCTCACGGCCGCGCGCCGCCAGCGCGCGTGCCACGGCGAGTCCGACGACTCCTGCGCCGATCACTACACATTCGATCTGATCCATGTCCCTTGACGCGGTCTGAAGCCCCGCGCACTGCCTCGTCGACCCGCTGAGTTTTAAAAACAGGATGCCGCCGTTTTGCGCTGCATACCGCTCGTTGTCGTACGTATCTGCTCCACTTAAGCAAATTGTACGACGCCGCTCCGGAGCAGAATGCCCGCAGTCTCCCGGCTGCGGGCATTCTTTTTACGAGGCCCTTTCGGCCGGACTGCGGTGCGGCGTCAGTTCCGGGCTGTGCCTTCGTCAATCGGGCGGTGACGTTGCGTACTGACGATGTCCGACGTGGCATCGGCGCGCGCAGCCGGGCCGGGCTGCTGCGGCGCGGCTGCTGCGGGGCGATACGACGGTTCAGCGCCATCGCCGCCTGCGAAAGCAGGCGCAGCAACAACAGCCGAAAACAGCAGGGCAAAAGAAGTGGTTCTCATGGGGACTCCTGAAGTCGTTGAATGAGCGCCTGATGCGCGAACGCATCGGCATTGCATGGAGAGTTAGTGTATTCACTGACTATTAAAATTCCATCCCGATTGAGGCAACTTACTATTGTTATTCAAGCAACAATGACGAGTCGATTCACCTCGTTTTGAGGACGCAATCGGCTTTCATAGACGAAAAAAAACCGCCCGCAGGCGGTTTCCAGGGAATGACGGCCTTAAGCGGAGGCAAAATCCACGGAAATACTCAAAATCCGATGGGTTTGCGTCGTGCGGCATGATCGAGCCGGATATCATCCGCCGCGATATGGTCACGTCCGCTGATGCGTGCGGCGCCAAAACCATTCAGGATCGCGCGCCGCATTTCGCGGGGTGAGGCGCGGGCGAGCGCATCGAGCGTCAAATCGCCAAGCTCGGCCGGAAACCGCTGCCCCCAGGCGTGCGCCGAACGGATTTCATCGTAAATCGACTGCGCGATGCGTCGCGCACCTTCACGGTCAGGCGGCGGGATCTCGTACACATTCATCCGGTTCAGAATCGGCTCCGGAATGCTGCGCTCGTCGTTGGCTGTCGCGATCCAGATCACGTGGCCGGCGTTGATCGGCACCTCGGCGAATTCGTCGATGAAGGTCTGCGCGGTGTCGTGTTCCAGCAGCGCGTAGAGCGCCCCGAGCGGATCGTATTGCGAGTCGCCGGTGGCCTTGTCGATTTCGTCGACCGCGATCACCGGGTTGGCGTAACTGCCATGCACCAGCGCGTCGAACACCTTGCCAGGCTTCGCGTTCTTCCATTGCGACGACGCACCCGACAGGATCCATCCTGCCGTCAGCGAACTCATCGCGACGTAGTGATACGACGTGCCGAGGAGCCGCGACAACTGCTTCGCAAAGTGCGTCTTGCCGATGCCCGGATCGCCGAGCAGCAGGATCGGCATCAGCTCGAGCCGGTCTTCCGTTTCGAGGCACAGCGCGACCTGGCGGCGCACATCGTCGAGTGGCTCGGAGAAGTTGGGGAGCGCGCCGATCAGGTCGTCGATCGACGGCATCCGGTTCGGCTTCACGCAAAAACGCAGATTGCCGACCTTCAGCATCTTTTCATAGGTGGCGCGCAAGGCATCGCTTGCCCCTTCGCCCAGATCGTTCAGCGCCGTCTCGACCCGATCGAGGTCGTACACCTGGCTGAACGACGCCACCGCGATTTCCTGTCTGACCATGGCTGTCGTCATAGCTCACCCCGTTTTTTTTTGATGTGCCGGATTTACCCGCGAGTCCTGTGTGCGCCTGCATCTTCCTGCCCGTTCCCGCCGAAGCGACATTGGCAAAACATCGCTTCCGAATTCAGTGTATCGATGCAATATTCACTTGCAAGCGAGCAGCCATGCGGGTCTGCTGCTAACACCGCGCGGCCCCGCGAAACGACCCGCGACGGTCCGTTTTCACCCGCGGACCGGCCGCCGCTGAACGTCGGAATGCTTGAACCGGCGCGGCTGTATCCCCTTCTGGGATGGAGCATGGCTGAACCCGCCCCCCACTCCGGTGTCAGAAATCTTTTGCCCGTTCCAGCGTAAGATGGGCTTCAGCCCGACCAGGTGGATGAAGCCGCCTCCGGAGACACGATATGTGGAAAACCAGCGTCGTTGCCGTGCTTTTCGGCACCTCGGCACTGTTGGCTCATGCACAGCAGCGCCCCGCGCAGCAGGCGGTGCATTGGGAGTTGCAGGTGATGAACGACGGCCAGCAGGTCGACGCTTTCGACGGTACGACAACCGTAGGCCAGGCGCGCACGGACACGCATCATCATGTCGTCACGCACAACGTCGGCTGCAAGGATGCGCCCGGCGGCAGCATTGACCTGTCGCGCACGCTGACCGTTTCGCCGACACAGGCTAGCGCCACCGACATCACACTCGCCATCGACGCTCAGGAAACGCTCGAGGACCCCAGAGCGAGGCAGACCGACACGGGCTGCAAGTTGCCGCCGCAGCCGCGCCTGGTGTCGGCGAGTCATCCGGGCCTGACGGTGCCGGCCGGCCAGTGGGTCAGCTGGACGATCGTCGACAAAGATCCGACGCTGGTCTACCAGGTGCGCGCGAGTCTCGCCACCAATCCATGACATCGATGAAGAAAGACCTGGACAACCCGGCATGCGAAACCCCGAAGAACTGATCCTCGATCGCGCACACCCCAAAGATTTCATCGCAGTGAGCTGGAACCTGCACAAGGGCCGCTCACCACTCGGTTTTCAGGCGTGGCAGGCGATGCAGCGTTGGGTCCAGTCGACCCACGCCGACGCCTACTTCCTTCAGGAAGCGATGGCGCGACGCATGCCTTCACCGGTGCTGTCATCGACCTTTGGCGCGCCGCTCGGCGACCCCGCCGACGACATCTGGCATTGTCAGGCGACCGAAATCGCGCGAGCGCTGGAGCTGGAAATCGCGCTCGGGCCGAACGTGTTCAAGCCGTCGTGGCGGCACGGCAATGCCATCCTGTCGCCGCACCCGCTGGACCTGGGCGGTCGGTGGGACATTTCCGCACACCGTTTCGAGCGGCGCGGGTTGCTCGTCGCGCGCGCGACGTTTGGCGGGCACTCCGTCACCTTGCTGTGCGCCCATCTCGCACTGACGCGCGCCGCGCGGTTGCGTCAGATGAACTGGATCGCGCACTGGATCGCGAAGGAAGCGCCGCAGGGTCCGCTGGTACTCGCGGGCGACTTCAACGACTGGCGCAACGACTCGGTGCCCCTCTTCGGCGAACATGGCTTGCACGAAGTGGCCACGTTGCTGGGCGAACCCGCCCGTACGTTTCCCGCGTTTTCGCCGGCACTCGCGCTCGACAAGATGTTCGTGCGCGACATGAAGCCGATCGAGTGGATTCAGCCCACCCAGGAAACGGCGTGGCTGTCGGATCATTTGCCGTATATGGCGCGGCTGCAGGTGGGATAGGGCAGGGTCGTCCGATGGACGTCCACGGTTCCGACGGCGTGTCGACGTCGACGTGAGCCGTAGAGGCCCTCAATCAAAACCTTGCTGGCACCCACTTCAGGACACCCGAGATTTCCTCGCCGGGCATCAGCACGCAACCGCCTACGTGCTCCCGCGTTTCGCTCGACAGGTTGAAGCAGTCGGTCGTGTTGGACACGGGCTCGACACACAGCAACGCCTCGCTCGCAGGCGCAAACACCACCATCTGCCCAAACTTCGCGTCAGCGATCAGCGTCACCTCGCGCCGTTCCTCCGGCCACGCGATCACCGCCTCGCGCCCCCAGCCAGTGAAGTTGTTATCCAGATCGAAGGCATCCGCCAACATCCCTTCGCGTAGCGCTTCGACGGCAGGATGGGCGCCGAGATGCGTCGGCAGCACGGCCGGATCGGCATGCCACATCGCAGCGACGGAAGCCGTCACGCGCGTGTCCCGTGTTCGCGGATAGTAGGGGTGATGGCCCATGCCGAATGGCATCGGCCCGTCGTCGAGATTGCGCGCCGATAGCGTCACATGCAGTGCGTCTCCGATCAGTTCTATCTGCTGCCGCGCGCTATAGCGGAACGGCCAGTCGCCCGTGACCCTGGGATCCGGCGTGTGATCCAGATCCAGTTGAACCGATGACGCCGTGCGGGCACCGACTTGCCAGGCGCGCCGCCAGGCATGACCGTGCAGCGCGTGAGCGAACGTGTTTCCGTCGCCCGCCAGATCGATCGGGCGGCCGTCGAACTCGAAGCGCGCGTTGCGGATGCGGTTGCAATAGGGAAAGAGGGGAAAGCTCGCCATCTGCAAGGGGTCGCGCGCGGCGAGCGCCGCGCGAGTGGCCGGGCGCAGCCAGTGAAGGAGCCCCTCGCCGGTTCGCTCGTAGTACGCCGCAATCGAGCCGCCCACCTGCGGCGCCACCCGCAATTCGGTTCGGCCGCTGCGAAGCGCGATCAGCGAAGGATCGTCGAGCCACGCATCGTTCGATGCATCCGGCCGGACCGGATTGAGGGAAACATTGCGCATGGTGATATCGAAGGCTGTTGAGGCGCCCTGGTCGTCTCCGGTGACGTGCTGCGCGTCGCGCGCAGGCGGCGCACTCTGAAAGTCCGCGCCCGAGAATCGCACGCTGAAGCGTATCCCGTCAATATTATTAGTAATAATCAGAATCAATAGTGGTCCATAGAACACGGCTTCGAAGCCCACAATTGCCGGGTTAGCGCGCGTTGCCCGGTGCATATTATTAGTGGTACCGTCAGAGCGCCGGCGCCCTCCGCGCCCTCTGCTTTCGCCGCGCGTTCGACGCGGCCTCCTCAATGAAAAAATCGACTCAACGCCGTCCCACGATGACCGACATCGCCAAGCTCACCGGCGTGTCGCAATCAACTGTCTCGCTCGTCCTGAACAACGCCACCGGCGCCAAATTCTCCGAAGCCACCCGCGACAAGGTGCTGAAGGCCGCGCACGACCTCGGCTACCGGCTGTCGGCCCGTGAAACATTGCCCGCCTCGAAGGACGAACGCCGCCTGATCGTCTATCTGGCCGACGAAATCTCGACCAGCCCGCACCCGGTGGTCAACATCGACGGCGCGCGCGACGCCGCCTTCGCGAGCGGCAAGATGCTCGCCGTCTACTCGACGCACGGCAATGCCGAGATCGAGCAGCAGGTGCTCGAGGCGGCGCTCGCCAGCCCCAACGTGTTCGGCGTGATCTACGCGACGGTCTACACCCGCAAGGTCACGCTGCCGGCGGCGCTGTCGAAGGTCCCGACCGTGCTGCTGAACTGCTACACGAGCGAAGGCGGGCTGTCGTCGGTCGTACCGGCCGAAGTGGCGGGCGGTCACGTCGCAACCGAATATCTGCTGCGCGCCGGTCACCGCCGCATCGGGTACATCAATGGCGAACCGTGGCAGGACGCCGCGAAGGATCGCCTGAAGGGCTACCGCACCGCGCTCGCCACCGCTGACCTGCCGTTCGCAGCGGAGCTCGTGCGCGACGGCGACTGGAGTTCCGGCACCGGCTTCGAGCAGACGCTGTCGCTGATGCGCGAAGCCAATCCGCCGACCGCCATCTTCTGCGCGAACGACCTGATGGCGCTAGGCGCCATCGAGGCGCTGAAACAACTCGGCCACCGCGTGCCGGAGGACGTTTCGGTGCTCGGCTACGACGACCAGGAAATCGCCCGCCACACCCATCCGCCGCTTTCCACGGTCGTGCTCCCGAACTACGAACTGGGCCGCTGGGCGGTGGAAACGTTATTGCAGGAAGAACACAACCGCGCGGCGGGCGCTCCGGTGCGCCACCGCATGGTGAAGCTCGACGGACCGCTCGTCGAACGCGCGTCGGTTAGGGTAATTACTGAAGCAAAACAGCCAGCAACTAATATTATTAGTGATTGACCAATAATAATTTGTGATGAAATAATCGCCACACCCGGTCGACGTGGCGCCGACCTCGACGGCCGGCGCAGGCAACACAAAAGCTACTAAACCTGGTACTGGAGGAAGACATGACGTCGCTTGAATTGCAGGCGCGTTCGCAGCGGGTTCGTCCGCTCGCCGGAACGCTTTTGGCACTGGCACTCGGCTTTGGCATCGCAACGGCGCACGCCGACGATGCACTGCCCAAACTCCCCACCAAAACCCCACTGAAGGTCGGCTTCGCGCAGACCGAAAGCAATAACCCGTGGCGTCTCGCGGAAACGAAAAGCTTCAAGGAAATCGCCGCCAAGTGCGGCTGGCAGGTGGTGATGACGGATGCCAACGGCTCGAACTCGAAGCAGGTATCGGACATCCAGAACATGATTGCGCAGCACGTCGATCTGCTCGTGTTCCCGCCGCGTGAAGAAAAGCCGCTCGCACCGGTTGTCCTGCAGGCGAAAAAGGCCGGCATTCCGGTGATTCTGGTCGACCGCAACGTCGATCAGTCGGTCGCGAAGGCAGGCCGCGACTACATCACGTTCATCGGCTCGGACTTCATCGACCAGGGTCATCGCGCCGCTGACTGGCTCGTCAAGGCAACCGGCGGCAAGGCGAAGATCATCGAGCTGGAAGGCACCACCGGCGCGTCGGCGGCGAACGACCGCAAGAAGGGCTTCGACGAGATCATCGCGAAGAACCCAGGCATGGAGATCATCGCCTCGCAAAGCGGCGATTTCGCGCGCGACAAGGGTCGTCAGGTGATGGAAACGCTGCTGCAGGCGCATCCGGACGTCACGGCCGTGTACGCGCACAACGACGAAATGGCGCTGGGCGCGATCGCGGCGATCAAGGCTGCGGGCAAGCAGCCGGGCAAGGACATCCAGATCGTGACGATCGACGGCACGAAGGGCGGCATGGATGCTATCGCCGCCGGCGAACTGGGTGCAAGCGTGCAGTCGAGCCCGTTCTTCGGCCCGCTCGCCTGCGATGTGGCGCAGCGCTATGCGAAGGGCGAAACGATCCCGGTCTGGGTGAAGGTGTCGGACCGCTTCTACGACAAGAGCAACGTCAAGGAAAACATGCAGTACGGGTATTGAGCAGGTGCCGGGCCGCCGCATGCGGTTCGGGCAGGGGCTGAATCCGGGCGCTGTCGCACCCGGTTGACGTGAAGGGTTCGAAGCGGCGTGCCCGTCTGGCGCGTGCCGTCGCTTCGCTTTGTCATGTCGATCCAGGGTGATACCCGCTCCCATGCATCAGGAGGACATACGTGACCCACACCGGCAGCCAGATGCCAGCGTCCAGCCTCATCCGCCCGCCGCTGCTGGAGATGCAGGACATCCAGATCAGCTTCGGCGGCGTCCCCGCATTGCGTCACGCCCAGCTGAGTGTCGCGGCGGGCGAAGTGCATGCGCTGATCGGCCAGAACGGCGCAGGCAAGTCGACGATGATCAAGATCCTGACGGGCGCCTACCGGCGCTCGGGTGGGATCATCCGTTTCGAAGGGCGCGAGATCGACTTCCGCACGCCCAAGGAAGCGCGCGAAGCGGGCATCAGCACGATCTATCAGGAGATCAATCTGGTGCCGTTCCGCTCGGTCGCGGAGAACATCTTTCTCGGACGCGAGCCGCGCCGCTTCGGACTGATCGACTGGCGCGCCGTGCAGCAACGCGCCGCCGCGCTGCTCGAGTCGTTCGGCTTGCAGATCGATGTGAAGAAACCCGTCGGCAGCTATTCGACTGCGATCCAGCAGATGGTGGCGCTCGCGCGCGCGGTGTCGTCGGACGCGAAGATGGTGATCATGGACGAATCCACCTCGTCGCTCGACGAGCGCGAAGTGGAGTTGCTCTTTAACGTCGTGCGCAAGCTGCGCGACGACGGCCGCGCGGTGATTTTCGTCTCGCACCGGCTCGATGAACTGTATGCGCTGTGCGATCGCGTCACCGTGATGCGCGACGGTCAGACGGTCGCGCAAAGCGCGATGGCCGACATGGGCAAGCTGCAACTCGTCACGACGATGCTCGGCCGCACGCTCGCCGCCGTCGTACAGGACGACAGCGCCGCCCGCGAGGCCAATCTCGCGCGCCGCGGCTCGCAGACCCTCTCGGCGCACCATCTCGCCCTGCATCCCAAGGTCAGCGACGTATCGCTCGACGTGCACGCGGGCGAAGCGGTCGGCCTCGCCGGCCTGCTCGGCTCCGGTCGCACGGAGACGATGCGGCTGCTGTTCGGCGCCGACCCTGTGGCGCAAGGCACACTGGAAATCGACGGCAAGCCCGTGGCGCTGAAGTCGCCGCAGGACGCAATCGCGCGCGGCCTCGCTTATCTGACCGAAGACCGCAAGGCCGAGGGCATCGTTCCGGAACTGTCGGTGCGCGACAACCTCACGCTCGTCTGCCTGCGCACGCTGTCGAAGCACGGCATCGTCGACGTGAAGCGTCAGCAGGCGATCGTCGAGCGCTTCATCGCGTCGCTTGGCATCAAGCTGCGCTCGCCGGATCAACCGATCCGCGAACTGTCCGGCGGCAATCAGCAGAAGGTGCTGCTCGCGCGCTGGCTCGCCACGCAACCGAAGCTGCTGTTGCTCGACGAACCCACGCGCGGCATCGACGTCGGCGCGAAAGCCGATGTTGCGAAAATCGTGCGCGAGCTGCGCGATTCGGGGCTGGCGGTCTTGCTGTCCGCCTCGGAACTGGAAGAACTGACCGCCGTGGCCGATCGCGCCGTCGTGATCCGCGACGGCCGCACGGTTGCCCAACTGAACGGTACCGAAATGAGCGAGGCTTCGATCATGGATGCCATTGCGTACGGCAGCGAAGGCCACTCGCAACTGGCCGAAGCGGTGAACGCGGCACACCTCGATGACGCGCCGGAGGGCGGTCGCCATGGCTCATGAGTCGCTGCGCAACGTCGCCGCACCGCTGCCCGCACCCGCCACGGCCACGGTGTCCGCATCCGACGGCAAGACGCGCGCGCGTCGACGCATCGCGATCCAGCGCGAGATCATCGTGCTGCTCGCGATGCTCGTCTTCAACCTGATTTTCACACCGCACTTCTGGTCGCTGCAGACCTTCAACGTCAACCTGACTCAGGTGGTGACGATCGTGATCGTCGGCATCGGCATGACGCTGGTGGTCGCGACGGGTGGGATCGATCTGTCGGTGGGCGCATCGATGGCGATTTCGGGTGCACTCGCGCCGATGCTGTTCATGAACATCGCGGGGCCGACGGGCGTGGCGCTCGCCTTTGTGCTGCCGGTACTGGCCGCTGCGGTTTGCGGCGTGTTCAACGGCCTGCTGGTCACGCGATTATCGGTGCAGCCAATCGTCGCGACGCTGGTGCTGTTCATTGCGGGACGCGGAATCGCGCAGGTGGTCACCGACGGCAGCCTGCAGGCGTTCGACAACCCGGCCTTCCAGTGGATCGCGCTCGGCAAGGTCGGCGGCGTGCCGTTTCAGGTGCTGCTGATGTTCGCGCTGGTGAGTCTTTTCGTGTGGATCGTGCGCAAGACGCTGTTCGGCCAGTATCTGCTCGTCACCGGCGGCAACGAGAAGGCCGCGTACCTGTGCGGCGTGCCGACCGCACGCGTGAAGCTGATTGCCTACACGGTGTGCGCGGCGCTGGCGGGCCTCGCCGGCCTGATCTCGATTTCGGTGAATTCGTCTTCGGACGCGAACGTAGTCGGGCTCGGCATCGAACTCGATGCGATCGCCGCGGTGGCCGTCGGCGGCACGGCGCTGACGGGCGGCAAGGCGTACATCGGCGGCACGCTGATCGGTGCCCTGATCATCCAGTTGCTGCGTTATACCCTGCTCGCGCATGGCATTCCCGATGCGGCGGCGCTCGTCGTGAAGGCGGCCATCATCATTGCCGCCGTGTATGTGCAGCGGCGCTCGCGCTGACCTCCCACGAGATTCGATTGCGATGAAAAAGAACCTTCCGATCCTGCTCGCACTCATTGCCCTCATTGTGCTTGGGCTCGTGCGCTACGAGCATTTCGCGTCCGCGTACAACATCACTTCGTTCTGGCGGTACAACTCGATGTTCGCGCTGATTTCCGTCGGCATGGCGTTCGTCATCATCACGGGCGGCATCGATCTGTCGGTAGGCACGGTGGCCGCCCTTTCCAGCGTCGTCGCGGCGCTGGTGAGCCCGTATGGCGGCTGGATCGCGGTGCTCGCAGGCGCAGCAGCCGGGCTTGCGGTGGGCGTGCTGAACGGACTCGTGATCACAAGGCTCAAGATCCTGCCGTTCATCACGACGCTCGCGACGAGCCTGGGTGCACACGGCGTCGCGCTCCTGCTCGGGCGCAACGACGCGGTGTCGATTTCGGCGGAGTCGAATTTCGGCAACTTCGGCCAGGGCGATCTGTTCGGCTTGCCCATTCCGGGGCTCGTCGCGCTCGCCGCTGCGGTGATCGGCTGGCTCGCGCTGCGCAGCACACGCTTCGGACGGCATTCGCTCGCGATCGGCGGCAGCGAGGAAGCCGCACGCCTGATGGGGTTGAACGTCGACCGCACGCTCGTCGCCGCGTATGCGGCGAGCGGGCTGCTGGCCGGACTCGCCGGGGTGATACTCGCCGCCCAGTTCGGCGCGGGACAGCCTAACGAGGGCGTCGGCTGGGAGCTGTTCGCGATCTCGGCCGTGGTGCTCGGCGGTACGCTGCTCACGGGAGGCGAAGGGTCGATCGCGATGACCATCGCAGGCGTGCTGCTGCTCGGACTGGTGTTCAACCTGCTCAACTTCGAGAACGGGCTGGGGTTTATCAGCCTGTCGGCGTACTGGCAGTCGGTGATTCGCGGCGTGTTTCTGCTGCTCGTGATCGTGCTGCAGGCGCGCGTGCTGAAGCAGCGCGGCGGCAAGCGGAGTGCGGCGGCGAGTTGAACGAGCGTCGCCTCGTTCCTGTCGAGGCGACGCCTGCAGGGAAAATCCGCAGCAAGCACAGTAAAATTGCGCTTTCCTTCCCGCGCGCCCGATGACCCTCGGGCTTCGTCCTGCGAAACGACATGTCCTATCACTATCTCCCGATCCTGCTGCAGATCGCCGTCGTCTACCTGGTCGCGGCAATGAGTCCGGGGCCGAACTTCTTCATGATCACCCAGTTGTCGCTCGCGGGCCGGCGGCGGCTGGGCGCGGCGTCGGCGCTCGGCGTCGGCACCGCATCGACAATCTGGGCGGCCCTCGCGATGCTCGGTCTTGCCACCGTTCTGCAAAAGATCGACTGGCTGTACAACGGCATCCGCATCGGGGGCGCCGTGTACCTGATCTATTTTGGCTTCAAGCTGCTGCGAGCCAGCGCGCAGCGCGGCGAAACACCGGTCATCGCGGACACGCCGCCGCCTGCGGCCGATTCCGCCGCCCACTTCCGCGCGTGGCGCACGGGCCTCGTCACCTGCCTCACGAATCCGAAATCGTGCGTGTTCTGGACCAGCGTCTTCGCGACGACGTTTCCGCAGCACGCGCCGCTGTGGTTCTACGGCGTGGTGCTGGCGATGATCTCAACGCTCTCGGCGGGCTGGTACGGCAGCGTCGCGCTGATGTTCGCCACCGAGCGCACGCAGCGCGGCTATCGCCGCCTGCGTCGGCCGATCGACGGGCTGTGCGGTGCGGTGCTCGTCGGCCTGGGGGCAAAGCTGGCGGCTGAAAGCTGAGCCGGCCGCGGCGGTGGACACGTTGACCTGCCGTCAGCAGGGTCAATGCTGCGGCGCATCGCGGGATTCGGTATCATCGACGCGTCGCTGTACGAGCGAGCGCCCCGTCAGCGCTGGCTCCAGACGCCGGATGGCCGCCTCCGCTGCGCGGTTTGCGCGCCTCCCTCGCACTTTTGCTGCACTCCTGGCCGCACCTTGCTGCGCTTGCGTTCCAGACCTCCGCACCTGCCGTACCCGGTGCCGGAAAAGCCTACGAAACCTGTTTGAAACCTGTTTGACCGCGCGCAAAACGCCGCGCCGCCACCCTTCGGAAGCAGGCGCGGTAAAATGGCGGATTGCGCATCGTTCGCAGCAGGCGGCTTTGCGCTCTTTCGCCCTTGCTGTGCTGGCCGGCGCGTTTGTCCAGCAGCCCCTGTTTTCGCACTATCCCAGAAGCCATGAGCAACCTGAATCCACAAACCGTCCTGAGCGTCCATCACTGGACCGATACGCTTTTCAGCTTCACCTGCACGCGCGATGCGTCCTTCCGCTTCGAAAACGGCCAGTTCACGATGGTGGGCCTCGAAGTCGAAGGCAAGCCGCTGATCCGTGCGTACAGCATGGCGAGCGCGAACTACGAAGAAAACCTCGAATTCCTGAGCATCAAGGTGCAGGACGGCCCGCTGACGTCGCGGCTGCAGCATCTGAAGGTCGGCGACCAGGTCCTGATCGGCAAGAAGCCCACCGGCACGCTGATGGCCGACAACCTTCTGCCCGGCAAGACGCTGTGGCTGCTGTCGACCGGCACCGGCCTCGCGCCGTTCATGTCGATCATCAAGGACCCGGACGTCTACGACCGCTACGAGAAAGTGGTGCTCACGCACACCTGCCGTTTCGTCGACGAACTCGCGTACAAGGAATACATCACTGACCACCTGCCGGAGCACGAGCATCTGGGCGACCTGATCCAGGAAAAGCTGGTGTACTACCCGACGGTGACGCGTGAGGTATTCCAGAACCGCGGCCGTATCACCGAACTGATCGAAACGAAGAAATTGTTCGAAGACCTCGATCTGCCGCATTTCTCGCTCGAAAACGACCGCGTGATGCTCTGCGGCAGCCCGCACATGCTGCGCGACACGCGCGAACTGCTGGACAGCCTGGGTTTCCAGGAAGGCAGCAATAACAAGCCTGGCCACTACGTCATCGAGAAGGCGTTCGTGGGCTAACCTGGCCTCACGCTGGCCTCCCATTAGTTGCCAGCCTGCAACACACAAAACCGGAGCGCGATGCTCCGGTTTTTGTTTTCCGGACGTGAATGTCTTCCGGAAACTACAACTGACGCCATTTTCCACCTGGCGCTCCTGCCTTTATTTGCGCCTGTTTTTCGCACTCCGCCCCTAAAACCTGCAGGCAATGTGCATATATCCGCGCCAGCCGGTTTTACGTTACAAATTCGCGCCTGACACTTACCTTGATCTGTCAGCATTCTTCCTACACGCCTCGCCGGCACACTTGTCAACCATTGCGTGAAAAAGCAGCGCTAACCCTTGGTGGGCCTGCATTTTTTCTTTTTTTTGAGATATCATCGCCGCGCAGCATCGAGAGCAGAACAAAGGTGCCAGAACACCGGCTTTCTTGTTACCGAATGTAAATTTCGTTACGTCTGAGCGTAGCGATTATCCGTCGCGCGGACGTCGCGCCGGACCCATCGAGAGGTCGGAGGCTCGCACCAGCGCCTCTGTTTCCGGGTGGTCGACGCGCGCACGGTTAGCTGTCGAAGCCGCTTCCTGAGAGGGAGAGTCATGGATACGTCGATTGTCATACCGATTAACGCGAATACGCCCCTTCCCGTCGCGCGGGACGCCTTCGGCATGGCCGCGCCCGACCTTCCTGACGTTTCCTCCCCCGCTGTTTCCCTCACCGCTCCCCTGTATCGGTCAAACGACGATGCGCCGCCCGCCGCCGGGCGCGAACTCGCGCGCCTGCGAGCCCGTGTCCGCGAACTCGCCGGCGAGCTGGCCCACGCGCAGGAGGCGGCGCGCCGCCATCTGGCGCGCGAACTGCATGACGGCGTCGGCGCGGAGCTGACCGCCACGCGCTTTGCGCTGGCAAGCGTCGACACCTGGCTGCCCGCCGATGCCCCCGCCCAATGCGCAGCCGCGCTCGACGTGGCGAACCGTTCGCTCGATGCGGTGTGCGACGCGACCCGGCGCGCCGTGGCGGAACTGCACGGTCCGCAGTTGGATGCAGGCATCGTCGGCGCCTTGTCGCAATGGGTCGAGGACTTCGCCGGGCGCACCGGGCTGCGCACCAGTCTCATCTGCGCGGCCGATGTGCGGCTGACCTATTTATCGGCCGATGCCGCACTGGCCGTCTTCCGCGTCGCACAGGAGGCGCTGAACAACGTCGCGAAACACGCGCAGGCGTCGGGCGCGAATGTGCGCCTCGAAACCAGCCGCCGGTATCTGACACTCGTGATCAGCGACGACGGCTCCGGCCTGCCGTCCCGTGGACGGCAACGCCCGGGTCACCGTGGCTGCTTCGGGATTACCGGCATGCGCGCTCGCTGCGAGACATTCGATGGCAAGCTGCGCGTCTCGGGCGGTGGGACCGGACGCAGCGGCAGATCGAAACACGCTCGCGGCACCACCGTGAGCGCCCGCTTTGCGTGGGACGCGATGCTGACGGCCGTGCCGTCGGCCACGCGCCGTGTCCAGTCATCCTGAGCCGTCAACCATGAGCCTGCGCATCCTGATCGCTGAAGACCATATCGTGGTCCGCCAGGGCGTCCGCCAGTTGCTGATCGATCGCAAAGTTGCGCATGAAGTCGCCGAGGCTGAAAGCGGCGGCGAGGCGCTCATGAGCGTCGCGAAACATGCATACGACGTGGTCCTGCTGGACATCTCGCTGCCCGACATGAACGGTGTCGAGGTGCTCAAGCGCATCAAGCGCAAGGTGCCGCGCCTGCCGGTGCTGATGTTCTCGATGTACCGCGAGGATCAGTACGCGGTCCGGGCGCTCAAGGCTGGCGCATCGGGTTATCTGTCGAAGACGGTCGATGCTGCGCAGATGATCGCCGCGATCCAGCAGGTCGCGGCGGGCCGGAAGTACGTGAGCCCGGCGATGGCCGAGGCGCTTGCCGATTACGTCTCGTTCGACGGCGAACAGCTGCCGCATGAGAAACTCTCCGACCGCGAGTACCAGACGCTGTGCATGCTCGCGTCCGGCAAGCGCCTGACCGACATCGCGAATACGCTGTCGCTGTCGGTGAAGACGGTCAGCGTGTACCGGACGCGTCTGCTCGAAAAGATGAAGCTCAGCAATAATGCCGAGCTGACGTTCTATGTGATGAGCAACCGGCTCGTCGACCTTAATCCGACAATGGCCGGCTAACGGTCCGGTTCAGCCCGTCAAGATCGCGTAGTCGATCGCGCAATCGATGACGCAATCAAATGTGCGCGGATCCTGACCCGTCAGCCAGATTACTTCCCACCGATCTGCAAAGCGCCTTGAGCGGAATCTGTTTTCGCCGCGGCTTGTCTCGAAAGCACATGCCCCAGAATCGGGGCGATCCGGCAGTTTCCAGTTCCGCGCATAGCAGCTTCTGCTGCGCAGTTCCAGAGGAATCCGTATACGCATCCGCTAGAATCGAGGGTTTTCCCGGCATTCGGTGCGCAAATACGCGTGCTTCACAGAGACCTCGCCAATGTCCCTCTTTCGCAAGAAAAACGTCGAACACATGCTCGCCGGCGCGCAAAGCGCTGGACTCAAAAAGGCGCTGGGCGCGCTCGATCTGACTTTCCTCGGTGTTGGCGCCATCATCGGCACCGGTATCTTCGTGTTGACCGGCACCGGTGCAGTAGAGGCCGGCCCGGCGCTGATGGTTTCCTTCCTGATTGCGGCTGTTGCCTGCGGCTTTGCCGCGCTGGCTTATGCCGAGTTCGCCTCGACGATTCCGGTCGCCGGCTCGATCTACACCTATTCGTACGCGACGCTCGGCGAACTGGCCGCGTGGATCATCGGCTGGGACCTGATGCTCGAGTACGGGCTCGCGACGTCGGCGGTGTCGGTGGGCTGGTCGGGCTATCTGCAATCGTTGCTGGAGGGGTTCGGGCTGTCGCTGCCGGTCGCGCTGACGGCGGCCCCGGGCGCGCTGCCGGGACACGAAACGCTCTTCAACCTGCCTGCGTTTCTAGTGATGATGGCCATTACGACGCTGCTGTCGATTGGCGTGCGGGAGTCGACGCGCGTGAACAACATCATGGTTGCCATCAAGGTGGTGGTCGTGTTGCTGGTGATCGCGGTTGGGGTGTTCCACGTCACGCCGGCGAACTGGCATCCGTTTATGCCGAACGGCTGGCATGGCGTTTTCGGCGCGGCGGCGGTGATGTTCTTTGCGTTTATCGGCTTCGACTCGGTGTCGTCGGCAGCAGAGGAAGTGAAGAATCCGAAACGCGATCTGCCGATCGGCATCATCGCTTCACTGGGTGTTTGCGCCGTGCTGTATGTGGCGGTAGCCGCGGTGGTGACGGGCATCGTGCCGTCGGCGCAGTTCGCCAATATTTCGCACCCCGTGTCATATGCGTTGCAGGTTGCAGGACAGAAGTGGGTTGCCGGATTCATCGATCTCGGCGCCGTGCTGGGCATGCTGACCGTGATTCTCGTGATGGGCTATGGGCAGACGCGGGTGATTTTCGCGATGTCGCGGGATGGGTTGCTGCCTGCGGCACTGTCGCGCGTGCATCCACGGTTTGCTACGCCGTTCCTGACGACGTGGATCGTCGGGATCTTTTTCGGGCTGATCGGCGCCCTCGTGCCACTGAATGTGCTCGCTGAACTGATCAATATCGGTACGCTCGCGGCATTCTCGATGGTTTCCATTGCTGTGCTGATCTTGCGGCGGACGCATCCGGATTTGCCACGGGCGTTTCGCTGTCCCGGTGTCCCGGTTGTGCCTGTGCTTGCTGTTGCTTCCTGTCTTTTTCTTATGGCTAACCTCCAGCTCATTACCTGGGTCGCGTTCCTGATCTGGTTGCTGATCGGGATGGTTGTCTATTTTGGTTATTCAAGGCGGTATTCCAGGCTCGCGCATGGAGGGAAGTAAGGGAGTTTTTTGTCCTTCGGACGAGGGGTAAAAAGAAAGCAGCGACCCCTAATAGCCCCTGCCCCCGATTTGTGCTTTACTTTTCGCTGCAAGCATAAAAAACAACCAGAACCGTACGAACCTCACAGCAGGGCAGTCGGAACAGGTAGTGGAAAAATGTGAGCTTCGTGCTGGTCTCGATCCCCCCAAAGGAGACAGTCCATGGCGATCAGCATCAGTCTGACGGTGAACGGCACACCCGTGACCACCGAAGTCGAGCCTCACATCCTGCTTGTCCAGTTTCTCCGCGATCAGCTACGCCTCACCGGCACCCACATCGGCTGCGACACCGCCCAGTGCGGTGCCTGCACCGTCCACCTGAACGGCCGCGCGATCAAGTCGTGCAACATGCTCGCCGTGCAGGCCGACGGCGCCGATGTCACCACGATCGAAGGCCTCGCCGTCAACGGCGAACTCCATCCGATGCAGGCCGCGTTTCGCAACTGCCACGGCCTCCAGTGCGGCTTCTGCACGCCAGGTATGGTGATGAGCGCAACCGCGCTGGTCCAGAGTCACCCCGATGCCACCGAGGCCGACGTGCGTCAGCAACTCGACGGCAACCTCTGCCGCTGCACGGGCTATCACAACATCGTGAAGGCTGTGCTCGAAGGCGCCGCCGGCATGAAGTCGGGCGCGAGCGCAAACGCGACCGCCAAAGCCACCGCCTGAGGAGCCCACGATGAACGCACCCGATTCGCACAGCCTCATCGGCGCCTCCGTCAAGCGTAAGGAAGATTATCGCTTCCTCACCGGCAACGGCCAGTACACCGATGACATCGTTCTGCCGCAGCAGACTTACGCCGTGTTCCTGCGCTCGCCGCATGCCCACGCGCGCATCAAGAGCATCGACACCGCCGCCGCGAAGAAATCGCCCGGCGTCGTCGCCATCTTCACCGGCGCAGACCTCGCAACGGACAACGTCGGCGGCCTGCCGTGCGGCTGGTTGATCCACAGCATCGACGGCAAGCCGATGAACGAGCCGCCGCATCCTGTGATTGCGCATACGAAGGTCCGCCATGTCGGCGACCAGGTCGCGCTCGTGATCGCGGATTCGGTGAAAGCGGCCAAAGATGCCCTCGAACTGATCGACGTCGACTACGACGTGCTGCCCGCGGCCGTCGACACGGCGCACGCCGCCGACCCCGGCCAGCCGGCCGTCCACGACGAAGTGCCCGACAACGTCTGCTACAACTGGGGCCATGGCGACAAGGCCGCCACCGACGCCGCCTTCGCCAAAGCCGCCCACGTCACCGCCCTCGACATCATCAATAACCGTCTGATCCCGAACGCGATCGAGCCGCGCGCCGTCAATGCGAACTGGTCGCCGCAGGACGACAGCTACACGGTCTACGTCGCGAACCAGAACCCGCACGTCGAGCGGCTCCTGATGGCGGCGTTCGTGCTCGCGCTGCCGGAATCGAAGGTGCGGGTCATCGCACCCGATGTCGGTGGCGGCTTCGGCTCCAAGATATTTCTCTATGCCGAGGATGTCGCACTGACGTGGGCCTCGAAAAAGATCCGGCGTCCCATCAAGTGGACCGCGGAGCGTTCGGAAGCCTTCGTTTCCGACGCGCACGGCCGGGATCACGTGACGAAGGCCGAACTCGCGATGGACGCCGACGGCAAATTCCTCGCGATGCGCGTCCACACGATCGCGAACATGGGTGCTTACCTGTCGACGTTCGCCTCCAGCGTACCGACGATCCTGTACGCGACGCTGCTCGCCGGCCAGTACGCGACGCCCGCGATCTACGCCGAGGTCAAGGCGGTGTTCACGAACACGGTGCCCGTCGATGCCTATCGCGGCGCGGGCCGTCCGGAAGCGACGTACGTGGTCGAGCGGCTCGTCGAAACCGCCGCGCGCGAGATGAAGCTCGATCCGGCCGAAATCCGCCGGCGCAACTTCATCCGCACGTTCCCGCACGCAACGCCCGTGGGTCTCACCTACGACACCGGAGACTACGAAACCTGCCTCGCCCGTGCGCTCGAACTTGCGGACGTCAAAGGCTTCGAGGCGCGCAAACAGGAATCGCAGAAGAATGGCAAGCTGCGCGGACTGGGCTACTCGTGCTACATCGAGGCTTGCGGCCTCGCGCCATCGAACATCGCAGGTGCGCTGGGTGCGCGGGCAGGGCTCTTCGAAGTCGGCGAGATCCGCGTGCATCCGACCGGCTCGGTCACGGTTTTCACCGGCTCGCACAGTCACGGTCAGGGACATGAAACGACCTTCGCACAGGTCGTCGCGGACCGGCTCGGCATTCCGCTCGAAAACGTCGAGGTCGTGCACGGCGACACCGGACGCATTCCGTTCGGCATGGGCACGTATGGCTCACGCTCGATTGCGGTGGGCGGTTCGGCGATCATGAAGGCGCTCGACAAGATCGAGTCGAAAGCCAAAAAGATCGCCGCGCATCTGCTCGAAGCCGCGGCCGAGGACATTGAATTCAAGGACGGCGTATTCCGCGTCGCAGGCACGGACCGCACCAAGGCGTTCGCCGATATCTCGCTTGCCGCATACGTGCCGCATAACTATCCGCTCGACAAGCTCGAACCGGGCCTCGACGAAAGCGCGTTCTACGATCCGACCAACTTCACCTACCCGGCCGGCGCGTACATCTGCGAAGTCGAAGTCGATCCGGATACCGGCGAGAGCCAGATCCAGAAATTCACCGCCGTCGACGACTTCGGCAATGTGATCAATCCGATGATCGTCGAAGGCCAGGTGCATGGCGGCCTTGGGCAGGGCATCGGCCAGGCGATGCTCGAGCGCTGCGTGTACGACAACGAAAGCGGCCAGTTGCTCTCCGGTTCCTACATGGATTACGCGATGCCACGCGCATCCGATCTGCCGGACTTCACCGTCGAAACCGCCAAAGGCACGCCGTGCACGCACAACCCGCTCGGCGTGAAAGGCTGCGGCGAAGCGGGCGCGATCGGCTCGCCGCCGGCGGTGATCAACTCGATCATCGACGCGCTCGCGCCGCTTGGCGTGACCGACCTGCAAATGCCGGCGACACCGCATCGCGTGTGGTCCGCGATCCGCGCCGCGCAAAACCCGAAGACGTAAGCGGAGGAAGCCGACATGTATGCATTCGACTATCAACGCGCGGCCGATGCGAAGGCCGCCGTCGCGGCGCGCAACGCGGACAGCGACGCGAGGTACCTCGCGGGCGGCCAGAGCCTGCTGCCCACCATGCGCCTGCGTCTCGCGCAACCCTCGCAGCTGATCGACGTCACGCGAATCGCCGCGCTGAAAGAGATCAAGGTGGACGCGAAGACGGTGACCGTGGGTGCCGCTGTTTGCCACGCCGATGTCGGCAGCCATGCCGACATCCGGCGCGTGCTACCGGGGCTCGCGGGCCTTGCCGCAGGTATCGGCGACCGGCAGGTGCGCGCGCTCGGCACGATCGGCGGATCGCTCGCCAACAACGATCCGGCGGCATGCTATCCGGCCGCCGCGCTCGGACTCGGCGCAACGATCGTGACCGACCGGCGACGCATCACCGCCGACGATTTCTTCGTCGGCATGTACGAAACGGCGCTGGAGCCTGACGAACTGATCACCGCAGTCGAGTTCCCGATACCCGAGCGTAGCGCGTACGAGAAATTCAACAATCCAGCGTCGCACTTCGCACTGGTCGGCGTTTTCGTCGCTAAAGGCGCGGACGGCGTGCGGGTGGCCGTGACGGGCGCGGCGGCGTCGGTGTTCCGCGCGACGGAGCTGGAGACTGCGCTCGCCGCGAACTTCGCGCCGGCGGCAGCGCGGGCCGTAACCGTTTCCGCCGATGACCTCAACACCGACATGCACGCGAGCGCCGAATATCGCGCGCATCTGATTCCGGTGCTTGCGGCGCGGGCCGTAGCGAAGGCGAACGGCGCCTGACGACGCGGATTGCCGCGCGACGATCGACGTTCACTTCACGTCACACGTCGATCGCCGCGCGTCATTCGCCATGCGCCGCCGGCGCAATGACTGTGGCCCGGCGTATCCGGGCCATTCGCCTTACCGCTGTGCAGGAACACCATGCAGCCTGATTCAATCGACGCCACCCTCCACCAGCTCACCGCGCAGGGCTACTTTGCGAGCCGGGAACTCGCGACCGCGCTCTACCTCGCGTTGCGCATGGAGCGGCCGCTCTTCGTCGAAGGCGAACCTGGGGTTGGCAAGACCGAACTCGCGAAGGCCGCAGCCGGCATGCTTGGCACGACGATGCTTCGGCTGCAATGCTATGAAGGCCTCGATACCGCAAGCGCGCTGTATGAATGGGACTACCCGCGCCAGATCATGGCGCTGCGCCTCGCCGAAGCCGCCGGCGAGCGCCCCGATAACGACACGCTCTACCGCGGTGAATTCCTCCTGAAGCGGCCGCTATTGCAGGCGCTGATGCCCGACGAGCACAACCCCGGCGCGCGCCGCGTGCTGCTGATCGACGAGATCGACCGCGCCGACGAACCGTTCGAAGCGTTCCTGCTCGAACTGCTTTCGGATTTTCAGGTGTCGATTCCCGAATACGGCACGGTGCGCGCGGAACGGCCGCCGCTTGTCGTGATGACGTCGAACCGCACGCGCGAAGTCCACGACGCGCTGAAACGCCGCTGCCTGTATCAGTGGATCGGCTATCCGGACCGTGACCGCGAACTGGCGATCGTCGCGGCGCGCGCCCCGGAAACCTCCACCGACCTGCAGCGGCGCGCGGTCGACTTCGTGCATCGTCTGCGCGGCATGGACCTGTTCAAGGCGCCGGGAATCGCTGAAACGATCGACTGGTGCCGCGCGCTCGCGGTGTTGTCAGTCACCGAACTTGATCCGCAATCGGTGCAGAACACGCTAGGCGTGCTGCTCAAGTACCAGGACGACCTGGCGCGCATCGACGCTGAACAGATCGCCCAATGCCTCGCGGTGCCGGAATGACGACAATGCCCCGCAAGCCAGAACCTGGCATGCCCACGGCAGCCACCTCGCGCGATCTTGCAGCCGCCGTGGCCGCGATTGCCACACCCGGCGCCTCGTCCGCCTCGTCCGCCGATACGCCGACGCTCGCACGCAACGTCGTGCACTTCGTACGCGTGCTGCGTGGCGCCGGTTTGCCGATGTCCCCCGCCCAGGCGGTGGACGCGCTCGCGGCGCTGCGCTGGATCGACCTCGGCCGCCGCGACGATGTGCGCGCCGCGCTCGCCGCGCTGCTCGTCTGTGCCCCCGACGAGCGCGAACTGTTCGACGCCGCGTTCGACCTCTTCTGGCGCGATCCCGACTGGGAAGGCAAGCTGCGCGCCTTGCTGCTGCCGAAGGTACTCAACGGCATGCCGCCTCCGCGCCGCAACAACCGGCTCGCCGACGCGCTCGCCGTACGTTCGCCGCTGTCGAAGCAAGGCCACAGGAACCAGGAGACCGAACAGCAGGAACTGCACGCGCACATCACCTTCAGCGCGGAAGAGCGTCTGCGCCATCGCGACTTCGACACGCTCACCGCCGACGAATGGCGCACCCTTCGCCATGTGATTCGCGGCCAGCGCCTGCCGCTCGCGACTGAGCCGACGCGCCGCCTGAAGGCGTCGTCACGCGGCACTCACGCGGACCTGCGCGCAAGCGCGCGCCACGCCGTGCGGGCAGGCGGCGACTGGACTGTCTGGAAATACCGCAAAGCCGTCGAGCGCAAACCGCCGCTCGTGTTGCTGCTCGATATCTCCGGCTCGATGAGCAGCTACTCGCGCGCCGTGCTGTATTTCTGCCACGCGTTGCTGCAGTCACGCGAACGCCTGCAGGTGTTTCTGTTTGGCACACGTCTCACCAACGTGACCCGCACGCTGCGCGAACGCGATCCTGACGTCGCGATTGCGGCGATCGCCGGGCAGGTTGTGGACTGGTCTGGCGGCACGCGCATCGGCGCGGCGCTCGCCGAATTCAACCGGCGCTGGGCACGGCGTGTGCTGACCGGCAGGGCAACCGCTTTGCTCGTGACCGACGGCCTCGATCACGAAGCCATCGATGTGCTCGACACCGAAATGGCCCGCCTGCATCGCTTCGCACACCGCGTGGTCTGGCTCAATCCGCTCCTGCGCTACAGCGGTTTCGCGCCGAAGGCGCGTGGCGTGCAGGCGATGCTGCCGCATGTCGACGCGCATCGCCCGGTCCATAATCTGGAGAGCCTCGCTGCATTCGGCCGCGATCTTGCGCTGTTGACGAGCGCGCCCCGCGCCACCAGAACGGCCACGATACAAGGAGAAGGCTGCCGATGGAACTGACCGAAAGTTATACGCTGCCCGTTTCGCAACTGCGAGCGTGGGAGGCGCTGAACGACACGGCGATCCTGCGGGCGTCGATTCCGGGCTGCGACAGCATCGACCCCGATGGCGAAAACGGCTACGCAGTGGTGCTGAGCGCATCGGTCGGGCCGGTAAAGGCGCGCTTCAAGGGCCGCATGGAGCTGAAGGACATCGACGCGCCGCACACCTACACGATCGTCTTCGAAGGTCAGGGCGGCGTGGCCGGCTTCGGCAAGGGCACGACACATGTCACGCTCGAACCCGACGGCGACGACGCGACGAAGCTGTCGTACACCGCGACCGCGCAGGTCGGCGGCAAGCTCGCGCAGATCGGCTCGCGCCTCGTCGATGGCGCGGCCCGCAAGCTCGCCGGAGAGTTTTTCAAACGCTTCACCGCGCAGGTAACGGGCGAAGGAGCCGCGGACAGCACGGCCGCCGATACCCCTACCGCAGTTGCGGCCACAGCCGAACCGCTAGAATCGTCTGTTACGCCGGATACCGCGTCCGGCGAAGATCAGACGAAAAGGAAGAAATCATGGACAGCGTGGATCTCGAAGTCCTGAAATCCAGTGCACGCTGGCTCGAGCAGGGACATCGCGCACTGCTGGTGACGGTGGTGAAAACATGGGGCTCGTCGCCGCGTCCCGAGGGTGCGATGCTCGCCGTGCGCGACGACGGTCTCGTGGTCGGCTCGGTTTCGGGCGGCTGCATCGAAGACGACCTGATCGACCGCGTACGCCAGAGCGGCATCGAGCAGACCCTACCCGAAGCGGTCAAATACGGCATCACGGCGGAAGAGGCGCATCGCTTCGGCCTGCCCTGCGGCGGCACGATCCAGCTCGTGCTCGAACCGCTCTCGAAGGACAGCGGCATCGCCGAACTGTGCGAGGCGGTGGAAAACGGGCAACTGGTTGCGCGCACCGTGGACATGACGACGGGTGCTGCGCGCCTCGACCCGGCGCTCGCCACCGACGGTGTCGATTTCGACGAAAAGCGTCTCCTGACGATTCACGGTCCGCGCTACCGCATGCTCGTGATCGGCGCAGGACAGTTGTCGCGCTATCTGTGCCAGATCGCAGTCGGGCTCGATTATCAGGTGACAGTCTGCGATCCGCGCGAGGAATACACCGACGAGTGGAATATCCCCGGTACCAGGATCGTCCGCACGATGCCCGACGACACCGTGCTCGACATGAAGCTCGACGAGCGCTGCGCCGTGATTGCGCTGACGCACGATCCGAAGCTCGATGACCTCGCGCTGATGGAAGCATTGAAAACGCCGGCGTTCTACGTGGGCGCGCTGGGCTCGCGGCGCAATAATGCGGCGCGGCGCGAACGGCTCAAGGAGTTCGATCTGAACGACGCCGAACTGGCGCGGCTGCACGGGCCGGTGGGCATCTACATCGGCAGCCGCACGCCGCCGGAGATCGCCGTGTCGATTCTGGCCGAGGTTACCGCGGCAAAGAACGGCGTCTCGCTGCCGACG
This sequence comes from Paraburkholderia sp. GAS448, assembly GCF_050435685.1. Lineage (NCBI taxonomy): Bacteria > Pseudomonadati > Pseudomonadota > Betaproteobacteria > Burkholderiales > Burkholderiaceae > Paraburkholderia > Paraburkholderia sp. GAS448. The sequence goes on from NZ_JBNDKT010000002.1 coordinate 155,008, forward strand.
CTGCTGCAGGTAGAAGGCGCGAAGGCCGCACGGGAAGTGGCCGCGAGCGGCGGTGCTGCCTGCAGCGTCTGACGGAAGCAACAGCAGACAGGAAAACGGCGCGATCACGCGTCGCGCCGTTCAGCGAGCGTTCATCCATGTGGCCCGCGATAACAGAGGGGGCCTACATCAGCCCGGCCACCACCGCCGCCGCGACCGACCCGAGCACCAGTACGACGCCGACCGTGCGTCGCCTGTTCAATTCGGTCCACAGCAGCACGCCCGTCAGCGACAGCAGGACCAGGCTGCCCGCGATTGTATCGATGAACAGCACCCAGCCGATACTGAGCCCAACCCCGCGGTGAAGGTTGGTCAACACGCCGAGAAACGAGTTCTCCGAGCGCTTGACCGCCACGTAGCCGTTGCCGACCCAGTATTCGGCCTGCACACTCTGTTTCGGGCCCAGGATACCCACCTGCCAGAATTCAGGCTGCACGACGCTGTGGTCGCCCCACGCGACAGGATGCGACGGCTCGCGGCGCGGCCTGCCCGGTTTGCCATCGATCTTCAGCTCACCTTTGAGCCAGTTGGCCATGTCCATTGGCGACTTGAAGCTGCCACCCGCCGGCAGCGCGATCTGCAACTGCTCGACCTGCGGCTCACCCGTCGACACCTTCAACGGCCCCGCACGGTGGTTCAGCAAAAAGCCGCTGGACCCGAACATCAGCCCGAGCACGGCGCCCCACAGCCCGACCCAGCCGTGCACCTTGCGCAGCCATTTGATGAACGTCGCGCGCCGCGACCGCTGCTTGCGGGTCGCCTGCTGTGCATCGTCCATCAGTGGGTGAGGTAGCTCTGCGGCCAATCCGCTGTAGCCCGTCGCGCGCGCATCCGCGGCAGATTGTCGGTCGAAAGTTTCAGGCGCGTTCACATCGGGCTCCAGATGCAGTTTGTTAATGACACACAGCCAGCACGCGCACGTCATCGCATGACGCGTCGCTGGCATTGAATGGGATGAATTGGGTTGACGGGCGGGCGGAAACGGTACGGCGGCCACATCCGGCAAAGGCGGGCGGGCTGGCTGTCACAGAGAAGAAATGCGACAGTGGCTGGCGATGCCCTTCAAATGAGAATGGATATCATTACACAAGCAGGCGATTTTCTCAATCGACCGCTCTTGCGCAACGGTGCACGCGAATTACGATTGATGACAGGGAGCGACAGGGACACCGACCGCAGGTTGAATGCCACTTCTATCGCAATGCGCGATGGCCGCTTGACATTGGGTCGGGCGCACCTTTAATTATCAGGAACCCTCAATGAAGTTCGTCTGGATGCCTGAACACGCCATGCGCTACTTCCTGCCCCTCTGCATCATGACACTCGGTTGTTGCTTCAGCGCCGGCGCCGCGGCCTCCAGCCAGCCGGCCCAACCGCTCGAGCCATACGTCAACGAGGGCGAAACGCAGACTTTCACCGTCAACGACGACGGCTCTTTCACCAAACTCGATTCGATGACGCTGCTGGTGAACAACGAGGCGGGTGTGGCACGGGTCGCACAGCAGTACATCTGGTTCAACCGCAACATGGCCAACGTCGAGATCGTCGAGGCGTACACGACCGGCGCGGATGGTGCGCGCCACGACGTGCGCTCGGACCAGATCCGTGACGTGCAGGAAGCCCGCTCATTCGACGCACCGATGTTTCAGGACATCCAGGAAAAGGTGATTGTGTTCCCGGCGGTCGAACCCGGCACCCGTGTTCATTTGACGTACAGAAAAACGCAGAAGGTACCGATCGTACCGGGCCATTTCAGCGACTTCACGCCGCCCGATCTCGCGCCGACGCACAACTTCAAACTGATCTACAACCTGCCCGCGGGCAAACCGCTTTACGCCGACGCGCGCGGCTTCTCGACAATCGCGCCGGTGACGGAAGATGGCCGCACGCGCTACGAATTCCGTTATGAAAAGGCCCATTTCAGCCGGCTCGAATACGGCTCGGTTGCGTACGTGACGTACGGCGACCGGCTGATGGTGTCGACGTTTCCCGACTATGCGTCATTCGCTGCAACCTACCGCGCGTCGGCAGTCGACCCGAGCGCGACCGACCCATCCGTCGTCCGGCTCGCCCGCACGCTCACCGCGAACGACGCCACGCCGCACGCCAAAGCGAAGACGCTCTACGACTGGGTGCGCAAGAACGTGCGCTACGTGGCGGTGAACGTCGGTCGCGGCGCGGTCGTGCCGCATCGGGCAAGCGACGTCCTGGCGTATCGCTATGGCGACTGCAAGGATCACGTCTCACTGTATGGCGCGCTACTGGATGCGGTCGGCATCCCCAACGAACCGGCGCTGATCAGCAGCGGCACGATCTATTCGCTGCCGTCCGTGCCCGGCTACGGCGTCATCAATCACGTCATTAACTGGTTGCCCGGCGAGCAGTTGTACGCCGACTCGACAGCGCCGAATGTCGAATTCGGCTTCCTGCCGTCGACCGACATGAACCGGCCCGCGTTGCTCGTCAACCAAGGCGTGCTCGCGCGCACGCCGCCGACGGCGCCCATGACGCGCAGCACGGATCTCGCGATCACCGTGCAGCCGGACGGCTCCGCGACCTTCGTCTACACGCTGGAAACCGCCGGCTGGGCCGCGGAGCAGGGCCGCACGCTGCTGCGCCTGCAGACGCCCGCGCAGCGCGAGGAATCGCTGCAGGCGGAATTGCGCAACGCCAACCTGCGCGGCGCGGCGACGCTCTCCACCAGCAACCTCGCAGCAACCGACGGCCCGCTGTCGATCACGATGCGCGGCACGCTGGAGGGCCTCGTCGTTCCGGGCGCGGCGGCGTCGATTCCTGCATTGACGAGCTTTGCCGGCGGCTTCGAATCCGATACGCGCTACTGGCTCGGCGAGCGGCAGCGAACCCAGCCATTCGTCTGCCGCAACATCGAACTGCACGAACGCGCGCAGATCACCTTGCCGCCGAATTTCCGCGTGCTCGACGTGCCGGGACCCGCGCAGACGCAGGACCGCTTCCTCGACTTCCGCTCCCAGTACACGTTCGATGCGCAGACCAACATCATCAACGTGTCGCGCGACGGCAGCACGCATTTCGACAGCGACGTCTGTTCACCCGAAGAATTCGCGCAGATGCGCCCCGCGATGGAAGCGGTCGGACGCGACGTGCGGGCGGAGGTGATCGTGCGGTCCAGTCTCGATGGCGCGAGCGTCGCATCCCGCTTGCCATAAGCTGGATGCGGTGGGCGTGACGGCGACGGTCGCCGAAGCCAGCAAAGCCAACGCGGCCACCGATGCCGCCGCCGTGTGTTCCGACGCCGGCAGATCGCCTACACCAGCCAGAGCGGTCCTTCCTGCATCGCACCGAGTTGCTCGCGCAGTTCGAGGATCCGGTCTTCCCAGTAGCGCTGCGTGTTGAACCACGGAAACGCAGCCGGAAATGCCGGATCGTCCCAACGGCGCGCGAGCCACGCCGAGTAGTGAATGAGCCGCAACGTACGCAGCGCCTCGATCAGATGCAGTTCGCGCGGCTCGAATTCGCAGAAGTCTTCGTAGCCCGCGAGCAGATCGGTCAGCGCCCGCGAGGCCTCCGCACGCTCTCCCGGCAGCAGCAGCCAGAGATCCTGCACGGCCGGTCCCATGCGGCTGTCGTCGAAGTCGACGAAATGCGGGCCCGCGTCGGTCCACAGCATGTTGCTCGGATGACAGTCGCCGTGCATGCGCAGCGCGCGCACGTCCCCGGCGCGCTCGAAAGCGCGCTCGACACCTTCCAGCGCCAGATTCACCACCGTTTCCCATGCCGTGCGAACGTCGTCCGGAACAAAGCGATGCGAGAGCAGATAGTCGCGCGGTTCGAAGCCGAAGGTATGGATGTCGAGCGTAGGCCGCGCGATGTAGTTTTGCGTCTGGCCCACCGCGTGAATGCGTCCGATAAAGCGCCCGAGCCACTCGAGCGTGTCACGCCGGTCCAGATCGGGTGCACGCCCGCCGCGCCGCTCGAAAATGGCGAGGCGAAAGCCACCGAACGTATGCAGCGTCCTGCCTTCGAATGCGCGAGCCGGCACGGCAGGAATCTCGCGCGCGGCAAGGTCCGCCACGAACGCGTGCTCTTCGAGTATCGCCTCGTCGGTCCAGCGCTCGGGCCGGTAGAACTTCGCGACAACCGGCGGGCCGTCTTCGACGCCCACCTGAAAGACGCGGTTTTCGTAGCTGTTGAGGGCCAGCATGCGGCCATCGGTGCGCTGGCCAGCGGTGCTCAGTACGCCGTCGATGGCGTCGAGCACGCATTCCGGTGTGAGCCGGGCGAAAGGCGCGGTGCTTGAAGCAGCGCCCTCTTGATCAGGAGTGTCGTCGTTCATGCCCGCATTGTGCGCCGCCCCGTCCACAATGACGAGAGCGTGACGAGAGCGGCCGCACCCCGCCCGGCCCTCAGGTGGGCAGCGGTGCGCGCACAACCCGCGTTCAGTGCATCTGCGCACTCGCCGGGCGCACCTGCTCGCCCGTATCGATCAGATCTTCAAGAAAGAAGGGTTCAGTATTCAACTGGAGCGACGCACCGGGTTCGCCGGCGTACCACGCCACCATGGCCATGTCGCCGAGAATGCGCATGACGATGCCGCGCGCGCCTTGTGGCACGGCGATGTGCACGGATCGGACAATAGAACCGATTTGCATGATATTTCCCCGTTCTCTCTTTGCCGGCTTGGATAGAGCGCCGGTCATGTGGCGATAAAACGCGCCGCCTCGCCGCAAACGTTGCGCGCGCACCTAAACCTGAATCGCGTGATACGCGTAGAGGATGTAGCCATTGTTCCCGTTTTGGACAGCGCGGGAAAGCGAAAAAAAAGGGCAAAACGCCCTTCGCTTCGGTCAATCCACTTACGAAACGTCAACTTGTAACACCTCGTAACAGCCCCATCATAAACCCTGCGGCCAATGATCCCAAAATTGCGCATCGGGACTACGATACGCGCTATATTCCTGTCGCGCATGCCGGGCCCAGCCAACGTCCGCGCGAAGTCCGCCGCGCAGGCGGCAGAGCCAGCCCGGCCCCCACCGACCCGACAAAAAAAGCAGCGCCGTTCCATGTGGATCGTTCGACTTGCGCTCCGGCGCCCGTACACGTTCGTCGTGCTTGCCCTGCTGTTGATGATCGTCGGTCCGCTGACGATCCTGCGCACGCCTACCGACATCTTCCCCAATATCGACATTCCGGTTCTGTCGGTCATCTGGACGTACACCGGCCTGCCCGCCGACGAGATGGAAAAGCGCATCGTGCTGAACTACGAGCGCGGGCTGTCGGTGGCGGTGAACGATATCGAGCACGTCGAATCAACATCACTGAACGGTATCGCGGTCGTCAAGATCTTCTTTCAGCCGCACGCGAATATCGACGAAGCGCTCGCTGAAGTCACCGCGCTGTCGCAAACGCAGTTGCGCTCGCTGCCCCCGGGCATCACGCCGCCGTTCATCCTGCGCTACAACGCGTCGACGGTGCCGATCCTGCGATTGTCGCTGTCGTCGCCGTCACTGACCGAGCAGGAGCTGTTCGACTTCGGCAACAACTTCCTGAAGACGCAGCTCGCCACGGTGCCGGGCGCGTCGGCGCCGCTGCCGTACGGTGGCAAGCAGCGCCAGATCATGGTCGACATCGACTCGCGCAAGCTGCAGGAGCGCAACCTGTCGCCAATGGACGTGGTCAACGCGATCACCGCGCAGAACCTGATCCTGCCGTCGGGCACGGCAAAAATCGGCTCCACGGAATATTCGATTCAGATGAACGCGAGCCCCGATTCGCTCGCCGGCCTGAACAACATCCCGATCAAGTCCACCGCCAACGGCACCGTGTATGTCCGCGACGTCGCGCACGTACGCGACGGCTACCAGCCGCAGACCAACATCGTGCGCGTCAACGGCCAGCGCGCGTCGCTGCTGACGATCAACAAGAGCGGCAATACGTCGACGCTGGAGATCGTCGACCGCATCAAGACCATGATGCCGGTGCTGCGCAATCTCGTGCCCGAATCGCTGAACATCGATCCGGTGGCGGACCAGTCGCTGTTCGTGCGCGCCTCGGTGCAGGGCGTACTGCGCGAGGCGCTGATCGCGGCCGGGCTGACCGGGCTCATGATCCTGCTGTTCCTCGGCAACTGGCGCGCCACGCTGATCATTGCGGTATCGATTCCGCTGTCGATGATCACGTCGATCATTGCGCTCTCCGCGCTCGGCGAAACGATCAACATCATGACGCTCGGCGGCCTCGCCCTCGCGGTCGGGATCCTGGTGGACGACGCCACCGTTGCGATCGAAAACATCAGCCATCAGCTGGAGCAGGGCAAGAACCTGGAGCAGGCGATTCTCGATGGCGCGCATCAGATCGCGATCCCGACTCTCGTCTCCACGCTGTCGATCTGTATCGTGTTCGTACCGATGTTCCTGCTGACGGGGGTCGCACACTACCTGTTCATTCCGCTTGCCGAAGCCGTCGTGTTTGCGATGCTGGCTTCGTATTTCTTTTCGCGCACGCTCGTGCCGACGCTCGCGAAGTACCTGCTGCGCAATCACCACCGTCCGCAGGACATGCACGCGAGCGCGGCCACCCGCAATCCGTTCATGCGCGTGCATCTCGCGTTTGAACGCGGATTTGCGCGGCTGCGCGAGCGCTATCGTCTGTTTCTGGAAGCCCGGGTCGCCAAGCCCGGCGTGTTCGTCATCGCGTTTCTGGCGTGCTGCGGGGCGTCGATGCTGCTGATGCCGTTCCTCGGCCGCGACTTCTTTCCGCAGGTGGACGCGGGCGTGATCGCCCTGCATCTGCGCGCGAAAACCGGCATGCGGGTGGAGGAAACAGCCGTCGTCACCGATCGCGTCGATACGCGTATCCGTCAGCTGATTGCGCCCGGCGAGCTGCATTCGATCATCGACAACATTGGCCTGCCGGTATCCGGGATCAACCTGTCGTACAGCAACACGGGCGTGATCGGTTCATCGGACGCCGACGTGCTGATCACGCTGAACGAAGATCATCACCCGACCGCCGACTACGTCCGCACGCTGCGCCGCACGCTTTCCGACGAGTTCCCGGGCGTCCAGTTCGCCTTCCTGCCGGCCGACATCGTCAGTCAGACGCTCAACTTCGGTATGCCTTCACCGATCGATATCCAGATCGTCGGGCGCGACGTCGAAGGCAACCGCGCGTTCGCCGCGCACCTCCTGAGCCGGCTGCGCAGCGTGCCAGGTCTCGCCGATGCACGCATCCAGCAGCCATCCGACCTGCCGCGCATCTTCATCGACGTCGACCGCACACGCGCACAGCAGGCCGGCTTCACGCAGAAGGACGTCGCAAGCGACCTGCTGATCACCCTGTCCGGCAGCCAGCAGACCACGCCGACGTTCTGGCTGAATCCGAAGAACGGAGTCAGCTACAACGTGATTACCGAAGCGCCTCAATACACGATCGACTCGCTGCAGGCGCTCGCCAATATTCCGCTGAACGCGAACGGCAAGACCAACATCCTCGGCTCGCTCGCGACGATGCGCCGCGAATCCGGCAACGCGGTCATCAACCACTACAACGCGCAGACCACGATCGATATCTACGGCACCCCCGACGGCCGCGATCTCGGCGCAATCTCCGACGACATCAACAAGATCGTCGGCGAAACAAAGGCGGATCTGCCGCGAGGCTCGACGATCCAGGTGCGCGGCCAGGTGCAGACGATGAACGACTCGTTCTCCGGCCTCTTCACGGGCCTCGTCTTCGCGATCGTGCTGGTGTATCTGCTGATTGTGGTGAATTTTCAGTCATGGCTCGATCCGTTCATCATCATCACCGCGCTGCCTGGTGCGCTGGCGGGAATCGTCTGGATGCTGTTTCTCACCCACACCACACTGTCGATTCCAGCGCTCACCGGCGCGATCATGTGTATCGGCATCGCGACGGCCAACTCGATTCTGGTGATCAGCTTCGCGCGCGAGCAGTTGCTCGAACACGGCGATGCGGCGCGCGCGGCCATCGAGGCGGGCTTCACGCGTTTCCGTCCGGTGCTGATGACGGCGCTCGCGATGATGATCGGCATGGTGCCGATGGCGATCGGTCTCGGTGAAGGCGGCGAACAGAACGCGCCGCTCGGCCGCGCCGTGATCGGCGGTCTGGCGATCGGCACGCTCGCGACGCTGATTTTCGTGCCGGTGGTGTTTTCGCTGATCTATCGCAGGCTCGCGGCGCGCCGCCTGCGCGCTGCTGAACACGTAGTACAAAAACATCCTGATGTGGGGCACTGATGGAAGGGGAGCGGGAAGGAATGCAGGAAGTGAAACATCCTGAGCGTCCTGACGATTCCGCGCCGGTAGCGGCAAAGCCGCAACGCGCGCGCTGGGCAATCGTGGTGGCGGTCATCGTCGTGCTGGGGCTGGCGGTGCAGGGCATCTGGTCGCGCCACAGCGCGCACGCCGCGCTCGAACGCGATGCCGAGCATGCGGGCCAGACGAGCGTCGAAGTCGTGCGTCCGCAGAAGTCGAACGCGGCGCTCGATCTGGTATTGCCCGGCAATGTGCAGGCCTTTCTCGACACGCCGATCTACGCGCGTACCAACGGCTATCTGAAGAAGTGGTACGCCGATATCGGCGCGCATGTGAAAGCGGGTCAGTTGCTTGCTGAAATCGATACGCCCGAAGTCGACGACCAGTTGCGCGCCGCGCGCGCCGACCTCGAGAATGCGCAGGCGAACTACGCGCTGTCGAAAACGACCGCGGACCGCTGGACCGACATGCTGAAAAGCAATTCGGTGTCCAAACAGGAAACCGACGAAAAGGTCGGCGACATGCTCGCGAAGAAGGCGACGCTCGATGCCGCGCGCTTCAACGTCGCGCGCCTCGAAAAGACCCAGTCGTTCCAGAAAGTCTTTGCGCCGTTCGACGGCATCGTGACGGCGCGTAATGTCGACGTCGGTGCGTTGATCGATGCGGGCAGCGCGGGCGGGCCGGCGAAGGAGCTGTTTCATGTGGCGCAGGCGGACCGGCTGCGGGTCTACGTCAGTGTGCCGCAGGCCTATGCACAGCAGGTTCAGGTCCAGCAGGGCGCATTTCTGACCCTGCCGGAAACGCCTGCAAGGCACTACCCGGGCAAGGTCGCGCGCACCGCGGGCTCGGTCGATCTGCAGCAACGGACGATGCTCGTCGAGGTCGACGTCGACAACCGCAACGGCGATCTGTTGCCGGGCGCTTATGCGCAGGTGCATTTCGCGCTTGGTGCGGGTGCCGCGCCGTTCACGCTGCCGGGCAACACGTTCCTGTTCCGTCCGGATGGCGTGAAGGTCGCGACGGTCAACGCGGCAAATCGTGTGAAGCTCGTGCCCGTTTCGCTCGGGACCGATTTCGGCACGCGGGTCGCCGTCACGTCCGGTCTGCATGGCGACGAACAGGTCATCCTGAATCCGCAGGATTCGATCGTCGATGGTGCGCCGGTGCGTATCGTTGCGTCGAAAGCGGGGGCCGCGAACGTCGCAAGTAGCGCGAGCGCCGCAGCCATGGCGAACGGGGCCGGCGCATCCGCCGCGCAGGAATCGGCAACCGGCGACACATCGTCAGGGAAGGCCGCGCAGTGAGTACGCGATTTCACCGTTCACGGGCTCTGCCGCGCTTTTCGTTATCGGCGATGGCGGTTGCATGCCTGCTCGCGGGCTGCACTGTCGGTCCGGACTACGTGCACCCGAAGGACACCATCGCCGCGACGTTCAAGGAACTCGACGGCACTGGCTGGAAGCCCGCGCAACCGGCCGACCTTGGCTCCCGCGGCGCGTGGTGGGAGGTCTACGGCGACAGCGAACTGAACGCGCTCGAAGCGCGCGTCGGCAGCGAGAACCAGAACGTGCAGGCTGCGCAGGCACGTTTTCGTGCCGCGCGTGCCAGCGTCGCGCAGTTCCGCTCGAGCTTCTTCCCCGTCGTTTCCGCAGCCGCCGATTATTCGCGGGCGCGCACGTCCCAAAATGTTCGCTTCAAGTCGACCGCGGGCTTCACGCTGAACGACTACCTCGTGCAGGCGGATGCGTCATGGGAACCCGATCTGTGGGGCCGCGTATCGCGCAGCGTCGAAGGCGCGAAAGCCGGCGCGCAGGCCAGTGCCGCCGATGCGCAGTCCGCGTTGCTGTCGATGCAGGCAGAACTTGCAACCGACTACTTCGAACTGCGCGGCATCGATCAGGAACATCAACTGCTCGACAACACGATCGCGGCCTACCGCGATGCGCTCGATCTGACGCAGCATCGGCGCGCAGGCGGCATCGCCACCGATGCCGACGTCGCCCAGGCGGAGACCCAGCTACGCACGACCGAAGCTCAGGCGATCGATCTGGACGCGCAGCGTGCGCAGCTGGAGCATGCCATCGCGATCCTCACCGGTCAGAGCCCGTCCACATTCGCGCTGCCGGTCGCGCCGCTCGTGGCGGTGCCGGTCGTCGCACCCGCGGGCGTACCCTCGGCGCTGCTCGAACGCCGGCCGGACATTGCTGCCGCCGAACGCACGATGGCCCAGACGAACGCGCAGATAGGCGTCGCCACAGCGGCGTTCTTTCCGAACCTGATCCTTTCGGTGACAGGCGGCCTCGAAGCCACCGATTACAGCCAGTGGCTGCTCGCGCCGGCACGTTTCTGGTCCCTGGGGCCGTCGATCGCGTACACGCTCCTCGACTTCGGCGGACGTGCGGCGGTCAAGGAAGAAGCGAAGGCGCATTACGACGAAAGCGTCGCGAACTATCGTCAGACCGTGCTGACTGCATTCGGCGACGTCGAGGACAATCTAGCCGCGCTGCGCGTGCTGGAACAGGAAGCACACGCGCAGGACGAAGCGGTGAAAGCGGCCGAGCGCGCGCTCGCCGTCATATCCAACCGCTACAAGAACGGCGCCATCACGTACCTCGACGTGGTCGTCGCGCAGACGACCGCGCTCTCCAACGAACGTCAGGCCGTGACGCTCGCGCGCCGGCGGATGGCTGCGAGCGTCGCGCTGATCAAGGCACTGGGAGGCGGCTGGGACGCGTCGCAACTGCCCACCGACGAGCAGCTCGTGCACCCCGAAGCGCCCGTCAGCACGCCGGCCACGCACGGCTAGCGAAGCGCTGATGGAGCGTCCAGGGATTCGACCTGGGCCCGGTTGAACGACGCCTTGGCCCCAAACGGCGTATCGTAAGGGTTTTTACTTATCGGGAGCCCCGTTTGTGAGCGCATCGCCGGAACCCGGCCGGAAGGATTCTCCGGATGTTCCTTCGCCTGACACTTCGTCCGTCTCCTCTTCGTCCCGCGCGGCGCCTGGCGCCAGTATTCCTTACCTCGAACGCGGCACTCGCGCTTACTGGCGCGCCAGCCTCGCGCTGCTGTTCGCCGGCTACGCAACGTTCTCGCTGCTTTACTGCGTACAACCGCTCTTGCCCGCCTTCTCGGCGACCTTCGGCGTCAGCCCCGCGCAAAGCAGCTTCTCGCTCTCGCTTACCACCGCCGCGCTTGCTCTCGCGATCTTCGTGGCGGGTTTCGTGTCGGAAGGCTGGAGCCGCCATCGGCTGATGACGGCCTCGCTCACCGCATCGTCGGTGCTGACGCTGGCCGTCGCGTTCGCGCCGCACTGGCACCAGCTGCTGGTATTGCGCGCGCTCGAAGGGCTCGCGCTCGGCGGTGTCCCGGCCGTCGCGATGGCCTATCTCGCGGAAGAAGTCCATCCCGATGGGCTGGGGCTCGCGATGGGTCTGTACGTCGGCGGCACGGCGATCGGCGGGATGGCGGGACGCGTGATCACCGGCATCGTCGCTGATCTGTTCGGCTGGCGCGCGTCGATTGCGACGATCGGCGTGCTCGGCATTCTGTCGATGCTCGCGTTTCGCGCGCTGCTGCCGCCGTCGCGCCATTTCGTGCCGCGCCGCGGGCTTGGCTTCGCGCATCACCGTTCCGCGCTGGCCAGGCATCTGGCCACTCCCGGCCTGCCGGTCCTGTTCCTGATGGCGTTCGTACTGATGGGCAGCTTCGTCACGCTGTACAACTATATTGGCTACCGGCTCCTCGCGCCGCCCTACCAGCTGAGCCAGACGGCGATCGGCGCGATTTTCGTCGTGTACCTGACGGGCGTGGTCGCTTCCCCGCTGTCGGGTCGCATGGCCGATACGTTCGGTCGCGCACGCGTGCTGATCGCGAGCCTCGTCCTTATGCTGACTGGACTCGCGCTGACGATGCTGCATCCGATTGCAGCCATTGCCGGTGGTATTGCGTGCGTGACCTTTGGATTTTTTGCGGGACATGCGGTGGCAAGCGGCTGGGTCGGCCGGATGGCCAGGGTGGCCAAGGGCCAGGCCGCTGCGCTATATCTGCTTGCGTACTACCTCGGGTCGAGCATCGTCGGGTCGTACGGCGGGCATGTCTGGGCAGCGCATGGCTGGAACGGCGTCGCCTCGCTGGTCGCACTGCTCCTCCTGTGCGGAATCGTGGCGGCCTGGTGGCTGCGTGTCCAGGAACGCGCAGCGGCGGCGTGAAGCTGATTCAGATGCGCACAGGTAGATTGGGCCGGTGAATCGCCTTTCGCTACCCGCCGATGTTCATTTCGAAAGAACTCCGTAAGCAGCCGTCAGACTTTTTTGTGGTCGCTTCAAACAGCTGCCGGATGCGCCAAGCCTCGCCCAGCAAAGCTGCAGCTATGCGCAATGCACCGCTGCAGCGCCGCATTGCGGCATCACGCCCGTCGAACCGTCGCCTATACTCGAATCAAACCTCATAGCCGCGCCACATCAGAAATACAGCGGCTTGCTGCGTGAGTGATATCCATGGAGACGAGCATGACGACCTACTTCACGATCGCCGATTTCATTCTGGTCATTCCAATGGCTCTTGCTGGCGCTCTCTTTCTTGGCGCCTGCCCCTGCGCAACTGAATTCAGGCACAACGTCCTGCGCGTGATTGGGGCATTGCTGGGAGTGGGCGTGGCGATCCTGCTCGTCGAAGGCTTGCCCGCCCTGGTGTAGCGAAGCAGGTGCGATGAGGCGGCAGGCCTTGGTCCGTTGCCTCAACGTGTATTTTTCACCGTCACCGGTCCGCTGAACTGGCGCACGACGCTGCGGAAGTAGGCGGCTTCACGCGCTTCGTCGGCGGGTGTAGCCGCCTCGCGTGCAAGCGCGGGGAGGGCGGTCCACGGAAGCGTCGGATGCTGATGGTGCATTCGATGCAGGTGATGGTTCATCAGTATCCCTTGCCACACTCGCGCGACGCGGAAGTTACGCGCTCGCCCGGGTTCGTCCAGTGCAACGTCGTAATGCGGCAGATTGTCCGCCAGCGACAGCCATACGCCCCGCAAATACATCGTCGCCGCGAGCACCGGCCACCAGACTCCGTACAGATAGAACGCGCACGCATATAGCGCGAGGGTCACCAGCCAGTCGCGCCGCGTGCGCTGCCGACGCGCGGGATCGGTCGCAAAGCAGGTAAAGAGCCGCTCTACATCGGCGCCCACCGGCCCTTGCGCACCGACCGTCCGGGCGACCAGCGCGCGGGCGGATTTCACGGGCAGGAAGGCCAACAGCGGAAGCAGGAGTTCACCGACGTAGAAACCGCCGAGCAGACGGAAGTAGTACGTGAGCCGCGTGCGCCAGCGCGGCCCGTCGCCCTCGTGAACGTCGGGGCGGTCGTACGGTTCACGCGTGAAGCGATGGTGCATCAGATGGCCAAAGCGCACTGCATCGAACGGTAATGACAGCACGATCGCCAGCGTGCGTGCGACGTTCTCGTTGAGACGGCGATCCGCGAAAAGCTGTCCGTGAATCGCTTCGTGAATCAGCCCCCAGTGAGTAGGTGTCAACACGACGATGGGCGCGATCAGCCATAGCGCCGGCGCGCCCCACAGACGCAGCAAAAACGGCAGCCCCGCCAGCTCCACTGCCGCCGCCAGCGAAACGGCGACGATCAGCATGAGATTCGTGCGCGAGCTGATCGCGGCTCGCCTTGCCGTGCGGCGCACAGGCGGCGCGACAGGTCCTTCCGGTTCCGCATTGGCGGCGCCACGTGATTCCATCTTCCCTCCGTCGATACGACACTGGCAGCGAACTTATCAGTGCCTCATGACAGCGGGAAGAATGAAGCTGCCGAACGCCTCCAAAGAAAAAAGCCGCCTTACGGCGACTTTCCTTGCGTGCACACCAACCGCAACGCAACGCTCAAACGTGCTGGTCGGTCGACGGCTTTTCCCACAGGTTGATGCCGCCCTCCGTCGCGTGGCGATCGATCTCGGCCAGTTCCTCTTTCGAGAATTCGAGATTCTTCAGCGCACCGACGTTCTCGCGCACCTGCTCCGGCTTGCTCGCACCGATCAGGGCCGACGTCACGCGGCCACCCCGCAGCGCCCATGCAAGCGCCATCTGCGCAAGGCTCTGGCCGCGCCGCTGCGCAATGTCGTTCAGCTTGCGCACGTGCTCGATGTTTTGCGCGCTCAGATGCTCCGCCTTCAGCGATCCGCCGCCCGGCTTGTTGACGCGCGCATCGTCCGGCACGCCGTTCAGATACTTGCCGGTGAGAAGTCCCTGCGCGAGCGGCGTGAAGGCGATGCTGCCCGTGCCGAGTTCGTCGAGCGTATCGAGCAGTTCATGCTCCACCCAGCGGTTCAGCATGTTGTACGCCGGTTGGTGGATCAGGAGCGGCACCTTGTATTCACCCAGCAGCTTCGCCATCTCGCGCGTCTTTGCCGCCGAGTACGACGAAATGCCGATGTACAGCGCCTTACCCTGCTGCACGGCGATAGCGAGCGCGCCGGCGGTTTCTTCGAGCGGCGTGTCGGCATCGAAGCGATGCGAATAGAAGATGTCGACGTAATCGAGCCCCATGCGCTGCAGGCTCTGATCGAGACTCGCAAGCACATACTTGCGCGAGCCGCCGCCCTGGCCGTAGGGACCGGGCCACATGTCCCAGCCGGCCTTCGACGAAATCAGCAGTTCGTCGCGATAGGGTTTGAAATCGTCCTTGAAGTGGCGCCCGAAGTTCGTTTCGGCGCTGCCGTACGGCGGCCCGTAGTTGTTCGCCAGATCGAAGTGCGTGATGCCGAGATCGAAGGCTGTGCGCAGGATGTCGCGCTGCGTCGACAGCGGCGTCGTGTCGCCGAAGTTGTGCCACAGGCCGAGCGACAGTGCCGGCAGCTTGAGCCCCGACTTGCCGCAAACGCGGTATTGCATGTCCGAATAGCGTTCAGAAGCTGCTTCGTAGGCCATTGCGTAATTTCCTTGATAGATGCACGAGAAAAGGTCATCGACGATTGTTGCGCGATGACATCGCCGCACCACGCCGCCCAGCCATAAGCGGGACGTTGTGGTGCGGCGCAAAATGCTGAACTGTCTATGTTAGCCAATCGACGGGCGGCATGCAGCGGCCCAGAATGCGGGACGAAGCATGGACGCGACTGCGTCGCTCCAATACACTCCGGCGACCAGCTTTAATGATGAGGGATTTTCATGACCAGAGCGATTTCGTTCGCATTGATCGTCGGGGGCGTTGTGCTGCTGTATTTTGGCGGCCAGTCGTTTCATTCGTTCAGTAACGAGGTCTCGCGCGTGTTCACCGGTGCGCCGACCAACAAGACCATCTACCTGATCGCAGGCGGCGTGGTCGCGACACTGGCCGGGCTCACCGGTCTCGTGGTGTCCGGCAAGCGCTAGACGAGGCACGAAGGCGCCCGATCCGCGCTGAAACGCATCGCGACTTCCCGGCGCTACCCGCAACGCCACTTCAGAACGCCACTTCAGGCATCGATGCAGAACGTGAACCCGGCAGCGGCACGTTGCTCGCACCGTGGTACGTGAACACGAGCGAAAACTTGATGTCGTCGGTGATGTTTTTGCCCGCCGAATGCAGTGTGTTGCAGTGGAAGAACACGACGTCGCCCGTCTGCAGTTCCGGTGAAATCGCGGTCTGGATGAGTGCCTGATTTTCAGGCAGATCGGCGCGAAAAAATTTCGCCTGGTCGAAGCGATCGGACGTGAACGGCACGGTGTGCGACTGCGGCACTAACCAAAGCGCTCCGTTGTCGACGGTTTCCGGTCCCAGCGCAAGCCATACCGACACCAGATCGTCCCGCTCAAACGACCAGTAACGCACATCGCGATGCCAGCCGGTCAGGCTACCGTACGCCGGGTGCTTGCTCATCATGCAGTTGTGGTGGGCACGCGAAAGCCGCGGCTCTTCGCCGAAATACAGTTCCATCCAGCCGCGGATTTCCGGCGCCGTCGCCCATTCGCGATACATCTGATCGCGGGAATACGCATCCAGCAGACGGCGCACCGTGTGGCCGCCCGGTGCATGTTTCGAGTCCGGCGCGCCGGGATAACGCAGATCCGCCTCGAACTCGAGCGGCGCGGCGGCTTCCTCCAACTGCTGCTGCGCAGTGGCCTTCATCGCGGCACAACGTTCGGGCGAAACGAGTCCCGGCACGACGACGAAGCCACGTTCCCGCAGCATCTGGACCTGTTCCTTTTTTGAATGGACTGACATGGATGTTCCGTTTCGACTGGCTAATACCGGATTGTAAAACGTACCTGATCGTGCTGGGCTTCGTTTCGGGTGCCGGGCTCCGGTGCATTGCACGCCAAATGGGCAATTCGTGCACGGAAAGCGACCGCAAAGGGATCGATCAATGCCTTGGGCGACGATTGCCGCGAGGGTAAAACCGACTTTCGGGCGTCACGAATCGCGTGTAGCCTGACCGCATGTTGATCGCGATTCCCGCAATTCCCTTGCGCGCAAGGCCTCTTCGGGCCACAGCCGCCGCATCCCGCCTGTTTTCCGGCTTCCCTGTCGTCCACGCTGGCACATTTGGTGCTGCTTACAGCGCACTCTCCCGTCGGACGCCCTCATACCTTTCGCTGAAGCCATGCACACCCTGTTAAGCACCCGCCTCACCCACGCGGCGCTCAAAGCGGCGCGTCCAGCGCGGCGCCACGTTGTCCGCGCACTGCGTCACCACTCGGCGCGCACGCGCGCGCTGGCCGAACAATGGCGCGACGCAAAGCCGGTCGACGGCATTCGCACGTGGTTTCATTCGTTTTTTGCGGCACTGCGTGTGAAGAGTGGTTCGCACCGCTTCTCGCTGCGAACGCTGTTGAGAAAGCCGACTACGCTGCGTACCCTGAACGCGCGCCCGACGGCTGTCCCGCACAGCACCAGCCGCCGTCCACGCAGGATCTCGGTCACCAGCACGGGCTGGTTCGCGTTTGCCACTCGCTGAGCTCCCATCGCATCGGGCCGTGTGAGCGGGCCGTAGCCCCCGCACCAGGCCCGTTGCTCATGCGCAATCGCAAATAATGCGGGCCGCCTCTTCATCGAGTTGCGAAGTCAGCGCGGCGTCGATCTGCGAATGCGCGGCCGCGGGCGTCTGCGATTGACACGCCGCCTCGCGCAGCAAAGGGAGGTGTGGTTGTTGTAACTCCCCCAACAGCAAGAAAAAACCCCGCACGGCGCAAGGCCGGCGGGGTTTGTTTTTACATGAAACGGGAACGGGGCGTACTCAGGCGAGCGCGACGACCGGTTCTGTCCCTGCAGCTTCGGCAAGGGCAAGCGCCTTGTCGGTTGCTTCCCACGAGAATTCCGGCTCTTCACGGCCGAAGTGACCATAGGCGGCGGTCTTTTCGTAGACCGGGCGCAGCAGGTCGAGCATCTGGATGATGCCCTTCGGGCGCAGGTCGAAGTGTTCCTGCACGAGACGCGTGATCGTCGCATCCGACACGCGGCCAGTGCCAAACGTGTTGACCATCACCGAGGTCGGTTGCGCAACGCCGATCGCGTAGGACACCTGGATCAGGCAGCGCGTTGCCAGGCCGGCGGCCACGATGTTTTTCGCGACATAACGGCCGGCGTAAGCTGCCGAACGGTCGACCTTCGACGGATCCTTGCCCGAGAACGCGCCGCCGCCGTGCGGCGCGGCGCCGCCGTACGTATCGACGATGATCTTGCGGCCCGTCAGACCGCAGTCGCCTTGCGGGCCGCCGATCACAAACCGGCCGGTCGGGTTCACGAGGAACTTGATGTCGCCCTTGATCAGTTCGGCCGGCAGCGTCGGCTTGATGACTTCTTCGATCACCGCCTCGCGCAGCGTCGACAGTTCGATGTCCGGCGAATGTTGCGTCGACAGCACGACGGTGTCGATCGAATGCGGCTTGCCGTCGACGTAGCGCACGGTGACCTGCGACTTCGCGTCCGGACGCAGCCACGGCAGACGGCCGTCGCGGCGCAGGTTCGCCTGGCGCTCGACCAGACGGTGCGACAGGTGGATCGGCAGCGGCATCAGTTCGGGCGTTTCATCGCACGCGTAGCCGAACATCAGGCCCTGGTCGCCAGCGCCCTGATCGAGGTTGTTGTCGTGTGCGCGGTCCACGCCCTGAGCGATGTCCGGCGACTGCTTGTCGTAAGCGACGAGCACCGCGCAGCCGCGGTAGTCGATGCCGTAGTCGGTGTTGTCGTAGCCGATGCGCTTGATCGTTTCGCGCGCGACCTGGATGTAGTCGACGTTGGCCGTGGTGGTGATTTCACCTGCAAGCACGACGAGACCCGTGTTGCACAGCGTTTCAGCCGCAACACGCGAGTATTTGTCCTGCTTCAGGATGGCGTCGAGGATAGCGTCCGAGATCTGGTCAGCGACCTTGTCGGGATGGCCTTCGGAAACGGATTCGGAGGTAAAGAGGTAATCGTTTGCCACGTTGCAGACTCCTGTTGTGTGGTTACGGTTGAGTTTCACGTAGCCAGCTTCGGGAGCCTGAAGCGGCGACGCTTTAGCGGATTTCCTGACCGCCGGGCCCCACCACACATGGTTGGCGCCCACCGGCTTCGCCCCGCAAGTTGTCTATTAACTCGGCGAAGCCCTTATTATAGCGACTTCCTTCAAAAGTCACAGAGTATCTACGAGTGCGGTATTACGTCATGTTCCCCGGGTTTCTGAAGATCGCACTGTGCGGCGCCGCCCACCGGGAGGCGGCATGCTGAGCCACCTCGGCGCGAAGTTCGCCATCGGGCTCCTGAAACTGTTCGCATTGTTGCCTTACGGCCTTGTCGCGCGGTTCGGCGACGGCCTCGGCTGGCTGCTCTATCAGATCCCGAGCCGGCGCAAACGTGTTGTTCACATCAATCTGAAGCTGTGTTTCCCGGAGTGGAACGACGAGCGCCGCGAAGACGTTGCACAGAAGCACTTCCGGCATGCGATCCGCAGCTACCTGGAGCGGAGCGTACAGTGGTTCGGCTCAGCGAAGAAGCTCGAGAAGCTGGTGCAGGTCGACAGTGCGATCGATCTTGACGATCCTGATCTGCCGCCGACGCTCTTTCTCGGCTTCCACTTTGTTGGCATCGAGGCCGGCTCGATCTTCCTGAACTACTCGTTGCACCGGACCTGCGGCTCGCTGTACCAGCCGATGTCGAATCCGGAATTCGAAGCGATCGCAAAGGCCGCGCGCGGACGTTTCGGCGCCGAAATGGCGAGCCGCGCCGACAGCGCCCGCATCGTGCTGCGCTGGCTGCGCGACCGCAAGCCGGTGATGCTCGGCGCGGACATGGACTACGGCACGCGCAACTCGACGTTCGTACCCTTCTTCGGCGTACCGACCTGCACGCTAACCGCAGTCGGCCGGCTCGCGAAAGTCGGTCACGCGCAGGTGGTGCCGTTCATCGGCGAGGTGCTGCCGAACTACAAGGGCTATCGTCTCAAGGTGTTCAAGCCGTGGGACAACTATCCGACCGGCGACGACGACCTCGACGCGCGTCGCATGAACGCCTTCCTTGAAGAGCAGATTCCGCACATGCCTGAGCAGTATTACTGGGTGCACAAACGCTTCAAGACGCGCCCACCTGGCGAGTCCGGCTTTTATTGAGCCGTGGTTGCTACTGATCGAACGCTTCTGCCGGGCCCGGTTGACGGGCTCATCCAACAGGCCATCGACGCGCGCGCCCGCGCGTCCCTTACAATAGTGGGATGAAACTCAAATTCACCAAAATGCACGGCGCGGGCAACGACTTTGTCGTGCTCGATGGCTACACGCAGCCCGTCTCGCTGACGGCGGCGCAAGTGCGCGCGCTCGCTGACCGGCATTTCGGCATCGGCGCCGATCAGTTGTTGCTGGTCGAACGACCGACCATCGATGGTGTCGATTTCCGCTATCGCATCTTTAACTGCGACGGCGGTGAAGTCGAACATTGCGGCAACGGTGCGCGTTGCTTCGTGAAATTCGTGCGCGACGCGCGCCTGACCGATCTGAGCACCGTGCGCGTCCAGGTGCAGAACGGCATCGCCACACTGACGATGCAGGACAATGGTGAAGTGGTCGTCGACATGGGCAGCCCGGTGTTCGAACCGGCGCGCGTGCCATTCGCCAGGAACGGCCTCGAAGGACGCCGTGAAGGCAACGACACACTCTGGCCGCTCGAGGTGAACGGCGCGACGCGCTGGATTTCGGCCGTCTCGATGGGCAATCCGCACGCGGTGCAGGTCGTCGAGGACGTCGAGTCGTTTCCGGTTCTGGTCGACGGCCCGGTCATCGAGAAGCACGCGCGCTTCCCACAGAAGGTGAATGCCGGCTTCATGCAGATCGTCGGGCGCAGCGAGATCAAGCTCCGTGTCTTCGAGCGCGGCGCAGGCGAGACGCTCGCGTGCGGTACCGGTGCGTGCGCAGCGGTCGCCGCCGGGATTCGCCGCGGGCTGCTCGATTCGCCGGTCACGGTGCACACGCACGGCGGCGCACTGACGATTTCGTGGGACGGCGCACGCAACGAAGCCGCACCGCTTCTGATGGCCGGCCCCGCTACGACCGTCTTCGAAGGCGAGATCGAACTCGCGAAACCGGCCGCAATCTGACCTTGTTTACCGACACACCCAAGCCCCCGCGCATCTCCCAAGCCGAAACCATGAACGATCGCGAAGTTGCAGAATATCTGCTCGCCAACCCCGAATTCTTTGCTGAACACGCGGAAATGCTCGCCACCATCCGGCTCGCCAACCCGCACGGGAAGGCGGCTGTCTCGCTGCAGGAGCGGCAGATGGACATGTTGCGCGACAAGAACAAGCATCTCGAACGGCGTCTTGCCGAACTGCTGCGCTACGGTCACGAAAACGACAGCATCGCCGCGAAATTCAGCCGCTGGACGACCCGCGTGATGTCCGAGCGCGATCCGCACGCCCTGCCGCGGACCATTTCGAACGGCCTGCGCGAAGTGTTCGACGTGCCCCAGGCGGCACTGCGCGTGTGGGACGTCGCCGAGGCTTATGCGCACGCTGATTTCGCCCGTCACGTCGGTGAAGAAGTGCGGATTTTCGCCAACAGTCTCGCCACGCCGTACTGCGGCGCGAATACCGGCTTCGAAGCGGCGCAGTGGCTCGCGCCTGTCGTGAGCGCGGTACCGGACGGCGCGTCTTCGGACGAAGAACCGCCGGCTGGCACCGACGGTTCGATCGCGCTCCTCGCGCTGCGCGACCCGGAAGCAACCGAAGACGCCGGCGCGTTCGGCCTGCTTGTCATGGGCTCGCCGGATCCGCGCCGCTTTCACGACGGCATGGCCACCGATTTCCTGACGCAGATCGGCGCGCTCGCGAGCGCCGCGCTCAGCCGTCTGTTGCCGCGCTAATCCGGTCTCACCCTCACGTGACCCTCGCCGACCCCATCGCCGCTTACCTGTCGAGCCTCGAGCACGAACGGCGGTTGTCGGCGCACACGCTGCGCGGCTACACACACGAACTCGACGAACTGAAGAAGCTTGCCAACGGCCGGCCCCTCGACATGCTCACCGCAACGGACATCCGCGGCGCGGTTTCGCGTGCGCATGCGGGCGGCCTGTCGGCGCGCTCCATCAGTCACCGCCTGTCGTCGTGGCGAGCTTTTTACCGCTGGCTGGCCGGCCGGATCGATCTGCCAGTAAATCCGGTCGCAACCGTACGCGCACCGAAGCAGGCAAAAACGCTGCCGAAAGCGCTTTCGGTCGACGACGCCCACACGCTGATGGAAGCGCCCTCCGGCGCGACCGCCGAAGGCCTGCGCGATCACGCCATGCTGGAGTTGTTCTACTCGTCCGGTTTACGTCTGTCGGAGCTTGTGGGACTCGACGTCGCGTTCGCCGATGCCGACGGGTACCGTTCGGCGGGATGGCTCAAGCTCGATGCCACTGAAGTCGAAGTGCTCGGCAAAGGTAACCGGCGTCGCGTCGTGCCGGTTGGCAGCAAGGCGCTCGACGCGTTACGCGCGTGGCTCGACGCGCGCCTCGAGTTTGTGAAGCATGATCCGCATCCGCTGTTTCTGTCGGTACGCGGCAACCGGATGTCGCCGAACGTGGTGCGGGATCGCGTGAAGCGTGCCGCCATGAAGGCGGGCATTCCCGCGAACGTACACCCGCACGTGTTGCGTCACTCGTTCGCGACGCACGTACTGCAATCGAGTGGCGACCTGCGCGCCGTGCAGGAGTTGCTCGGCCACGCCAGCATCACGGCGACCCAGGTTTATACGGCGCTCGATTTCCAGCATCTGGCGCGCGTCTACGATCAGGCGCATCCGCGCGCAAAAAAGCGCGACTAATACAGTTTTCATCACGACGGCGCCAAAGCGGTCGCCGCCCAGGGAATCTCACACGCCGCAGACCCAACGGACTTTCCGTGCTGTGCGGCCTTTGGCTCCCCTTTTGATTCCCGATATCCCGAATCCCTCGCGAAGTTAAACCATGAATACCGTTACGCTGAAACCGTCGAAAGAGAAATCGCTGCTGCGCCGCCATCCGTGGATCTATGCGAACGCGATCGAGCGCATCGACGGCAAGCCGGAAGCCGGTGTCACCGTCATCGTCCGGGCGCACGACGGCCGCTTTCTGGCGCGCGCGGCGTACAGTCCGCATTCGCAGATTCGCTCGCGCGTCTGGAGCTTCGACGAAGCTGAACCCATCGATCACGCGTTCTTCAAGCGTCGCGTGCAACGCGCGCTTGCCCACCGCCGCGCGATGGTGCACAACACCGGCGCCGTGCGGCTCATCTTCGGCGAAGCGGATGGCCTGCCGGGCCTGATCGTCGACTACTACATCGCCGACGACGCCACACAGCGCGGCCAGCTGGTCTGCCAGTTCATGGCGGCGGGCGTCGAAGCGTGGAAGGAGGCGATTGTCGGCGCGCTCACCGGCGCGACCGGTTGCCCGAACGTGTATGAGCGCTCGGACGTGTCGATCCGCGAGAAGGAAGGCCTCGAACAGACGACCGGCGTGCTGGCCGGCGACGTACCGTCGGGCACGCTGATCGCCAGCGAAAACGGCGTGCGCTATCACGTCGACGTGCACAACGGCCACAAGACCGGCTTCTACGTCGACCAGCGCGATAACCGCGCGCTGGTCCAGGAACTCGCGCAGGACCGCGACGTGCTCAACTGCTTCTGCTACACCGGCGGCTTTTCGCTTGCCGCACTCAAGGGCGGCGCGAAGCGGGTGGTCTCGATCGATTCGTCGGGCGAAGCGCTGGCGCTGGCGCAGCAGAACGTCGTGGCCAACGGTTTTGACGCTGCTCGCGCCACGTGGCTCGACGCCGACGCATTCAAGACGCTGCGGCGGCTCTACGACGAAGGTGAGCGTTTCGACCTGATCGTGCTCGATCCGCCGAAATTCGCGCCGTCGCGTGAACACGTGGACCGCGCGGCGCGCGCCTACAAGGACATCAACCTGACCGGCCTCAAGCTGTTGCGCCCGGGCGGCCTGCTGTTCACCTATTCGTGTTCCGGCGCGATCGATGCCGAACTGTTCCAGAACATCGTCGCGAGCGCGGCGTCCGACGCGCGCGTCGACGCCCGGATCCTGAAACGCCTCGGCGCGGGCGTCGATCATCCGCTGCTGACGGCGTTCCCCGAAGGCGAGTATCTGAAAGGCCTATTGTTGCAAATCGCCTGATCGCCCATAGTTTCGGTTTATTTCCCGCTCTCGCGGCAGGGCTTCAGGCCTGTCCCGAGCGGCGGCTCGACAGATATGTTTCAATAGCTGACCCGATTGAGCGGCCGCCTGAAGCGGCCCCGCACCCGATTCCCGCATTTAAACAGGCGATAAACATGATTCCCGTCACCATCCTGACCGGCTTTCTCGGCAGCGGCAAAACCACGCTGCTCAAGCGCATCCTGAACGAAAAGCACGGCATGAAAATCGCCGTGATCGAAAACGAGTTCGGCGAAGAAAACATCGACAACGAAATTCTCGTGCAGGACGTCAACGAACAGATCATCCAGATGAGCAATGGCTGCATCTGCTGCACGATCCGCGGGGATCTGGCGCGCGTGCTGGGCGATCTGGCCGCGAAAAAGCAGGCCGGCGAGCTGGATTTCGACCGCGTCGTGATCGAAACGACGGGTCTCGCGAACCCGGGCCCGGTGGCGCAGACGTTCTTCATGGATAACCAGATCGCCGACGAATTCCTGCTCGACGCAATTATCACGCTGGTCGACGCGAAGCACGCCGACCAGCAGCTCGATGAGCACGAAGTCGTGCAGCGCCAGGTGGGTTTCGCCGATCGTCTGTTCATTACGAAGGCCGATCTGGTCGACGAACAGGCGATTGGCGATCTGCGCCATCGCCTGCTGCACATGAACCCGAAGGCGGCGATCAGGGTCGTCAATTTCGGCGAAGCCGAAATCAAGGAAATCTTCGACCTGCGCGGCTTCAACCTGAACGCGAAGCTCGAGATCGATCCGGACTTCCTCGCCGAAGACGACCATGACCACGCGCACCACGATCATGACCATGATCACGATCACGAGAATTGCGATCATGAAGGGCATGACCACGGCAATCACCATCACGCGCACCACGACGACAAGATCAAGTCGTTCGTCTACCGCAGCGAACGCCCGTTCGACCCGAACCGCCTCGAAGATTTCCTCGGCGGCATCCTGCAGATATACGGCGAGCGCCTGCTACGCTACAAGGGCGTGCTGTACATGAAGGGCGTCGACCGCAAGGTGGTGTTCCAGGGTGTGCACCAGATGATGGGCAGCGATCTGGCATCGAAGTGGCAGCCGATCGAAAAGAAGAACAGCAAGATGGTGTTCATCGGCATCGAACTGCCGCAGGACCTGATCACCGACGGCCTGGACGCCTGCCTCGCCTGAGCCTCGAGGCGAAATGCGGCCCGATTCTGGCGATCGGGCCCGCTGAATAGTCGGCACCTGTGAAAAGCACGTGAAAACCCTGCTGCGAGAATACGTGCACGACCATCGCTTTTTGGTCGTCGGCGCGTTATATTTTCACGATAACGATGAATGCAGCAGGGTTTTACCCCGGTTGCCGTGCCGGATTGTGATTCAGTTACAATACGTGCCCACTGGAGAATGACAACGAATTGCCCGGACCGCGCAGCCCGTGCCGGGTATGCCGGGTGTGAAACGAGGCGCCGGAAAATCTCATCCGGAAATGACGCCGACACGCCGGTATCGGGGAGCGCGTTGCCGGTAGAAGTAATGCCTCAGGAGCATCTGAAGACCGGTTTCCAGAGGAGTTCGGCCCCGCATCGGCGCCTTCGGCGTCACGACAGCCCACCGTCCGTGTTCGCCGGCGCTCAGTTGAGCGTCAATCGAGGCGTCGTTGCGGGCAACACGAAAGAGCGGGCAATACGTACGAGTTTTGCCTCACATTGAAGAAGCAAGCCAGATGACGACGAAACGACTCTTGACCGAAGCCGAAATCCTGAAGATGAGCGACAAGGATTACATGAATGAGGATCAGCTCGCTTTCTTCAAGAACAAGCTCGAACAGCTGCAGGCGGAAATTCTCCGCAATGCGGGCCAGACAACCGAAAACCTGCGCGAAACCGTGATCGTGCCCGACCCGGCCGATCGCGCGACGATCGAGGAAGAGCATGCGCTCGAACTGCGCACGCGCGACCGCGAACGCAAGCTGCTGAAGAAGGTCCAGCAGTCGCTCGCACGGATCGAATCGGGCGATTACGGCTGGTGCGAAGAAACCGGCGAGCCGATCGGCATTCCGCGTATGCTCGCACGACCCACGGCTACCCTGTCGCTCGAAGCGCAGGAGCGCCGCGAACTGCGCCAGAAGCTGTTCGGCGACTGACCGCCCCGCGGCGCGGCTTCGGCCTGCGCCCCAAAACGCTGCTTCGTCGCGAGGCGCACGGTGTTCCGTGCGCTTTTTTCTTTTGAAGCGTGCACGCTTCCTGTTTTGACCCCACCTCTTCTGCGTTTTTTCCGCGCCTGCCCGTTCGGCCGACTCTTGATATGCCGACGCACGCCCTAAAATAAACTCGACATGCGTTGCACGAGCGCGCGCCGTGTCGTTTCTGCTGCGGCGTCGCGCCCCGTCCGCTTACCCGGATTCAAGTGGTGGCGCAGTAGCGCTACTGCGTCCTTCCCGTTTTGCAAAAGGAACGCATATGGAGCAATTTCACGGCACGACGATCGTTTCCGTGCGGCGCGGCGACAAGGTCGCGCTAGGCGGTGACGGCCAGGTAACGCTTGGCAATATCGTCATGAAGGGCGGCGCGAAAAAAGTCCGGCGCATCTATAACGGCAAGGTGCTGGTCGGTTTCGCCGGCGGCACAGCCGACGCCTTCTCGCTGCTCGACCGGTTCGAGGCAAAACTCGAAAAGCACCAGGGCAACCTCACGCGCGCCGCCGTCGAACTCGCCAAAGACTGGCGCACCGACCGCATGCTGCGTCGCCTCGAAGCCATGCTGATCGCGGCCGACGCCAGCACCACGCTCGTCATCACCGGTAACGGCGACGTCCTCGATCCCGAAGGCGGCATCTGCGCAATCGGCTCGGGCGGCGCATACGCACAGGCCGCGGCGAAGGCGCTCGCTGACAACACGGATCTTTCGCCGCGCGAGATCGTCGAAAAGTCGCTGGAGATTGCTGGCGACATGTGTATCTACACGAACCACAACCGCGTCATCGAGACGATCGAGTAAGGACCCACGATGAGCACAATGACCCCCGCCGAGATCGTCTCGGAGCTGGATAAACACATTATTGGCCAGGACCGGGCGAAAAAGGCAGTCGCGGTGGCACTGCGCAACCGCTGGCGCCGTCAGCAGGTCGGCGAGCCGCTGCGCCAGGAAATCACGCCCAAGAACATCCTGATGATCGGGCCGACGGGCGTCGGCAAAACGGAAATCGCGCGTCGTCTGGCAAAGCTTGCCGACGCGCCGTTCATCAAGATCGAGGCCACCAAGTTCACCGAAGTCGGCTATGTGGGCCGCGACGTGGACAGCATCGTGCGCGACCTGATGGAAATCTCCATCAAGCAGACGCGCGAAACCGAAATGCGCAAGGTCCGCACGAAGGCCGAAGATCAGGCCGAAGACCGCATTCTCGACATCCTGCTGCCCACCGCGCGTCCGGTCGGTTTCGGCGCGAGTTCGAGCGCCGCCGATACGGCCGACGAAGGCAGCACCACGCGCCAGACGTTCCGCAAGCGTCTGCGCGAGGGGCTCCTCGACGACAAGGAAATCGAACTCGACGTCGAGCAGCCGCAGATCGGCATGGACATCATGGGGCCACCGGGCATGGAAGACATGACCGAACAGATCCGGTCGATGTTCGCGAACCTGGGCGGCGGCAAGAAGACGCGTCGCAAGCTGAAGGTCAAGGAAGCGTTGAAGCTGCTCACCGACGAGGAAGCAGGCAAGATGCTGAACGACGAAGAGGTGAAGGCGAAGGCCGTGCAGAACGTCGAGCAGAACGGCATCGTGTTCCTGGACGAAATCGACAAGATCGCGTCGCGCAATGAAGCGGGCGGTGGTGAAGTGTCGCGTCAGGGTGTGCAGCGCGACCTGCTGCCGCTCGTCGAAGGCACGACAATCAACACGAAGTACGGGATGGTGAAAACCGATCACGTCCTGTTCATCGCGAGCGGTGCGTTCCATCTGGCGAAGCCGAGCGATCTGATTCCCGAACTGCAGGGGCGTTTTCCGATTCGCGTCGAACTGGATTCGTTGTCGGTGAAGGATTTCGAATCGATCCTCGTCGCGACCGACGCAAGCCTCGTCAAGCAGTATCAGGCCCTGCTCGCCACTGAAGACGTGCATCTGGACTTCGCCGACGACGGCATCCGCCGGCTCGCCGAAATTGCCTTTTCGGTCAACGAGAAAACGGAAAACATCGGCGCGCGGCGCCTGTACACGGTAATCGAAAAACTGCTCGAAGAAGTCTCGTTCGCAGCCGGCAATCATGCCGGCACGAGGGTCATGATCGATGCGGCGTATGTCGATCGCGCGCTAAACGAAGTCGCTGGCGATGAAGACCTGTCGCGCTACGTGCTGTGACCTGACCACGTTGAAGCACTGATTGCCTCGCCAGTTCACCGGGTGAAACGAAACAGGCGGCCTCTTGTGGGGCCGCCTGTTTTCACATCAACCGTCAGTTCCCGACCGACTGCCTCACTGCCTCACTGTCGCACAGGCCGCTTCGCCAGCTTGCGCTGCAGCGTGCGGCGATGCATGTTCAGTGCGCGTGCGGTCGCGGAAATGTTGCCGCCGTTGTCCGCCAGCACCCGCTGGATGTGCTCCCACTCAAGCCGGGCAACCGACAGCGGCGTCGGATTCTCGAGCGCCTCTTCCGCCTGCGACGCGCTCGCTTCGCTTTGGAGCGCTGCCAGAATGGTCTCGACGTTCGCCGGCTTGGCCAGATAGTTATCGGCGCCATCCTTGACCGCCTGCACCGCGGTCGCGATGCTCGCATAGCCCGTCAGCACCAGCATTCGCGCATCAGGCTGCAGGTCGCGCAACGGCGCCACCAGGTTCAGGCCTGAGTCGTTGCCGAGATGCAGGTCGACGGTGATCTGGCCGAATTTCTGCTGGTTCGCCAGCTTGATCGCCTCGTCGGCGTTGTGCGCTTCGGCAACGGTGTAGCCGCGGCGGGTCAGGCCGCGCGCGAGGATGCCGGAGAACACTTCGTCGTCGTCGATGACCAGAAAATTCATGTCGCTCATGCCTGTTTCTCCGTATTGGAAGACGCCAAACCGGTCCGGTTCGCGCCCGATTGACCGGCGGCCGCAAGCGGCAGCCGCAGCACCGCGCGGGTGCCGCGCGGTTTTGTATCGGTGACATCGTTCAGTTCGATCGATCCGCCCAGTCGCGCGGCGGCCGAAAACGCCAGATATAGCCCGACGCCGTGCCCGCCCTGCGTGCTGTCGACCGGCATCGCGCCCAGCGAGTGGCGCAACGACGCCGGGATGCCCGGTCCGGCATCGCACACCTCGAACTCGATCTGCTCGCCGGACGCCGTGAGCTTCGCCGCAAGCGTCACATGATCACGGCTTGCGCGCGCAGCATTGTCGAGCAGGATCGTCAGAATCTGGCTGACCGCGACGGTATCGTCAAGGCTGACATGGTCGGGCGGTGTGCCGACGCGCTCGAACCTGACGTGCGGATGGCGCAGACGCCATTGCTCGGCGAACGACGCGAGCCACTCGCCCACTGTCTGCCGGTCTGCCGGCGCCGACGCACGGCTACGCAGTCGCGCGAGCGCCGACGTGCATAGCGTCATCTGCTGCTCGAGCAGTGCAATATCGGCGGAATAGGGGGCAAGGCCCTTGTCGGTGCTGGCGGCATCGCGCAACTCCTCGGCGAGCATCGCGATTGTCGACAACGGCGTGCCGATTTCATGCGCGACCGTGGCCGCCTGCACGCCGAGCGCGACAGCCCGCTCGTCGCGCAAAAGACGCTGCTGCGCTTCGCCCAGCGCCGCGTCGCGCAGGCGCAACGCACGCGACATTCGCGCGACGAACCACGCGATCAACCCCACGCTCACCATGAAGTTCACCCACATGCCAGCGCGGTAATAGTCGAACAGGTTCGCCGGATTGTCGAGATTGAGCGGCACCGAATCGAAGCTGAGTACCGCGTAACAGGCGACGGCGAACGCCGCAAGCCATGCCATCAGGTACCAGGGCAACACCGCCGCGGCAATCGCCAACGACGGCAGATAGAGCGTGACGAACGGGTTGGTCGTGCCGCCCGACAGAAACAGCAGCGCCGACAACGCGCCGAGGTCCACCCAGATCTGCCCGAACAGTTCGAGATTGGATTCCGGTTTCTGGCGCGACACGCGAATCCATGTCAGGGCGTTGAACACCACCTCCAGCCCGATGACGAGCAGCATCGCGGGCAGCGGCAAGAGCACGCCGAAAAAGATCTGCACGGCCGCGATCGTGCCGAGCTGGCCGATGATGGCGAAGCTGCGCAGCCAGAAGAGATGTCCGAGGTTGACCCGGCCAGTAGTGGTGATGCGTTGCATCCCGCCAGTTTACCCGTTGAAGGCCGTCTGATTCGCGTTGCGTTCAGTCTCGGACGGTGTCCGGGCTCCGTCCGGCCAGTTGCGCGCGGGCGATTTCCTCCGCGAGGCATTCCGGGCACAGGCAGCCGCGGCCGGCTTCCAGCCGTTCTGCGGGCAGGGCCGGCATCGACCGGCACCAGCATTCGGACGCTTGATCGCCCCTGCCGCAATCGAACGAGCGGCCGCAGCGCGGGCACCGCGCGCGACCTACCCCCTGCGAAGAGGAACCAGACAGGTTCATGGCGAAAATGTGAAACCGGTTTCGGGGATGCTGACCATATTGCCACGTCTCGCGCGTCGGCAGAAGGCGGCAGCCCAATCACCCTGAACTTCGGACAAAATCGCCGGCCCAAAGCACCTGAACCTCGACTGCCGTCCGCGCTCTGGACCGTCGTTTGCGCGGTGCGGGAAGACGTCTGCGCCGGCCGCGAGGGCACATGTCGAAATCCCTGTTGCAGCGCGCCAGTCCTGTACAATTCGCCCTTGTTTCAACTGTCCTGTGCCTGATCTTGCCGCCATGTCCGAGCTCCCAGACCTTTCGCAGATTGCGCCCACCCTGAAGGCCGAAATTCTGGCCGAGGCGCTGCCCTACATTCGCCAGTATCACGGCAAGACCGTGGTCATCAAATACGGCGGCAACGCAATGACCGAGGAGCGCCTGAAGCAAGGCTTCGCGCGCGACGTCATTCTGCTGAAGCTGGTCGGCATCAACCCGGTGATCGTGCACGGCGGCGGCCCGCAGATCGACCAGGCGCTCAAGAAGATCGGCAAGCAGGGCACCTTCATTCAGGGCATGCGCGTCACCGACGAAGAGACGATGGAAGTCGTCGAATGGGTGCTCGGCGGCGAAGTGCAGCAGGACATCGTCACGCTGATCAATCACTTCGGCGGCCATGCGGTCGGTCTGACGGGCAAGGACGGCGGCCTCATCCATGCACGCAAGATGCTGATGCCGGATCGCGACAACCCCGGCCAGTATGTCGACATCGGTCAGGTCGGCGAAGTCGAGGCGATCAACCCGGCGGTTGTGAAAGCACTGCAGGACGACGCGTTCATCCCGGTCATCTCGCCAATCGGCTTCGGTGAAGACGGTCTGTCGTACAACATCAACGCGGATCTGGTCGCGGGCAAGCTGGCGGTCGTGCTGAACGCCGAAAAGCTCGTCATGATGACCAACATCCCGGGTGTGATGGACAAGGCGGGCAATCTGCTGACCGATCTGTCGGCGCGCGAAATCGATTCGCTGTTTGCCGATGGCACGATCTCGGGCGGCATGCTGCCGAAGATCTCGTCGGCGCTCGACGCGGCCAAGAGCGGTGTGCGTTCGGTGCACATCATCGACGGCCGCATTGAACATTCTGTGCTGCTCGAAATCCTCACCGAACAGCCGTTCGGTACGATGATCCGTTCGCATTGAGCGCATCATGAAACACGGTGCGCGTCACGCGCGCGCCGTGCAGCGCCTCGCGCCGCCGCTCGATGGATGCGGCGCGAGCGCAATCCACCACCGGCCCGCGGTGCGGCCCCACTTCCCTGCATGATGCGCTCTCCCCGTTCCAGACGCCGCCGGCCGCATATCGATGCGGGCACGCCGGTCTGGCTGTTCGACCTCGACAACACGCTGCACCACGCGTCGCACGCGATTTTCCCGGCCATCAATCAGGCGATGACGCAGTACATCATCGATGCATTGCAGGTCGATCGCGACAAGGCGAACCTGCTGCGCACCGGCTACACGCAGCGCTACGGCGCGGCGCTACTCGGCCTCACGCGTCACCATCCGGTCGATCCGCACGACTTTCTGAAGGTCGTGCACACGTTTGCCGACCTGCGCGCGATGCTGCGGGCCGAACGCGGTCTTGCGCGGCTCATCGCCGCGCTGCCTGGCCGCAAGATCGTGCTGACCAACGCGCCTGAAGCGTATGCGCGTGCGGTGCTCGAAGAGCTGCACATCGAGCGGCTGTTCGAGCGCGTGATCGCAATCGAACATATGCGCGACCGGCGCGGCTGGCGTGCGAAGCCCGATCCGACCATGCTGCGCCGGGCGATGCGCGAGGCGCACGTGAAACTCGCCGACGCCATCCTCGTCGAAGACACGCGCGGGCATCTGAAGCGCTACCGGCGACTCGGCATCCGCACGGTATGGATCACCGGCCATCTGCCGACGCCGGTCCGGGTGGACGGCATGCGCGCACGTCGACCGGGCACTGGCCGTCCGCACTATGTCGACAGAAGCATTCGTTCGTTAAAATCATTGCGATCGGGCACCCGCTCGGGGCGACTGAAGAGGCGACAGACATGCAGCCGATTGACAGGCATGACCCGGCAGTAGAAGACCAGCCACACGCCAGCAGCACCCGTGCGCCGCGCCTGAAACCCGGTGAACGGCGCATCCATATCCTCCAGACACTCGCCACGATGCTGGAGGCGCCGAAGAACGAAAAGATCACGACAGCGGCGCTGGCTGCGCGGCTCGGCGTATCGGAGGCCGCGCTTTACCGGCATTTCGCCAGCAAGGCGCAGATGTTCGAAGGGCTGATCGAGTTCATCGAACAGTCGATCTTCGGCCTCGTCAACCAGATCGTCGACAAGGAGCCGAACGGCATCCTTCAGGCCCGAGCCATCGCGTTGATGTTGCTCAACTTTTCTGCAAAAAATCCCGGCATGACCCGCGTGCTCACGTGTGAGGCGCTTGTCGGCGAGCACGAGCGGCTGACCGAACGCGTCCACCAGATGCTAGAGCGCGTCGAGGCGTCGCTCAAGCAGTGTCTGCGGCTCGGCATGATGGACGCCAACACGCAGACCGATAACGCCGCCGTCCCCCTGCCGGCGGACTACGACCCTGTGATCCGCGCGAGTCTCCTGATCAGCTATATCATCGGTCGATGGCATCGCTACGTGCGTAGCGGCTTTGGCCGTCAACCCGGCGAACATGCCGATGCGCAATTGCGGTTGATTCTTCAGTAGGCCGTTCAGTATTTCGGGATCTGAGTGTGCAGTCTTTTGCAACGATGCGATGCGATGCAGGGCACCCGCCCCGGCACGCATTCAACATGGTGGAGAAGAAACACTATGAACCGTACTATCCTGTCTGCCCTGCCGCCTGGCCTTTCGTCGCTGTCCGCCCACTGGGGATGGCTTTTGATCCGTGGCATCTCGGCCATCCTGTTCGGTATTCTCGCCTTCACGTGGCCCGGCTTCACTATTACGTCGCTGGCGATTGTCTGGGGCGCCTACGCGATCGTCGACGGACTCTTCGCGCTCGCCTACGGCATACGCGGCAAGACGCGGCGCTGGACCTACGCCTTCCTCGGCCTGATCGGCATCGCCGCCGGGTTGATCGCGATGCTCTGGCCTAACGAGACGGCCATCATCCTCGTGCTGATCATCGGCTGGTGGGCGGTCGTCGCGGGTATCTTCGAGATCATCTATGCGATTCAGAACCGCCGCGCAAATGCACATCCCTGGCTCGTCGGGCTCTCGGGGCTGCTGTCGCTCGTGTTCGGCCTGTTTGTCGTCAGCCACCCGGGCGCCGGCGCGGTGTCGCTGGTCTGGCTGATCGGCACCTATGCGATCTTCTACGGCGTTTTGATGATCGTTGCGGCGATCCAGCTGCGGCGTTTCCGCAACCGGACCTGACGCTCGCGAGCGGCGTGCGTCGGACATCTTCAGGAAAGCTGCCCTGTCGCCCGCACGGGCAATGGGACAGTCGCGCACGCCGCTGTCCCGGAAACTTTTCCGCTATACTTTGCCCCTGATTGCAACATTCGATGCTGCAATCCACTGCTGTAACCGAATGCAGTGACCCACGCGCCGATTTGCTGACTCGATTGCGGGCGCGCGAACCTGCCGGGAATCATCCCCGGGTTCACTATAAATGCGGCTAAAGAGGTCGTCAGCCGCGCAACGCTTCGTCTCTCCGCGCATCGCCGACGCCGTTTTAGCCGCCCAGTTGTCGTTGACAGGCGGAATGAATGGAATCGATCGGGATCGTCGCTCCACAAAAAATGCATTTCTCTGAGCCGCTGCTCATGCAGAACGGCAGCTCGCTTGCCGGTTACGATCTGATGGTCGAAACCTACGGCACGCTCAATGCCGCGCGCAGCAATGCCGTGCTGGTGTGTCACGCGCTCAACGCGTCGCATCACGTTGCGGGTGTCTATGAGGACGATCCGAAGAACGTCGGCTGGTGGGACAACATGGTGGGCCCAGGCAAACCGCTCGATACGAACCGCTTCTTCGTGATCGGCGTGAACAACCTCGGCTCGTGCTTCGGCTCGACCGGCCCGATGAGTATCAATCCGACGACGCAACAGCCGTATGGCGCAAGCTTTCCGGTCGTCACCGTCGAAGACTGGGTGAACGCTCAGGCGCGGGTTGCCGACGCGTTCGGCATCGAGCGCTTCGCGGCCGTGATGGGCGGCAGCCTTGGCGGCATGCAGGCGCTCGCGTGGAGCCTGATGTATCCAGAGCGCGTCGACCATTGCATCGTGGTCGCCTCCACACCCAAGCTGTCTGCGCAGAACATCGCGTTCAATGAAGTGGCGCGCTCGGCGATCCTGTCGGATCCGGACTTCCACGGCGGCAACTACTACGCGCACGGCGTGAAACCGAAGCGGGGCCTGCGCGTGGCGCGGATGATCGGCCACATCACCTATCTGTCGGACGACGACATGGCCGCGAAGTTCGGCCGGGCGCTGCGCCGTGCGGAAGGCGCGCTTGACGCCTACAACTTCAACTTCGACGTCGAGTTCGAAGTGGAGTCGTACCTGCGCTATCAGGGCGACAAGTTCGCCGACTACTTCGACGCCAACACCTACCTGCTGATCACCCGCGCGCTGGACTATTTCGATCCTGCGAAAGCCTTCGATGGCGACCTCACCGCAGCACTCGCGCATACGACGGCGAAATACCTCATCGCCAGCTTTTCGACCGACTGGCGTTTCGCGCCGGCCCGCTCCCGCGAACTGGTGAAGGCGCTGCTCGATCACAAGCGCACGGTGACCTACGCGGAAATCGACGCGCCGCACGGCCACGACGCCTTCCTGCTCGACGACGCGCGCTATCACAATCTGATGCGTGCCTACTACGAACGCATTGCCACCGAGGTGAACGCATGAACCAGCGCGCTCTCGATTATCTTGCGACGCGCCCCGACTTCCGCGCGATCGCCCGCTGGGTCGAGCCGCGCTCGACCGTGCTCGATCTCGGTTGCGGCGACGGCTCGCTGCTGTCGCTCCTGACCGAAGAACTCGAAGTGTCGGGCTATGGCATCGAGATCAACGATGCCGGCGTACTCGCGTCGACAAAAAACGGCGTCAACGTGATCCAGCAGAATCTGGAAGACGGCCTGCGCCTCTTCGAAGACGGGAGCTTCGATTTCGCAATCCTGTCGCAGACGCTGCAGACCATTCATCAGACGGCCGCGATCCTGCGTGAGACCGTGCGGGTCGGCAAGGAATGCATCGTGTCGTTTCCGAATTTCGGCTACTGGCCGCACCGGCTGTCGGTGCTGCAGGGTCGGATGCCCGTATCGAAATCGCTGCCGTTCCAGTGGCACAACACGCCGAACGTGCGCGTGCTGACGATCAAGGATTTCGAGGCCCTCGCGCCGGAAGTCGGCATCGAGATTCTCGACCGCGTCGTGCTGCACGGCGGCCAGGCAGTGCGGTGGGGCGAGAACTGGCGTGGTAGTCTTGCGGTCTATCGCGTCAAGAAAAGCTAACGCAAGCCATACACATGTCGAACCCGCCACACGAGGCGCCTGCACTTACCGCTCACGAAGAACATCCCGGCTGGCGCGCGTTTCTCAACGCGCACATGCTGATCTGCGTCTTCCTCGGCTTCACGTCGGGGTTGCCGCTATTCACGCTCGTCTACCTGGTGCAGGCGTGGCTGCGCTCCGAAGGCGTCAATCTGAAGGAGATCGGCCTCTTTGCGCTGATCCAGTTCCCCTACACCTGGAAATTCGTCTGGGCACCGCTGATGGACCGCTATATCCCGCGTCTGCCAGGCTGGCAGCCGGGGCGACGGCGTGGCTGGATGCTCGTCACGCAGATTCTCGTCGCGGGTGCGATCGCGGCGCTGGGCTTCGTGTCGCCGCGTGATTCAATCTGGACCGTCGCGGCGCTGACCGCGCTCGTCGCGTTCTTCGGCGCGAGCCAGGACATCGTGATCGACGCCTACCGGCGCGAACTGCTCACCGATACGCAGCAGGGTCTCGGCAACGCGGTCCATGTGAACGCCTACAAGATCGCGGCGCTGATACCGGGATCGCTCGCCTTGATCCTGTCGGATCA
The DNA here is from genome assembly GCF_050435685.1 of Paraburkholderia sp. GAS448. Classification (NCBI taxonomy): domain Bacteria; kingdom Pseudomonadati; phylum Pseudomonadota; class Betaproteobacteria; order Burkholderiales; family Burkholderiaceae; genus Paraburkholderia; species Paraburkholderia sp. GAS448. The sequence goes on from NZ_JBNDKT010000002.1 coordinate 191,584, forward strand.
TCTGCCATGGACCACCGTCTTCATCGTGACGGGTGCGTTCATGCTGCCGGGGATGATCATGACGCTCGTCGTCAGCGAACCCGAAGTGCACGGCGCGCCGCCCAAAAACCTGCGCGATGCGATCGTGCTGCCGTTCCGCGAATTCATCCTGCGCGACGGTTGGCGCGGCGCGCTGTTCGTGCTCGGTTTCATCTTCCTGTACAAGCTCGGCGACACGATGGCCACCACCCTGTCGACCTCGTTCTTTCTCGACATCGGCTTTTCGCGCACGGAGATCGGCGTCATCGCGAAGACGACGGCGTTCGGCGCGAGTCTCGCGGGCGGCATCGTCGGCGGGATCTGGATGATGCGCATCGGCATTGGTCGCGGGCTGTGGATTTTTGGCATCCTGCAGATGCTGTCGACGCTTGGCTTCGCGTGGCTCGCGCAACTTGGGCCGGCTTCGCCGTCGCTGGGCGTGATCTACGATTTTGCGGTCGCGGCGAGTCAGGGCGTGACGACGCTGCTGTCGTGGATCGGAGTCGACTGGACCGTGCAACTCGATCCGCGCGCAGTCGCGCTGGCGCTTGTCTACGGGCTCGAGACCTTCGCGACCGGCCTGACGATGGCGGCCTTCACCGCATACATCGCGAGCACGACCGATCCGCGTTACACGGCTACGCAGTTCGCGCTGTTCACGAGCCTCGCTTCCGTGCCACGAACATTGGCGTCGGCGGCAAGCGGGTATGTGGTCGCCCAGATCGGCTGGTTCGAATACTTCCTGGCGTGTACCGCGCTTGCGCTGCCCGGCATGCTGCTTCTGTTCAGGATCGCACCGTGGAGAAGCCAGTCGTGACGGCGCTCGCACCGCTTTGCGCGGCGGCGCGAGGCCGGCCGCGCGTGAATCAACCAGCGCTGCGTGCAATCATGTACCGCCGGGTGTGCGCCGCGCTCGCGCTAGCCTGGGCCTGTGTCGGCGGCACGCTCGCTCTGCAAGGAACCGCCCGCGCGACCGAAACACTTGCACCGGCCCCCGCGAACACCAACGCGACCGTGAGCGCGCCTGAAAGCGGTGGCGCTCCTGCTGCCAGACCTGGAATCGCCGTGTCCGGCACGTTGCCCGCATCCGGCGCGGCGCCGGCCTCGACACCCACGCCGGCCCAGCAGACCCCATACGGCCCCAGTCCGACGATTCGTTATGGCGGCCTCGCGGTGTTCCGCAACCTGATCCCGTCGCCAATGCTCGAATCGCAGGCCACCGCCGAATTCGACGAAATCGTGCGAGGCGCGGATCACGCGAACAGTCTTTATCCTGCCACCGACGCGCGCGTGAAACGCGTCCGCTCAACCACCGACGCGCTGATTCCCTATTCGCTGAAGTGGAACGAACGCGCGAAGAACTGGAAGTGGGATGTCGCCGTGGTCCGCTCACCGGACATCCGGATGTACTGCCTGCCCGGCGGCAAGATCGTCGTGTACAGCGGCCTGCTGGACCGCGTGCGCCTGAACGACAACGAACTCGGGATGCTGCTCGGCCACGAGATCGCACACGCGCTGCGCGAGCATGCACGCGAACGCCTGGGTGAGCAGCAGGCCGCGCAACTCGGATCTGGATCGATTCCGCAATTGTTCGGCCTGGCCGATCTGGGTGCGGCGCCGCTCGGCATCGGTTCGCAGCTGCTTGAAATGAAATATGAGAGCACCGACGAAACCGAAGCCGACGTGATCGGCAGCGATATCGCGTCGCGCGCGGGCTTCGATCCGCGCGCGGCAGTCACGCTGTGGGACAAGCTCGCGGCAGCGACGCACAGCAATCGCAACCAGGGCTTCATCTACGTTCACCCGTACACGCCAGTACGTCGCGCCGACATCGTGAAGCGTCTGCCGGACATGCTGCCGCTCTACGCCAAGGCCACCGGCAGGACGGTCGACGCGCTACCAGACTACGCCGGCATCGGCCGTCCGCGGCGCAAGCTGGCGGGCGACTAGAGCGCCAGCTTGCGCCCTGACGCGGGTCAAGGCAGGTTGCAGCGACCCGCGCGTGTCGACTTGCGCGTGTCGACTTTAACGGCCTGCCGGATGATCGTAGTCGACGGTCAGTGGTGCGTGGTCGCTGAACTTGATATCGCGGAAGATGTCGGTGCGCTTCGCCTTGCTGGCGATGCCCGGCGTCGCGATCTGATAATCGATCCGCCACCCGACGTTCTTCGCATACGCCTGGCCGCGATTGCTCCACCACGTGTACTGCTCCGGGCGTGGATCGAGCGTGCGGAATACGTCGACGTAACCGACGTCGTCGAACAGCTTCGTCAGCCACGCGCGCTCTTCCGGCAGACAACCTGAGTTCTTCTGGTTGCCCTTCCAGTTCTTGATGTCGATTTCCTTGTGGACGATGTTCACATCGCCGCACACAATCACTTCGCGCTCCTTGCGCAGCGCGTCGAGGTGCGGCATAAAGATGTCCATGAAGCGGTACTTCGCCTGTTGCCGCTCGTCGCCGCTCGACCCCGAAGGCACGTACACTGACACCACCGACAGATTCCCGAAGCGCGCTTCGACATAGCGCCCTTCCGCATCGAACTCCTCGCTGCCGAAGCCGATCACGACTTCGTCCGGCTCGCCGCGCGTGTAGACGCCCGCGCCGCTGTAACCCTTTTTCACCGCATGCTGAAAGTAGCCGGTGTAGCCGTGCGGCGCCAGGAACTCAGGCGTCATGTCGTCCTGAGAGCACTTGATTTCCTGCACACAGAGCACGTCCGCGTTCTGTTCGCGGAACCAGTCGAAGAAGCCTTTCTTTGCAGCCGAACGGATGCCGTTCAGATTGGCGGTAATCACACGCAACATATCGTTCCCTTCCTGTTTGATTGATCTGATCCGGTGGCCGGCACTCCGGTGGCCGGCACTCCGGTGGCCGGCACTCCGGCTGACGGCAGTCCGGTGGCCGGCATCAGGAACACAGTTTTATTCGACTTTCACACCCTTGAGCGATTCCTTCGCCGCAGGAAACTCCAGCTTCAACGATTCGAACGTTCGCAGCAGCAGTTCGGCAACCATCAGGTTGCGGTGCGTCTTTGAATCCGCCGGGATCACATACCATGGCGCATATTCGGTCGACGTCGCCGCCAGAGCGTCCTGATACGCGCCTTGATACGCGTCCCAATGCTTGCGCGCATCCAGATCGGCGACGTCGAACTTCCAGTGCTTCGTCGGATCGTCGATGCGTGCCTGCAGACGGCTGCGCTGCTCGTCCTTCGAAATGTGCAGCATGCATTTGACGATCGTCGTGCCCGTGTCCGCAAGCAATGCCTCGAACTCGCGGATGTGGCGATGACGTCTCGTACGCTCGTTGGCGTCGATGGTGCCCAGCACCGTCGGCACGAGGACGTCTTCGTAGTGACTGCGGTTGAAGATCGTCAACTCACCGGCGGCCGGTGCCTGTGAATGAACGCGCCACAGAAAATCATGCGCGGCTTCGACAGGTGTCGGCGCCTTGAACGCCACGATGCGCAAGCCGAGCGGGTCGACGTCGTGAAAGACCGCGCGAATCGTCCCATCCTTGCCACTCGTATCCATTCCCTGCAGCACCAGCAGCACGCGCTGCACGCGCTGCGCATGCAGACGCTCCTGCAAACCGTCGAGCTGTGTGCCGATAGTCGCGAGGCGCTCCCGGTCGGACTCCTTCGAACCGGTCGAAAACGGCTTCACAGCCGGATCGAAATCGCTCAGCGCGAACTTCGCTGCCTTTTTCCCCTCGTCGAAATACGGCACGCGGAAGTCGTCGAGCTCAGGTTTCTTCGCCATGCTTGTTCTCCTCGCGTTGTGCATCAAACGGTCGCCAGCAAGCGCGCCGGTAGAAACGAATTCAGAAACGAAACGGGCCGCTGCCTCACCTTCGCTCCGGCAACAGCCCGTCATGGCCGAAGGCATGCCACGGTGGCACACCTGCGGAAACGGCTTCGACTTCCGACTTCTATCAGGACAGCTTCTTCTTCAGCAGTTCGTTGACCTGCTGCGGATTGGCCTTGCCCCTGGTCGCCTTCATCGCCTGACCGATCAGCGCGTTGAACGCCTTTTCCTTGCCGGCGCGGAATTCCTCAACCGACTTCGGGTTCGCCGCAAGTACTTCGTCGATGATCGCCTCGAGCGCGCCCGTATCCGAGATCTGCTTCAGACCCTTGGCTTCGATGATGCGATCGGCAGCGGCTTCGTCGGTGGCCTTCTCTTCCCAGATCGCGAGGAAGATCTCCTTCGCGATCTTGTTCGAAATCGTGCTGTCTGCGATGCGTTGCAGCAGCAGCGCGAGTTGCGCGGCCGAGACCGGGCTTTGTGCGATGTCCAGACCTTCGCGATTCAGTTGCGACGACACTTCGCCCATCAGCCAGTTTGCTGCCACCTTCGCCTGCGCCGCGCCGACCTTCGAGACCACGGCCTCGTAATACTCGGCCGTTGCCTTGCTCGACGTCAGCACGCCAGCGTCGTACGGCGTGAGGCCATACTGCTCGACAAAGCGCGCCTGGATCGCCGCCGGCAGTTCCGGCATCTCGCCCTTCACGCGCTCGATCCACGCCGCGTCGATCACGAGCGGCATCAGATCCGGATCGGGGAAATAGCGGTAGTCGTGCGCGTCTTCCTTGCTGCGCATCGAACGTGTTTCGCGCTTGTCCGGATCGTACAGACGCGTTTCCTGGACCACCGTGCCACCGTCTTCGATCAGCTCGATCTGGCGGCGCACTTCGTACTGGATCGCCTCTTCGAGGAAGCGGAACGAGTTCAGGTTCTTGATCTCGGCGCGCGTGCCGAACTCTTTCTGACCGACCGGCCGCACCGACACGTTCGCGTCGCAGCGAAACGACCCTTCCTGCATGTTGCCGTCGCAGATACCGAGCCACACGACGAGCGCATGCAACGACTTCGCATACGCGACCGCCTCGGCGGCGCTGCGCATTTCCGGCTCGGTAACGATCTCGAGCAGCGGCGTGCCGGCGCGATTCAGGTCGATGCCGGTCATGCCGGCGAAGTCTTCGTGCAAGGACTTGCCCGCATCCTCTTCGAGGTGCGCGCGGGTGAGATTGACGGTCTTTTCGTACGCTTCCTTACCGGCCTTTTCGTTGGCAGGCACCTGAATCGTGATCTGCCCGCCCTGCACGACCGGGATCTCGTACTGGCTGATCTGATAGCCCTTCGGCAGGTCAGGGTAGAAATAATTCTTGCGCGCGAAAATGCTGCGCGGCGCGACCTTTGCGCCAATCGCGAGGCCAAAACGGATGGCGCGCTCAACCGCGCCACGATTCATCACCGGCAGCGTGCCCGGTAGCGCGAGATCGACCGGGCTCGCCTGCGTGTTCGGCGCGGCGCCGAACTGCGTCGCGGTACCGGAGAAAATCTTGGAGACCGTCGACAGCTGCGCGTGCGTCTCAAGACCGATTACGACTTCCCACTGCATGTTCATACTCCCGCCGGTGCCTTGCGATGCCAGTCGGTCGCGCGCTGGAACGCGTCCGCGACCTGCAGCATCCGGGCTTCATTGAAATAGTTGCCGATGATCTGCAGACCGACCGGACGCTGCGCATTCGCGCCCGCGCCGAAGCCGCACGGCACGCTCATGCCCGGCAGCCCCGCGAGGCTCACCGACAGCGTGTAGATATCCGCGAGATACATCTGCACCGGGTCGTCGCCCTTGGCGCCGATATCCCACGCGACCGACGGCGACACCGGCCCCATGATCACGTCGCACTGTTTGAACGCTTCCTGGAAATCCTGCGCGATGATGCGGCGAATCTTCTGCGCCTGCAGGTAGTAGGCGTCGTAGTAGCCGTGCGACAGCACGTACGCGCCGACCAGAATGCGGCGCTTCACTTCCGGACCGAAGCCTTCCGCGCGCGACTTCTTGTACATGTCGAGCAGATCGCGATACTCAGCCGCGCGATGGCCGTAGCGCACGCCATCGAAACGCGACAGGTTCGACGACGCTTCGGCCGGGGCGATCACATAGTAGACGGGAATCGACAGCTCGGTTTTCGGCAGCGACACTTCGACGAGACTGGCGCCGAGCGCCTCGTATTGCTTAAGTGCAGCGTCGATCGAGGCGCGCACGTCGTCGGCGAGGCCCGCGCCGAAATACTCCTTCGGCAGACCGATACGCAGACCGGCGAGCGGCCTGCCGGCGGCATCGGCCGACCACGGCTGGCCAAGATAACGCGTGTAGTCTTCGTCGTCGCGCGTGAGGCTCGTCGAATCGCGTTCGTCGAAGCCCGCCATCGCGTTCAGGAGCGTCGCGCAATCGGTGGCCGTCTGCGCGAACGGGCCTCCCTGATCGAGCGACGAAGCAAACGCGATCATGCCGTAGCGCGACACGCGGCCGTACGTCGGCTTGATGCCGGTCACGCCGCTGAATGCTGCCGGCTGACGGATCGAGCCACCGGTGTCCGTGCCGGTCGCGGCAGGCGCGAGACGGGCAGCCACGGCCGCGGCCGATCCACCCGACGAGCCGCCCGGCACCGCCTTGCGATCCCACGGATTCTGCACCGGGCCGAAGTACGAATTTTCGTTCGACGAACCCATCGCGAATTCGTCCATGTTTGTCTTGCCAAGGCACACCATGCCGGCGCGCTCCAGCCGGTCGACGACAGTCGCATCGAACGGGCTTTCGTAATTTGCGAGCATCTTCGAGCCGGCGGTCGAGCGCCAGCCGCGCGTGACGAACACGTCCTTGTGCGCCACTGGCAGGCCGGTCAACGGGCCGGCGTTGCCGTTGGCGAGGCGCACGTCGGCAGCTTTCGCCTGCGCGAGCGTGAGTTCAGGGTCGACCTGAATGAACGCGTTCAGGCCCTTGTCTGCGTCGATGCGGCGCAAATACGCCTGCGCAAGTTCGACGGCGGAGCATTCCTTCGCATCGAGCGCAGCGCGCAGTTCGGTCAAGCTTTTTTCATGCATTGCGTTATTCCTGGAGAGCGCGACAGCGCGCTCTGGCGCTGTCGTGGAGGCGGTCGGCTGCCCGCCGGCGGCCGCGCCACAAGTACTGGTACTGGCGAAAAGCACGCACGCGGAGTTCGCCGCAGCGGCTTATTCAATGACCTTCGGCACCAGATACAGACCTTCCTGCACGGCCGGCGCCGGGCGCTGGAATTCCTCCCGGCGCACCGTTTCGGTCACCGCGTCGTCGCGCAGGCGCAGCGCGACGTCTTCAATCTGCTCGATGGGATGCGCGAGCGGCGCAATGCCGGTGGTATCGATCGCCTGCATCTGCTCGACAAGGCCGAAGAAATCGTTGAGTTGGGCAAGCGTGTGCTCCGCGTCGGCGTCGGGCAATTCGAGCCGGGCGAGATGTGCGATGCGTTTCACATCGGTCAGGGTCAGGGCCATGCAGTCACCGGAAAAAAGACGTGGGCTGCTGCAGCGCGAAAAAACAGTGCTGCGACAGCAGGTTACAACAGTGGAGCGAACCTTCGAAAAGGGGGTGGCAATGGCAAAAAGTGCCATCTGTTTCCTTCAAATCCAGCAAAATTATAAGGTATCATTACGCGTTCGACCCAAACCCGGACCGACTTGGCAAGGCCTTTCTGGACATTTTCCAGAGTGAACTGAGCGGCCTTGCCCGGCCTCCGGTAGATTCCCTCGCAGCTTCAGCCCCTGTGGTGAGCCTTTGTGGCACGTTCCCGCACGATCTGAAGCTGTTATTTTTCCGCTGCCCACCTGCGCGTACCGCGCGAGGCGCGGCCCCCAGCGAGACAGGATTTTTGAATGTTCGGTTTTTTGCGTAGCTACTTTTCCAACGATCTGGCCATTGACCTCGGCACCGCCAACACGCTCATCTACATGCGCGGCAAAGGCATCGTCCTCGACGAACCTTCGGTCGTTTCCATCCGCCAGGAAGGCGGTCCCAACGGCAAGAAGACCATCCAGGCGGTCGGTAAGGAAGCCAAGCAGATGCTGGGCAAGGTGCCGGGCAACATCGAGGCGATCCGCCCGATGAAAGACGGCGTGATCGCCGACTTCACCGTCACCGAACAGATGATCAAGCAGTTCATCAAGACCGCTCACGAATCCCGCATGTTCTCCCCGTCGCCCCGCATCATCATCTGCGTGCCGTGCGGTTCGACCCAGGTGGAACGCCGCGCGATCAAGGAAGCCGCCCATGGCGCAGGCGCCTCGCAGGTCTATCTCATCGAAGAGCCGATGGCGGCCGCGATCGGCGCCGGCCTGCCGGTGTCGGAAGCGACGGGCTCGATGGTCGTCGACATCGGCGGCGGCACGACGGAAGTCGGCGTGATCTCGCTGGGCGGCATCGTGTACAAGGGCTCGGTGCGCGTCGGCGGCGACAAGTTTGACGAAGCCATCGTCAACTATATCCGCCGCAACTACGGCATGCTGATCGGCGAACAGACCGCCGAAGCAATCAAGAAGGAAATCGGCTCCGCTTTCCCGGGCTCGGAAGTCAAGGAAATGGAAGTGAAGGGCCGCAATCTGTCGGAAGGCATTCCGCGCAGCTTCACGATCTCCAGCAACGAAATCCTCGAAGCCCTTACCGATCCGCTGAACCAGATCGTGTCGTCGGTGAAAATCGCGCTTGAACAGACGCCGCCGGAACTAGGCGCCGACATCGCCGAACGCGGCATGATGCTGACGGGCGGCGGTGCGCTTCTGCGCGATCTGGACCGCCTGCTCGCAGAAGAAACCGGCCTGCCGGTGCTCGTCGCCGAAGACCCGCTGACCTGCGTCGTGCGCGGTTCGGGCATGGCGCTCGAACGCATGGACAAGCTCGGCAGCATCTTCTCGTACGAGTGAGCGAGTCCACCTTGCGAGTTCATCTTGATTAAAGCGGCGCGGATCAACCGGCTGGCCAACCCAGCCGCCGCCGCCCGCCAGGCGCTCATCTGACGCGCCGCAGCCTCACCCACCACGCTCACACCCCCGGCGCCGACCATGGAATACAGTCCGCCGCCCCTGTTCAGGCAAGGCCCCTCGGCACTCGCACGACTGATCTTCTTCGTCGTGCTGGCGCTTGCCCTGCTGATTTCCGACGCACGCTTCCGAACGCTCGAGATCGTTCGCGGCGTCCTCGGCGCGGGCCTTTATCCGTTGCAGCGCGCCGCGCTCGTGCCGCGCGATCTCGTCATTGACGCCGCCGATCTTGCCGTCACCAGCACGACGCTGCGTCGCGAGAATGACAAGCTGCGTGCGCGCAATCTCCAGCTTTCGCTGCAAGCCAACCAGGTCGCGGCATTGGGTGCTGAAAACGGGCATCTGCGTGCGCTGCTTGAGCTGTCGCAGCGCGCCACGACGCAATCGATCCCCGCCGAAATCCAGTACGACACCCGCGATCCGTTCACGCAGAAGGTTGTCATCGGTCGCGGTTCGCAGCACGGCATCATGAACGGCTCGCCGGTCGTCAACGAAGACGGCGTGATCGGTCAGGTCACGCGTGTTTTCCCGCTGCAATCGGAAGTCACCTTGCTGACCGACAAGGATCAGGCGGTGCCCGTACAGATCGTGCGAACCGGCTTGCGCAGCGTGATCTACGGCACGCCGAAGGGCGACTCGCTCGACCTGCGCTTCGTGCCGATCAGCGCCGACGTGCTGGCCGGCGACGAACTCGTGACGAGCGGTCTCGATGGCGTCTATCCGCCGGGCCTGCCGGTGGCGAAGGTCGTGCGGGTCGACAAGCAGGCGGATACCGCGTTTGCACGGGTTATCTGCGTGCCGGTCGCCCAGGTGCGCGGTGCGCGCCATTTGCTGGTGCTGCACTATGTGAGCGACGTGCCGCCGCGGCCCGCCGAGCCCGATCCTGTCGCCACAGCGAAAGACGCGAAGGCGAAGAAGAGCGCCAAACCGGCGGCAGAGAAGGGTGGCGACAAGGCTGCCGACAAAGGCACCGACAAGGGCGGCGCAAAACCGGCGGAAAAACCCGCTGAAAAGAACGCTGCGAAAGCCACAGAGAAAAGCGCGAAGGCTCAGCCGGCCACGCCGGCGTCAGCTGGCGCAAAGGCGAAGAGCGCCCAGGGGGCGAAGCCATGAACCGCCCGCAATACATCCTGCAGCCGGTCAATCCATACTTCATCGCGTTTAGCCTTGCGGCTGCGTTCCTGCTGAACATGATGCCGTGGGGCCGGCTCATCGGCGTGCCGGATTTCGTCGCGCTGGTGTTGCTGTTCTGGAATGTGCACCAGCCGCGCAAGGTCGGCATGGGCATCGCATTTTTACTCGGCCTGCTGATGGACGTGCACAACGCGAGCCTGCTCGGCGAGCACGCACTGGCCTACACGCTGCTGTCGTACGGCGCGATCACGATCCACCGTCGCGTGCTGTGGATGTCGCTCGGTGTGCAGGCTTTCGCCGTGATGCCGCTCCTGGTCGGCGCGCAGCTCGTGCCGTTCGTCACCCGTCTGCTGACGGGCGCCGCGTTCCCAGGATGGGGTTATCTGATCGACGGTTTCGTCGAAGCTGCCCTGTGGCCCGTCGCGAGCGTATTGTTGCTGATGCCGCAGCGCCGTCCGGCCGATCCGGACGATACCCGGCCCATCTAGGCCGAACCACGCGTCGGGGGCTCGATTGAACACGTTCTCCTCCTGCCGGCTCGACGCGCAACGCTTACGCTTTCCGCCCGCAGCCATTCGCGGGCACGCATCACCTGACGGCCGCTGCGCGACCATTTGTATAGAAGCATGACCGAATTCAAGGACACACAGCAGCAGCTTACGAAGTTCCGACTGCGGGTCGCCGCGGCGGGCCTGTTCGTGTTCGTCTGCTTTGGGCTGATTGGTTTTCGTTTCCTGTTCCTGCAGGTCTGGCACTACAGCAAATATTCGCTGCAGGCCGACGAAAACCGCATTTCAGTCGCACCGATCGTACCGAACCGCGGCATCATCACCGACCGTAACGGCGTCGTGCTCGCGAAGAACTATTCGGCATATACGCTCGAAATCACCCCGTCGAAGCTGAATGACTCGCTCGAAAACGTGATCGACAATCTGGCAACCGTCATCTCGATCGACGCGCGCGACCGTCGCCGTTTCAAGAAGCTGCAGGAAGACTCCAAGAACTTCGAGAGCCTGCCGATCCGAACGCGCCTCACCGACGACGAAGTCGCGCGTTTCACTGCGCAGCGCTTCCGCTTCCCGGGCGTCGAAGTGCGCGCGCGCCTGTTCCGTCAATACCCCCTCGGTCCGACGGCGGCGCACGTGATTGGTTACATCGGGCGCATTTCGCAGCGCGACCAGGAGCGCATCGACGATGCGAGCGACCAGAACGACAGCGATTCGGATCACTACGATCCGCGTCTGGACGCGAACAACTACAAGGGCACCGACTACATCGGCAAGATCGGCGTCGAGCAGAGCTACGAGACCGAACTGCACGGGCTGACCGGCTTCGAAGAAGTCGAGGTGACCGCCGGTGGACGCCCGGTGCGCACACTGTCGCGCACCCAGGCGACGCCGGGCAACAATCTGGTGCTGTCGCTCGACATCGGGCTGCAGCAGGTCGCCGAGCAGGCATTTGCAGGCCGGCGCGGTGCGCTGGTCGCAATCGAGCCCGCGACGGGCGACGTGCTCGCGTTCGTCTCGGCGCCGAGCTTCGACCCGAATTCGTTCGTCGACGGCATCGACCAGCAGACCTGGGACGATCTCAACAATTCGCCGGACCACCCACTGCTGAATCGTCCGCTGCACGGTACGTATCCGCCGGGCTCCACCTACAAGCCGTTCATGGCGCTCGCCGCGCTGTCGCTGCACAAGCGCACGCCTGGCTGGGGTTTTCAGGATCCGGGCTCCTATACGTTCGGCGGCCACACGTTCCGCAACGACGTGCCGCAGGGTCAGGGCTGGATCGACATGAACCGCGCGATCATGGTGTCGAACGACACCTATTTCTACATGCTCGCGCACGATCTCGGCGTCAACGCAATCGCGAACTTCATGAAGCCGTGGGGCTTCGGCCAGATCACCGGCATCGACATTGCCGGCGAAGCGCGCGGTATCCTGCCATCGACCGACTGGAAGAAAAAAGCGTATCGCAAGCCGGAGCAGCAGCGTTGGTACGAGGGCGAGACGATCAGTCTCGGGATCGGCCAGGGCTACAACTCGTACACGATCCTGCAGCTTGCGCACGCAACGGCCACGCTCGCCAACAACGGGGTCGTAATGAAGCCCCACCTCGTGAAGGAAGTCGAGAATCCGATCAACCACGACACCCGCCTGACCGTGCCGAAGGACGACGGCCGGATCAACGTGGCGCAGCAGGACATCGACGTCATCAAGCGCGGGATGGAAAACGTCACGTCAAACCCGTCCGGCACGGCGTACCAGGTATTCCGCAATGCGGCGTACACGGTGGCAGGCAAGACTGGGACGGCGCAGGTCTTTTCGCTGCAGGGTGCGAAGTACCATGGCCACGCGCTGGCCGAACATCTGCGCGACCACGCGCTCTTCATCGCGTTCGCGCCTGCCGAGAATCCGAAGATCGCGGTCGCGCTGATCGTCGAAAACGGCGGCTGGGGCGCACAGGCAGCGGGGCCGATCGCACGACGTGTGCTCGACTACTATCTGCTCGAGCGGCAGAAGCCGGGCGCCGAAGCGGCGGCAGTGGAGGCAGCCGCCTCGGCGACGGAAGACGCATCTGCACCCGTGATCGGCGCGGCACCGGCAGCGCAGGAATCCATTATGCCGGTCACCGTGGCAGCAGGTTTCAAGGCGTTGCCGCCCCCTCCGGGCGCGCCGGTGAAGCCAAAGCCTGATGCCGCCGCTTCTTCAACGGATGCAACAGCCGCGTCCGGCGCCGCCGCTGCGTCGGCACCGGGCGCAGGCGGCCCTGTGGCCCGTGCAGTGGGTGCTTCGGCTACTCCGGCAAGCGGCCGTGCCGCAAAGGGCGCGTCCGCTGTGGCCACTGCATCGGCACCAGTCGTAACCAAAGCACCCCACAAGCCGCCGCGCGCGCCCCGTCCGGCCAGCGACGAATCCCCGACGGCCGCCGCGCCGTCACGCGACAACGGCATCGCGCCGACGTCGCCAAAACTGCCGGTTTCCGGCGGCATCGACGAGTAAGGAGAAAGGCATGCAATTCGACAAGCGCGCCTGGCTCGACCGCATCAAGAGTCTGTTTCTGGGCTTCGACCGGCCGCTGGCGCTGATCGTTTTTCTGCTCCTGTGCGTCGGTATCGTGACACTTTATAGCGCGACGCTCGATATGCCCGGCAAGGTCGAGGATCAGCTGCGCAACATCATGCTGACCTTCGCGCTGATGTGGGCGCTCGCCAATGTGCCACCGACGACGCTGATGCGCTTCGCCGTGCCGCTCTACACGTTCGGCATTGCGCTACTGATCGCAGTGGCGCTATTCGGCCTCACGCGCAAAGGGGCAAAACGCTGGATCAATGTAGGCGTCGTCATCCAGCCGTCCGAGATCATGAAGATCGCCACGCCGCTGATGCTCGCGTGGTACTACCAGCGACGCGAGGGCGTGGTGCGCTGGTACGACTACATAGTCGGCCTTCTGATTCTCGCAGTGCCCGTCGGACTGATCGCGAAGCAGCCGGACCTCGGTACCGCGGTGCTGGTGTTCGCGGCCGGCTTTTTCGTGATCTACTTCGCCGGACTGAGTTTCAAGCTGATCGTGCCGGTACTGATTGCGGGGGTGATCGCGGTGACTTCGATCGCCGCGTTCCAGGACAAGATCTGCCAGCCGGAAGTCAACTGGCCGCTGATGCATGATTACCAGAAGCACCGCATCTGTACGCTCCTCGATCCGACCTCGGATCCGCTAGGCAAGGGCTTCCATACGATTCAGGCGGTCATTGCCATCGGCTCGGGTGGGCCGATCGGCAAGGGCTGGATGAAGGGCACGCAAGCTCACCTCGAGTTCATCCCCGAAAAACACACCGACTTCATTTTCGCGGTGTTCTCGGAGGAGTTCGGTCTGGCGGGGGGGATCGTGTTGCTTACCCTGTACATGTTGCTGATCGCGCGGGGCCTCTACATCGCAGCGAATGGCGCAACGCTGTTCGGCCGATTGCTGGCAGGCTCGCTCACGATGGCGTTTTTCACCTACGCGTTCGTGAACATCGGAATGGTGAGCGGGATCCTGCCGGTGGTCGGCGTCCCGCTGCCCTTCATGAGCTACGGCGGCACGGCCCTCATCACACTGGGCGTCGCGATCGGCCTCATCATGAGTGTCGCGCGACAGAAGCGGCTCATGCAAAGCTGAAGCCGCATCGCACAGCGGAGTTCCGGCCTGAGCGCCGGAACCGCGCACGTGGCGCTGGTCACTGCGGCTTCGCCTCGTGTTGCTGCTGCAATTGCGAGGTGAGCTGCTGGTACTTGAGACGCGCCGCCGGATCGCCCTGCGCCGCAGCGGCGGCATAGTAAGCCCGCGCAACATTGAGATTGCGCGCGACCCCGTCGCCTCCGCGCTCGTAGAACGAGCCCGTCACATACTGCGCCGTCATGTCGCCACCTTCAGCCGCTTTCTTGTACCAGTAAAACGCCTGCTGGTTGTCGCGCGATGTGCCGCGACCGTCGAGGAACTGGTTCGCAAGCGCCAGTTCGGCCTGCACATGGCCCTGCTTCGCAGCCTTCAGGAACCACATGTGCGCCTCCGCCGGATCGCGGCCGACGAACTCACCATCGTCATACATCCTGCCGTACACATACTGCGCGTGCGACATGTCCGCGTCGGCGGCCTTGCGCAGCCACTTCTTGCCTTCGTCGACGTTGGCAGTAGTGCCTTCTCCGTTCAGCAGCATCATCGCGTAATTGAACTCAGCGAGCCGGCTGCCGTGCTCGGCGGCCTTACGGAACTCCGACAGCGCGGCGCCCAGGTTGCCGGCGTTGTAGTCGGCGACCGCGGTCTGCGTTTCAGCGTCGACGGCTTTCGGCGACTGCAGGGTCTGGGCGTGCACCAGTGCCGGTGCTGCGACGCTCGCCGCCACGGCTACGCAGGCTGCGGCACGCGCAAGTGAAAGTGAAATGCGTGTCATGACCGTACCTCCTGCAGCGCCTGCCGGGTTGCGCGCAGCATCCACATGACGTCGGCCGCGAGCGCGATGAAGCTGAAACCTTCCGTGCGATGTTGCCGTGCACTGGCGACATCCATCGCGAATATGCCGGCAGCGACATGCGCGCGACGCGCCACGTCCGCGATGCGTGCGATCGCGGCCACCACGTCCGGGTGCTTCGGATCGCCCAGATGCCCCAGGCTCGCAGCCAGATCGGCGGGACCGATGAACAGGCAGTCGATACCCGGCGTCGCGGCGATCTGGTCGATGTTCTCCAGCGCGTGCGCCGACTCGATCTGCACGATCGTCGCAATCTGCGCATTGGCGTTCTGCACATAGTCGCGCCGCATCCCATATGCCGCCGCGCGGACCGCGCCGGCGACACCGCGCATGCCATCGCCCGCAGCGGTCGGATACTGCGTCAGACGGACCGCATGCGCCGCTTCGTCAGCGGACTCGATATTGGGGAACATCAACGTGCGCGCGCCTGCGTCCAGCACGCGCTTGACGAGCCAGGACTCGCTGGCGGGCAGCCTCACGACCGGCTCGGTCGGCAGATGCGCCGCGGCGATCGCGCGCAGCTGGCCGGTGACGTCGACGCTGTCATTCGGCGAGTGCTCCATGTCGATCAGCAGCCAGTCGAAACCGGCGTGCGCGAGCGCCTCGGCAGCCGTGTCGCTGCCAAGCGACAGCCACAGCCCGAACAGCGGATCAGGATCCTTCAGTCGTTGCTTGAGGGGATTGGTGAAGGTGCTCATCGCCGCGCCCCCCGATGGCGCGGCGCGCCGCCTGAAGTGCGGATGGAAGCATGGGCGGTGCGGCGGGCACGGCGCGCGCTTCGCAGTACGGTGAACGGCATGTCTCGCTCCGTTTGGTTGTCGAAACGATCATACCGTGACAATAACGCGTTCGTTCAGTCGCGAACGACGTCGGCCCAGCAGTTCGGCGTTTCGTACAGGCGCACGCGGTGAAGACGCAGGTTCACCCCGTAGTGGGCATCGTAGACGTTCGCGAGAATGTCGAACGCGACGGCAGCCAGATTTTCGACGGTCGGGATGCGGTCGAGCACAACCGTCTTGTGACCCGGCATCGACTCCAGGAAGCCGCGCACCGGCGCATCGCCTTCATAGACGAGAAATGCGTGATCCCACAGGTCGACGAGGTGTTCGTTGGCGAGCGACTTCACGTCGGCAAAATCCATCACCATGCCGCGATCCGGCGCACCTTCGGTCTCGACGAGGTCGCCCTGCAGCGTGATTTCGAGCACGTAGCGATGCCCGTGCAGATTACGGCACTGGCTGCGGTGATCGGGAATGCGGTGGCCCGCGTCGAATTCGAGTTTTCGGGTAATCGTCAGCACGGCGGATCAGGGAATGTTCAGGTACTTGTGGGTCTGCATCGACAGACGCCATTGCGGATGGCGTTTGCACCAGTCGATCGCGAGCTTCGTGTTGATGTCGCGCGATGGGCCATCCATCGGTTGCACGAGGAAATATTCGAAGTCGAGCTTCGCGTAGTCGGACAGGCGCTGGTTGTCCTGCGGGATCACGACTTTCAGCTCGTTGCCTTTCGTCACGACGAGCGGCGCGTCGGCCTTCGGGCTCACGCAGATCCAGTCGATGGTTTCCAGCACGGGCAGCGAGCCGTTGGTTTCGATGGCGATTTCGAAGCCGGCAGCGTGCAACGCGTCGACGAACGGCGGGTCGATCTGCAGCATCGGTTCGCCACCGGTGCACACGACAAAACGCTCGCCTTCGCCTTCCGGCCATAGCGACGCGATCTTCGCGACGAGTTCTTCGGCGGTACGGTACTTGCCGCCGTTCTCGCCATCGGTGCCGACGAAGTCGGTATCGCAGAAGCGACAGACGGCCTCAGCGCGATCTTCCTCCCGGCCCGACCACAGGTTGCAGCCGGCAAAGCGGCAAAACACGGCCGGACGCCCGGCGTTCGCGCCTTCGCCCTGCAATGTGTAGAAGATTTCCTTGACCGCGTACGTCATGCTGCTTTCTGCCTGAGGTTTCCTGGATAGGTGTATCACGAAGCGGGTTCATTTGTGCGCCGCCTTCGTCTGTTGCCTTTATACGGGTTCCGTCACTTTCTCGCCGGCGAGATACGCTTCGTAGCCACGCTTGCGCAGCTTGCACGCCGGACATTCGCCGCAGCCGAAACCCCAGGCGTGCAATTCGGCTCGCTCGCCGACATAGCATGTATGTGTTTCGACGCGAATCAGCTCAACCAGCTCGTCGCCACCCAGTTGCTGCGCGAGACGCCACGTGTCGGCCTTGTCGAGCCACATCAGCGGTGTCTCGAGCAGGAAGCGGCTGTCCATGCCGAGATTCAACGCAACCTGCAGCGCTTTCATCGTATCGTCGCGGCAATCGGGATAGCCCGAAAAGTCCGTCTCGCACATGCCGCCCACCAGCACCTGAAGCCCGCGCCGATAGGCAATCGCGGCGGCGATCGTCATGAACATCAGGTTACGGCCCGGCACGAACGTGTTCGGCAAACCGCTTGCGGCGGCTTCGATCTGGATTTCGCGCGTCATCGCCGTATCGCTGATCGAGCCAAGCACCGAAAGATCGATCATGTGATCGTCGCCGAGGCGCTCGCCCCATACCGGAAATGTCCGCGCGATCGCGCTGCGAAAGCCCTCGCGGCATTCGAGTTCGACTCGATGTCGCTGACCGTAGTCGAAACCGAGTGTCTCAACCGTTTCATATCGTTCGAGCGCCCACGCGAGGCAGGTGGCCGAGTCCTGACCACCGGAGAACAGCACGAGCGCGCTACGTTTAGCGTCTGTCCGGGTCACCGTGAAACTCCGTGAATGATGAGTGCCCGCGTGGGGCCGCGCGGTGTGAGCCATGCGGCGACAGGACGTGGGGCGGCACTGAGCCCGCATCGAGCCAGCTCAGGCAGTATAGGCCGCGCCATCCGCATGCAGAGTCGCCGGGCACTTATACCGCTGATCGTCAGGCAGAGCGTGTCGCGCAACGCGCGGCACCGACACCGAAGACGAAAAAGGACTTGTCGTTAGAACGTGGCAAGTCCTTGAACTAACGTGATTTTATCATGCGACGCAGCATGCCGCCGACCGCCCGGATCACGGTGAATCCCGTACCGCAAAGCACCACAAAAACAGAAAGCCCCAGGAATCTTGCGATTTCCTGGGGCTAAATTCTGGTGGCCTGGGACGGAATCGAACCATCGACACGCGGATTTTCAATCCGCTGCTCTACCAACTGAGCTACCGGGCCAACGAAGAAGCGAAAGTATATCAAAGTGAACCGCTCGCCTCAAGCCCCCTCGTCAAAATTTATCGACAACCGCCTCGGGGACTCATTGCGCGCGGCCTTCGCGCCACCTGCATATCGCCGTTCATTCACCCTTGTTCTTGCCGAGATCGACGCCGAGCTGCTTCAGCTTGCGATACAGGTGCGTGCGCTCAAGCCCGGTCTTTTCGGCGACGCGCGTCATGCTGCCGTTCTCGCGTGCGAGGTGATATTCGAAGTAGGCGCGTTCGAACGCATCGCGCGCGTCGCGCAACGGGATATCGAACGAGATCGATGCGGTTTGCGCAGACAGCGCGCCACCGAGCATGCCTTCGGCCGGCATCATCGGCAACGCGGCAGCCGAGGCCACCGCCGACGCGCCCACTGGCAAGACCGGCTTTGCCGCGACACCACCCGCTGGCGGCGCCGCATTGCCGCGTGCGAGCCCCTGCTCGACCGCCTTCAGCAGTTTCTGCAATGCAATCGGCTTCTCGAGGAAGTTGAGCGCACCGATCTTCGTCGCTTCGACGGCCGTATCGATCGTCGCGTGACCGGACATCATGATGACCGGCATCGTCAGTTGCCCTTGCGCGGCCCACTCTTTCAACAAGGTGACGCCATCGGTGTCCGGCATCCAGATGTCGAGCAGCACCAGATCAGGGGCCTGACGCAAACGGAAGTCGCGCGCTTCCTGCGCGTTTTCCGCGGCCTCTACGACGTGTCCTTCGTCGCTCAGGATCTCCGAGAGCAATTCCCGGATGCCCATTTCATCATCTACTACCAGGATGGTTGCCATTTAAGCTGCCCTTGTCTGCACTGTTGCTTTTGTTCCGTGCGATGCACCACCGCGTGTTGCCCGCGGCTCAGTTCCGGGTGCCGCCTCATCGTCTGCCAGTTGGAGGAAGAGGATCGAAATCTGCGCACCTTCGATCACATCGCCCGCCTTCATGCGGTTGCGAATGTCGATGCGCGCGCCATGTTCGTCGACGATCTTCTTGACCATGGCCAGACCGAGGCCTGTTCCTTTGGCCTTGGTCGTCACGTAAGGTTCGAATGCACGCGTCAGGATACGTGCGGGGAAGCCCGGTCCGTTGTCCGATATGGTCAGGCGGACTGCAACGCGCGCTTTGCCTTCCGCGTCAGGATCGCCATATTCTACTGTCCTCGTCTCGAGCACCACGCGCTGATGTTCGACTTCCGAGACGGCATCCTGCGCATTCTGCAGCAGGTTGTGGATCACCTGGCGCAATTGCGTCGCATCACCGCGAATCACCGGCAGGTTCGGCGCCAGTTCCACCGCAATCGCGCTCTTGCCTTCCTCGATACCGTAGAGCGTGAGCACCTCGCTCACCAGGTCGTTGAGTTGCAGATTCGCGAGCACCGCCGGCGGCGTGCGCGCATAGTCGCGGAAACTGTCAACCATCTGCTTCATCGCTGCGACCTGGTTGACGATCGTGGTCGCGCCGCGCTTCAGCACATCGGCGTCCGACGGTGCGAGCTTGTCGGAGAGTTTCATCTGCAGACGTTCAGCCGACAGCTGGATCGGCGTAAGCGGATTCTTGATCTCGTGCGCAAGACGACGTGCAACCTCACCCCAGGCGATCGAGCGCTGTGCCGAGATCACGTCGGAGATATCGTCGAACACGACGACGTGACCCGACGTCTGAACATCCTCCGCATCGCTGTCGGTCGCTGCGACGAGCCGCGCGCCGCGCACGAGCAGCGTCAGCGGTTCGGGTTCGCCGGCTACCTGCACCGAGACCTGCTGCTGCCAGTGACCACGGTCGTCGTGGCCTTCGCCGCTTGCCGCTTCGCGGTCGGCGAAGGCCTTGCGCACCATCACGCCGAACTCGGCGAGCACGCCAATGTTATCCAGCGACGAGCCAAGCATCGCCTGGAAGGGCTGGCGGAAGATGCGCTCCGCACCGCGATTCGCAGTGGTCAGCCGGAACTGCCGGTCGAACACGAACACGCCCGCGGTCAGGTTGGCAAGAATGCTTTCCAGATACGCCTTCGAGTGTTCAAGTGCGATGCGATTATTCTCGACCGCCGCACGCGCCTCGGAGAGCTGGCGCGTCATCGCATTAAACGACTGCGTGAGGAAGCCGAGTTCGTCGCGCGACTTGATTTCGCGCTTCGGCGTGTAGTCGCCTTCAGTTACTTCCTTGGTACCCTGCGCGAGCAGGAAGAGCGGCCGCGCAAGCTGATTGCCGAGCGCGAGCGCAAGCATCATCGCGATGAACGTCGCGAGGAACAGCGCGAGCGTCAGCGTGCCGATATACATCTTGCGCAGCCCCGTGCGGCCGAGCGCCTTCTCCTGATATTCGCGATAGGCGCGCTGCACCGCGTCCGCGTTACGCGCAAGCGTTGGCGAAACAGGTTGCGAGAGTTGCAGGAAACGTTCAGCCGGCTGCAGCAGCGACGCGTTCGAATCGGGAATGCGCTGCACGATGCGCAATCGCAATGCGCCTTTCGCCCCGCGCGCTTGCGGATCGCCATCCACTTCACCTTCGATTGCTGCGAAGCCACGCCCGCGCGCCTGTTCGATCATCAAGGGAGTGGGCAGGTCGGTCGGCACGAGCGACGCGTAGTTGCTCGCGGCCTGCGCGACGACGTGCATCTCAGGCGTCGCGCCGGACATGCTGCGCACAGGTTCGACGATGGTCGCGTCCTGCACACCGAACTGGTCGCGCAGACGCAGCAACGTAAGCGTCGTGCCGGATGAATCAGCGCTCGCGAGCTGCTCGGCCATCAGACGGCCCTTGGTCTGCAGATCCGAGAGCGACGCGTCAAGCATGCCACGCCCGAGATTCAGCCCTGAGGTGAGCGCGGTTTCGACGTTCACGTCGAACCACGATTCGATACTGCGCGACACGAACTGATACGACACAATGTAAATGATCCCGCCCGGCACGACGCCGACGAGCGCAAAGAAAAACGCGAGCTTCGCGAGTAGCCGTGTGCCGAACTTGCCCTTGCGCAATCGCGAGATGATGACCACGACGAGCACCGCCACGATCAGCATGAAGATCAGCGCGACCGCAACGTTGGCCGCGTAAAGCCACTGATAGTAGCGATCGAAGAACTCGGTGTTCGCGCTCGCGGCGGCGAGCAGCACGAGCAGCAGAACGGCGGTGACGGCCACCGTCGACACCATCACGCGCACGATGATGCCGGTCAAGCTCGGAGCCTGGCGCACTCTATTTAGCACGTTCGGTCACCGTGAAGGTAAAGCGCTTCCAGTCGGAAGAGAGGTTCCAGTCGCGGTTGTTGACCGCGTCGATCTGGAACGGCTTGGGCATCAGCGCGACATCGAGTTGCATGCGCACGGAAGCGTTATACGTTTCACCGGCACGCACCTGGCTGCGATCGATCACATGCCACGACGTGACGTGCTTGATCACCGACAACGCGTCTTTCAACGTGCTGAAGCCAAGTTGCAGGCCGCCGCTCGACACGCGGTATTCGCGCGTCAGCGGCTGGAACGACAGACGGATGCTTTGGGAGACGCTCACGGGTTGCTCGTCGAACCAGTACCACCGCGGACGACTGAGTTCGAAATCGGTGGTGAAATAAAGCGGAATGCCCTTATTGACGGCATCTTCGAGGCTACTGTTCAGTTCGAAGTCAAAGCGGGCGTCGAGGCTCCAGCCGTTGTTATCCGATTCCAGCGACGCGCGCTGCACGGCAATCGAGTCGGCCCACGCGGGCCCGGCTGCGCTCAGGCAAACGGCCAGCGCAATCCAGAGCACGGCCGCAAGCCGAAGCGGAAAGAAGCGTTTGATGGTCACCGTTTCTGAAAGCGCGCGTAGAAAAATCCGTCGTGGTCTGAATTCGAGGCGGTGTCCTGCCCGGCACGCAGTTCGGCCGATGCTCCAGCTGGCGCGCGGGCGGCCGTGGGCAACAGTTGCCCCGGCGCGTCCAATCGTACCGCATCTTGGTGCGTGCTTCCAAACCACGTCGCCTGCAACTCACCTTCTTCCGGAAAGATCGAGCACGTAACGTAGAGCAACTCGCCGCCTGTTTCCACGAGGGGCCAGAGCGCTTCGAGAATGCGCCGCTGCTCTGCGACGAGCGCGGGGATATCGGCCGCACGACGCAGCCAGCGGATATCCGGATGGCGACGGACGATACCCGATGCAGAACACGGTACGTCCGCCAGAATGCGGTCGAACGGCTGGCCGTCGTACCACTTTTCAGGGTTGCCGGCGTCGCCGATGCGCACATCGGCGACAAGACCCAGGCGCTGCAGATTCTCGCCAATACGCCGTGCACGCGACGCATCGCTTTCGAGCGCAATGAGCTCGATGTCGGCCAGCTCCAGCAGGTGGCCGGTCTTGCCGCCGGGCGCGGCGCAGGCATCCAGCACGCGCATACCGTCGCGCACGCCGATACATTGGGCAGCGATTTGTGCGCCGGCATCCTGCACCGACACGACGCCCTCGCTAAAGCCGGGGATACGATCGACCGACATCGGCACATCGAGCCGCACTGCGTGTTCGCCGGTCTGGGTCGCGGCGATGTGATGGCCCTGCAGCACTCGCAGATAATCCGCGACGGTCGAGCGACGCGCGTTGACGCGCAGCGTAAGCGGCCCTTGCTCGTTGCCTGAAGCAAGGATGGCCTGCCAGTTTTCCGGCCACGCCCGCTGAACCGAATCGATCCACCACTGCGGATAATTCCAGTGAGCGACATCATCCGTGTGGACAGTGGCCAGCAAGCCCTCGCGTTCGCGCAAAAAACGTCGCAGCACGGCGTTGACAAGGCCCTTTGCAAAGGCGAACTCGCGTCGTGCGCCGATCGCATTGACCGCCTGGTCGACGACCGTGAACGGCGTATAAGCCGCCGATTCATCTTCATCGACGAGCAAGGCAAGCGCGCATGCGAGCACATGGCCGACGTGCGGCGGTGGTGCCTTGCGCACCAGTTGCACGACGAGCGCTTCAGCGGTAGCCAGACGCCGCATGGTCCGGTAGGCAATGTCCTGCACCGCGCCGCGCGCCGCTGCAGCGGCGCCCTCGGGTGCGGACATGAATACGCTCTGCAGCGCAGCGGGCAATGCAGCGCCAAGGCGCACCGCGCCGACAGCCTGCGCGGCGCAGTCAAGCGCAAAGCCCAGCGACTCCGGCGCGAGATGCAGGGTCGACAAACGGGGCCCGCGCGCATGCGGCGGTTTCGAAACAGGGCGCTCAGAAGGCTTTGAAGTCATGTACAAGACAAAGGCAGGCCTCGCAGGTCGCGTGGCACAAACGAGACATTGTAGCTTGGGCCGCCGGGTGGCCCTGCGCTTCGCGTCGAGCCCGGGTCGGCGCCCCCTCGTACGAACGAAAAAGGGCGAACCTCGCGGCTCGCCCTTGGGCAGACAGGAGGAGGCGCCGGCGACGGCACCCCGGGGCACCCCGGGCACCCGCCGTTAGTCGAAACGTCCGGTGCGCGCCATCTCCATCAGACGTGCGATGCGCTCCTCGGTCGCCGGGTGGGTCGAGAACAGGTTCGCGATCCCGCCGCCCGAAAGCGGATTCATGATCATCATCTGCGCTGTCGCGGGATGCGCTTCAGCCGCTGCAAACGGGATACCGGCTGCGTAACGGTGAATCTTGTCGAGTGCCGACGCAAGCGCCTGCGGGTCGCCCGAAATCTTCGCGCCACCCCGATCCGCCTCGAACTCGCGGGCGCGGGAAATCGCCATCTGGATCAGCGCACCGGCGATCGGCGCCAGAATCGCAACCGCGATGCTTGCGATCGGATTGGCCCGCCGGCCGCTTTCATCGCGACCGCCGAAGAATATCGCGAAATTGGCCAGCGCGGAGATCGCACCCGCCATCGTCGCCGAGACCGTAGAGATCAGGATGTCGCGATGCTTCACATGGGACAGTTCATGCGCCATCACGCCACGCATTTCCCGCTCGGAGAGCACGCGAAGAATACCCGTGGTGGCTGCAACAGCCGCGTGTTCCGGATTCCGGCCGGTGGCAAATGCATTCGGCGCGTCCTCGTTGATCAGGTAGACCTTCGGCATTGGCAGTTCGGCGCGTGTGGCAAGCTCACGCACCATCCTGTAAAACTGTGGCGCGCTCGTCTCGTCGACTTCCTGCGCGTTGTACATGCGTAGGACCATCTTGTCCGAGAACCAGTAGGAGAAGAAATTCATCCCGAGCGCCACGAGGAATGCGAGCATCATGCCCCGCGATCCGCCGATCATGCCGCCAATCACGACGAAAAGGGCCGTAATCGCGGCCATTAGCATCGCGGTTTTCACCCAGTTGAACATGTCCGTTTGCTCCTTGCCCCTAATGTGAGTTCGCTCTTGACGTCACCTGTTGGTGACGGTCAATTGTAAGCATTTTGTTAGATAGGGGCGAACATGGAAAATTCAATCACCGTGACGCGGTGGCAAGTTTGACGCCCAGACCGACAAAAGCGCTACCGACACCGCGGTCGAGCCACTTTTTGACAGCCGGCTTGCCGGAGAAGCGCTGCGTGACGCTGCCCGCGATCCACGCGACAAAGCTGTTCCACACCGTGCTCATCACGACGAACACCGCGCCGAGCGTCAGGAATGCAAGCGCCTTGTGCTCGCTGCCTGTGGTGACGAACTGCGGGAAAAACGACACGAAGAACAGCACGACCTTTGGATTCAGCACGTTGGTCCAGAAACCTTGCAGGAACAGCTGACGCAAGGATTTCGGTGCACCTGCGGCGCGCGAGGGCGCACCTGACGCAGCGACTGGCTCAGTCGCCGGTTTCGCGAAGATCAGGCGCACGCCAAGGTAAATCAGGTAGATCGCGCCCACAAACTTGATCACTGTGAACGCCGCCGCCGATGCCGCGAGCAAGGCTGTCAGGCCGAACGCGCAAGCCAGAGAATGCACGCAGCAGCCCGCGGAAATACCGAGCGCCGACATCAGCCCTGCACGGCGCCCCTGCGCGACACTACGCCCGACGATATAGGCTGTATCGGGTCCCGGCGTCACGTTCAGCAGAAAAACCGCAACGACGAAGAAGGCGAAATGGGTGATGCCGAACATTTGAAATCCTCAGGCGCACAGTCGATTCACAGACGATTCTAACGCGCCGCGAGGCTGCAGCGGCAGTTGGCCGAACGGTCTATGGCGCAGTCGTGCCCACCGTTTTACGATGCTTCGGGCAGTTTGAACCGCTGACCAGCGGAAAGCGGCGCGCCAGCCAGAAATTCGCGCGCAGGGAGACGCTTGCCACCGGGCTTCTGCAATTGCACGAGGCGCAGCGCGCCTTCGCCACTTGCGACCACGACGCCCTCCGCAGACACATCGAGGATCGTGCCAGGCGCGGCCTCACGCGGTGTATCGACCACTTCGGCGCCCCAGATCTTGAGCGCGGTGCCGTCGTCGAGCGTCACTACGCCGCCGGGGAACGGGTCGAACGCGCGGATCCGGCGAGCCAGTTCGACCGCTGGACGCCGCCAGTCGAGCGCGGCTTCGTGCTTGCCGATTTTCTCGGCGTAAGTGGCGCCTTCAGCCGGTTGAGGCGTCGCGGCAAGGCTGCCCGTGCGCTCCAGTTCGATCAGTGCATCGACGATCAGCTTCGCGCCCGCCTGCGCGAGGCGGTCGTGAAGCGTGGCGGTGGTGTCGTCAGGACGGATCGGCGTGCGGGCTTCGGAGATCATCGCGCCGGTGTCGAGGCCGACATCCATTTGCATCAGCGTGATGCCGGTTTCCGCGTCGCCGGCTTCGATCGCTCGGTGGATCGGCGCGGCGCCGCGCCAACGCGGCAGCAACGAAGCGTGGATGTTGATGCAGCCATGGGGGGGAATATCGAGCACTTCCTGCGGCAGCAGCAACCCGTACGCGGCGACCACCATGACGTCGTGGGGTGTCGTATGCAACTGTTCCATCGCGGCAGCAGCTTCAACCGGGTATTTGCCGTTGCGGCGCAGCGACGGCGGCTGCGCGACGGTCAGGCCGTGTTCCTGCGCGAAGCGTTTGACCGGACTTGCCTGTAGTTTCATGCCGCGGCCGGCTGGCCGGTCGGGTTGGGTGAGCACGAGCGGAACCGGGAAACCGGCCGCGTGAATTGCCGCCAGCGCCTCGGCGGCGAACTCAGGCGTGCCGGCAAAAATAACGCGCAACGAATGGGTCATGAACGGGAGAGTTAGCAGGAAGGACGCGCGTTACATCGCATGCGCGAGCTTCTTCATCTTGCTCTTGATGCGCGTCTGCTTGAGCGGTGACAGGTACTCGACGAACACGCGGCCCATCAGGTGATCCATTTCGTGCTGAACGCAGACGGCGAGAAGGCCTTCACAGTCGAGCTCGAAGGTCTCGCCCTTCTCGTTGAGCGCCCGCACGCGCACCTTCTCGGCACGTTCCACATTGTCGTAGATGCCCGGCACCGACAGACAGCCTTCTTCGGAGAGCTTTCTCTCGTCGCTCGACCAGATGATTTCCGGGTTGATAAACGCGCGAAGTTCGTCGTGTGTTTCCGAAATGTCGATCACGATCACGCGCACATGCTCGTCGACCTGCGTTGCAGCCAGTCCGACGCCCGGGGCGGCGTACATCGTTTCGGCCATGTCGGCGACAAGCTTGCGAATGCGATCGTTGACCACATCCACGGGCTTCGCAATCTTGTGCAGCCGCTTGTCCGGGTAATTGAGGATGTTCAGTAAAGCCATGGTCCTGAGTTGAATGAGTGAGCGCTGCGCACTCCGGCGCGCCATGCTGCTGGCCGCCTGGCCAGCTTGTGGGCCCATCGCGTTATGCGGAGGATATGCGGTCGAACCGGTTCGATTCAACGCGCCGCCGGCACACAGACGGAAGGCGCGCGGGCAGACGCAGCGCTGCTTATTTCGGATGATGAAAATTTTAGCATGGCGACCGCCTCCCCGCTGGCCGCAAAAGGACTGATACGCGATGCACACATTGCCAATGACCGATGATGAACTCGCCGCGTGGCTGCGGCTATCGATGGCGCGAGGGCTGAAGCCCGCCCCATTGCGCTCGCTGCTTGACGCGTTTGGCCTGCCGGCCGCGCTTCTTGGCCAGACGTTCGCGGCGATAGCGGCAATCACCAATGAGGCCACCGCACGCGCTGTACTCGCCGCTCCAGATCCCGGTTTCGACAACCACCTCGCTAACGTCCTCAGATGGCGCGACGAGCGTGGCAATGAAGTACTGACACTGGGTGATCCGGCTTATCCGCCCGCCCTGCTCACGATGACCGATCCGCCGCCGCTGCTTTATGCGAAAGGATGCCTCGATTTGCTCCACACCCGCAGCGTTGCCATCGTAGGAAGCCGCAGCGCCACACCGCAAGGTGTCGAAGACGCTCGCCGGTTCGCGCGGGCGCTGTCGGACGCGGGGCTCGCAGTGGTCTCCGGGCTTGCGCTCGGCATCGACGCCGCTGCGCATCGTGGCGCGCTGTGCGGTGCAGGCAGCACGATTGCGGTAATAGGCACCGGCGCCGACGTCGTTTATCCGGCCGTCCATCATCAGCTTGCCCATGAGATCGCTGCAGCAGGCGCGATCGTGTCGGAGTGGCCGCTCGGCACGTCTGCCCGCTCCGCGCATTTCCCACAACGCAACCGGCTGATCGCCGGCCTGTCGAGCGGTGTGCTGATCGTGGAAGCCGCGATGCGATCGGGCTCGCTCATCACGGCTCGTCTCGCGAATGAAATGGGGCGGGATGTGTTCGCCATCCCCGGTTCCATCCATGCACCGCTTGCGCGCGGATGTCACCGGATGATCAAACAGGGCGCAAAGCTCGTCGAAACACCGGAAGAGGTGCTCGAAGAACTGGGCTGGGCTGTCCGGTCCGTCGCACCGGCGCCTGGAGAAGTGGTGTCACCCGCCTCGTCGTTGACGCCGGATGCGAAGCGCCTGCTGGACGCGTTGGGTCATTCGCCTGCCACGCTTGAAATCCTCGCTGTCCGCACCGAGATGGAAGAGGCAGCGCTTCAGGGCACATTGCTGCAGCTTGAACTGGGCGGCCATCTCACCGCATTACCGGGCGGCCGATTCGTGCGGGCGAACCGCAATTGACGGCGCGCCATGCTACATTCGCGCCAAAGCACCTGATAAAAGTACGCAAGGAACCACCATGCCCGCGCTGAATCTCGACACCGACGCAGACCGGATCGCCGAGCGCGTCAATAACCACGACACGCTGTTCGTTGCCTGTCTGTGCGCGGAATGGTGCGGCACCTGCAGGGAATATAGAGAAGCTTTCGACCGCCTTGCGGACCGGCATCCGGATATCTGCTTCGCGTGGATAGACATCGAAACGCACGCCGACCGCTTCGACGATCTCGACGTGGAGAATTTTCCGACGGTCCTGATCGAAGATGCCGTCACCACGCGCTTTTTTGGCACGGTGTTGCCGCAAGCTGCCATCGTCGAACGCATGCTTTCCGATCTCTACGGCCTGCCGGGCATGACCGGAGCGCCGAAGCTGCGGCCGGCTCTGACTGTTGCCTGACGCTCCGGTGGTAAGCAGCGGGCACGTAGCGTCATCACGCATTTACGGGAGCCGGCGGAGGTCCGGCGAGTATCGCCGGACAGGCGGCACTGGCCTTGCTTGCGGCAGGGCTGCGCGCTTGCCGGACACACAGGCACCCACTTATGATGAGCCGCTTTTTTACGCACACGAGTCGACGTTTCCGCGCTGTGTGCTATAAAGCGGTCGTTAAAGGGTCATAAACCCGGATCCACATACCCACATCCAGTCATGTCCAAAGCATTGATCATCGCCGAAAAGCCTTCCGTCGCGAACGACATCGCGCGGGCTTTGGGCGGGTTTACCAAGCATGACGAATACTACGAAAGCGACGCGTACGTCCTTTCGTCGGCGGTCGGCCACCTGCTCGAAATCGCAGCGCCCGAAGAATACGAGGTCAAGCGCGGCAAATGGAGTTTCGCCAATCTGCCCGTCATCCCCCCACATTTCGACCTGAACCCGATCGCAAAAAGCGAATCGCGGCTCAAGGTGCTCACAAAGCTGCTAAAGCGCAAAGACATCGACCGCCTGATTAACGCATGTGACGCGGGGCGCGAGGGCGAGCTGATTTTCCGTTTGATTGCACAGCACGCGAAAGCCAAACAGCCGGTCCAGCGCCTCTGGCTGCAGTCGATGACGCCCGCCGCGATCCGCGAAGGGTTTGCCCGTCTGCGTAGCGACGAGGAAATGCAGCCGCTCGCCGACGCCGCGCGCTGCCGTTCCGAGGCCGACTGGCTGGTCGGCATCAACGGCACGCGAGCGATGACAGCCTTCAATAGCAAGGGCGGCGGCTTCTTCCTGACCACTGTCGGGCGGGTGCAGACGCCGACGCTGTCGATCGTCGTTGAGCGCGAAGAAAAGATTCGCCGGTTCGTGCCGCGCGACTACTGGGAAGTGAAAGCAGAGTTCGTCTGCGCGAGCGGCTTCTACGAAGGCCGCTGGTTCGACCCGAAGTTCAAGCGCGACGAGTTCGATCCGGAGAAACGCGATTCGCGCCTCTGGAGCCTGCCGGCCGCCGAAACGATTGTCGCCGCCTGTCGCGGCCAGATCGGCAGGGTGTCGGAAGAATCGAAGCCGTCCACACAGCTGTCCCCGGCGCTGTTCGACCTGACGAGCCTGCAGCGCGAGGCCAACGGCCGCTTCGGCTTTTCGGCGAAAAATACGCTCGGGCTCGCCCAGGCGCTGTATGAAAAGCACAAGGTGCTTACGTATCCGCGTACCGACGCCCGCGCCCTGCCGGAAGACTATATCGAGACGGTGAAGAGCACGCTCGACATGCTGAAGGAGAGCAACAATTACCTGCCGTTCGCGAAGCAGGTGCTCGACAAGGGCTGGGTGAAGCCGAACAAGCGCATCTTCGACAATTCGAAGATCAGCGACCACTTCGCAATCATCCCGACGCTACAGGCGCCGAAGTCGCTGTCCGAGCCCGAGCAGAAGCTGTATGACCTGGTCGTGAAGCGCTTCCTCGCCGTGTTCTTCCCGGCCGCCGAATACAAAGTGACGACGCGGATCACGGAAGTGGTCGGCCATCACTTCAAGACCGAGGGCAAGGTACTGGTTGAACCGGGCTGGCTGCAGGTCTACGGCCGCGAGATTAGCGGTGAAGACGCGAACCTCGTACCGGTTCAGAAAGACGAAAAGGTCAAGACCGACAAGATCGCCGCCCAGCAACTGGTGACCAAACCGCCCGCACGCTACAACGAAGCGACTTTACTGTCGGCGATGGAAGGCGCAGGCAAGCTGGTCGAAGACGACGAGTTGCGCGAGGCGATGGCAGCCAAGGGTCTGGGCACGCCAGCCACGCGCGCCGCCATTATCGAAGGGCTTCTTGGCGAAAAGTACCTGATCCGCGAAGGGCGCGATCTGATTCCGACCGCCAAGGCATTCCAGCTGACGACGCTGCTGCGCGGACTCGGCGTCGAGGAACTTACGGCCCCCGAACTCACGGGCGAATGGGAGCACAAGCTGGCACAGATGGAGCGCGGCCACCTCAAGCGCGACGCTTTCATGCAGGAAATCGCTCGCATGACGCAGACCATCGTCAAGCGCGCGAAGGAATACGACTCCGACACGATCCCAGGCGATTACGCAACGCTCGAAACGCCTTGCCCCAACTGCGGCGGCCAGGTGAAGGAAAACTATCGGCGCTTTGCATGTTCGAAGTGCGAGTTCTCGATCTCGAAGATTCCGGGCGGCCGCCAGTTCGAAATCGCGGAAGTTGAAGAGTTGCTGCAAAACAAGACGATCGGTCCGCTGTCGGGTTTCCGCAGCAAGATGGGCCGGCCGTTCTCAGCGATCCTTAAACTTGCTTTCGACGACGAGACGAAGAACTACAAGCTCGAATTCGACTTCGGTCAGGATCAGGGTGGCGAAGACGGCGAACCGCCTGACTTCTCCGAGCAGGAACCGGTTGGTGCATGCCCGAAGTGCAAAGGGCGCGTATTCGAGCACGGCATGAGTTACGTTTGCGAGAACTCAGTGGCCAATCCGAAGACGTGCGACTTCCGCTCGGGCAAAGTGATCCTGCAACAGGAAATTGGTCGCGATCAGATGGCGAAGCTGTTGGAAGAAGGACGTACGGATCTGTTGACGAACTTCAAGTCGTCGCGCACCGGCCGCAACTTCAAGGCGTTCCTCGTCAAGCAGAGCGACGGCAAGATCGGTTTCGAATTCGAGAAGAAGGAGCCGTCGGCGAAAACCGCTGCGAAGACCGCAGCCAAAACAGCGGGGAAAACCAAGGTCGAACTGGAAACGGAAGAAGTCGGCGCAACGGCGAAGACCGCTCCAGCCAAAAAGGCGGCGGCGAAAACCGCTGCAAGTAAAACGACCGCAACCAAAACCGCTGCGGCCAGGAAGGCTCCGGCGAAGAAAGCGGCCGTGCGCAAGACTGGTTCGTAATACACGTTACCGGTCCTCGCTCCTGGCAGGTGATAAAAAAGGCGCAGCCGTGGGACTCACGGCTGCGCCTTTTTCTTTGCGCCCACTTTCACTTTGCCACCATCGACAGGCGTGCAGGCCGCACAACGTGCACGGCAGCGCCTGGCGCTTCCCGCCCGGGCGTTACAGCGGCGACAGAGCCGTCGGCCTGGGTCGCACCGCTGTCTTGGGTGGCTTGGGCGCTGGCAGTTCGCTATCGAGCAGGCTCGACCGCGGCTCGGCACCGTCAAACGCTTCCGGCGCCATCGACTCCGACGACGGTGCGATGGCGAGCGCAGAAGGCTGGACCAGACCGTCCTTGATCCACTGTTCGCCCAGTTTGCTATTCGGCGTCTGGCTGAAATGCTCGACGAGGTGATCGATGAACGTACGCACCTTCGCCGGCAGATGGCGACGGCTCGGGTAGGCGATATTGATCTCGACCTGCGGCAGCCGGTAATCGCCGAGAAGGCGCACAAGCTTGCCGCGCGTCGTATCACGTCCAATCAGATAGCTTGGCAGGATCGCGATGCCCATACCGAGCAGCGCGAACTGGCGCAGCATTTCCGTATTGTTCGCGACGATCACGTTCGTCGGACGCACACGCACCTCGCCGTCTGGCCCCGTGAAGACCCGTTCATCGCCCCAGTATTCGGACGGCAGACTCAGGCAGGGATGCTCCAGCAGTTGCTCAGGACGCGTCGGCGTGCCGTGCTTCTCGAGATAGGCGGGGGTCGCGCAGACCGTCATGCAACCGGTTGTCAGGCGCCGCGTGACAATGCTCGCGCTGCGCATGTGCCGCGCGATCACGACGCCGACGTCGAAGCCTTCCTCGACGAGGTCGACCTGCCGGTCGACGAGCGTCACGTCCGGCACGACCTTCGGATAGCGCTCGGCGTACGTCTGCAGCACGGGCGCCAGGTTGTGCAGACCGAATACGACTGGCGCTACGATACGCAGCGTGCCGACAGGCTCGTGATTTCGCGCCACCACCATCTGCTCGACGTCTTCCAGCTCGTCGAGAATCTGGCGGGCGCGTTCCAGGTAGACCTGACCCGATTCAGTCAGAGACAGGCTGCGGGTTGTACGGTTGAGCAGTCGCGTGCCGAGGCGACCCTCGAGGTCGGCAACGTGCCGGGTTGCGACTGCATTGGAGATATCCATCGCGCTGGCTGCGCGGGCAAAACTACCGAGATCCGCCACCCGGACGAAAACTCGCATCGACTGCAAATGATCCATAAGACAACTCCTGCCGTGTTACAGCTTCTATCTACCCAGTAAGAGGCGAAGCGAACTGCGAATTCTCCTCCGACTCTGAAGATCGTGCAGAAGTTGCCTTGAAACGCCCCATTTTCATAAAAATTGTGCGACTGTGCCTTTCAGCGTAAGTGACGCTCAGCTATTGTTCCGCATAAGGAAACAATATGCTGCACCGCAGCTACGACTGTCTACGAGCAGGAAACAGAGAAAGATAACCTCTGCCTATCGCAGTGCCAGGAGAAGGGGGCCAAACCAGTCCGGAAATGCTGCGTAAACGTAAAAAGACCGCCTTCCGGCGGTCTTTTTACGAAGCGAGTACTCACGTCATCAGGCGGCGAGGCGTTCTTCCAGAGTCGCGCGTGTCTCGCCCAGCGCCTGCGGCAACCCGTGCTGCAGCGTGTCAAAGAGTTCCGCATGCAGGGCGAGTTCATCACGCCATGCCGCGTCGTCAACCGAGATGACTTCTTCGAACTGCTCGCGGCTGAAATTCAGACCGCGCCAGTCGATATCGTCATACCCGGGCGACACACCGAATGCATGCTCATCCCCTTGCGCCGAACCTTCGATGCGCCCGACCATCCAGCGCAGCACGCGCATGTTCTCGCCGAAGCCCGGCCACGCGAACTTGCCATCCGCGCCCTTGCGGAACCAGTTCACGCAGAAAATCTTCGGCAGCTTCGCGTTCAGTTGCCCGAGCCGCTCGCCCACCTTGAGCCAGTGGCCGAAATAGTCGCTCATGTTGTAGCCGCAGAACGGCAGCATCGCAAACGGGTCGCGTCGCACGACGCCCTGCTGGCCCGCTGCGGCAGCCGTTGTCTCCGAACCCATAGTCGCGGCCATGTACACACCTTCGACCCAGTTGCGCGCCTCGGTGACGAGTGGCACGGTCGTCGAGCGGCGGCCACCGAAGATGAATGCGTCGATCGGCACGCCGGCCGGATTCTCCCAATCGGCGTCGATCGACGGGCATTGCGATGCCGGTGCCGTGAAACGCGCATTCGGGTGCGCCGCCTTACGGCCGCTTTCCTTTGCGATGGCGGGCGTCCAGTCCTTGCCCTGCCAGTCGATCAGGTGTGCCGGCGGCTCGTCGGTCATGCCTTCCCACCAGACATCCCCATCGTCGGTCAGCGCAACGTTCGTGAAAATCACGTTTTTCTTCAGTGTCGCCATCGCGTTGAAGTTCGTCTTCTCGCTCGTACCCGGCGCGACGCCAAAGTAGCCGGCTTCCGGGTTGATCGCGTACAGGCGCCCGTCCTTGCCCGGCTTGATCCACGCGATGTCATCGCCGATCGTCGAGATGCTCCAGCCGCTCATTCCTTCCGGCGGAATCAACATCGCGAAGTTGGTCTTGCCGCAGGCCGACGGGAACGCCGCCGCAACGTGATACTTGCGCCCTTCCGGCGACGTCACGCCGAGAATCAGCATGTGCTCGGCAAGCCAGCCTTCATCGCGGCCCATCGTCGACGCGATGCGCAGCGCAAAGCACTTCTTGCCAAGCAGCGCGTTGCCGCCATAGCCCGAGCCGTAGCTCCAGATCTCGCGCGCCTCAGGAAAATGGACGATATATTTGGTGCTGTTGCACGGCCACGGCACGTCCTTCGCGCCGGCGGCGAGGGGCGCCCCGACCGAGTGCACGCACGGCACAAACTCACCATCCTCACCCAGCACGTCGTACACCTTGCGACCCATACGGGTCATGATGCGCATGTTAGTCACCACGTACGGGCTGTCGCTCAGCTCGACGCCGATATGCGCGATCGGCGAGCCCAGCGGGCCCATCGAGAACGGCACGACGTACATCGTGCGGCCACGCATCGCGCCTTCAAAGAGACCGTCGAGCGTCGAGCGCATCTCGGCCGGCGCGATCCAGTTGTTGGTCGGGCCAGCATCTTCGCGGCGCTCCGAGCAGATGAAGGTGCGGTCCTCGACCCGTGCGACGTCCGATGGATCCGAGCAGGCCAGGTACGAATTCGGCCGCTTCGCCGGATTGAGCTTTTTCAGCGTGCCCGCTTCGACCATCTGCGCGCACAGCTGGTCGTACTCCTCTTGCGAGCCGTCGCACCACACGACGCGCTCCGGCTTCGTCAGTGCAGCGACGCGCTGAACCCATTCGATCAATTTTCGGTGTTTGACCCAGGCCGGCGCCTCTACGGCCGGGTTACCCGTAAATGCTGGATGATTCATCGAGCTGTCTCCGTCGTGTTATTGAAAGAAAAACGGTACCAGCCCATCGACGCTGCTTGCGAGAGGCGTCCAATCCTCGCGTGCCACCTTCGCGGCGCGCCCGATTGTGCATGTCGTCGCGGGCCAACCAGCTTGCTGTTCGAAACCGTCTGTAAAGCGGCTTGCATCGATTGGCAACAAACTGTTAAAAACGAGGTAAATCTTGTCTGCAGTTCGCGGGGCCGTTCTGGCCCCTTGTTTTGCAGGGCATCCAACCAAACCAGCATGGACGTTCATTCACATGTTGGGACTTTAAGCTTATCACTCCGTTCCGCACCGACACGTGCGCCGCAAAACACAAAAGCCATGAAGATTGCCATCCTCGACGATTACCAGGACGCCGTTCGCAAACTCGATTGTTTCCAGATGCTGGCCGACCATGAGGTCAAGGTTTTCAACAATACCGTCCGCGGTCTCGGGCAACTGGCAAGCCGCCTTTCCGAAGTCGATGCTCTTGTCCTGATTCGCGAACGCACCCGCATCAGCTCCCAACTCCTCGACAAGCTGCCGCATCTGCGCATGATCAGCCAGACCGGCAAAGCGTCGAGCCACATCGAAATGGCGGCGTGTACCGAGCGCGGCATTGCCGTGCTGGAAGGCACCGGCTCGCCGATCGCGCCCGCCGAACTGACGTGGGCCCTCATCATGGCCGCGCAACGACGCATTCCGCAATACGTGGCAAACCTTAAGCAAGGGGCCTGGCAGCAGTCGGGGCTGAAGACGTCGGCGCTGCCGCCGAACTTCGGTCTGGGCACCGTGCTGCGCGGCCAGACGCTGGGCATCTGGGGCTATGGCAAGATCGGCCGCCTGGTCGCCGGTTATGGCAAGGCATTCGGCATGAATGTAATGGTCTGGGGCCGCGAACATTCGCGGGAAGCGGCAAAGGCGGACGGTTATGGCGTTGCGGAAAGCCGCGAAGCGCTTTTCGAGCAAAGCGACGTGCTGTCGCTGCATCTGCGCCTGCACGACGATACGCGTGGCATCGTCACGCAGGAAGATCTGATGCGCATGAAACCCACTGCGTTGTTCGTCAACACGAGCCGGGCGGAACTGCTGGAAGAAAACGCGCTGATGGGCGCGCTGTCGCACAACCGGCCTGGCATGGTCGCCATCGACGTGTACGAAAGCGAGCCGATCCTCCAGGGATACAGCCTGTTGCGCATGGAGAACGTGATCTGCACGCCGCACATCGGCTATGTGGAGCGCGAAAGCTACGAGCTGTATTTCGGCGCGGCGTTCAGGAACATCCTCGCGTTCGACAACGGCGACATGTCCAGCGTCGCGAACCCGGAAGCCATGCAGGGCGGACGGCGGCGCTAGAGATCATCGCCGAATCCTTGTCGCGCGGCGCGTGGGTGTGTACGTGCGCCCGCGTCAATCGTGTGCTGCAGCCACCAGCACGTCCGGCATGCGCTGCAGGAATTGCTCGGCGTCTGCGCGTCCGAGGTTGTAGGCATGCTGCATCTGCGACGGGCTCGTGTAGTCCCAGCTCGAGATCGGCACCTTGCGGGACGGTTGAACATAGAGACGCTGTTGCGTCCCGTGCGGCACGACGAACATCTGCGGCCGCGGGTAGAGCCGCGTGACCATCACGAGCACCGTGCCAGGCGTTTCGTCGAGCGCACCGACCGGCACATTGTCGACCATCCCGCCATCGAGCACCGGCCGGCCATTGCGGCGCAAAACCGGTGTGAAAGGCGGGGTGCTCGACGATTGCAGAATCAGGTCGGCGAGCTCCTCGACAGTCGAACAATCCTGCGCACGGACGAATTCCGGATGGAAACCGAGTGTCTGACCGAGCGTCGGGTGCAGCGTCTTGCGGACGTATTTCTCGATGTTGTACGCGATCAGGCCCGCCGCAACCGCACTGCGCGCACCCAGCCAGCGCGGCAGATGCGAAACGCCGACGCGGATCTCCGGCGCGTGCGAGAGCTTCGAGAACTTTTCGCCGTAGATATCGAGGAGCGCCTGACGGTAGATCCGATAGTGCGGAAACACCGACTGGCCGCGCAACAGGTTGCCCCAGTAGGCGTTTTTCGTGTTCGCGCGTAGCGCGTTCTCGTAGTAGCGCATCACCCAGTCGGAATCACGCGTGTAGAGCATGCACGCGGTTGCGGCGCCCGCCGATATGCCTGCGATGACGCGCGGCCGGATGTCCAGCTCCGGCTGGATGACATCCCAGAAGCCCGCCTGCCACCAGCAGCGATTGCCGCCGCCTGCGAATACGACCTGATCGAACATTGTTGCTGTTTCCTTCGGATGCGGCACGCCGGACGCGCCCGGCGGCAAAGTGCGCGGTGGCTGTCGTCAGTCGAGCAGCGCGTAGGTGGTGGTGGCGTGGACGGCCATCCGGCCGTCATCGTCGAACAGCTCGACTTCACCAAAGACAAGATTGCGCCCGAGGCGCAGCACACGCGCCGTGATCAGCACATCTCCCTTGCGGACGGCGCGCATGAAACTGATGTTGAGCGACACGGTGGTCATCGGCTTGAAGCCGCCAAGGGCGGCGCAAATGGCGACGACCATCGCCGTATCGGCGGCCGCCATGAAGACCTGGCCGCAAATGACACCGCCCGAGTGACGCAGCTCGCCAGAGAACGGCAGGCGCAGTGTTGCGCTCGCTTCGTCGACTTTTACTGGTGTGAGCGTGAGCGAGCGAACCCATGGCGCGAGCACGCGGTCGAGAAGTTCGCGAATTGCGTTGTCGTCCATCGTTTGCCCCCAAGTTCGGGCCGCGCGATGCGATGCGCGACGTGTTGTGGCGTCATGATACCGGGAGCGCGTGGAGGGTGCGTTTCGGGTATACGTCGAAGGGCTGGGCGTCGGCGCTTCTCGCTTCTACTACCTGGCGGAGATGTCGAATCTTTTAAGAAATCTGCGAAAGGGGCTTGGCAAGTCTCAAAAACTTCTGCATAATTCGCAGTCTGTTGGGGGCGTTAGCTCAGTTGGTAGAGCAGCGGACTCTTAATCCGTAGGTCGAGTGTTCGAGTCACTCACGCCCCACCAAAGAATCTGAAAGGCCGGTCAGCGAAAGCTGACCGGCCTTTTTCTTTTCCGCCGCCGACGCCCATTCCCGCCCACGCCTAGGTCAACGCCAGAAACCGCCCAAGACAAGGATTGCGGTTCCCCAGCGACCACACCAGCACCTCCTCGATCATCGGCGCATCGACAAACGGGCGGAACACCACACCAGCGAGCCGCGCCTTGCGCATCGACGCCGGCACCAGCGCGACTCCGACGCCTTCATCGACAAGGCTCAGCACCGTCTGCTGC
Organism: Paraburkholderia sp. GAS448; assembly: GCF_050435685.1. Lineage (NCBI taxonomy): Bacteria > Pseudomonadati > Pseudomonadota > Betaproteobacteria > Burkholderiales > Burkholderiaceae > Paraburkholderia > Paraburkholderia sp. GAS448. Next base: position 229,966 of record NZ_JBNDKT010000002.1, read on the forward strand.
AACTGCACCTCGAAGCGGATATCCGGCTCGAAGCCACCCAACTGGCAATGGTCGACGATCGCGGCGCGCGGCGTCGGCGCCACTTCAGCGGAAGCCATCACAAATGAGTCCGACGCCAGCTGCGCAATCTTCAACAGACGCGCACGGGCACCCGCGTCTGTCACGCGGCGGTGAATCGACTTCACTGCCTCCAGACGGTCGCATTCGGCAGAACACCGATGCCGCACGCGACGATGGCCGTGCCACCCCTCTCGATGCCGTCGAAGCACTCATCGACCGCGACAGGGTACATAGGCGGGATTCGCTCGCGACACCGGCATCCTTGCCACATTTCAAATTATAGTTATATTATGACTAGATACATTTGTACTAGCCAACACTCATGGTCCGTCACTCCCCGCTGGCGCTGGCTATCCTCGCGATGCTCACCGAAGCGCCAATGCATCCGTACCGCATGCAGCAGCTCATCAAGGCCCGCGGCGATGACGAGGTCATTAACGTCCGGCAGCGCAACAGCCTCTATCAGACGATCGATCGCCTGCTGCGCGGCGACCTGATCGCAGTCCGCGAAACGGGGCGCGATGGCGCGTTTCCCGAACGGACGGTCTACGAAATCACCGATGCCGGCCGCGACACCAGCCGTCTGTGGCTGCGCGAACAGCTCGCGCAGCCCGCCCGCGAGTTTCCCGCCTTCCCTGCGGCACTGGCTTTCCTGCCGCTGCTGTCGCCTGAAGACGTCTGCCGGCAGCTCGATACCCGCATCGGATCGCTTGAACGGGAACTGGCGCGCGTCCGCGCCGCGCGGGACGGCGCCCTCGCCCGACAGGTGCCGCGCCTCTTCCTGCTGGAAGTGGAATTGATCATCGCGACGCTCGCGGCCGAACTCGAGTGGGTACGTGGCATCGTCGCGGATCTGAAGACGGGGAACATCACATGGAGCGAGGCGTGGCTCAACGAAGTCGCTGCACGCTTTGCGCTACCGGCAGAGGATGCCTCCTGCAATCCCGACAAGGTTGCGCCACCCACCTGATACATGGAGAACGAAGGCATGCGCCGCTCATCACTCAAGATCATCATCATCGGCGCTGGAACGGGCGGGCTGTGCCTCGCGCACGGTCTGCGCCAGGCTGGCATCGACGTGGAGGTGTACGAGCGCGACCGCACGAGGGTCGACGGCCTGCAGGGTTACCGGGTCGGCATCGATGAACGGGGTGTCGCGTCGCTCAAGTCTTGCCTGCCGCCGGAGCTGTTCGAGACGTTTCTGGCAACGTGTGCACGCACGCCGGGTCACTTCAACATCCTGACCGAGCGAATGACAGAACTCCTCTCAGTACCGCTGAACGGCGAGGCGATGAGCGGCGGGAAGTCGGTAAGCCGCATGACGTTGCGTCAGGTGCTGTTGACGGGCCTCGAAGAACACGTCCATTTCGACCGAACGTTCAGTGCGTACGAACAGCACGCGGACGGTCGCGTGACCGCGCATTTCGCCGACGGCACGCACGCCACGGCCGATCTCCTGATCGGCGCGGATGGCGCACGCTCGAAAGTGCGCCGGCAATTGCTGCCTCACGCCAGACTCGAAAATACCGGCATCGTCGGCATGGCCGCCAAAGTGCCGATGACTCAGGCGTCGCGTGCGTTGCTGCCGCCTAAGGTGCTGGACGGCATCACGCTGGTCAACGCACCAAAGGGCATCGGAGCGATCCTGCACGTGATGGAATTCCCGTGGAGTGTGAACGGCGAGAAGCGTCAGCCGAACGAGAAGAACGGCATCGGCGGCAACGACGCCGAATTGATCGCGCGCTGGCCAGGTCTTCTCTACGACAACACCCGCGACTATCTGATGTGGGCCGTGTGGGGCGCGCTGCGCAATCTGCCGGCGAATCCGAAGAAGCTCGAACAGCCTGCGCTGCTCGCACTGGCCACCGAGATCACCGACGGCTGGCATCCGAACCTGCGCGCGTTGATTCGCGCGTCCGATCCGGCGACTGCGTTCGCAATCGATATCCGCACTTCATTACCCGTCGCGCCGTGGGCGACCTCGAACGTGACCGTGCTGGGCGACGCGGTGCACCTGATGACGCCAGGACGCGGCGTGGGTGCGAACACCGCTTTGCGCGACGCAGCGTTGCTTGCGTCGCGGGTACACGATGCCGCCAGGGGGACGATGTCACTGCACGAGGCGGTCGCCGGGTACGAAGCGGAAATGCGCCGTTACGGCTTCCACGCGGTAGCGGAATCGCGCAAGCAGTTCGACGAACGCGATCCGATCCATCGGCCGGTGGTCGGGCGCGTGGCGCTCGGCGCGATGCGCACCGGCCTGCGAGTGGTGAACAACGTGCCGCTGCTCAAGCGCCGCATGATCGCCGCGGAACACCGGTTCCGCGGAATCGACCAGACGCCGCAAGGGCACTAGCGAGCGCTAGAGCAGATGTTACTTCGGCGAGACGTCGATGTTGCCGAAGTACTTCTGGGCCAGCGTCTTCACGGTGCCATCGGCCTGCACCCTGGCGATCGCCGTATCCAGCTGCTTCTTCAATTCGGCGTCACCCTTGCGGATACCGAACGCGATACCACTGCCCAGGATCTTGTCGTCACGCACGGGCTGGCCAACGAACGCAAAGTCCTTGCCGTCCGGACGCGACAGGAAACCCGTCTGTCCTGCCGGCGCAAGCACGAGCGTCGCGTCGAGGCGACCGGCAACGAGGTCGGCATAGACCTGGTTCTGATCCTGATACGGCACGACGGTGACGCCCGCCGGTTCCCAATGCGCCTTAGCGAACGTCTCCTGAATCGAAGCCTGCAGCACGCCTACGCGCTTGCCCTTCAGCGATTCGGGCGTCGGCAGCAGGCCGCTGCCGTTGTGCGCGATCAGCTGGGTCGGCACGCGGTAAATGATGTTGGTGAAATCGATCGCCTGACGACGCTTCTCCGTCGCGTTCATCGCCGAATTGATCGCGTCGAACTTGCGGCCCTGCAGCGCAGGGATCAAACCGTCGAACGACGTCTCGACCCACGAGCACTTCAGATGCGCACTCGCGCAGACAGCGTTGCCGATGTCGATATCGAAGCCCTGCAACTCGCCGTTAGCGCCCTTCGATTCGAACGGCGGATATTGGGCTTCAAGGCCGAAGCGCAGCGTCGATGCATCGGCTGCGATGGCCGACACCGATGCGAAAGCGCATGCCAGCGCCAGCAGGTTCCTGAGCAACTTCATGGATGATCTCCTTCCCGTTGATAGCGTTAGTTTGTTGTGACGTCTGACGGCGTCGCAATGCGTTTATGCGTCAGCACCGGCAGACGTTCGCGCACGGCATCCAGCACCGACGATCCAAGGGTCGCGGTGGCGAAGCCGGGTTCGTCGTCGAGTCGCGCGAGGACTTCGCCCCACGGTCCGACGATCATACTGTGACCAAAAGTGCGCCAGCCATTCGGGTGTGTACCGCATTGGCCCGATGCCAGCACATACGCCTGATTCTCGACGGCCCGCGCGCGCAGCAGCAGTTCCCAGTGCGCGAGGCCCGTCGTGTGAGTAAAAGCGGCAGGCACTGCGATGACATCGGCAGCCGGTCCCGCGCGATACAGTTCAGGAAAGCGCAGGTCGTAGCAGACCGACAGGCGCAGATTGCCGAACGGTCCATGCGCCGTGCCGACGCTGTCACCGCCCACCATCGTGTCGCCTTCCGCATGTTGCTCGGTGCCCTGGCTGAAGCTGAACAGATGGATCTTGTCGTAACGGGCGCGGCACTCGCCCGAGGGGTCGAATAGCAACGCGGTGTTGTACGCATGCGTGCCGACCTGAGGACCGTGGTCCGGCCGGATCGGCACGGTGCCGCCGATCAGCCACGTGCCCGTTTCGTGCGCCAGTTGCGCGAGTGCCTGCTGGATCGGCCCGTCGCCGAACGGTTCTGCAAGCGCGACGCGTTGTGCTTCGTCGTTGCCGATCCAGCAGAAGTATTCCGGCAGGCTCACGAGCGTCGCGCCCGCGCGCGCCGCCTCCGTCACCCAGTGACGCGCCTCTTCCAGATTGCGTGCGACATCGTCGGTGCTGCTCATCTGCACGACGGCGGCGGTGAGGGTCTTGTCCATCTGCGTCATCGCGCGCTCCTCAGATCGAGCACAGCCGGCGCGCGCCTTCGATCAGCGTCGCGTCGTCCTTCGAAAAGCTCAGGCGGATCAGGCCGGAATCTGTGCCGTCGGTATAGAAGGCCGAGAGCGGAATCGTCGCGACCTGCGCGTCACGGATCAGGCGCAGCACGAAATCGCTTTCGCTTTCGTCGGAGAAACTGCGGAAACGCGCGAGCAGGAAGAAGCTGCCTTCGCTCGGCAGCAGTTCGAAGCGCGACTCGCGCAATGCGTGTGTCAACAGGTCCCGCTTCTGCTGATAGAACGCGGAAAGACCCAGATAGCTTTCCGGGTTTTTCAGCGCGTCAGCGAACGCGTATTGCATCGGCGTATCGGCGGAAAACACCATGAACTGGTGGACCTTGCGGATCTCGTCCATCAGCGCGGCGGGGGCGAGGCAGTAGCCTACGCGCCAGCCGGTCACGTGATACGACTTGCCGAACGACGACACGATCACGCTGCGCTCCGCGAGTTCGCGGTGGCACGCCATGCTCTGATGCTTCGCGCCGTCGAACACGACGTGTTCGTACACTTCGTCGGACAGAATCACGATATCCGTATTGCGCGTGACGGCTTTCAGGCGCTCGATGTCGGCATCGCTGAAAATCGTCGCGGTTGGATTGTGCGGGGTGTTGATGATGATCATGCGGGTCTTCGGCGTGATGGCCGCGGAGACCTCATCCCAGTTCACACGGAAGTCCGTCAGCGAGAGCTTGATCGGCACCGGGGTCGCGCCCTGCAGCCGCACGATCGGGGCATAGCTGTCGAACGACGGCTCGAAGTAGATCACCTCATCGCCCGGATGAACCAGCGCGCTGATCGTCGAATACAGGCCTTCGCTCGCGCTCGCAATCACGGTCACTTCGCTCGACGCGTCGTAGCGCACGCCGTACAGCGCTTCCACCTTGTTCGCGAGCGCCTCACGCAATGCGCGGATGCCGGCCATTGGCGCGTACTGGTTATGACCTGCGCGCATGGCTTCTGCCACGCCGTCGACGAGCTTCGCGTCCGGCGCGAAATTCGGCGCGCCTTGCGACAGGTTCAGCGCATCGTGTTCGGCGGCGAGCTGGCCGATGACGGTGAAGATTGTCGTGCCCACGTCGGGCAGTTTCGAGCGTGCTTGCATGGCGCTCTGCATGAGGGTTCCTCCATCGGGCTGCATGTCGATGGGGCGCTCTTTTGATAACGGCCCCATCCTGTTATGCGGATTAGGCATCAGCCAATACGCAGCCACAATCGAAAGTTTGTCATGCGCAGCATGCGTTTACGTCATGCCGGGCGTCGCGCGTGCGCTGGGGCGGGGCGGAGAAGGCGCTGCGCGGCTTGAGAAACTGAGGGGGTCAGATTGCACCCGACAGGCAAGTTGCAGCAGACAGCTTTCGATAAGCCGACGCGCGCGAGGCGCACCGGCCAGACCTCACTCGTCCATCAAGCGGACTTTCACCTTCTTGCCCTTCACCTTGCCGGCGCTGAGCTTGCGCAGCGCATCGCGCGCGATACCGCGCTCGACCGCCACGTAGGTCGAGAATTCCGTCACGTTGATCTTGCCGATCTGCGTGCCGGCAAAGCCCGCTTCACCGGTCAGTGCGCCGAGCACATCGCCGGGACGGATCTTTTCCTTGCGGCCGCCAAGAATCTGTAGCGTCTCCATCGGCGGCAAAAGGGGTTCGTTGCTGGCGGCCGTCAATTCCGAAACCGGATGCCATTCGACTTCGCGGCCCTTCGACTGCTCGATGCTGCCCACGCGTCCCATCTCGTTCATGCTCGCGAGACTCAGTGCCCAGCCGTCCTGATCGGCGCGTCCGGTACGGCCGATGCGGTGCACATGCACCTCCGGATCCGGCGTGACGTCCACGTTGATCACGGCTTCCAGCTGCGCGATGTCGAGGCCGCGCGCCGCAACGTCGGTTGCAACGAGCACCGAGCAGCTACGGTTCGCGAACTGGATCAGCACCTGATCGCGTTCGCGCTGGTCGAGTTCGCCGTGCAGCGCGAGCGCGTGAAAGCCCTGCGCGACCAGCACGTCGAGCAGATCGCGGCACTGCTGTTTCGTATTGCAGAACGCGATGGTGCTGACCGGCCGGAAGTGGTTCAGCAAAAGACCGACGGTATGCAGACGATCGTTCTCCGTCACTTCGTAGAAGCGCTGGCGGATCTTGCTGTCGTCGTGACGCTCTTCGAGCTTGACGTCCTTTGGATTGCGCAGGAACTGCTGGCTGAGCTTGCCGATACCGTCCGGATACGTCGCGGAAAAGAGCAGCGTCTGACGCTCTTTCGGGCACTGGCGCGCAACCGTCGCGATGTCGTCGAAGAAACCCATGTCGAGCATGCGATCGGCTTCATCGAGGACGAGCGTGTTCAGCGCCTTCAGATCGAGGCTGCCGCGCTCCAGGTGATCCATGATCCGTCCCGGCGTGCCGACAATGATATGCGCGCCGTGTTCGAGGCTCGCGGTCTGCGGACGCATCGGCGTACCGCCGCACAGCGTCAGCACCTTGATGTTTTCCTCGGCGCGCGCGAGACGGCGGATTTCCTGCGTCACCTGATCGGCCAGTTCGCGCGTCGGGCACAGCACCATCGACTGCACGGCGAAGTTGCGCACGTCGAGGCGCGCCAGCAACGCCAGCGCGAACGCGGCGGTCTTGCCACTGCCGGTTTTCGCCTGCGCGATCAGATCCTGGCCGGCGAGCGCGACTGGCAGGCTGGCGGCCTGGATCGGCGTCATCTCGAGGTAGCCGAGCTGCGTGAGGTTGGCCAGCATCGCTGGGGGCAGCGGCAGCTGACTGAATGGGGCGGGGGTCGGTTTGGTCATGGTGTCTTTCGATGTCGGTGAGCGTTCGATGGATTACTGGAGCGGACGGCCTTCGATCTGCTCGTAGACGATCGTGCCGTCGTCCGCATCGAAACGTTCGACATAATTGCGCGCGCCGCACATCGGGCAGCGAAACAGGAGCCCCTGCCCTTCATTTTTGATCACGACGTCCGACTGTTCCCACTGCGCGCCGCACGACTGGTTTCTACACGTAAACATCATTGATTCTCCTGCCCGATCCGGTTGTCTGTTGAGCCTCGCCACGCGTGCGAAGCTGAAGCCGCGCGCGGATTTCGTGGTGCGTCATCCTGAAAGCCCGGCAGTTTCGCACGAATCGCTTCCGCGAAACCGGTTTTGGCGGGTTTTGCGCGGATTTGCCATGCATTGCCGGAAATCTGGCAGCGGTTGCGCTCTTCATTTGTCTGCGACTGGCTCGATGCACGTACTAGACCACAAATCGTCGGCCGAAGTGCCATCGTCGAAAGACAGGCACCTCGCGGGTCACCTGGGAAATCGAACAGATCGCCGATTCGTGCCGTCTGACGGTCATCCATGATCAGTTGCGCGACGAAGCCAATCCCGAGCTGTACGGCGGCTGGCCGATGGTGCTCTCCGGTCTCAAGACGCTCCTCGAGACGGGCGAAACGCTGACTACGCCAGGATCGTTGCAATACGCGCCGCACCAGAAATAGGCCGCCTGAGGTCCAGGTGGGAAAACCGGAGTCTGGTGATGATGACGAGCGTCAACGCACGCGACGCGCTGCGCTGCGTTCGTCAATCACTCGATGGTGATCTGTCAGTGCGTCACGCGCAGGTCGGATTCCAGCGGGCTGAGAGCGTGCCGGTTGGTCATCGACTCCTTCAACGTCTCCGAGGGACGCTTGCCGAAAAGCTTGCGGTAATCCGTCGCGAACTGGCTCAGATGCCAGAAACCCCAGGCTGCCGCCACATCCTGCACCGACCGCGCCGCCTCGCACAGTTCGCGTCGTGCGCCGTTCAGGCGGATCGTACGCAGATAGGTCGCCGGTGCCATGCCGAGCACGTCCTGAAAGCAGTATTGCAGCGTCCTGCGGCTCACGTGCAGTTTCTCGCATAACTCCGGCACGCCAACCGGCCGCTCGCGATTCGCCAACACATATTCGCGCGCTTCGGAGACGATCCAGTGCCGACGCGGCTTCGTCGGTATTGCGCCCGCTTCCGCGTGAGGCTGGGCGTAGAGATCGAACAGCGAAGCCAGCACCGACGACTGCAGACTGTCGCGTGCAAAGCCCGTCAACGGCGCCCTGCTGTTCGCGCCGTCATCGAGGATCTGGCGCAAGGATGCGCACAGGCGCGCCTTGTGCACCTCACCGATCTGGACAACCTCTGTTTCCGGAAGAGGGTGGATCAACTCCGGATGCTCGACCTCGGCCGCATACCGGCGAAGTACCTCGCCCGTCACCACCACGCCGAAAATCTCATAGCCCGCCGGCGTGATCAGTTCGAATTCGATGCCCCCCGGACGGAAGGCAATCGCGCCGTCGTCGATGACATTCGCGTCGATGCGCCCCGGCACATCGCGACGCACGGGAACGCCAAACCAGTATGCGTCCGACGGCACCTCGCAGCTTTGCCGCAGCGTGTGGCTCGTCGTCTCGCAGAAAACATGCATGTGATCCAGCGACAACTCCGTCAGCGTGCCGATGAAAGCGCCCGCGGTGAGTTGATCGTAGGTCTGGCTCCAGCCTTGCAGGTTGCGGGCCTGTTCGTCGGCATCGTGCGCGACGCAGGTCTGCACGCGTGTGCTGTCGCCGCGCGTCGTTTGCGCGGATGAAGTATCGACGACAGGAAGATGACTCGTCATGCCTGAAGTGCCTGGAAACTCAATCGCGACCTGAAACGCAAATCCCATGCCGTGCGCCTGGACGCTCGTCTGCGAGCGCCCGCGCTCAGGTGCTGTTCCAGTCCTGAACAGTTAAACGCGCGCTGTTCAGAAACGGCGCGCTCCTTGTGAGCAGCTTGAACACTCGTGGCGGCATGCGCCATGAAGGTGCCTGCCGCACCCGCATGATTCACGCCGGAAAGCTCACTGGCACGCTTCTGGCGTATGCGGTTCGCGGCCAGCGATTCAAGCGCCGACGACAAATCATCACACACATGTGAGGAGCACACAGATGAACCATGCAGAGATGCAGTTCCTGAACGTCGAATTCCCGTACAAAAAGCAGTATGGCAATTTCATCGGCGGCGAATGGGTAGCGCCCGTCGGTGGCGAATACTTCGACAACATCTCGCCGATCACCGGCGAGCCGTTCACGTCGATCCCCCGTTCACGCGAAGCCGATATCGAACTCGCGCTCGACGCCGCGCATCGTGCGAAGGTCGCCTGGGGCAAGACCTCGACCACCGATCGCGCGAACATCCTGAACCGCATCGCCGATCGCATGGAAGCGAACCTGCAGCGTATCGCCGTCGCTGAAACCATCGACAACGGCAAGCCGCTGCGTGAAACGATGGCCGCCGACATCCCGCTCGCCATCGATCACTTCCGCTACTTCGCGGGCTGTGTGCGTGCGCAGGAAGGTTCGATCTCCGAGATCGATGGCGACACGGTGGCGTATCACTTCCATGAACCGCTTGGCGTGGTCGGCCAGATCATTCCGTGGAATTTCCCGATCCTGATGGCGGTATGGAAGCTCGCGCCCGCGCTGGCCGCCGGCAACTGCGTCGTGCTCAAGCCCGCCGAGCAGACTCCGGCGTCGATTCTCGTGCTGATGGAGTTGATCCATGACCTGCTGCCGCCGGGCGTGTTGAACATCGTCAACGGCTTTGGTCTGGAAGCCGGCAAGCCGCTCGCGTCGAACAGGCGCATCGCCAAGATCGCCTTCACCGGTGAAACGACGACCGGCCGGCTGATCATGCAGTACGCGAGCCAGAACATCATTCCGGTGACGCTCGAACTCGGCGGCAAGAGCCCGAACATCTTCTTCGCCGATGTGATCGACCACGACGACAGCTACTTCGACAAGGCGCTCGAAGGCTTCGCGATGTTCGCGCTGAATCAGGGTGAAGTGTGCACGTGCCCGTCACGCGTGCTGATCGACGAACAGATCTACGACCGCTTCATGGAACGCGCGCTCAAGCGTGTTGCCGCCATCACGCAGGGGCATCCGCTCGACACAAAGACGATGATCGGCGCGCAGGCTTCACAGGAGCAGCTCGAGAAGATCCTGTCGTATGTCGATCTTGGCCGGCAGGAAGGCGCGGAATGCCTGATCGGCGGGGAGCGCAACACGCTCCCCGGTGAGCTGAGCAAGGGCTACTACGTGAAGCCGACCGTGTTCCGTGGCCACAACAAGATGCGCATCTTCCAGGAAGAGATCTTCGGACCGGTCGTTTCCGTGACGACGTTCAGGACCGAGGAAGAAGCGCTGGAGATCGCCAACGACACGCTCTACGGTCTCGGTGCCGGCGTCTGGACCCGCGACGGCACGCGCGCCTATCGCTTCGGCCGGCAGATCCAGGCCGGGCGTGTGTGGACCAACTGCTATCACGCGTATCCGGCGCACGCGGCGTTTGGCGGCTACAAGCAGTCGGGCATCGGTCGCGAGAACCACAAGATGATGCTCGACCACTACCAGCAAACGAAGAACCTCCTCGTCAGCTACAGCGAGAAGCCGCTCGGCTTCTTCTAAAGCAGTGCTCCTGTTGGGCGGCCCGCTTCAAGCGGTCCGCCCTTTTTTCGAGGAAACATCATGCCAGACGAAGTCGAAGTTGCGCGCGTGGTCGCGACGCCCGCAGCTGTCGCGCTGATTCAGTCACTGGGCGCCCAGCACGGGGCGCTCATCTTTCATCAATCCGGCGGGTGTTGCGACGGCAGCGCGCCGATGTGCTTTCCGTCGACGGAGTTCATGGTCGGCAGCTCAGACGTACGACTCGGGACGATTGCCGGCGTGCCGTTCTACATGAGCGAATCGCAGTTCGAGTACTGGCAGCACACGCAATTGATCATTGATGTCGTTCCCGGGACCGGCGGCATGTTTTCACTGGAGCGGCCTACAGGGATGCGCTTTCTCACCCGCTCCCGCCTGTTCGAGGATGCGGAGAACGCATGGCTTGAGAAGCACCCTGTTGAACATGCGGGGGCTTGAGCCTGTCAGTCTGATGGCGGCGCCGGAATCTCCGCGGCTTCCGGCTCTGCGTGCCCCAGCAGCGCGTCGCTGTCATCCTTCAGACCAACACCGGTAAGACCGAGCTGGCGTGCATGCGTCAGCAGATAGTGGAGCTTGTGGGCGGCCGCGTCGTAGTTCAAACCTTCGGGACGCACGTTGGAAATGCAGTTGCGCTGCGCGTCGCTGCAACCGACTTTCGGCGCATACGTCAGGTAGATTCCGAGACTGTCCGGCGAACTGAGGCCCGGCCGCTCGCCGATCAGCATCACGACAAGCTTCGTCTTCAGAATTTCGCCGATCTCGTCGCCGAGTGCCACGCGAGCTTGCCGTGCCACGACGACGGGTCCGATCGTCCAGTCCGTGAGGCGCAAACGTACGGCGTTCAAAAGCGGAATCGATTGTTTCGACGCAGCGAATGCCGACAAACCATCGGCAATGACAAAGACCACTTCGGGCGGCTCTAGCGTCACCTGCATGAGTGCTTCGCGGCTCTCCTCTGACAGACGTCGCCCCAGATCCGGCCGCCTCAGATAGTGCTCGCGATCGGGCGCCGCGCTATGGACGTCGAGTGTAGTGAAGGCGTGGGTGCGCAACTGTTCATGCAGCATGTCGGCGTCAAGCGGATGATGCACGGCGTCACGCGCCTGTGCATGCGACAGGTTGAACGCGAGCAACGGCGCAGTCGGCAGACTGTTTCCCGCGCGGCCCAACGCGATGCGTGCGTTCGTGAACTGGCGCAACGCATTCCATGGATTCTTTTCGAGGAAGTCGCTCATGCGATGTCCGCTCCTATCCATTCGCGTGCGCCTTCGAGCAGCGGCTGACGCGGCGACGCACTCAGCAATACGCCGTGCGCATCGGTGATCTGCATCGATTCCAGCCATTCTTCGAACTCGGGCGCACGTCGCAGACCGAGTACATCACGCACGTACAGCGCGTCATGGAACGACGTGCTCTGGTAGTTGAGCATCACATCGTCCGCGCCCGGGATGCCCATGATGAAGTTGATGCCCGCGACACCGAGCAGCGTCAGGAGGTTATCCATATCGTCCTGATCGGCTTCTGCGTGATTCGTGTAACAGATGTCGCAGCCCATCGGCACGCCGAGCAGCTTGCCGCAGAAGTGATCTTCGAGCCCTGCGCGCGTGATCTGCTTGCCGTCGTACAGATACTCCGGGCCGATAAAGCCGACCACCGTATTCACCAGAAACGGATTGAACTTGCGCGCAACCGCATACGCGCGCACTTCGCACGTCTGCTGGTCGACGCCATGATGCGCATTTGCCGACAGCGCACTGCCCTGCCCCGTTTCGAAATACATCAGGTTTTCGCCGACCGTGCCGCGCTTGAGCGATAACCCTGCTTCGTACGCTTCCTGCAACAGCGCGAGCGTGATGCCGAAGCCCGCGTTGGCTTTCTCCGTTCCTGCAATCGACTGGAACACCAGATCCACCGGCGCGCCCTTTTCGATGGCGGAAATGGTGTTGGTGACGTGCGTCAGCACGCATGCCTGAGTCGGCACCTGATAGCGTTCGCGGAACCCGTCCACCATGCGCAGCAGCGTCATGATCGCGGCCAGACTGTCGGTAGCGGGATTGATGCCGATCATCGCGTCGCCGCAGCCGTACATCAGACCGTCGAGCATCGATGCGGCGATACCTTTGACGTCATCCGTCGGATGATTGGGTTGCAGGCGCACCGACATGTGGCCCGCTAAGCCGACCGTATTGCGAAAGCGCGTGATCACCGGCCGCTTGCGCGCTGTCGCGATCAGATCCTGATTGCGCATCAACTTCGATACAGCCGCGACCATTTCAGGCGTCAGGCCCGCCGTGATCCGTGTCAGCGCGGCTGTATCAGTCGTGCTCGACAGCAACCAGTTGCGGAAATCCCCGACCGTCAGATGCGCGATTTCGGCGAAGGCTTCCGGCGAATGGTCGTCAACGATCAGCCTTGTGACCTCGTCGCTCTCATACGGGATCAGCGCCTGATTGAGGAACGTGCGCAGCGGCACTTCCGCAAGCGCCATTTTCGCGGCGACGCGTTCTTCTTCACTAGCCGCCGCCACCCCGGCGAGCTGATCGCCAGACCTCAGCGGGCTCGCCTTCGCCATCAGTGTTTTCAGATCGGCGAACCGGTAGGTGCGGCTGCCGATCGTCTCTGTATAGCTCATATCGGATGCTCCATCGCCACTACCAGGGTAGCGGCTTCGCCTGTGGCGTCAGTCCTCTAGCAGAACGTCGGCCTGCGCCACTTCGCGCTGCTGCCGCGTCAACAGGAAGTAGACGTAGCCGAGCGCAAGAAAGATCGCGAACACGATCGCCACCAGGAAGTTGAAGTACACCATCGTTGCCAGCGAGATCACCGCCGCCACCAGCGCGAACGCCGGGAAGAACGGGAACAGGGGCGCGCGGAACGGCCGCTCCATGTCCGGCTGCGTGCGGCGCAGCTTGAACAGCGACAACATGCTGATGATGTACATCACAATAGCGCCAAAAACCGACATCGTCACGATGTTCGCAGTCAGCGTCTGGCCGCCGAACTGGATCAGTTCGTCGCTATAGATCGCCGCGATGCCGACCACGCCGCCCGCCAGAATCGCGCGATGCGGCGTCTTGAAGCGCGGATGCACCTTCGACAGAAACTCGGGTAGATAGCCCGCACGGGCGAGCGCGAAGATCTGCCGCGAATAGCCGAGAATAATGCCGTGGAACGACGCGACAAGGCCGAACAGACCGAGCCACACGAGCATGTGCATCCAGCCGCTGTTCGCACCGACGATGAATTTCATCGCCTGCGGTAGCGGGTCGTTGATGTTGGCGAGTTTGGTCCAGTCGCCTGCCGCACCGGCGAATACCATCACGCCGACCGCCAGCGCGACGAGCGTCAGGATGCCCGCGATGTAGGCGATCGGGATCGAGCGTTTTGGGTCTTTCGCTTCCTCGGCGGCCATCGCGACACCTTCGATCGCGAGGAAAAACCAGATTGCAAATGGAATGGCCGCCAGCATGCCGCTGAATGAGCCGAGGCTGAAGTGTTCCGCGCCCGACCAGCCGCCCTTCGTGAAGTTCGACCACTCGAAGCCCGGTGACACGACGCCCATGAAGACCACCAGCTCGAAGATTGCCAGCAACGTGACGCACAATTCGAACGCCGCCGCGATCTGCACCCCGACGATATTGAGCGCCATGAAGACGAGATAGGCGCCCATGGCCGCGTGTTTCGGATCGAGGCCGGAGAACTGGACGTGCAGATAGGCGCCGATCGCGAGTGCGATGGCGGGCGGTGCGAACACGAATTCGACGAGCGTCGCCGCACCGGCGAGATAGCCGCCAGTCGGGCCGAATGCCTGGCGCGCGTAGGCGAACGGGCCGCCGGCGTGCGGAATCGACGTGGTGAGTTCGGTGAAGCTGAAGATGAACGTGGTGTACATCGCGGCGATAAAGAGCGCCGTGATGATGAAGCCGAGCGTGCCGGCGCTGGCCCAGCCGTAACTCCAGCCGAAGTATTCTCCGGAAATGACGAGGCCGACGGCGATGCCCCAGAGCTGCCAGGTGCCCAGGGTCTGCTTCAGTTCGTGATGGATCGCTTTGCTCATTTGCGGGCCTTTTGAGGTTGGTTCCATCGGGTTCCGCGGGTTTTCGCTGTTTTCCGCGGGGTCACCCCGTGCGACCCGTTGCGAACAGGGTTCAGCCGATCGTAGCGAGTCATTAATCCAGGCGTTATCGAAAATCGGCAAATGTGGGGGTCGTCGCCAGACAACATGAGCGAAGACTCCGTGAATTCCGGCTTTTCTGGCAGCGAGGCTCCACGCCGATTTGCGCGCTTTGGTGCGGAAGAGCCTCCGCGACTCGACCTCTACGCGGGCGTTGCGCCCGTGAGAAAATCCACGACTTGCGAAAACGACGGGCGACGGGCACATGGCAGCGATAGGTGAATTCGAACTTATTCCCCCGGACCAATGGCTTTTCCCCGGGCATGCCGACGTGGTGGGCGCCATGCGTCGGGCGGAGGCGTGGTTTCAGGCTCACGAGACCTACGAAGGTGCCGAGCGGAGCATCGAGGAATTCGTCCGGCAGTGGGCGTTGCGGCGCCTGCTTGACGCTTACCGATATCCCGCGGAATGGATCGGCGAGCGCATCGTCATCGACGAGCCGGTCAGGATGGGCTCGACCCAAAAGGAAGCCGATATCTCGATCAGGAATTCCAGTCGACGCACCTTCCTGTATGTCGGGACCAAAAAGCGCGGAGTACCCAACGACGAATTCAAGGAGGCTGAACGCCAGCTGGAAACGTATCTGGCGTCCACTCATACAGCCACCATCGGCCTGATCACCGATGGCGATCGAGTGAGGACGTTGCGGAAGAAAATCGATCCAGGCGGCTTTGAACTTATCGCCGATCTTCCTTCATACGGGCTCGAGACGCGCTACAAGGTTCAACTGGTACGAGAGATGCCGGAGCAGGGCGAGGGACGAAGCACGGGACTGAAGCTTCTCAATGCTGACTTCGAACGCGTTCTATTCGATTGCCACAGCGCAGCCCGCGATGTCGACGGGTTGCATGCGGATGAGGCGTTAGACGAGATCTGCAAGATCATTTATACGAAAGTCTATGACGAACGGCAGACCGCGAAACAGCCGGTCGGTACCCCTTTCGCGTTTCAGGCTTATGGCGCCAGCAACGCGTCCGAAGTTGCCTCCGATATTCGAGTCCTCTATGACGAGGCTCGCGCAGCCGATCTGGACATCAACACCGAACGCATCCCAGGATATGAGCGGTCAAGAGGTGTCTTCAGGTCACAGATAAGGCTGTCGGATTCAGCCTTGTATCGCGTGGTTGAGCGGCTGCAAGAGTTTTCTCTCGTGGACAGTCAAGCCGACATCAAAGGCCGCGCATTCCAGAAAGTGCTGGGGCCCGCGATCCGGGCTGGCATGGGTCAGTATTTCACGCCTGATCCGATCGTGGAGCTTGCCGTCGGGTTAATTCAACCCAAGGCCGATGAATTGATCCTTGATCCGTTCTGTGGGTCAGGCCATTTCTTGACGAAAGCGTCGCAATACGTAGTCCGCGAGCAAGGAAGAACATTGGCTCCGCATGATCTGCATGAGTTCAAGTGCTTTCACTTGCACGGTATTGAGAAATCGGATCGCATGGTCCGCATCGCGATGACCGACATGATGCTCAACGATGACGGGCACACCAACATCCGGAACCAGGACGCGCTCCTGAGTTTCGACAACTATCCGGACATTACCGCTCTGCGTCGCAACGGGCGCGCCGATCCAGCGGTTTTCGATGTGATACTGACCAATCCTCCTTTCGGCAGCATCATGCGGCAAGAGACGATGGAGATGATGGGAAGATTCGAGCTTGGACATAAAAAGAAGTCGCTTCCGCTGGAAATTCTCGGCCTGGAGCGCAGCCTGCAATTCTTGCGACCGGGCGGACGGATGGCAATCGTATTGCCTGAACATCTGATGAAGGGGAAAAGCGCCTTGTTTGTCCGAAAATGGCTTGAGGGCGTCGCACGATTGAAGGGGATCTTTTTCTTCCCGGAGGAGGCTTTTACTCCTTATGGGGCGCTGGTAAAGACCTGCCTCTGTATCGTGCAGCGATTGAAAGAGGATGAGCGACCCTCCGGTTCGGATAAGACATTCCTCTGTGAGATTGAGAATCTGGGCTACGACGCCACGGGCCGGCCCGAGGCTGGATCGGAAATTCAGGCCGCCATGTTGGCCTTCCATCAAGAGGTGCCCTGGCAATGAAACGACTCGTCAAATCACTTCGTGAGTTGCAGGCCGCCGGCCGATGGGATATTGACTTCCACTTACCGCCGGAGGGCATCAAGTCTTTTCCTGCGGATACCCTGTGCCGCGTCGACGAAGTCGCCGATGTAGCGAAAGACAAAAGAGATCCGACCAGGCTGCCAGACGTTCCATTTCAGTATCTGGACATTTCAAGCGTAGATGTCGCAACGGGATCTGTAGCAAATCCTCAAGACCTGGAAGGGGCAGAGGCGCCGTCTCGTGCGAGAAAGGTCGTGCGAGCGTTCGATATATTGATCTCGACATGTCGCCCTACGCGGGGTGCGATTGCCGTCGTGCCCCGAAAATATCACGACCAGATTGCGTCCACTGGTTTTTCAGTCGTTCGAGCTCACGACGATGTCAATCCGTTTTATCTGCATTTTGCGCTTCGGTTGCCCAGTACTCTTGAGCAATTCCGAAAGTGGAGTACCGGGTCGAGTTATCCTGCAATTCTTGACGAGGACGTTGCAAAGACATTGATTCCTGTCCCGTCGGCTGAAGAACAGGACAGGATAGCGCTGTTGGTAGTCCAGGCTTTGGACGCACGCGACCAGGCCATTCGAAAAGCCAACTATGCCTGGAATCGGACACTGGGCGAAATTACGTCCCGCCTGAGCGGCAGTGCGGTTATGCCAGACGCCATGGAAAAAGCGGAGTCCGGGAGCGTACCGATCACCACTGCCGATATTCAGGAGACGATTCGATCGCTACCCGAGCTGACGATCGATGGCCGCAACACGAGCACGGAAGCGCAGGCAGTTTTGATCTGACAGATTCGATTTTTGAAGGGAAGTCGAATTCGTCGTCAGGGAGTTGAGGAATTTAAGTGCTTATGTGATTTGCGTCGGCGAGCGCGTGCGAATTCCGCAGGATTTGGAATCTGTTTTCGCTGAGATGCGGATGATGGGCATTTTTTATGATGATCCGGGGATTGTGGCGGAGGCGAAGTTGAGGTCGAGGGCGGGGGTTGTGTTGCCCAGGCCGGTGGAGGTGGTGGCGCCGGTTGGTTTGACGTCGATTGCCGGCGGGCAGTACGCGGTTTTGAGGCACAAGGGACCGTATGGAGATATGCGCGCGGCGTATCAGTGGCTTTATGGGGAGTGGCTTGTGCAGTCGGGCAGGGAGGCGGCGGATGCGCCTTGCTTTGAGGAATATTTGAATAATCCGAAGGAGACTGCGCCTGGCGAGCTGTTGACGGATATTTGTTTGCCGTTGCTGTAGGCGATGGCCAGGACCGATTGGAAGCGTCCACGATTTTCATCGACCGTGTAGGGATCTCCCGCGCGCTCCATGGATTCGCCTCTCAGGCCGATGACTCGAAAAGCGCGATTCGCGATTGATCGTCGCATCCGGGTTGAAGTGCGCATAGGAGAGCTTACCATCACACTTGCCTGAACTGATCAAACAAAAAACCCGGCCTGAGCCGGGTCTTTTTGCGTGGACGCAGATGATCGCTTTTGCCGTGTCGCCTTCCACGGACAACTGTAGATGGATACAAAAGGTGAGAAAGAGGGCCTTGCTGGCAAAGGACTTGCGGGGGATGCGCACCCATAAAGCGAGAAAGCGGGACGCATAAAATGAGAAATTTCGCCCGCGGCCATCTCGAACCGGGTGCAAAGCGAGTGGCTGATTGAACCTGTCCCATCAGCGGACGGTGGTCGCGCACGCGCGCAGATTTCGAAAAACTGCGCTTAAAGTAAGCAAATTCTAGCGATTTTCGCGGGTGATGGGAATCTGCTGGATGTGCGCCGACGACCCTTCCCTATCCCCTCTGAGGCCAGCGATTTCGATGGTGGGTCAAGGCGGCCGCGGGCGCCCGTCTCGACCCGACATGGAGGGCACCCATGAAATCGACCCGCCTTTGTCTTGCCTGCGGCAACGCGTTCGTGCCGCTGCGGCATGTTCCCCATCAGCGATATTGCTCCTCGAAGGTTTGTCAGCGCGCCCGTCGTCGCGACTGGCAGCGCAACCAGCTCCGTAACGACAGCGACTATCGCGACAACCAGGCCCGCGCCCAAGCGAAATGGCGTGCGGACCACTCGAGCTACTGGCGCGAATATCGAGCTGCGCATCCCGCGTATCGTGAGCGCAACCGCAGTATGCAGCGGTCGCGCAATGCGCGACGGGGCTCCAGGCCAGTTGCAAAGATGGACGTCATCAGGCTCCCGCAGCCGCTGGACTCTGGCTTCTATCTGCTATCGCACGCGAACAATTCCGGCGTTGCCAAAATGAACGCGTGGACCGTTCACATCGCCGTGCTGTCTGCGCCGACAGCGCCACCGACGTGATTGCAAAGAGATGACCTGATACGCATCGGTGTACGGCCTGCTACCTTTGCCATGTCGCCGTTCGCTTTCGAACGCGACCTTCTGATGTGAAGCCGCGACGCTTGCATCCGGCGCACCCTTGCGCCCGGTGCCTGCCGCGTGTCCGTCTCTGAGTTGCGGGGTGGAGCATGTCATTCAATAACGCGGATGCACCGGTCGTCGCCAGTTCGTCTGCCGGGCGCGCAGCGGAGTATGTCCGCATGTCGACCGAACACCAGCAGTATTCGACCGAGAATCAGCGCGACCGGATTCGGGACTACGCTGCCCGCCGCGGATTCCAAATCGTCCGCACATATGCCGATGAGGGTAAAAGCGGTCTTCGAATTGACGGCCGGCAGGCACTGCAGAATCTCATTGCCGATGTGGTCAATGGCAACGCCGACTTCAGCGTCATCCTCGTCTATGACGTGAGTCGTTGGGGGCGGTTCCAGGACGCCGACGAGAGCGCGTATTACGAGTACATCTGCCGCCGCGCTGGCATCCAGGTTGCGTACTGCGCCGAGCAGTTCGAGAACGACGGCTCACCTGTCTCGACTATTGTTAAAGGGGTAAAACGGGCCATGGCCGGCGAATACAGCCGTGAGCTGTCGGCGAAGGTGTTTGCCGGCCAGTGCCGTTTGATTGAGATGGGTTTCCGGCAAGGAGGGCCGGCTGGCTATGGACTGCGCCGCGTGCTGGTCGACGACCACGGTCTCATGAAAGCAGAATTGCGGCGCGGTGAGCATAAAAGCCTGCAGACGGACCGGGTAATTCTCATGCCGGGACCGGAAAGCGAGGTGCGAACCGTCAACCTAATCTACGACTGGTTTATCGACGGGTCGCTCGATGAATACGAAATTGCCGCGCGTCTGAACGGCATGCGCGTGCGGACTGACCTTGACCGGGAATGGACTCGAGCCACGGTACGGGAGGTATTGACCAACGAGAAGTACATCGGCAACAACGTGTACAACCGTGTGTCGTTCAAACTCAAGAAGATGCGCGTGACCAACACACCTGACATGTGGATTCGAAAGGAAGGCGCATTTCAGGCCATCGTGCCGAGCGAGACGTTCTACACCGCTCAGGGCATCATGCGAGCACGAGCGCGTCGCTATTCGAACGAGGAGCTAATCGAGCGGCTGCGCAACCTGTACCGAAGTCGTGGGTTTCTGTCGGGTGTTGTGATTGATGAAACCGACGGCATGCCATCTACGTCGGTTTATGTGTATCGTTTCGGAAGCCTGATTCGTGCCTATCAGACCGTCGGTTTTACACCTGGCCGGGACTATCGTTACATCGAAACCAACCGCTTCCTCCGGCAACTGCATCCAGAAATCGTCGCGCAAACGGAAACAAAAATCGCGGATTTGGGCGGCACGGTAATGCGCGACGCCGCAACCGACCTGCTGACGGTCAACGACGAGTTCACAACCTGCATCGTGCTCGCGCGCTGTCAGGCGCATGACAATGGTCGCAATCACTGGAAGGTGCGCTTCGATACCAGCCTCTTGCCGGACATCACGGTTGCCGTGCGGCTCGACCAGACGAATGAATCGACCCTCGACTACTACCTGCTGCCACACCTGGATTTTTGCCAACAGCGCATCCATCTGGCAGACCAGAATCCCATCGAGTTTGAGAGCTATCGCTTCGATACGCTGGATTACCTCTATGGCATGGCCGAACGCGCCCGTCTCAGGAGAGTAGCGTGAATACGCGGCAGCAGACCGGAGAAATCCGGATGGTCCCCGTCTCCCAGATTGAAGTTCTCAATCCGCGAGAACGGAATGGTCGCGTTTTCAAGGAAATCGTCGACAACATCAAGACCATCGGTCTCAAAAAGCCTATCGTCGTCACGCCGCGAGCCACGGCTAGCGGCATAGAAAAATATCTGCTTGTGTGCGGCGAGGGGCGACTGAAAGCGTTCCGCACGCTCGGGGAAACGACTATTCCCGCACTCGTGGTGAGCGTCAGCGATGAGGACGCGTTCGTCATGAGTCTGACGGAAAACATTGCGCGCAGACAGTGTCGTCCCATCGAACGGCTTGCCGGCATCCGGCTATTGCAGCAGCAAGGGTATGCGCCGAAGGTCATAGCCGAAAAAACAGGTCTCACGTCGACTTACGTTCACGGCATCCTGACGCTGCTGCATCAAGGGGAAGAGAGACTGGTGGTTGCGGTGGAGAAAGGCCTCGTTCCTCTGAACGCCGCCCTCACGATTGTCGGCGCCGGTGACGACGACGCTGAAATACAGGCGGCACTCCAGGAGGCCTACGAGTCAGGCAAATTGCGGGGCAAGCAGCTGATGAACGCTCGCCGTGTTATCGAGCGCAGAAAGACGCTCGGGAGAAGCGCCACGCGCAATATGACCCGCAAGTCAGCGGCCGTCACGACATCGAGTCTCGTACGTACATATGAGCGCGAGGTAGAGCGTCAGAAATCCATGGTCAGGAAGGCCGAATTCACACAACAGCGTCTGCTGTTTGTCGTCGGTGCACTGAGACAACTGTTTGCCGATGAGAACTTCATCAACCTGCTGCGCGCAGAGGGACTGGCCAGCCTGCCGAAATATCTTGCCGAACGCGTCTGGCCGAACGGGAGTGTTACATGACTGGCGTCACTCTTGGATTCATCCCCGAGCCGTTGTCAGTGCCAGTCTGCAACATCCTGCCTTCGCGCAGGATACCGGCGCCCGTGGTCGAATCGCGAAAATACAAACAGATAAGAACCTCCATTGAGGAGGTAGGCCTCATCGAACCGCTCTCCGTAACGGCTGCGGACCAGTCTTCCGGGCAACATGTTCTCCTGGACGGCCATCTACGCTTACACGCTATCCAGGACCTGGGGCAAGAGCGCGTCGCTTGTCTTGTCGCGACCGATGACGAAAGCTACACCTATAACAACCGTGTCAATCGCCTTTCGACAATTCAGGAGCACTATATGATACGGCGCGTAGTCGATAAAGGCGTATCGCCTGAACGATTGGCGAAGGCTCTTTCTGTGGATGTATCGCTGATTATAAAGAAGATGTCGCTCCTCGACGGTGTATGCCCAGAGGCGGCCGAACTTCTCGGCGACCGGCAGTTCTCGCCGGAGCTGGTTCGCGCAATTCGCAAAATGAAGCCGACGCGGCAGGTGGAATGCGTCGAGCTGATGGTGGCCGCGAATAATGTGACCGTCTCCTACGCCGAGGCATTGTTGGTGGCCACGCCTGCGGCGCTCCTTGTAGAAGGCAAGAAGCCAAGCAAACTGACCGGCGTTAGCCCGGAGCAAATGGCAAAAATGGAGCGGGAGATGAGCAATCTGCAGGTCCAGTACAAGCTCGTGGAGCAGACTTACGGGCAGGACGTGCTGAATCTGGTTCTTGCGAAAGGTTATCTCGCCAAACTTCTCGAAAATGAATCTGCACGACAATATGTTGCCCAGCGCCATCCGGACTTGATGAGTGAGTTCGAGTCCATCATTGCAACCGTTTCACTGGACCAGCAGCAATTCAGCGCGGCACTCTAGCCGAGCACCGATGTTGAGGCTGGATACCTCAGCTCGCGCTTTCGATACCATCGAGGTGCGTAAGCAGCGAACAGTGCCAAACAGTCATTTTCTGTTATTCGGGAAAAAGCCATTTCCGAGTTTCAGCCTCAATTGCAGCCTTTTTTTCCGAATCTGCGGTGGTGGTAAGGAAGCAGCCGTCAATGTTTATTCGATGTGCAGTAGTGCAGGCGCTCTGCAGACATCATGTCCAACGCAATGGTGCATGCTCGAATCTTGCGCGTATCAGCAATTTCCCCTTGTGCGTCTGCCACCTTTAGGGCCTCGTACTGCAGGTCGTGAATTTGTTCGAAAGATTGAGTTATCTGGCGAGCCGCTCCGTCAAGTTTCTGCGATGCGGCTACGCCGCCGATGAAACCCCAACCGGCAGCTATGACTGATAGCGCCGTTAAGACGGACGTGACTACGACGGTCAATCCGTCTCGGTACTCTTCGAAAGCAGTTTTGACAAGCCAAAGGACGGTTAGAACAACCACTATCCAAGGTGCAGTTAAATCGGGGGTATTGTGCTCAATCGAATGGACGGCCGACATGGTCTGAGCAGCGGTTTCGCTCATCCGCTGAATCCCATAAAGGTTCGTCATCAGCGGATTGTCGATGTTGCAAACAATCGTCTTCGGAGGACGCGCGCCTATTATCGTGTCGCATAAGCAGTAGATGGCCGCCGCAAGATTGGCAACAGCTAAAGAGCGCCAATCCCATACGAAGTGCCATGCATTCGCAACAGCTTTGCAGACGACTTTAATCGACATCTTTCAGGAGCCTGTAAGCAAAACCGTTATATCGGCCCCTATCGCGGAAAATTGAGGATTTGACCAACTACAGACCTTGGCGAACCCCTGCCGTTGCAGTCGCAGGCTGCGCTGCGAATGTCGATATTCGCTCTGGTTGACTGGAACCGACGCTCATACGACTCGCCGCGGATGCAGCTCGAACACGCGATGGCGACGCTGGCCGAACGCGACGGAGATGTCGGCGCGCTCACCTGCATCAGCTCGAAGGACCTATCGGGCACGTGCCGCTTTCTGCTGGTTGCGGAGCTTTGTGTGAAGCACGGTCGTCCGGAACACGGGCTCGCATGGGCCGAGCGCGGCATCACGGAGTCAGGCCAAAGCATTGGCCAGCGTCTGCTCGACTTCTGCATCGACGCGTATCTGCGGTGCAGCGAATTCGACAAGGCCGATGCCTATGCGTGGCGACGTTTCGAGATGCGTCCGACCCTTGATGAGCTCTTTCGCTGGCACCCCATAGATGCGGCCGAGGTCGCCCGCGACCGAGGCCTTTGCAAACGCGTTGCCGGCAGCAAACGACGAAACCCAACCTGTCTAACCACTTGCTATAAAAACAGCCCCTCTAAACGTGAAACTTGACAAAACTTGACAGCAGCCGAGTCTCCGCATATTCTTTGTTCACCATGCTAAACATCCCCTTCATCGAGAGCCGTATGCGCCGCCTAGGTCTTACTCAGACCCAGTTGGCGGTCAATTGCGAGGTAAGCCGTGAGGCAGTATCTGGCTGGTTGGCCGGTCGCTATGGCCCGCGGCCATCCCTACTTCAGCGGATGGCCGATGCTCTGCAGGCGACTGTGGACGAAGTGCTTCTCCCGGTTGAACTGCCCGCGAGCCCGGTGATTGCGTACCGGACTGTCAAGAACCAAGAGGTATCCGCGGACGCGATGAAGTCTGCGCATTCTGTCGCCAAGCACCTGCGCCAGCTCCTACCGTACATGGCAAAAGGTCCGCGCTTTGAGCCGCCCACGTTGCGTGTTCCTTCGAGCGATTATGCTTTCGTCCAACGATGCGTTCGTCGTCTTCGCCATTCCATCAAGCTGAACGAGAAGCAGCCAGTCACCATCGAAGACTTGGTGCTGCTGCATGAGAACTTCGGTTCCTTCATCGTTCCGGTGCTGTGGGGCGGGGACATGCACGGACACGAGAATGCCCTTAATGTCTATCTGCCGGATTCCAAGACGTCGTGGGTGCTACTGAATCTCAACTGTAAGACTGACGACGCTAGATTTTGGCTTGCGCACGAACTCGGCCATTGCTACAGCCTTCCGACGTTGCAGGGAAATGACGGGGAAAAGTTTGCAGAGCGCTTCGCTGCTGCACTGCTGTTCCCGGAAGCTGTCGCGCGTGAAATTCTTGCAGAAGTGCGAGCGTCGGACGCGCCCATGCGCATTGTTGAGACAGTGGCCAAGGAACGGCGCATTTCGGTAATCACGGTCGT
This sequence comes from Paraburkholderia sp. GAS448, assembly GCF_050435685.1. Lineage (NCBI taxonomy): Bacteria > Pseudomonadati > Pseudomonadota > Betaproteobacteria > Burkholderiales > Burkholderiaceae > Paraburkholderia > Paraburkholderia sp. GAS448. The sequence goes on from NZ_JBNDKT010000002.1 coordinate 254,951, forward strand.
TCGAGAGTTGGACCGCGCGGCTTCAGCGTCTGGCGACGAACCAACCGGGCTCGACACACCTAAGTTTTACGAAGGATGGAATGCACAACGCTGCGAATTTGCATCGTTGGCCCAAGACCTGTTCGGCAACGACGAGCCATCCGCATTGCAATACGTCGAGGTCGCGGAAAAGTTTTTCCGCACGGATGTCTTCTCAGCTCTGCGAGGCTTACAAGCCGCGGAGGGTAAAGCGTCGGCATCGTTCGTCGCTGGCGCGCTGAACATGAATGTCATCGACGCGATTGATTTGGCTCGTGCGTTGGCTTCTCGCGATGCGGTCTAGTTGAGATTGGACACCGCTCGCTCGTCGAAGTGGACGAAATACCGGTCTTCCCAACCCCTCGGCAGTTCTTCTTCGTAGTTGAGCCAGTCTTTTACCAGTGCTAGCCGATGTTCGCGCTTGATACGCCCACAGCGCTCGAGTTCTGCAACGATATCGACGGTACTGAAGACGTCAAATTGCAGAGTTCGAGCGACGTGGGTCAGTGGCCATTCGTCGGTAGCAATTGCTGCGTTCAGCACATCGGCCGTCGCCAGTGCTGTCAAGTCCGCATCTGAAAGCTCTCGAAGGCCGATGTTCTCTCTCGCGCAATAAGCCGTGAGGAGAGAGTAAGCCTGTGCTTCGAGGGTCTTGCGAGCTCTATTCACAAGCGTGGAGTTTTTCGCGTCCAACGTAATAGTGGCCGCATTCATCTCCTCCTTGTGCGCGGCAGTATCAATCCACGTATACTTTCTGCGAAGCTTCTTGCTCCGCCAGAACTCGTCGTTGAGTTCTTGGCAGATGAGCAATTCAGGACCATCGTCGTGAGGGCCGAGCATCGGGCGTACGTCCGTGAAGTACAGCCGTAAATAGCAGTTCGTGTCAACGATGACTCGGGGACGGTTTGTGGTCATAGAACTTCGATATTTCTCGCTTTCAGTAATGCGCTGATTAAAAGGGCTGTCAATTCTAACCTACCAGTCGAGAAGTCGGAGTCCAACTCCGGTACGCAAACTTTTACCGCGGAACTAGCACATCTCCGGTGAAAATCGCCGCAAATCGAACTGACCAACTTGCGAGGCTGAAGACATTGCCGAAGAGGTGAATAGGCTTGTGCTGTCTCCAGTCCGGCAGATTGAATGCTCGCTGAACCGCCGATACACATTGAGTTTTGCCGGCGCGCCAGAAACTGGCCTGTCAACAGGTGTTCGGGCATTCAGCAGAAGGCGGGAGTCGCGTCGCCCGCCCGGAAGCGTGGTGAGGGTGGGACGGTTGGAGGGTTCTTCAGAAACGCGAGGCGCCACGCCCATCGGGCGGTAGCGGGACTCAAGACGCGCAGTGTGGCACCACCCGCCCTGGTCAGCAAGACCTCGACCAAGGATTCAGTTCCGGTTCTGGTAGTGGATGACGTAAGCGATGAACGTCCGTTTGCCATCGAACGGGGGCGTGACAAGAGCCTCGCGTGAGGCACGCCTTGCTGACCAGGGCGGGTGACTGGCGCTTGCATTCACGAGGAGGCGCGTCGCATCGCCGGCTTCCTTGTACATCGGGAGATGTCGCCCGACTAAACAATGTAAGCCGACTCGGCTGGAGACATCCGCGCCGCCCCGGGGCGCCGGAAGTCCGCTGACGAAGAAGCTTGCCAGTCTTGGGCTGCACTCGCCCGGCTATCTCAATTACAGAGTCTATAGATATTAGGTCATGCTGCGGCCGGAGATAATTTCCTGCCTCCAGTGGTTGTTCTTCGCGTCGGTCAAGCGGAATGCGATGCAGAGTACAAGTTGCGGTGATGTAGGGTATGCGTGCCGGCGACGCAGGGTACAAGCTGCGCCGATGCGGAGTACAAGTCGCACAATCCGCGTCCGAAGCGAATACCCATGATGGAGACTTGCCGTATCGAATCCCAACTGCTCTAGCTTGATGAGTTCAATAGGACCGACCTTCACGCCGACGGCATCTCCCAGTGCGCTTAGGTTGTCTGCGAGGTCAAGGAGTTGCGCAGCGAGCCGGTTAGCTTTACTGAGAAGTGGCTGTTCTTTCGCGCCCTTTCTTCGAGCAACACCGAACGCTCGGGTTCAAAGAAGATGAGAAAACCTTACCAGTTGTCATACGGTTCCTATCGAGCGCCCTACTTGTCAATTTTCGTGTGCAAACGACGCAAAGAGCCCGACCATACGACGCCGTTCAAAAATCACCTTGGATTGCTTCATTATCTCAGGCTGGTGTGTACCGACCCGAGAGTGCATGGTCTGAGCGTGTTCAAGCCGGAGCCAATGGGGGACTATCGCGCGAAATCTCCGAAGCTCGATTGGCTGCTCAAGCAGCTCTCCGAAATCAGGGCGAAGGGCGAGAAGGCAATCGTCTTTTGCGAGTTCCGAGAGATTCAGCGACTTCTGCAGCACTACATCGAAGCCGAGTTCACCTATCGTCCCGACATCATTAACGGGGACACGAGTGCATCGTCGACTCACGTCGCCAGTCGGCAAAAGCGAATCAAAGCCTTTCAAGACGCGCCAGGCTTCGGTGTCCTAGTGCTTTCGCCCGTCGCCGTCGGGTTCGGAGTCAACATCCAGGCGGCAAACCACGTTGTTCACTACTCGCGTACCTGGAATCCGGCCAAGGAGGACCAGGCGACCGACCGCGCGTACCGCATCAATCAGAAGAAGCCGGTCTACGTCTACTATCCAACTGTTTGGGCGGACGATTTCACGACGTTCGATGTCAGGCTTGACCAGCTGCTTGCCCACAAGAGAGGGCTATCAGAGGACATGCTCAACGGCGCGGGGGACGTGGCACCGGGCGATTTCAATATCGCAGACGTTGTGCCGCACTCACAGAGCGACGGCTTGGATGAACGCATCACTCTGGACATGGCACTTCGCATGGGCTGGCAGCATTTCGAGTGTCTTGTTGGCGCGCTTTGGAGCAAACGTGGGCCCGACTGCTATCGGACGCCGGGCACAAATGACAACGGCGTCGACGTCGTCGCCATTGACGACAATCGAGGTCAGCTTATTCAAGCCAAGACCAGCGGAATTGACGGGACGAAACTGGGATGGGACGCCGTCAAGGAGGTCGTGGCGGGCGAAGCGTTCTACCGGCGTCGGCACCCGAACGTGTCGTTTGAAAAGGTCTGCGTCACAAATCAGTTCTTCAATACGCAGGCACATGAGAGCGCGAATTTGAACTCGGTCGAGCTGCTTGACCAGACGCATCTCGGGGACCTGCTTCGAGCGCATGAAACGACCATGCTCGAGGTAGAGCGGATGCTGTTCGCCGAATGGGAATCAGCGGACGCCCTGAGTTGAATTGCGGGACGACACGGTTGCGTTCGAAAGCGCGTCAGCTCGCAATCCAGCAGACCCCGCACAATCTGGTGTCAGGTGCTATCACGTGGCAGGTGATGATGACTTGCCGCGAGGTTTGCTGGTGCGCTGTCTCGGATAAGAGTGCCGAAGCTTCAGGTCCGGCAAAACTGCATCAGGCTACGGTCGCCGCCAGCCTGGGTCGCAGCGCATTGACCATGGCGTTGGCCATCTTCAGGAGCCAAGTCATCTGTTCTGCGTCCGTTTCTGGGCCTCCGTGCGGCTTGTACTCCACAACCAGTACACCAACGACGCGGTCGCTGTCTTCCGTTACATCCTTGATGTCAAACCGGACGGAGTGACCGAGTTCACTCTCCAGGGCGGATTGGTCCTCGAGGAGCGTCTGCATGAAAGCCCGCCCTTCGGGGCCCTTGAACTTCACCATGACTGCGGCACGGCGATTCTCGCGGAAAGCGACCAGACCACTTGCAACCGGGCCCGGGAGGTCCATGCGAACCCAGTTGTTGCCGCCGTGCCGAGGCGGTGTCTGGTCCGGGTGGTCGAAGCGAACCTCGTTGATAAACATGTTCCAGAATGCCTTGTTCTGCTCGCGCGAGGCACTTCCGGCTGCGCCCGAGTCCGCGCCATCCCTTTCGATTACTCTATCGTCGACAGGTGACGGGACGACCGGTTCGACGGCGGACGCCTCACGGCCGCCATTCACAAACACCTCACGTCGAACGAGCTCCGTCTGCACTGGCACATTGGGGACAATGAGTGTGCGTCCGCGGGCGTCGCGGTAAAGGCGGATTTCGAGAAGCGCGAGCCGCGCGAGCACGCCGCCCTGGTTCGCCAGCAGATTCTTCAGCGCATGCAGGTCGCTTCGAATCCCGTCGCCGGCGATGGCGAGCAGAAAGTCGCCACGGCGCAGTGACTCATTAACCGCGTCGACGAACCGGGCTTCATCGAGCTCAGGAAAAGCTTCGCTGGCAGCCTTGAATATCGGATTCTCCCCGGTCAAACCGCGCGTGTGCTTGAGCTTGGCTTCGAGGTCCGAGTAAGTCAGCCGGGACATCAGCGATGCATATTCAAAGAGTTGCGCCACAACTTCGCGTCGTGAACCCGGGTTTCGCCAGAGCTTGCACTCAATCAGGACGAGACGCCCGGTCGGGGACACACCCAGCAGGTCGACAAAGACGTTGGATGCGCCATACCGGAGAGGATACTCACGGCACAGCGGGATAAATGCTTCACCATGGCCGAACATTTCGGCCATCGGAAACAAGGCTGCATGTTGAAACAGCTTTTGCTGCAACCAGTCCTCGTCGTGGCCGGCTGACAGCGAAACGCGTTTAAATCCGATGAAGCCGGTGGCCTCGTGCTCTTCGAGAAACACTGTCATGCTAACCTGCTCCCGTCAGTGGGGCCAAGGAGCTTCTAACAAAGTCCAAGTCCCTCTAAACCAGCTCCTGGAAAACGGCAGGAGTATCCGTGGTTGTCCGATGTTTCGCTGCAAACCCTGCTGGCGCGAAATAGCTCAGTGCTCTGTGCCTCAGGACGGGACAAGTGAGATGTTGAGCAGACAGCGTGGCTGCTGAAGACGGCCAATGCCTTAGTCGACGCTCTACATATTCGTCTCGGTAACCTCGCATGCTAATAGCATGTTGAGAGACGCGCCCGTACTGCAGTCACAACGCCCTACTCGATGCGGGCATCCGTGCCGAGAAGCACTAATGCCCGTTTCAGCCCGTCAATCTCCTCCGATAACGACCGAACGGTAGTTTCTTTCGCTTGTTCGCTTTTCTGAGCCCTAATTAGGGACCGAAGGACCGGTGTGATGTGCTGCGCGACCTGCTCATCTCGAGTAAGCGGCTTTCGCGCAATAGGCGCGAGCTGCGGCGGTTGGGACTCATACAGCGGTGCGCTGGGTGCCTGCTCCAGAAATGCCGCAGCTTCCCGAAGCACAGTAAGAATGGCCTCCCGATTACCTGACCGCGTGTTGATTACTTTGGGACTTGGATGCGCGCACGCAAAGAGACGCAAATCTGGCCGCAAGGCGGCGACCTGTGGCTGCGCCTGCTGAGCGTTTTTCCCCATGAAGACAACGGCACGCAGCTTTGGCAACATCTGAATGAGCCGTGGAAGCGGCTTCAATCCTTGCTCTAGGTCGTGTGGCGTTGCTGCGCGAATGCGTGCGCCATCCCCTATGTACCAAGGCACTACGTTCCAAAGTAGTGTGCGGGTTCGCGGAATGCACGCATCCTGGTGAAGCAGGAACATGTTCTTCGCCGTCTCGTCCGGATTATTGCGCGAGACGAACGTCGAAGCGACAGCGCGAGCGCCCGGTGCCTCCAGAAGAAATAGCATCTCTGCGTCGATGCCGGCGTCCCACGGGTCGAAATCTGGAATCTCTGCGCCAGGGCCAGCCTCAAGACGTAGCTCTTCCACGTATGCCGTCAGCGGAGCGACGTGAGGTTCATACAGTTGCCGAATGCGTGTTGCTTTCACGGTCACATCGCCAAGCGACTTCGGTCGGTCGACGTTCTCCTGGCGATGCTCCATCGCTCCTTCCTCGTTGTATCGTTGGTCACAGCTCGCCTGCTATTAGGCCACAGCACCGGCAGCCAAGTCATCTAACATCGGTACTGGCAGGCTTTCGCCCATTGCTGCGGTTAGGGCGGCGCTGTGGACGCGCTCACGCAATACGACGTTCCAGCTCTCATCACGATGTTGCACCATGGCGAACCACGAGACAGGAGTCAACTGGCCCTCGAAGCGTAAATCCCGAAATTAGAATGCGGCAACGTGAGATTGGCCGTCTCGCGATGGCAGTCACCTAGTCACCGGATACCTTCCCGATGGACCTCATCCATCACCATCGCTCATCAAGGCACGCATAAAACCTGCCCCGCAAAGCAAACCATTTTTGCAGATTTGCGGATATCGGGAAATAGCTCTGAGACGTACCCGGTCAGCGATGTTGTACGCGTTGTACTGGTCATCGGTCATGCTCTACGGCGTTACAGGCGCCACATACGAGCGCACGGCTTGAAAGCCTTATTCTCTTTCCTGAGTCCGTTGCTACGAGCGCAAAAGACCGGTCAGTCGGCTCATAGCTTTCGACCGATTTCGCCAGCATCGAAAGCGTCGCGCAACCCCGCGATTGGTGTTAGTTCAGGCCGCAATGAAGCTAAACAGCCCAGGTTTAGAGGGCTTTCAGGCTGCCTTGCCGAGCAGAGGGTCGTCTCGGCCGCACGGTGTGCCGCTCTTAAGCAGGCCTTGCAGACGCGCGATACGGGCGTGTTGTGTTGGCGCCAATGCCAGACTTGCGGCGAGCTGCTCAACTCGCGCGCGCCAGTAGTCAATGCCAAGGACGCCCGTAACGCCAGGCACGCGCAACACATGTTCAAGATGCGTGATGGCGTCGTCAACAGTCTTTCCAGTGTATGGGCTGGTAACGCGTGGCACCTGCTCGATGCGGTTCGCATTCGGAGATTTCGATGCACTGAGGTTTTTTCGCTTCATCATTCGCCTGTAGTGGGGCAACGATTGCGATTCTCAGACGGAAAAGGGACACTCCCTGTCCCTGCTGTACGCGCATCACTTCGCAGCCCGGCTGTACCGTTTTGCCAGTTTCCGGTATTCAGCTGCGAACTCATCTCGCAGGTACGCGGGCTCGAGGATTTCGACGCATGCGCCCAGCGAGCGCAGCCACCAGCGGAGCTTCAGACTCGGAACAACGGTGCCCGATATGACCGTGCGGCCGTCTTCCAGCGCGCCGACCTCCTGGTCAGCCGACATCCTCGATTCGAGCAGCTGATTGCCCGAGTTCCCGTCGAATGCGAGCCGCAGCCATACCTTTGGCTCGGTCAGGAAATTGAACGCCTGCTCGTTATCAATGTACCCGCGCAGTTTGAAGTCGTCCGGATACCTGAATCCCTGACCTGACTCACGTGCCGACTGCATCCGGTCAAGCCGGTACAAGGTCCGCAGCGCATTGAGTTTGCCCTTGAGCGGGTCGGGTGCGAAATCAGGCTGCTGCGCAACGAGATACATCACGCCCGCTGATTCAACCAGGGCAAGTGGCCAAAGGCGCTTTTCGTTGAGTTCACCTTTCCCGGGATAGGCTGGCTGATAGCGAACGAACAGCTCACGCTCGAAGAACGTCGCAGTTGTGATGGCGGTGAAGATGTCGTCGCGCACCTTTGGGCGCTGCAGTGCGAATGCGCCGTCGACAGAGTCGACCTTGTCTGGCCACGCGCGATACAGGCGATTCTCGGCCTTTTCCTGTGACAGCCGAACCTCGGCTGCGCGAAAGAGCGGGTCTATGTCCTTTACGATGGCTTTGGGCAGCTTGCTGGCTGCCATGCGCTCGAGCATGTGGAAAGCGACCGCTTCGGACGCGGCCATGAGCGCGACAGTGTCGTGCGCGCCGGCTAGCCAGGGCGTACGCTGCCATCTGATTTCCCGCTCACCAGGGTTTTGCATCGAGATGGCCATGCGGCTCGCTTCGAGGGCCTCTAGCCGACGGCGGACTTTCCTTGCGTACTCGATGACGTGGCCGCGCTCTGTGAGCTGGCGAATGACCTCAGGCGTCGACATCCACTGGTTTTTGTGTTGGGACGTGGGCAATATCTTCAGGATGGCCTCGTCCAGGCTGTTGGTCATGTTGCTCTCCCCGTTGGAAATACTTGTGCAGTTTAGTGGATGCAGGGACAAAAAATGTCCCTATCTGCAGGCATAATCCTGGAAATAGTTGTATCCGCAACATAAACATAAACTAGGGACGAAATGACCAGAGACCGCGAAATGACCACCAGTCTTAGCGAGCGCTTTCCGATTGGTAGCCTGGAATATCGACTTAGCCGGTTCAACGCAAAGGAGCGTTTCGCGCTCATCCAGCGCGTGCTTGGCGTCACGTTTGTGCCGCACGCCGACTTCATGGCCGAGGTGCTGGCGAAGTGCAATATCACCACCAGGCCTGAGAACGTTTTCTGCGCGATGGATTTTCATTTGGACTGGCTATACGCCGCCTTGATGAACGAGAACCTGGTCGAAGGCGAACCGATGCCTCTGGCTGCGGGTGAGAGCGACTACTTTCCCGTTACTGGAAAGCAGCAGGACGCGGATTTCGTCATGTGTTTCACCGATAAGGCCTGTAACGGTGCTCCGCCGGTCACACATCTGCTACTCATCGAGGCCAAAGGCGTCGGAAGCTGGGACACGCAGCAGATTTCCAGCAAGTTCAACCAGTACCGGGCCATGCGTCCTGCGTTCGCGCGCAATCCGAACGTCACGCCGCGGCTCATCCTGATGTCACAGAAGGACCCGGAACAAAATCGGACTCGCCAGAATAGTGAATTTCTGGGAGAGCTACAGGGGTTCAGGGATTTCGGCATGCCAGTCTGGGTTCACCTTCCCATGGAAAAGACGCTAAGCGTCGTCCGGTGCAATGATGACGGCACGCCGAACGGAAAGACGCCGACGCACTGGAAGCTGGAGAGCCGGTGAACACGGGCCGTGCCGCACCTGATGGCACCAAGGAGCCGGAGAAACGCTTGGAACCTGAGAACAAGTTGACGCGTACTTTCCGTCTGTCGAAGTCGAAAATCATGGCGGGGCTGCAATGCCACAAGCGCCTCTGGCTTCAGACACACAGGCCGGAACTCTGCAAGGTTTCCGAAGAGAGCGAGCATATTTTCCGCATGGGGCATCTATTCGGTGACCTGGCACGCTCACTCATGGGGCAAGGAGAGCTTATCGGACACGAGCGGGATATCGCCCGCGCACTCGATGAAACGCCCGCCGCCCTGGCGCGCGCCCAGCTTCAGGGAACGCTCGTGTTCGAGCCAGCCTTCGCACACTATGAGGTGTGCGCGCGTGCCGATGGCTTTGAGCCCTACGGTGACGGCTGGCATATGCGGGAGGTCAAGGCTGCGACTTCGGACAAGGACTATTTCTATGTCGACTGCGCCGTTCAGGTCTGGGTTGCCGAGGGCGCGGGGTATCCGGTCAGGCAGGTCTCTCTCGGCATTGTGAACAATCGGTTCGTGTATCCGGGAAGTGGGCTGTATGACGGGCTCCTGCGGGAACTGGACGCGACGGAGCCCGTCGCGAGGCTCAAACCTTCTATCGGGCGCATCGTTGTTCAGTTGCAGGCCATGCTCGCCGGCGACGAGCCGGACATCCGGACGGGTGAGCACTGCACGAATCCATACGAGTGCCCCTTCATCGAGCACTGTCGCAGCCAGGAGCCGCCGCAGCTGGAGTATCCGGTCGAAATCTTCCACTTCGCCACGGCTCGCAGGCTGCGAAGGGCGGGCTACACGGATGCTCTCACGGTCCCCGTTGCCGAAGTGAAGCAGCCGCGAGACCTCCGCATCCTGCACGCGACACGCACCGGGATACCATTCCTCGACAAGGAATTCATGCAGGAGCTGGTAGCGCTTCCTTATCCGCGCCACTTTCTCGACTTCGAGACGCTGCAGTCGTCTGTACCGCTCTGGGCAGGCACGCGACCGTTCCAGCAGATTCCCTTCCAGTGGTCCTGCCACACTGAGACTGCTCCCGGCGTTTTCACGCATGAAGAATTTCTTGATGTCTCAGGCGAGTTGCCAGTCAGGGCATTTGCTGAAACGCTTCTGCGGGTGCTGGGCACCCACGGGGCTGTCCTCGTGTACTCGGCATTCGAGCGCACGCAACTGAAGGGGCTATACGAGCTGTTGCCGCACTTGCGGCCTGCGCTGAGCGCCCTAGTACCGCGGCTGGTCGACCTGCTGCCCTATGCACGACTGGGCTACTACCATCCAGAGATGAAAGGCTCCTGGTCCATCAAGCAGGTCTTGCCCACGGTATGCCCCGACCTCGGCTACTCCGACCTGCAGGAGGTCGCCGACGGCCGGGCCGCGCAACGCGCATGGTGGGAAGCGTCGGACCCGGCGACGCCTGAGACCCGGCGAGATGAGTTGCGCAACAAGATGCTGCGTTACTGTCACCGGGACACGCTGGCGATGGTTGCCGTTTATCGTGCATTTACGCTCGCGCGGCAGGTGAGCGCAGCCGAGTTAGGCGAAACAACAGGCGCAATCGCGCAGTGAAAGGACCTCAGATGGTTGATGAGTCGAAGTATGAGCAGGCGGTGCAATGGCTTCGCGAAGCAGATGGCCTGCTCATTACCGCCGGCGCGGGCATGGGCGTCGATTCCGGGCTGCCGGATTTTCGGGGGACAGAAGGTTTCTGGCGAGCGTACCCGGCGCTACAGCAGCGGGGTATTACCTTCGAAGAGATGGCTAACCCGGCGCACTTCGAGCAATTGCCTGAGCTAGCGTGGGGCTTCTATGGCCATCGGCTCAAGCTGTATCGTGAGACGCAGCCACACGAGGGTTTTGCCATTTTGCGTCGCTGGGCCGCTCGCGTGTCGCGCGGCGCATTCGTCTTCACAAGCAATGTGGACGGCCAATTCCAGAAGGCCCGATTCCCAGATGACCGCATCGAGGAGTGTCACGGAACCATTCATTCACTGCAGTGCGTCACGCCGTGCCGAAATGTGACGTGGCCCGCCGATGGGTTTGCCCCCCACATCGACCCGGCAACATCGACACTGCAGAACGCGCTGCCGCGGTGTCCTGCATGCGGAGCGCTCGCGCGGCCAAACATACTGATGTTCAGCGACTATGGCTGGATAGAGGAGCCGTCGCAGGCTCAACGCGCACGGCTACAGGCCTGGTATGCCTCGGTGCCGCGCGTCGTGGTGGTAGAGCTAGGCGCAGGCAAGGCGCTGCCGACGGTGCGCAGGTTCGGAGAGCGCATGGCCCGCCATCGGCTGGTTCGCATTAACGCGCGGGAGGCCGGCACGGCGTCGCAGCACGGTTTCGGATTCGAGGGAGGCGCACTCGAAGTGCTAAAGCAACTCGACGCCCGGCTGGCGGGGTGCTGACCACGTCAGGCGCAGACGCCAATGCGGCATTTGCCGTGTCTATTGTTGCGCGCTAGCCGACTCAAAAATGTCGCTTCTACCGCCGCGCTGGCGCCGAAAGCAATCGGAACAGACTAGGTCGCATGCTGGTCGAAAAGCGCGCCGGTGGGTGGCGTTGCCGGCCACTACGCCGCGCTTCACGCAGTCGCCGGCGCCGTCGGAGCCCGTATCCAGGAGGCCGCCGATGGTCGAGTCTCAGTTTCCCGGCTCCACGTCAAGCTAAAAGTGAACGCGCAGCATAAGCCCGGTCGAAGATGTCTTCCAGAACCGGGTGAACTCCTCGCAGCCCCTCGACCACGGCGCTAGCCCACTCAAAATACTCCCGCTTGCGCTCGACGGCCCAGTCTGCCGGCGGGCTAGCCGCGATGTCCCGCAGGTTGCAAATCTTGTCGGCTAGCTTGACCAATTTGGCCCTCGCGCTAACGTGCGGCGCGTGCTCGACCTGACGACGCTTTCGCTCCTCCTTCGGCAGCGACTTGTCGTCCGTTACCTCGGCGACGATGTCCGCGACATCTTGCCCGAACATCTCCGCCAGCTCTCGTAACGACGTCTCCGTGTCTTCGATAGTATCGTGAAGCACGGCGGCAACCAAAACGCTTTCGTCGTCGACGTCCCCTTCATTTGCAAGCACATTCGCCAATGCGATTGGGTGGTTGATGTAGGGCGATGCATCACCGTCTTTACGCCGCTGATTGCGGTGTTTATCGGCAGCGAAAGCCATTGCCTTAATGACATTGTTCAAGAGGGACCTCTCTACTATGAAAGACCCGGTGAGCCGCGCATCTGGAACGGCCCTTTTACCCGGTGTGTGGTATTAGTCTCGCCCCTTGCGAGGCAATATCCTAGTCCGCGCCGCCATAGGCCCAAACCGGCCATCGGGCAACGCAAAGGCGCGCAAGGTCAGCGGAGCGCGTGTCGATATCTGCACGAGTGAAAGCCGGCGCCTTGGTAGCTCCTGCTGCAGCCAACGATTTAGTCATCTCGTAGCCTGAGGAACGATAGAGTTTTTCGTCTTTCATCTTGGTTTCTACCGCCTGATTGTTGCATGAGGAGTTCAGTGCGCTCTCGAGGAGCGTTAAGTTACCAAGTCGATGGATGTGGCCGACATACGCTTCTGCCGTCGCAAACCCATGCGCACGCACCCCGAACGAAGGCTCCTGCGGAAGGACATGCTCTACGGTCTGCCCTGAACGGACAAGGTCCACCAACTGCTGCAATTCGACCCCCCCGCTGCCAATCGCAACCCGCTGCTCCTCTTCTGCGGCACTAAGAATGCGTAGCACCCCGGGATTTCGGTAGATATCTTCCGTCGCCAGACGAGACTCGAACATTCCATCATCCATGAATTTGGCTACGAACCACTGTAGGTAGTCCGCGATTTGCGTCAATGGCAAATCAGCCGAATCACGGGTGAGGTTGAGGATGTCCGCTTGCGGATTTGTGCCTCGCAACTTGAAAACACGAAGGTCCGCGATTTCAATCATCTGAAGCAGCGACAGGTTAATATTCTCGTATGCGCACTCTCTCAAAACGCCTCGCATTGCAAGACGTGTCGTCAGTGGGTAGAGCGTTGCGGCGACGTCACCGACGACAAATAGCATATAAAGCTCTTTGTCAACACGGGTTTGTTCAATTAAAGCGCGCAACGCAGCGAAGAAGTCCGCCAAATCTGCAACGTAATGCCGGATAAATGCATCGAGCTTTGCAGTGTCGTTTCGGAGAAGCTTCAGTGTCGGCTTAAGGAAAGATTCGAGTACGGTTTCCGAGGACGCGTTGTAGTCGAATCCAATCGAACTCGCGTGCCCGTCTACGTTGAAAGCAAAGTAGTGATATCGAAAAACATCGTCTTCCCGGAACGTATTTCGATTCACAAGGCGAATTTGGTAGCCATCTTGCGCTGCCAAGCCCTTGATAAGGCTATAGTCGCGAAATGCTGCCCCGAAACGCTCGGCCACAAACTCGTCAAGCTCCCCGACGAGGAATCGATTTGAATAGTAAATGAGAAGGCTTTTTGCAATGTCCATCTTAGACAGCGGCACTCCACGGTCATTCACTGACTGGAACATGCGGATTGCCTTACCCTCTTCGGCTTCGATGAACTCAAGCACTTCAAGCTGCCCGATGTTCACCAACCACTTTTGTATCGCGCTCTCACCTCCGGCGTCTTTGATAGCCTTGACTCGTTGCCGAATCCAGCCATGAGCGTCTTTCAGCCGGACCTGGCCCTCGGTGGCAGGAGGCGGATTTTCGTCTTCGAGCATTCCGGAAAAGTAGGCCTGGTTGTCGCCGAGGACTGTAAATTTCGGACCATGCACCGGATGGCGAAGAAACGTCGACCGATAGTAAGTCTTGACCTCTCCCTCGGGAAGAGCGCCTACCATGGCATCCAGCAACATCGTCAACGTAGTTAGCCGCTGTTGCCCGTCCACGACCTTGAAGCGGTCCTTGGCCGCGCCTGCCGACAAGATGAACGTCCCGAGGTAATGGCTCCCACCCATCTCCATTGCTTCCAGGATGTCGTCGAAGAGGTCATCTACGTTTGTGGTACTCCACGCATAGTCTCGCTGATACGGAGGAATTTCTAAGCTCTTGCCAGTGAAAAAATGCTCAATTGTTCTCGTACTCACATTTGCCTCTGGATTTTCTTTTGACGTTCACACTTACTCAAAAAAGCGAATTCTGGCAACGCCCGCCGTACGTTGCGCGCCTACTTGTGCGGCGAAGAAGTGGTGCGCTAACTGCGTGTGCGGTGGATACCGCTAATGCATTTTGACCGCATTGCTGGAAGCACGACCTTACTGGTCCCATCGCCGTCGCAGCGTTGCAATCCTGGCGTCTGACCGAAGGGGTTTACCATCCGGTCCGCACAATGCCACTGAGCCATCCGGGAGACCGAAAACGGATTCAATTTGCCGTTTGATGCTACCAATACTCGCATCAGCACGTGCCGCGCGGTAACGCGCCGGAGATTCGATTCTGAACCCCTTAAGGTCCACGTCGTCTCCCTCGGGCAAGGCCTCTTCGGTATCTTCAATAACTACGGCCGCCGCCTCCGAATCGTCTTCATCGAAGGACTGGAGAGAACTGACGTCACCCTCTGACTGAGCTTCGACAATAGACCAGGTGCGTGCGTCCTCAGGAACCCACAGGTTTCCGTTCTCAAGGTGATATACCATCGCCGATTCGCGGGTCGAAATATAGTCGCTCAGTCGCGACCGAGCGCCCGGCAGGCGAGACAGTTCCGCTTGAAGCGCCTGAAGAATCGAAATTGGACCGACCACGCCGATGAAGTCCGAGTTAGTCATCTCGTGGAAGTTGAAACTTACTGTCGCGTGAACGTAAATAGTGGCGCGCATGCCCGGGTTGTTGCCTGCGAGCGAGGCTAGCGTGCGCCGTATGGTTCGCATCCGCTCAAGGTCGGAGACGCTATCGGTGTCAATCTCGACGGTCGGAATGGCTTCCGAACTCTTCTTGAAATTAAGTTCACTGGCCGCCTTCGTGGTCATGGTCTCTCTCGCAAATATATGCACGGCGCGTAAGAAGTCGCCGCTAGCACTCTGTGGTTTTTACATTACCGTTGAATTAACGGCATAACCGTCGATTCCTTTAGACTCGCGACACAATTGGTCCCGTCTGCAGGAGAACAACAACGCGACGTGTTCATTTGGCAGCACCGACGCGTAGCCGCCGAACTACATCAGCAAGGACTTCACGTTGCGTTCAGTGAACAGCGAGAACGCGCTTGATGCGTTATCAACCTTTGGAATTGCAACCTAATTGTCGATGCGTCAAGCGCACAGTGTGAAGGTCAAGCTCCCTTCGGCAGTGCGGCAATGTGGTAATGACGAGCCTGCCACTACTGTGAAAGGGCGCTCCAGCGCCCTTGGTCCTTTCTGCGCCGACCCACTTTGGATGTATGTCCATTCAAGACGTGGTGGCACGGTATTTTCATACCGTCCCCTCACACTCTCGGCAACAACGTCATCTTTCGCTGGCTCTTCTTCAAGTCTCATTTCCCTCGCCATCTCACCCTCATCAGCCGGCGGCTGACAATCAGGGCATAGCACCGCAATTTCCCTGTCCTTGACCACGCGCACTGACGCCAGCCATGGCTTGCTGACGTCCTCCAACTCGCCGATATAAAGCGCGTAGTGTGGTAGCGTCCGCTCTACTGGGCTCTGACACTGCGAGCAGGTCGCGACCATGTGAAACGGCTGATAGACCGGGTTCAATCCCTTAACTATGCGCGGCTCCAACTTTTGCCAGCATTGCTGGCTGCAGAACTGCAGTTCCTGGAGTTCGTACAAGACCGAGATGGTAATCTGGCCATCAACCTTGGCGACTTTCTGGGTGCGGCTGTAGAACGCGTGATAGGTCGAGCTCAGGGATTCACCGCATGCATAGCACTTGACCATCACCGCCTCACTGCCCTGCAGCAGTCATTCCCAAAGAGTACAGTCATCATTCTGGCCGCTCTGTTTGACTTCCTCATGGACGTGCAAGCAGTTCCAGCAATGCGCAAACAATGCGCGGTGCACCCCTGAAGCCTTCGTAGCCTTCGCGTTCACGAACCGAGACCATGGCATCCATCGCCTTGTACGCCAGGCCGTCTCCATTGAGGATGAGATTTTCAAGCCTATCGAGGTCGATGGTGAGTTCGCGCGTGCCGCTTTCCCGAAGCTTTACATAGCGGTCGAGCGCTTCCGTCCAATACGAATCATCGGCCCAATGGTACTCGCGGCTCTTGGTTGTCTCGCGCTGTACGGCAACCTTGATGGGCTCAATCAGGTGCGCGTCGTTTGGATGATTCAGCACCTCATCGAGTTTCTCGACTGGCACCAGATGCACAGCCTGGGATTCCCACCCCATGTCGGCGGGCGTTCCATCTACGCGCCTCGCCAGGTAGTAGCGTGTATAGGTCAGTGAACGGGATGAATCTGCAAGAAATCCCGTGATTTCCACTTTCAGGCCAGATTCTTCGTAGGCCTCCCGGATAGCGTTCGCCTGCCTCGGGAGCACTTTCTCGACTCGTCCCTTGGGAAATGTCGCCGTGTAGCCTGCGTAGCCATTGGACGGCGTCACCACCCAGACGCGACCGTCTGGTTCAATGGTGACGACACCGGCTGCTTCTTTCTTGCCAGCGGGGCATACGAACGCGGGCTCATCGAACTCCAGTTGCCCCGGAACCGGCGCCCATCCTTCTGACGTCTGGGGCGCCGACCACGAACTGAGGGCTACGCCGTTCAGTACACAAGGCATCGGCCCGCCGGGCGTGACAGTCGCGACGGCTTTGGCGTCCAACCAGGTGCCCAGCGTCGTAGGCTTACTCGGGCTCTTGAGCACTACAGGCTTGCCATGTTCATCGGGGTGCGGGTGGTAAGTTGTGGTCATAGATAGCGCTGTTCAGTGTGTGAGGCCGAGCGGCTCAAGCTGATTCAACTGCAACGCGCGACCTGAGACCGGCAGGTAGAGCCAGCGCTCCTTAACCGCTCTACCCGAGCATTGCTCAATGGCCTGAGCATAGGCGGATAGCTGTGGGCCGTGCTCCAGAGCGAGCGCGTCATCATGACTTGTGCCGCCTGGATTCGACTTGTGGTCTATGAGGACCCATCCATCGGGTGTATCCAGCAGCATATCGATACGGCCTCTCAGTCGTGTTCCGTCCGGCCGGTTGGCCTCGACGGGCACCTCCACGCGAATCGTGCCACCTGGCCAGCGCTCTTGCAGCCAGTCGAAGAATGCTTGTAGCTGGGCGATGACCGCGGTCTTGTCGACCACGTGTGCCATTCCCCACGCGCTGAGGATGCGCTCGACATCAGCGTCTTGGACTATTCCTGTCACACCCGCGCGAGCGATACAGAGGTGCATTGCGCTTCCGAGTACGTCCATTTCGACGTTGGCAGTAATTGCGACGCGCACGCCAACCGGTTCGGACTTGAGGACTTGATAAAGTCCACCTTCGGCATCACTCGGTCGATACCAGAGAGGCGGTGCATCGCTAACTGGCGCCGCCACGTACCAGCTACATATCGACTCGTCCCGCGCAAGTGGCACGACAATTTCAGCGGCCTTCCAGGCTCCAGATTTTCGGAGAATGGTCCGCTCGTCTGGAAGCACGACTGGACCAGTATCACCGAAGAGCAGGTCACCCGCCCCAACTTCATCAACCCAGTCTCGATTGACGCCTCGACTCCGCTGGCACGTGACAACTACGTTTACGTCGCGTGCACGTGTCATGCTGACATACAGCAGGCGCTTGTTCTCGGCGAGCGCATCCGCAACCATCATCTGGCCGATAGCGCTTGCCTCGGCATTGACGGCTGACTGGGGTTGCGTCCGCCTGCCCCAGGTCTTCGGCCAGAAATGCACGAAGCGATTTTCCAGTGGGCGCTCGGGATTGAACTCGCCGTCGGTGCGCGCGCGAACGCCCCAGAGCGCACTTCTCGCTGCTGTTCCGAGGGATGTGAGAATGACGACGGGCCACTCAAGCCCTTTTGCTCCATGGTGGGTCATCACGCTGACGGCATCGTCGGCGGTTGCGGCGCGGTCGTCGGCCTGACCGTCGGCTAGTGTGTCGAGCCAGAGCAACAGCCCGCTAACGGTAGCTGGACGTCTGGCGGCGATGCACTCGTCTTCATAGGCAGCACCGAGGTCCATCAAGGCTTCGACGTTGCCGATTCGGCTCCTTGCCTGATGGGGCGAGGTCGACCATTGGCTTGCAACACGGGCGACGTGCGACTCGGCCTTCGCGAGTCGCAGCGCCTCCCGCGGCGTCAGGGCGGCGAGGCTTGGCCGCAATGTCTCCAGACGAACGAGAAGCGGATGCGCGTCGTGCCCCACGGCTTTCCACTGGGCTGGGCTTGCGTCCTCCCTGGATAGATACTCGAGCCGGTCGCCGAGCCACTCCTGGGCCGGGACACCATCAGCGAGGGACAATATCAGCGCAGACGCGACAGTGTCCCCCGCGTCGAGCAGGCGTCGGAGGCACGCAAGGACGAAAATGGCTTCGGCCGTGCCAAGAAGTCCGGCTCTTGGACTCGCGGACGGCACTCCCCATTGCGTCAGCGAAGTTACTGCAAGTTCAACCTGGTCGTTCGTGCGGCACAGGACCGCGATATCGCCCGGGCGAACGGGCCGTTCCTGTTGGGTTTGCCGGTCGACGACTTTCAGCTCCGACTGGAGCAGCTCGCTGACCGCCTGTCCCAGCGCGAGATAGTCAGACTCGTTGTTCCCGCTTTCGAAGTTCCAGTAAAAGAGCGCCGGTTGCCCTGCGATGTCATCCCGGGATGGCTGCAGGTGCACTTGTTGTGGTTGCAATTCCGGAAGAAACGTGGAGCCGAAGACGGCATTCGTGAGGGATACGAGCGACGGGGTTGAGCGCCGGGAGGTGGTCAATGGCTCTCCCAGCTTTCCGCCCCAACCCTCAATAGCCGCCAGAATGCCTGCGATGAGCCGGGCGTCGGTGCCACGGAATCCGTAGATGGCCTGCTTCGGGTCGCCAACCCAGACCGAGCGCCTGGCCAGTTTGGCGAGTTCCACGAAAAGCGCCAGCTGCAGCGGACTCGTATCCTGAAATTCGTCGACCATCACAAGGTCGAGCTCGTCGGCCAACGCCTTGCGGACGTCCTCGTTCTTGCGGATGGCCTCAAGCAGCAGAACCTCCTGGTCGCCAAAGTCCACTGCGCCCATCACGCGCTTGGTTTCGGCATAGGTGTCGAGCGTCATGGCCGCCAGGTCGAACACCAGTTCAAGATAGGAGCGCACGTCCTCGTGGAATTCAGGATGCGATTCGTGAGCCTGGGCAGCTTCCGAGACGGGGGTGATGGCCGCACGAACTGCCGCACCGGCATTCAACTTGCAAGCCGCAATCCAGTCCGGCCAGCTCCAGCGCCCGTCACGAAAGCACCGCTCGAGACGCTCCAGCTCCCGGTGACCGTTCAGGAGGTTTTGGGCGATATTTCCGCCCGCGGCCTCAGTCGTTGCTATATGCAGCGACACGTCCTGCAGCGCCTTCGTCAAGGCGCCAGAGAGTGCTTTTGTCGGGTCGCTGCTGGTCGAAGGCGCCGGCCAGTTCGCCAGCATCAGGTCGGCGTTCCGACGACCCATTTTTCTCAACTCGTCCGCGGAAATATCGTTATTCCTCGCGGCGTTAACCACTTCCTCAATCTGCGCAGACCACTCCGCATGGTCGATTCCGAACCTGGTGGTCAGCGTCACGAGCCTTTCCCGCCCGGATTCGTCGAGCGTCTCCGCAAGTGATGTCGCCAGCAGACGACTGGCCTGACCTTCACTCAGGACGGTCTGGTCTGGGGATAGCCCTATCTCGAAGCAGAAGCGCTTCAGCAACTGGCCGCACACGCTATTGACCGTACCGAGCTTTGCCTGTCCGATGGCAGTGGCAAGTCCGATTTCGCCTTTGTTCAAGAGCCATGAGCGGGCGCGTTCGCGCAACTCAGTTGCCGCCTTGACCGTGAACGTGGTTGCGAGGACGGCGTGCGGCCGTGCTTCCCCTGACCCGAGTGCCTCGGCGAGCGTCGACGTGAGCTTGTAGGTCTTGCCGCTACCGGCGCCTGCACTTATGAATTCGATGTTATTCATTACTCCCAGCCCCCGAGCAGCACCATATAGTCCTTGTCCCACGTATTCGGCCCGTTCACCGGCAGCGTGCCCTCCGGTCCCTTGAAATCTTCCCCGCTGCCAACCGGAACGACGTCGATGTGACCAGCAGCCCATTGGTTGGCGCGCCAGGCCCAACTTGCCTTTGCCTGCTCAATGAGACTTGCGGTTGCGCCCAGAGGTGGCGTCCGAACCTGGGCGGTTGGCATAACGTCGGAGGCACTGACGTACATCGCGCCAGTCTCCAGAATGAAATAACCCAGCGCCGCCGGCGCCACGCCGTCTTGCCGCTGGTACAGCGACGAGTAGAGCGCCAGCTGAAGATGCTGCCCATCGAGCAGTGCTTGGGCATAACGCTTGTCACCGCGCCATTTCATATCCAGCGCTACTGTCTTGCCTCCCGCAAGTTCGACGAGGAGGTCGATTTTGCCGACAAGCGACACGTGGCTGAGCTGCCCCGCGACAGGCAGCTCGGTGTGGACACGGATAGCGTTCGCCGCGCGCAGATGGCGCATCATCGAACGGATTGCATGCTCGCATACACTCCTGAATCGTTGCAGGCCGACCCCGGCACCGTGCATCAGCAAGACCGCGCCCTCAGTCCGCAGGAGGGAATCGACGTTGTCCCGGAACCACGTCACTGCCTGCTCGTCGGTCCAGTTCAGGCTGTGCGCCTGCTGAAAAAGCTTCTCGAAAACCCGATGCGCGAGCGTGCCGAGGAGATTGTTGCCGTCTCTTGCCTCAAGTATCGAGGCCGGACGCATACGTGCGATGCGCTTGAACGCGTAGAGCGCGGGAACATTGAACAGCTCCGACATGGACGTGTACGACTGGTCCGTCGTCGGCAGCGGAATCGGTTCATCGAGGTCGAGCGCCTGAGGTGCTGGAGGCAACGCGGTGTGTCGGAGGTTCTTCGAGAGCGTCCCGACGAACTCACGCGCCACTTGCACGTCAAGGTCGAAAAGGTGCTGCTTCAGGTCGGGCCAAAGTTTCAGCAGCAGTTGCCGAACGGGGTGCTCCTCAGCCCCTGGCGGCGGCAGAACCATGATAAACCGCCGCCTCGCGGCCAGCAGTGGACGAAGCCACTGCCGGGACAATAGCTCCAGTTCACGCTGCGGGTTTCGCACCTCTACGCCGAGGTTGTTGAGTGTATCGAGTTCCAACTTCGTCCATTGAAGCGGTAGCGGTAACTGCGGCGTCGACGGCATCCACCAGATGACCTCGTCGGCCGACTCGATGCACGCTGCAGTGTCCGACTCGGCCCGAAGGCAGCCCACCTGCGTCGGCGCAAACGGATTTCCTGCACTCGCTGGCGTTGCGTGCTCCAGAAGCTGTTCAACCATGCGCGGTGCGATGGTAGGAGCGCCCTGGTTCTTCAGTTCAAGCAGGCCATCCCGAACTGCCGCGCATTGCTTTATTGCAGCGCCGAGCGTTGCGTTCAGCGGGCCATTGTCCGCGAGTCTTTTGCGCAGCGCGTCGGCCAGCTTCTCGACCCGCACCAGCAGCGCATCGACTGGCGCGCCAGCAGCACGATTCCAGCGCTCCCCCTCGAGCCAGAAAGCGATGTCCTCGAGTATGGCATCGCCGTTTTCCGTGACGCGGATTTCCTGCTTCGCTGACTCCCACGCCCCACCGCCGATACCCGGCTGCTCTGCCACAGCTTTCGCGAGCCGGACGCGTGCCTTCCGTTGGAAGGGACCGATGGGATGAGAAAGAAACTCGACAAGGCGTCCGACATCAACCGGGTCCCAGCACATTTCAAGCGCCAACCCCAGAGCCTGCAAGGCGGGACGCAGGCTACTGACGTCCCGAAAGCCGCTGCTGGTGCCACCCGTCGCCATCATCGTCGCGTCTACCGAGTCACCGTCTGACTCGCACACGAGAAGCCGGTCGGTCGGCGTGTGGCGGCAATATGCACTGAGCCAATGCTCAGCGGCCTCTCGGGTCGACGCCTGAACAAGCACGACACTGCCGTCAGCAATCGGGCTCACGAGAGGCCGAAAGTCCCCCTGCGTAACTGCGTCGAGTGCGCATTTTTGAAGTTCGCGAAGCAATCCCTCGCCCTGAGGCTCGGGCTGCCACTCCCTGACGTCCGGCAGGCGCGAGAGGACCTCGCGCCAGACACGCGGGAAGCTGTCCAGCGGGTCGATGAGCAGCACCGATTCGATTGGCGTCTGCCCGGTTTCGAGCACCGCCAGTACGGCAGCGAGGCGCTCCGCTGGCCCGGGTGGGATGTTGCCACTGGCAATCTGCTCGACCTCCGCCATGTCCAGCAGTCTTCGGGGACTGCCTGCGGGTGCGGTCCCATCCCAGCCCCCGAGGCGCCACTCGTCGCGCCAGGAAACAAGTTTGGCGCTCGCGCCGACGCCATCTGCTTCGAGCGAACGACTGTAGAACCGGGCCTGCCCGCTTTGCCTGCGCAGATGCCCAAGGTAGCTCGTAACGCGCTGCGCGGTGCTCACCTCCGGACGGCTCAGCCCCAGCCAGGTTTCGAGAAGCCCGAGCAGGCCCATGGGTCCGACGACCGGACGGTCCAGGGCGTCCTGACGGGAGGGACCCAGTCGACTGTCCAGGTTCAGTCCAAGAGTGATATGCATGAGTGGTCTCGAGTAAGACAGTTTTTGAACAACGCTCGTTATAGCATCGTCATCAGCGCATGGACGCGAATTTCGAGGTTGCGCAGGCCGACAGTTGCAGACTCTGGTTCCACGCATCCGAAAAACTCCGCTCGACGCGGTTCCGGGTCAATCAGAAAATTCCTTTCATACTGACGCCATCGCTCCTGGGGCAGCATGCTTTCCGGTGAAACGACCTGAAACGCGGTCCCAATCGCGATGAACACATCGTCGCCGGTCATCTCGTGTTGCATACGATGCAGGTTGACGTACTCCGGTGCCGCTTCGTGGAAGAACACCACACCCGGTTTGACTGTTTCCGCCGCTCCACATTGTGGGCAGGCGGTGTCGAGGCGGTACTCCTCCCCGCTTTTAGGGAAGCGGAGGTCGCACAACGTACAAAGCATTGAATGCATGTCACCGTGAAGGTGGATGACGTGCTGCGCGCCAGCCTGCTCAAGCAAATCGTCGATGTTCTGCGTGATGAGTCGGACCCGCTCAGTTCCCCACATGCTCTGCCAGGCAGCGAGAATGCGGTGCGCATCGTTTGGGCGCGCATCTCGCTTCTCGGAGATTCTCTGGTTGTAGAAGCGGAAGACCGCCTCCCGGTTCCGGCGCCAAGTCAGGAAGTTGCAAACCTCGTCGATGCTCTCCTGACTCCAGATACCGTCGCCGGTACGGAATGTCGGAATGCCGCTCTCAGCGGACAGCCCTGCTCCTGAAAACACATACAGACGCGGACCAGCGAAGTGCTGCACAGATGACACTGTTCATCCTCCGAGGGGAATGCAGTTTGGCGCGGGACGCGCCCGGGAGTATATCGATTCACGTACGAACGTTTTGGGGCCGGGGCGTGACATACGCTGCGTCACCCTGGCGTGCACACCTCTGTCGTCATTTGTGTCCATTCCAGATGGGGTCCGGGTCGTCGTCCCATGAGGGAGCGAATTCCACGTCTTTCCATTTCGGGTGGCTTCTGTCGAATGGCGTGCCAGGGCCTTCTCGAGGGCGGTCGTGGCGATATATCCATCCTGGCAGCCTGGAATTCAACATTTCCTCGTAGCGCGCCATAAATTCAGCGGTCGACATGCGCGGCGCATAACGAAGGAACTCACGACCCTCAAGCTCGCAGTCTGGCGTCCATATCTGCCACGTGTACTTGTAGAACCTCGGTGGCGTTCTGGGCAGGTCGCCCAGACAAAACCACAGTGCGTCGGGGCGGGTTCGCTCCCAGTTTTCTCGGGTGGGTGGTCGCATGGCAGGTCAGTTGTTTGATTCGGACTTTAGCGCACAAGAAGCTTAAGGCTCAATGACATTAATCGTCATCGGCGCATCGGATGAGAGCCATCAATTGATTGCCCTTTCCGAATACCTGAAGGTGAGAGTCGAATGTCCTGTCCAATTGGGGATTGTAGATTCCGACCATTCTGCCGCCCACGTAGGCGAACTGTTTCCCCTGACCGAGGGTCTGGATACGGCCAACAATTCTCGACGAACCGTCACGAATATAGGTTGTGCTCACAACGCCTCCAGCCTGTTGTCTTGCTGATTAGAAGTTGTCCGCCCAGCGGCCCCAGAAGCCGGATTCATCGTGGTGCGCGTTCTTCATGGCAATCTGCAGCGTGACGACATAGAACCGGACGTCGTGGAAGCGCATCGTGCCGTCCGGATACTCGAGAAACGCCTGAACCTTGCGATACTGGTTATCGGCTTCGTCGAACGGAACATTGATGAAAATTTCCCCGGCATACGAACGCATTACTGTCTCGGACGCGACCTGTCCACACTCACGCCACTCAATGCTTTCGTTGTCGAGCCAATGGATGATGCGCGAGCGACTATCCAGATTCCGGTAGTCTGCACGGTGAGGACGCTGCGTTTTCAGGAACTCGAGATAAAGCACGTCCCGCTTTAGCTTCCGGGCAATTGCATCAATATGTTCAAGGAGTTGTGGCATGGCATTTCATCCGTGGGTCGCTGGCGGAAGGGTTTGTCCTTGCGGCGTCATTCACTCGAGGACGTAGTTCATCGCCGCGGCACACGTTGGGCATAGCGTGCGTATCCCGCCGCCATCCTTGTGTCTGCGCAGCATCGCCGCCTGACTACACCGTTCGCATGTGTTTCGACTCAGGCCTTCTGCTGTGGCAACCCACTCCTGGACCCTGTCCGCAACAGAGCCCCGGAGATAGACACGCAAACTACCCAGCTTCTCTTTCACGCATACGACTTGAAGGTCGGATATCCGCGCTTCAGTCTCAAGCTTGCCCGACAGCTCGTCGATGATTCGGTACCAGCCATCATCACATTCGAACCGGCACGCGCCCGAATAACGGGGCTCCAGCGAACGGTAGAGAGCCGGGTAGCTCGCGACGAGCATGTTCTCGAGTTTTGGGTTCATTGCTGTACGATTGGTCAATGGAGGACTGGCCGTGCTTCGTTATTGACGCCGTACGGCACGTGGCCGGTGGCCACGAGCTGCGAGGCTGACTCACAGTTGCGTACGTGGTCGTCGAAGAAGATGTCGGGCCTGAACTTGGCCAGAAAACGTGCCTTGTCCTTGCCTCCGAGGAACATGGCTTCGTCCACCGTGACACCCCATGCCATCAACGTGCGAATCGCCCGCTCATGCGCCGGCGAGCTACGGGCAGTCACCAGAGCCGTCCGTACTCGGCCCCGTGACCCGCGGCGGCTTCGCAGCTCACACAGGGCAGCAAGAAATGGCTTCAGCGGACCGGGAGAGAGCGGCGAGCGCGCATGACGCGCCTCGTGGTCGTTGAACTCCTGTAGCTGCCGCTGCCTGAAAACGCGCTCGGCTTCGTCACTGAACAGGACCGAATCTCCGTCGAACGCGATGCGCAGCTCCCCGTCGTCCTGCGTGGGAGGCACGCCCGGAGCCGGATAGACCCGGGCAGCCGGGAACCCGGCTGCCATCGCGTCGTTAACATCCGGCGCATGGGCCGAAAGAAACAGACTGGCCTCGAGCGGTGCGAGGTAACCGTGGGGCTTTGCACCGCCCGTGAAAATGGCCCGGCAGATTGCCAGTCCATGATGCCGAGCCGACGCAACCACCCTGAGGCCGGTGACCGGGTCATTGCGCGACAGGATGGCAACCTCGACTTCGTTGCTGTCACCGCTATTGAAGCCCAGGAGCTTGCGTACCAGCGCAAAGGCGACACCGGGGCTTGCGGGGATATCCAGGCGCGCGGCCTGAAGCGCGCAATACGCCGAGTGGTCGTCCTCCCTGAATACCTGGTTTTCTGCCTCAAAGTCGAAGAGCGCTCGTGCGGAAACAGCGATGGTGATTTTTGTGCTCGAAGTCATAGGTCTCTCCTGTGGCTGAACACCATGATGCAGGGCAATTGGGACAAAAAGCGTCCGCATCGGCAGATAGAATCATCGCTACAGAGACGCCGGACAACCCCTCCTCAACCGAAGCCCAGCATGACGACCTCAAGCCTTGATGAAGCGATTCTTCGCATCCTGCCAACTGACAGGGACCTGGAACCGTGGATGGACGTCGACGATGAAGCACGGAGCCTTCGTGTTCACCAGTAACGTCGATGGTCAGTTCCAGAAGGCGGGCTTTGATGCGCGATGCATTGTGGAATGCCATGGAACCATCCACCGTCTTCAATGCGTCGAAGCATGTACCGATGAGACCTGGCCAGCTGACGACTTCACGCCCATCGTCAACGAGACGACCTGTCTGCTCGAAAACGAAATGCCGAGGTGTCCGCATTGCAATGGTCTCGCGCGGCCGAACATTCTGATGTTTGGGGACTGGCAATGGGTGGAGAAGCACGCGGACAGGCAGGAGAGACGGCTTGCAACCTGGCTTGAGTCCGTTGACCGACTTGTCGTTGTGGAAATGGGGGCTGGCCGGGCTTTACCGACCGTCAGGCGCTTTAGCGAGCGCCACGGACCCCGCGTCATCCGCATCAATCCGCGTGAATACGCGATACCGAAAGCCGTGGGTTTGGGTATCTCGGCAGGTGCGTCAGAAGCACTTCAGTTACTTGACAACGTGCTCGGTGGCAACGCGTAACTCAAGCGAGTAAAGAAACAAAGAAGTTGGTCGTTAATAGCAATCGTTGACGGAGTAGTGAGGCATATCGAAAGTATGTCGAGGCACAAGAGACGACCGGCGGGTAGTGACCGGGCTCACGGTTTCCACGAAAGATATCGGAGAACTGCAATTGGGAACGAGAGAAGGCAGGAAACGCATTAGCACCGCGAGTGGCAGGGCACAGTTTGAGTATTGTGGAGACACAAACACCGGAATCGAAGTGTTCTACGGGGAGAGGCTGCAGTTTTCTGGTCGCGCAAGCTCAGAGACTATCCATGCGCTTGTGGCTGAGTTCGCGTCGAGACCTGGTCCGGTCTATGTTGGGACTAGCTTCGATACCCCCGCACTTGGCACTATTGGTGACTGGTTGCTATCACGTGAAAAGCAGAACCTCGCGTGCTATCTAATTCCAGTGCTGGCAGACCTTGGATTGGGAGCATATGAAACGGGCAATCGTCGGTTCTCGTTCAGCAGGCCCGATGACCACGCACATGCAAATACTTCAGACACAAAGACACCGTTGATACCGACTGAGAGTTTCGACGGTGGGTCGCTGGCAACAGAGGCCGGAAAAATGATGTCGCGTATTGCCGAAGAAGTGACTAGGCTTGTGCTGTCTCCAGTCCAGCAGATTGAATGCTCGCTGTCTCACTTCGCCAGCGCCGAAGCATTGCGTTGCCGATTGGGTGAATGGAGTCTCCCCGAAAAAGGCGAGTTCGTTGTGTATCGTTTCCAGACCGAAGCACCAGAAGCATTCCACACTGCATTTCCCGAGAGCACAGCTCGCACCTTCAATCTTAGCCGCAAGAATGAACTGATGGATGATAGCGACACGCTCTATGTCGGAAGTTCAAGAGACTTCGCGAGCAGGCTTCAGCAGCATTTCGGCTTTGGGCACGAGGGGACATATGCACTTCATCTGAAGCGCTGGGTTCCGGAATCGCTGTGCCATACGCCGCTGGTACTCGAGTATTGGACAGTTCGGGATAGCAAACAGGTGCGTTCCGACGTGCTCCAAACTTTAGAGGACTACCTGTGGGACCATAGTCGACCTATATTCGGACGGCGCGGCTCGAGATAGCGGCGCTGGATAACTGGATAGCGCCGCGTGACCTGCCCCCATGGTGGCCAACCGGCTCTGCCGACAATTGAGAGCGCCGTCGCCAGGTCTTTCGACTGCGGCACGGCATCAGGAAAGCAGCTCCACGGGAGCCGGAATTGCTGGTCCGCTGGCCAGAGTCGTGCGACGCCTGGCCAGCTTCACCCTGCGAGGATACGGCCCGGCAAGCGGACCTGCATGCCCGCGGCACGCATCACCCCGGGAGCGAGTAGTGCCGTCGCTCGGTAACGGCACCGACGTGACGGAAGGTCATCCATTCGGACAAAGCTGCACCAAGCCGTTCCGTCAGTTACGAGCGTTCCAGCCTTTCGCGACTCTGACGTACACACTTGCGACGAGGACAGTCACTGCGCCTGCCACAAAAGCGATAGCGTGTGACTTGAGATATTCCATCGGGCCGGGAAACATATCACGCTCCTTGAAATGCTTGTCCGCACTCGGCACAAAACCGGGACGCGCGTTCATTCCGCGCGCCGCAGGATGGGCACGCCTTGGTGTGAGCCTCGACGATGGCCTTCTGGCGCATGTAGGCGAGTTGAATGACACATGGCACAGTGACCCGATAGGCCGGACTGGCCATGTCTGCCAACGTCCATACGCCAGTCACAACCCAGCCGATGGGGCCGAGCAGCACGCCGATGGTACGCGCGACCGTTGCATTCACGGCAAGGGGAAGTCCCCGACCAAGCAGCGCCTTCGATACGGCATTGGCCACAATTAGTGAGAGCTTGTAGGTGGCGAACCCGCCCATGCGGCCCGCGGCAATGAACGCAGCACCCGCCGCAGGTTTAAGCATCGAAAGGTCCGACACGTTCAGTTCTTTCAACACCGCAGCCCGTTCCTCCGGGGACATCTTCTCGAACGAGTCGCGGAGAATTTTGCGAAGAATGCCGTCCTCGACAACGAGGAGGTCATCCTTCTTGTCGAACGCGACCTTCAGGTGCGAGGCCACATCCTTGACAACTTCGTCGTAAGCGATGGTCGTACCCGCGTCAGGAAGAACCTTGTCCAGTAGCGTGCCGAAGGGAATGCTGTTGCGAACATCGCGGTAAACGTTGGTCAGCGTGTTGCCACCGAACGAGCAAATTTCCTGCCCGATGAGACCCCGGTCGAACTCTGAATAGACCCTACGCTCCTTGCACTTGACCAGTCTCGCGCAAGCGTCTTTAGTCAAAGATATACGGCCCTTGCCGCTATCGGTGATGTAGTCGACAAGAATGTCCAGGTCGGCGATGTCCGACTGTGCGAGCAACAGTGCGAGGTTGCCGGGGTTCTTGATGAAGTCGTCGCTCATTGGGTTAGCCTGGCGTTTGTAGTTCCGAGAATGCTGCAGATGGTCAGCAGCGCGGGTAAATGAGAGTTGGTGACGCCGTCAATTCGAAATGGAATCGATGCAGCGGTCGTCGATATCGACATTTTTGTCGCGTGCCGGAAATCCCTCACCTCCTGAGAAACCTTGGGGTCCCGTTCGTCTTCGACAGTATTGAGCAGTCTGCCAACGCGCAAGGCCGCTTCCGCGACGCGCTGAGAAGTAGTCGAATCCATGCCCTGGAGCTCCGCTGCCAACGCGGTAAACGTCGAATCCCTCAGAGCCTGCTGAAACGTCAACATTCCGCTTCCCAGGCTGGCCCAGTCTTGAGGCCTCATCAGCAAGATTGCTGGTGGGACTCCGACTGCGTCCGCGAGTCGGCAGATAATGTCCAGGTCAGGATTCGCTGGCGTTTCGTCAACTCTTCCACCAAGGTACTTTGCCAAGGTTGACCTGCCCATTCCGGCGCGCTCGGCCAGCTGCGTTTGCGACAGTGCATCCAGCGCCCCGTCTTCATCTTCGGACGCAACCCGCATGCTGCGTCGCAGAGCTTCCACGAAGCATCGCGAGACGTCGCGGAAGGTGGTGCTTTCTTCTATTTCTTCGGTCACAGCGTCCTCCGTCTTGTTGGATGAGAGTCTAGGGGAAAGCGGTTGCTTGCTCCAACAAAACTTGTCTGCGGCGGTGAACACCATTAGGTTGCATAACGCCATTCGGAGTGGTAGAACGCGGGCGCAAACCCGGCATGGCCAGAAACGCCGCAGGTGTGGACTACACATGTCTATGCAGATAGACAAGGTTTCAGAATCGGCGTGGTGAGCGAAAGGTTGTCGTGTCATAGTACGCTGGCTATCCGGGGACGAGCCTGTTCGACGCCTTGCATACGCAACGTTGGCGAGCATCTGTACGCACAGGCAACGCGCGGAAAAAATCGTGACCATTCACTACATCTCGTGGTTCGGCGTTACTGTAGCTCTGGCGGGTGGAGGTATGGCGCTTTTCACCAGGAGTTTGCGTCGCAGGCCTGGCCAAGCACGCTCGAATACCCTTCGTTTTAAGGACACGCTAATGTTTCAAGACTCCCAAAGCAAACTGCCTGAAGCAAAGCAGTCGTTACCCCATGCCATCGTGCTTGGCGATGATGTCCAGCGGCCCGGCGTCCGCATTGCTCCCCTTACGGACGAAGAGCGATATCGGCAGGCGAAGGCATTGCCAGGTGATTCAATGTTGATTTCCAGGCTGAGCGCAGGACTGCAGGCCGCTCCCTCGTTGCTCGTCGAGGAGGGGCATCGCGGCAAACGCCTGATGGAAGTTGTCATCAACGGCGACCTCGTTCGGGCCAAAGACGGTATCGGTCTCCGGGCATGGACTGTGGACGCGAACAACCAAATCTCGGAACACGCAAAGCTTTTCGAAGCCGATAAGTTGCAGACGATGGTCAATGCTGCTGCGGTCTGGCAAGTGGCATCGGTCGTCGTAGCTCAGAAGCACCTGGCTGATATCTCCGCCAAGTTGGACGACATTCGCAAGGGTGTTCAGGACGTCTCGGATTTCCTCAACGAGGAGCGCCGCGCCAAGGTCACAGGAACTTACGAATATCTCGCGCAGGCCGCATCAACCATCAGCAAGGGCGAGCTATCACCAGCAATTCGTACAGAACTCGAGAGCTGCGACCGTGAACTGATTCAGGTCCAGCACCATCTGCAGCAGGAATTGCTTCGGCGGTGCGAGCAACCCGTCGAGCACAAGGAGACGTTCGGAACCGAGGACCTCCAAAAGGACACTGTGACCAAGTATGAGCAGCTCAAAGACCTTGCGAAGGACCTGCGTCTCACCCTGAAGACGCGTGCGCTGGCTTGGTATGTGCTGTCGCTTTACCCCGGGGAACCGGCGCTGAAGCTGGCTCGCATGGAGCGTCTGCTGCACACTGCTGAAGAGGTCGAGGCTCACCTGCGAACCATTGAAGCGAGTGCTGAGCGTGACTGCCGGAACTTCTCCTCTATCTGGAATAACGGCACCACGTTGGCCATTCGCAAGACCAATGTGCGCGAAGCGGCTCAGGCGCTGTCTGACGACCTGGTTACCGGTGCCCACGAGGCAAAGAAGGACGTTCTGGCATCTGACGCGCTCCTTTTGACGCACGACAAACCTACATACCTTGTGTTCGAGGTAGAGGATGGATGCATCGGCGAGCTTCGGATGTGTGCGAGCTAACGCGGACGCGAACCACCAGAGCTAACCCGCCCTTATTGACGCACATCGCGATTGAGGAAGCGCTGGACGAAATAACGACCGGTCACCGACGAGCGGTACCGCGGGACCGGCTCACATACATGGGCCTCTAGCTCGAATAGTCGCGGCGAGAGTGGGCACGCTGACTGAAGCATCAGTCAGCTCATGGTTATCGTTGATGCGACCCGCCGATTCACATCGAGGCTCAGCGGCGCGCCGGGGACTGGCTCATCGGCGCGCATTCGGGCATACGCCGCTATACGGGAGTTGCGCAGTCCGCTTCGGGACCCCAATGAGGCCGGACTGTTTGTGGAGGGCAATTCAGAAACATGGAGCGATATGCCAATCGGGCGGTAGCGGGACTCAAGACGTCCGGTGCAGCACCGCCCGCCCTGGTCAGCCAAATGTCGACTGCGGATTCAGTCCCGGTGGCATTCGCAACGACCGTCCGGTTGCCATCGCACGGGAGGGTGAGAACAGACCCGCGTGAGGCGCGCCTGGCTGACCAGGACCGGTGACTGCCGTTCGCATTCTCCAGCAAATACGCCGCGTCGCGGTTTTCCTCGAACCTCCGGCGATGTCGCGCGACAAAACAATGCAGGCAGACTCGGTCGGAGGTATCCGCGCGGTCTTGGAGCACCGGGAGTCAGCTGACGGAGAAGTTCGCCGGCCCTGGGCTGCACTCGCCCGGCTATCTCGATTACTGAGTCTATAGATATTAGGCAACGCGGCAGCCCGCAATAACTCCGTGAGCCCCCTGGTTGTTTTTCGCGTCAGCTACGCGGAATGCGATGCAGAGTACAAGCTGCCGCGATGCGCGGTACAAGTGCCAGCGATGTACGGTACAAGCGACGCCGATGCACAGTGCAAGTCGCGCAATCTGTAGCCGGTGCGAATATCTACCCTGCTTTTCCGGGATATTTCAGAAAGTAGCGCTGCGAGGCTCATTTACATGGTTTCGTGGCCGTGCTGCGCGCATATACACAGGTATCACCAACCTGCATGTGTTCGCCATGACCAGACCAGATTCGCGCTGCCAGCATTCCCCGGCTTACCGTCCGAGCCGCCTGTGCATTTCGCGGCGCGCGCCTTCCAGATTACATGAAGCCCGCTTCGCTGACGCCGCGGTGTCGTGGACAACGATGATAGACATCGTCCAGCTCACGGAGCAACAAAATGACTAGGTTGCAGCCGACAAGGCATCCAGGGGGCAAAGTCGCTGAACTGCGCGCTCTAGGGAAGCGCACGGCCGACGCGGCACTTACTGCTGCTCCCGACCAGCAGATGACTGTAATCGGTGCGGCGAAGCAGCTCCTGGACATCGCCGACGGACTCGAACGTCGGAAAAAGAAAGCGCTCGAGCAACCGGCGGTCGCCGAACTTCCCGCGAATGCCACTGCGGACGAAATTCACCATTCGCGGCGGCGACAGGCTACCCGCATGGGCTCGGACGTCTATTTGCCGGGCTGGTCCGCATCGGCGCGGGCGCTGCCGAACGCGTTTCTCCGTTCTGCCCTGTTTTCGGCGGGGCGAAGCGTGCAGACCGACAACGCGAACCTGCTCGCGGGTCGCTCGACATGTCTGGCGGCTGAAGAGAAAATTGCCACGTTCAAGAACACGACCGTGATGTCCAGCGGGTACGGCCTTTGTCAGTTCGACAGGTTGGTCTACTCAACCTGCCTCGATTACTACCGCGAGGTACCTCTTTGCCCAGAAGAGAGCCTCCTGTATGAGCGAACCACTTTTTACGAGTTCGCACGCCGGATGGGAAACAAATACAGCGCAAAGACGCACAGGGCCATTCGGGCGAGCCTGCTTCGCCTGAGCTTTGCCCAGGTGCGCGTTCGCCACGAGCGCATGGACATCGAGGTGCCGAAGCTGCTGTCAGTGAAATTCGAGGACGGCGGGTCTGTTGAGGATTTCAAAGGCAGTGATGTGCTGCTGCTTCGGGTCACCGCATCCGTGGCGGAACTATTCGGGGCGGGCTCGTGGACAGCCGTCGACAATGAAGCTGCGAGATATGATGGACTGAGAGGATGGCTCGCAAACTTCTATGCGGGGCACGCTCATCCGAAGCCGCTGTCAGTTGAGCTGTTGCATCGGCTCTCCGGATACGAGTCCAACAAGAGGAATTTCAGGGTCGGTCTGGTTCGCGCGCTGGAAAGGCTCAAGGACCTAGACACACCCGCATGCAGCCGGGTGGCGAGCTATCATTTCTCCGAAGACGGTACGACGATTTACGTCGTCCGTTCCGCATGGGTGGCATGACGCAGTGATTGGCGACGTAAGGATTATTGCTCGCGCCATGACCCGCCGGCGACGCACGTAGTCGCGACGTCAAAGTCATCATGTCGTGTCTGACTATGAGGCCGGATACTGGGGAGGGATTGCAGTGGAGTCGAGAATTAACGCGAGAGGCCAGACTACTGTGCCGGCTGCAGTCAGAAAGGCACTCGGTGCAAAGCCCGGTGCACGACTGACCTAGGTGCTCATGCCAGACGGATGTGTCCTGGTTCGTGCGAAGTCGAGGTCCATTCTCGAACTGGCCGGAATCCTGAAGTCGGGCTCCACAGTCGATATCGAACAGATGAGTCCGTGGCGCGATTGAAAGCAGCGCCATCGACGGCCAGCCCGGCTATGAGGGACCACAGCGCTGCCTCGTCAAACCACGAGATGGAGTCCGAGCTATCCACTGCAGCCCCGCCGGATGCACAGGAAGTCGTCGTTCCCGGCATAGCTCATCTGAGCAGCAGCATGACAATGACTGCGACGGCGAACGCAGCTGCCAGAATTGAGACGCTCCCACCGAACCATATAGCGACGCGGTCCTTCTCGTCTTACCTCCTTGTGGTCCGGACGGCGGTCGGCTAGCTGAACCATGGCGCCACGCTGGCGTTCGCCTTGACCGCGTGGCGTCACAAAGCGGTGAAGCCACGTGCTGCGTGGTCATCATCTGCTCCCGGTTTGCTACATATCGTCAACATCGCGCCGGCCTAGGATACGTCCCGGATATTCTGGAACTGCCGCTGCGCCAGCTCGCTAGTGTTCCGGCGCAGCCCAGACTCCCGGCGGCGCCGCAGCCGAAATGTCGAAGTCGATGTCGAGCGGGTAGTGTCGAAGTAGTGTTACAGCGAGTTCTCGAATTTCGCGGCGGCTGGCTGCGTCGTCGGAAGACGCGAGCATCTGCAACAGCTCTCGGGTATCAGTAACGGCTTTCGTGCGCTCATGTGGAGTCGTCATCATCAGCTCCCTCAAGCAGACGTTCGGTGACGTCGGTATACGACGTCACCTCGTACAGTTCGCACCACCGCATCCAGACGTACTCCACATTCAATGACGAGCCTTTCCTGCCGACCAGCTCATAAATTCGGCCCGTCTGAGTCGTACCCTGCATGGCGACCGGGTCGAACGTCACTATCGGGGAACTGACGCGCCCCGACCAATCAAACATGTCTACGCCAACAAAATGCCGGCTCCCATCCTCCGTTTCGAATATGCGCCATCGAGACAACGGAATCCTCGGCAATTCGGAAGCGGGGCGTGGTTTCCAGATAGGCATCACAGTCTCCTGGTGGTGGAAAGTCATACCCTTCGGTTCTGTCGTATGGGCCGGGCGGCACTATGCGCGAGCCCAACCATGTCCCGAGCGGCGCATACATCGCCGGTCGGAACACGCAGGGAGTTCGACGTATCGCTCGCCCTCTCATGGCGTCAACGATGCGGGCACAAACAGGTCGTGCCCTGCTCTCGCTCCGATAACTGCCAGTCGCCCCAGGTCTACGATGCGGACCAGGCCGCCACGCGCATTTCCGCCTGGAAGCTGCAGGGCGCCGACAAGCTCAATGCCGGACAGCAACTTCGACAATGCCGACGACTTCGTGCCCATGCCGCGCGCCAGGTCCGCAAGAGGCACATACGTTTGCCGGAAGGCGAGCAGTTGATGAGGCAGCACAACACGGCATGACTGGCCGCGGAGCACAATCGACTGTGAATCGAGCAGGCCGCGTTCTATCCAATGCGAGATGCTTTCCCACTTCCAGCCGGTGAACTTGGACAACTGCTGAATCGACATACCCGCTTCGAGTAGCGGTGTGCCGAAGTACGCCGCGACGTCGTCGCGGCGAAAGGCCATGTCGCCGAGTCGTCGGCCGCGAACGACCGCTTTTATCTTGCCTTCATCGATTGCCCGCATCAGGTTCTGGATGGCCTGGCGGTCGCCCATGCGTCGACTGGTGAATGCTGACCACAGGACTCTCTCGTCCTCGGCTGCTGCAGCCGGCTCGGCTGCGTCGCGAATGCGCTCGAACAGTCCCACCACCGAGCCGCGTTCGACCTGGCCTCCCTTGAGGATGTCCTGGCGCCAGTTGACGTCAGAACGAATGACGCCGGCGGCCATCATGTGTTCCAGCACGGACGATGGCGCTCCGGCCAGTTCGCACGCCTGCGCGCACGTCATCCATTCACCGCGCCACGCCTGGACACGGGATACTTCGGCGCGCGGAATTTCATAGAGCTGGCCGCGGGTTCCGGCGCGACGCGTGCGGTATCCACACTCGCCAACCTGGACGGCCTTGTGAAGCCGCGATACGCTGACGCCGATGGCGCTAGCCGCGTCTGGAGCACGCATGTATTCGGTCGCGTCCTCCGCGATGGCTTTCGCCGAGTCGAGCCCGAGGATACCGTCGAACCGTGCGGCAGCGACTTCGATGATGATTTTGAGAAACGGCTCGAGGGCTGTGCCCTGACAGAGCTTGCGCAGGTCGATGTACCAGCGGCCGAGCAGCGTGTTGAGCGTTCGTGCCTCGGGCTTGCCTGTTGCGATACGCGTCTCGACGTGGGCACTGAAGCCCGCTGGCCAGTCAGCGAGCAAAGCTTCGAGGGGTTCCAGAAAATCGACAGCCTCGGCAATGGATTTCGGTAGCGCAACGCTCCGGCGAGGTGCCGGCATTGTCGGGTCGGCGTACAGACAGAGCGTGCCGACGACCTGAACCAGAGTATTGATGTCCGCGCCACGCAGGTCTGGCTCGATGCCCCCCGACTGTTTGCCTGCACTCGCAATCAACGTCGACAACCACTGCTGGGAGCGGGTTGCCGGAATACGAGGAAGCATACGCAGTTCGTGACCGCAATCGCACCGGTCGATGTGATACCGATGCGGCGACAGCGACTCACCGCAATCGCTGCATCTGTCGACCAGCTGAATACGGTGATGAGGACACGCTGTGGCATACGTGTGCTCCCAGTAATGACGCAGCCAGGGCTCGTCCGCGAGGCAGTCCGGACAGACAGCGTCGTTCTGGGCGCGATGCAGGCGACCCCAGCTACGGCAGACCGCTTCCTGCCCGCTCGCCAGATGCGCCCATTCGCTTTCGAGGCCAAGCTGTCCGGCGACAAAATCAGCATGTCCCAGCAGCGCGCTGCGAGTGCGCTGGACGCCGGCAATTCCTGCCAGTTCACGCCAGTTGGACAGCACGTTGTCGGCCGTGAGGCTGCGGTAGTAGCCGAATCCCGATTCGCCTTCCCGCGGCGCGTATGTTACGACAAGGCTCATTGGGCACCTCCGGAGTGTTCATGGATGACGGGAACAGCGAGGTCGTTGTCGTTCATCACCTGCACAAAGGCCTGGTGAAGCGCAGCAGGCGCGACACCTGACTGCATGGCATCCGGATTTTCGAACGCCCGGAAGTGGCGCGAGCCTGCGGACTCGATTGCATTCGCTGCTGCCTGGCAGTCGGCGAACGTGAGTGTTCGCGGCGATTCGTACGCCATCTGGCTCGCCAGCTCCTGCATGAAACGGCTCAGCACGCCAATCAGTCCGCCGGTCAGGAGGTAGCACTGGTACCCGAGCGCTCGCACCGGCAGGTCTATTGGATAGCCGGATTCGCGAAACTGATTCTCGTAGGTCGCTACGCAGCTTTGGAATGCCGCCATGTTTTCCGGGATGCGGGAGTCATAAGGCAAAAGCAGACGGCGAGCCGACGTGCGCGTACGTAGCTGCTCGTTGTGCTCGAACAGACGCTCGAGGCGCGGCACGCCGAACAGAAAGACCGTCAGGTTGTGCGAGTCGGCCAATGTCTTGAACCAATCTCCAGCCGAACGCGGCGGCACGCGCGCACCCGGTTCGACAAGGTGACTCGCTTCCTCGAACATCACGACCCGTGTGCTGGCAAGTTTCAGTTGCTCCAGCATGCGGTTCCCCATCGCGCCGGACGTGATGCTGCGCTGCACCGGCAAGCCGAGTGCAGTGAGTACGCTCGAAGGCAGCAGCAGTGGTGACACGGGCGTCGGCACGGGGACGACGAGTACCGGCACATGGCGCCGCCCGTCGACCTTCGTTTCCGGAAAGGCCAGCTTAAGTGCATTGATGAGCATTGACTTGCCGACGCGCGACGGTCCCATGACGCGCTCGATTCGGCTCGCCGCTCCGTCCATGGCGTCCTCGATGCGCCGCTTGAGCGGTTTGAATTGTTCGAGGAAAAGCGGGTGCGGAAGTACGCAGCTTTCGATAGCTTTGCGCAGTTGCTTCGCGGGCGTCATCAAAGTAAATCTCCGCTGTTACGGTCCAGGAAGGGAAGCAGGGGCACGTCGTCGAGCATCGGACTGACGGGTGGCATGGCAGCCGGCGGTGCATCCGAACCTGCGTTTGACCTACCCTTTGTTGGCGGAGGCGCCGGGCGCGGCTGCCGGGCTGCGCGCCCGATGGCTTGGGCCTCTTTCTCCCGGCGCGCGGTTTCGCGATTGCGCTCGTATTTGCCTGGCTTTTTGCGCTTGGGTGCAAGAGAGTCGGCCACGACGGCTTCATGCATGTCCTGGTCAAACTTCTCGGCCTGGGGCACCGGTTTGAAACCAGACTTGTGGCTTGCGAACTGCTCCTTCGCTTCCTTGAAGGACCAGGCCGGAGTCTCCGGTCTCAGGTGCTCAAACGGCAACGCAATAAGCGGAAGGTCGTCACCCTCGTAGATGTAGACATGTCGAAAATCGTCGGGGTTGAAAAGCACGTGAAGCATCCGTTCTTCCCCATACTTTCCAATCAAGGCCTCAATTTCGTCATCCTTGTAGTGCAGCCCATCTATGGTGATGCCTGTCTTTCGGCTCAGCCGGCGCTCCGTGTGTTCGTAAAGCGCCGCCAGCCATTCAGCACGCGATGGCGGAAGGGAAATGGCGAAGCATGAGTCCTCGAAATATTTCCAACGCTCGGCTGGCGTGTCCCCCTTTGGCAACCCCGTGAGGACGACGTCCCACTGCAGACGCTCAAGCGGGTTGTGAATCCACTTTTCGTAGTACCAGCGGACAATCCGGCGCTCAAGCTCGTCGAGCGTCGGGAGATTGTCACCCAGCGCAATCGGGTCACGCTGTCCGTCCTTACCGTCCATGCGAGTGCATCCCGCCAGCCCTTCCAGCGCTTCCTTAAGCGAGCGGTTCAGACGCTCAATGAAGGGCTTCTCGTGTCCGGCTCTTGCCCTGCAGTGCTTGACATCAACACCGAGCTTTTCCAGGTTCTGGATGCGACTTCTTTTGTTCTCCGGGCCGTTATCGAAGACAAGCTGCCCAGGCGTGCCGCACACGTTCATGTCGCGGTCAACACCCATTTCCTTGAAGCGCTTCAGCTTGATGGGCGCCATGTACATCTCCACGCACGCGAGTGTGTCGGCATCGACAGGAGCACCCACAACCAGACGCCACCCGAGCGGATAGCTTGTGCAGCAGTCAATGGCGTGCACGAGATAAACCACGCTCGTTATTCCACTCGGCGTCTGGCAGACGAACGGCAGGTGCACGGCATCCTGTTCAACCCGCTCGAAAGGGGCTTCGGCACGGATGCGCTTCTTGGCGAATGATTTGCCGGCAACGGCGTCCTCCGGCAGCATCCGGTTGTGCTCGGGGTCGGGGCTAAGGCGCAGGACGGTCTTTTTCACGTACTGGACGCTTATCGGAGCAGCGTCCGCAGAGAGGACGGTGCCGTGTACGGTGCGGTTGACATAGTCGGCCAACCCTCTCAGAGACCACCGGGACATTGGCACCAGGTAATGTTGCTCGGCTGCGATGCTTATCGTGCTATCAACTTCCTGGGGGTACCGCGGCACACGATTACCCTTGTTTTTGTCGCCCCGAAGAACCGGCAGGCCGGCCATATCGGACTTTCTGTAGCGGTACATCGTCGTCAGCGGCGGAAACGGATGCGGATGCGAGGCCGCTTCCTGACCGTGCTCATCTGCCGCGAGCCGGTACGCCTGCCGAAAGCTGAGGCCGCGCTGCTTCTGGATAGCCTGGATGCGACGAAGCGCCTCGCGGATGAGCCGGCTTCGTTCATGAAGCGCCTTGTCGTCCGGTTGTGCCGCTAGACTGAAACGGGGCTTGCCGGCGCGAAGCACAGCCAGCTTGCCGTCGTGAATGTCTGCAAGGATGTCCGTCATCTCGACGTACCTATCCTTGCGCTCCGCGACGTCGAATACCTTGATGCATCCACCCCGCGGATTCGGGTCAAGGACTTCCAGGTAAGCATTGTGATTCCTGGGCGGAGCGAGCCGGTCGTGAAGGAGCAGCGCGCGGTTCATTTTTCTACTCCTTCGAGCAGGCAGAGATGGCCCAGGTCGCCATACGCGAGGGATAGCTCGAGCGTGCCGCAGATGGTGTGGTGTACGAGGTCGCCAGCGAGCACGCCACTGACCAGCAGGACTGGAACCAGACCGGGTGAAAGTGCGAGGTCTGAGCAGAGCGTGCGCAACGAGAGAGCACTGTCCTGGCAACGGCGTGTGACGCGTTCGACGAGTTCGTCTGTCAGGTAGAAGCTGACCTGGTGCGCGGCCTGCTTGAGCGCCCGGGAATTCATCCGTACGGGATGCGCCGTGTTCGCCGGAAGGACCACGGTGCGAAGCGGATAGCCGTTCGCGGCGAGAATTGGACGGGCGCGGGCGACCTTGTCCCAATAGACATCATCTCCCTCGTAACCCTCAGCCTTGACCTCCACGGCGTGACGCAGACCGTCCTGCCAGTCGACACTGAAGTCGACCGTGTAGAACTTCGGGCCAGGTACATCGCGATGTCTGAGCCAGGCGCTGCGCACGGCCTCTTTCGTGAACAGCAGGCGCTGGTCAATCAGGTCAACGGAAAAAGGCTGTGGCTGAAAGGCCCTGACGCGCGGGTCAATCGCCAGAAGATGCGCGACGAATCGTTCGGCATCGGATTCGACGATGAGGTGGCCGTCTGCTTTCTCGCAGTACGTGCCGAACTTCGCCTTGCCGTATGTTGAGGCCGTGTGACGGATACCGGTGTTGGCTGTGCTCAGGTGGCCGCGACGGCCATAGGATGCGGGCGGGCGGCTCATGGTGTGCCTCCGTCCGCGGCGGGCGGTAATTGCGCGTCCTGACCACGCGTCGTGAAGCGCGCGAGGATTCGGGCGAAGGTGAGCCAGTCTGGGAAATCTGTAGTGCGGTTTCTGTTCAGCATCATGCAGTCACTTGAGCTATCGACTGCATCACTTACGGCGGGATTTTCGGGAAATTTAGCAGGCTTTTTGCCGACATTACACGCAAAAAACGGGAAGGCGACTGATGCGTGAAGAATTTTTCCAGTGAAATTTTTTTTTGCGTTACGCGCGTGTAACGCCAGCGTTACACGGTGTAGTAGCGGCATCACAAGACATCGAAAGACGATGCCGCGGCGGTGGAGATAAGGCGCATAGTAACGGGGATTTGCGTTGCTGAACGGCGGGCCAACACGGCGAAAAGAACCAGATTTCTGGTCGTGAGGGACGGGGAAAAGTCGGGTGTCCGAACCCGAGCGCCGCAACGGGTCACCGGCGACAGCTGACCACCCAGGACAAGGGGCACCGATGTCCATCAAGGTGACGAAGGCACAAATACACTCCCTCACCTTCCACCGGACTCCACCCAACTGCGTTCTACAGAAGATGACCTGTCTCATCGCCCGCTCCTGCGTCGTCCCCCTCATCCCTTGCGCGGGTCAAGACGGCGATGACAGGTTCATTCTCTTCAGCTGCAAACATGAACAGCAGCGGCATCCGGCTGAACCAATGGGTGCATAACTGCGCATTCTCACGGAGGTTGAGAATTCTCAAATGCCATGAGAATTCGGATGCCCCAAAGTTCGCGGTCCCGCGGCACGCAACGCTTTTGCAGCATTTCCAGCATCTCCTCGGACGTGCCCACACGCAGGAGAGCCAGTCGGTCGCCTGGCGGCACGTACTGAAGACGTGACAGCACACATTGCCGACAAGTGTGTGTTCGAACACTTCGCGTTAGGGCTATCCTCCGTTTCATCGCCGGCGAAAACGTGGAGTCGGCGCGACCATCGCCACTTGCGGCTAAACGTATTTCTCGCCATACTGCAAGTTACTGACTGGTACTCGGTTGCAGTGGTATCCGATGCTGTCATTGCAAGTACCCACCACTGCGACATTGCTCACACTGGGTGCATCGCTTGGCATTCAGTCGCCAAATCCGAAGCAGGATAAACGACATCGGCACGCCCCGGTGTCCGACTTCCCACGCTAGCAAAATCCTCCCCGGTGTCTATCGTTCCGCGGCTTTTGGATTGGTATGGCGCAACGATGCAGCGAATCCTATTGAGAACCCGCGTGACATAGGCTCGTTGCGAACACGTCGCTGTTTTTGGATGTTACAGGCGCGACATTTGTCACATCGACTTTAGCTCATCCCACCCAAAAGACAAGGGACTTTTTGTGAGCGAGGCAGATACGCTGTGGGCGGAGTTGGCTTCTCGAGTTATCCGCGTCGCGCTTGAACGCAAGGGCGTCAGCTATGCGGAGCTTGCCGATACGTTGACTTCCATCGGAGTGCAGGAAACTGAGCGCTCGCTCATCTCCCGCGTCTCACGCGGGACCGTCAAATTGACTCTGCTCTTACAAATCATCGACGTGACCCGCGCTCTTCCTCCGCGCTTGTGGATTGATGCGGTCAGAATCCGCGGCACGTGGGAAGACCGTGCACAGGCCGTCGTCGCAGCAGAATTGGCTCAGAAACCATGGGTCACGCCGCAAAAATTGCTGAGGCTTCTTGCGGACATTGGCGCCGACATCAACGAGAAAGCGCTCATTCCGCAGATGTCATCAGGCGCAATACCTCTCTCCCGCTTTCTCCAGTGCATTGTCGCACTCGGAAGTTCGAGTCTCGACCGGTATATCGACTTTCCCGACCTCGTGTCAGCAGTCCGCCCACCCCCAGATGACGGCATGGCCGAGTGAGGCTACCGTCGGTTGCGCTTGCCTTTCCGCCATCGTCTACTAGACTTATAGCGTGATACATTTGTAGCGAATCTAGCCGCCGATTCCGCACGTACCCATTGTGGCTGCAAGGACGGCTCCCGCTGCGCGATGCGTTTGGTCGGGCGACTGCGACCTCGGCGTCAACGAGCTACGACGGCCGTCTGGAAAGCTGCGCCCATAAACGCGCTCGATTTGGCAACACTGTCCGCGACTACCACAACGGGGCGAGCTTGTAGCCTGGTTGACCCGGTTCAGTGGGACAAGGATGCGCATTACACGTTGTTCGAATGGTGCGCGACGTACCGAGTGGAAGCTTGTCTTAACGTTGCGACCGAAGTCCTCGCTGCACATATGGCGATTGTCCAGCACTCGGAACAAGCGAGCCGAACTGAAATCTCGATACGGGAGACGTAGCGATGCCTATCTGGAAAATCGCACCGGTCAGCGAAGAACCAGAGGTCTCACTATTGCAATGGTGCATCCTCGAAACCTCAGACGGGTCCAGACATTTCGTCGGGCAAGACCAGCGTGACTGTACAGGCCGTGTTAGCTCGGCGGTTTTTCTGTTCGACCCGATTGCCCTCCGAGGCACGACGCGCTCCGGCCGTGTCTACCAGCTGGTTGGGACGAAGGGGTGGGAGAATCACGCGCAGTACGTCTGGAGCAGATGGTGCGAAGTCAACAACGTGACGTCATACACCGACGTCACTGAGCGGATGCTATCGGGAGCACAGACATGACGACGCCTGATGAGCGCACCAAAGCAGTCGTGGAGACTCGGAGCTTCCTGCAATTGCTCGCAGCGGAGGATGAAGTCACTATCCCGGGGCTCGTCCGGACAGTCGCGACCGGCCTACTCAGACACTATCCACTGGATGTGGACCTGGACGTGTCTGCTTCGGCGCTGCCGGAAGTTTGGGCTAATCCAAAGTGTAGATGAGCACGACTGAAAACAGATTAATGTCGTATCTTGAGGATGCACCAATGGAACATCCGACGCACAGTCAATGCCGGACCTCTCCGATGCTAAAGACGGCCGGGTTGACAAGATTTATTACCCCGCCGCTGGCGGCCAATCGCTTGGCTGGAACGAAGCGACCGACCAACAATGGAATGAGCTTGTTGTCATCCTGTCGAGCTCGACGCTGGACCTGCGAAACGGAAGCGAACGGCCTGTATAGCTTGGAGCCAAGGCACACACTATCCGCGGGTGACCATGAAACCGCAACTGACACTTGGCGAACGCATTGCGCAGCAGGCGCTTGAAAGCAGGTGCGAGATGGTCGCATCCGGTGAACTGCTGCCAGAGGCAGACTTCAAACGATGTCTCGGCGTCAGCCAAAAGCGCCTCGCCCGCATGCTGGCAGATGGCAGCGTCTTTGGCATAGACGTCGAGGGCACCACCTATTTCCCGGCTCTTCTCGGCGACGTGCGGTTGAACCGCAAGCGATTGCAGGTAGTCTGCAAAATTATTGTGCCAGCCCCACCAGAGTGCCGACTAGATTACCTGTCGTCACCACGAGGCTCCTTCGGCAGCCGAAGCCCGCTACAGATGCTCGATGGCGACAACGACTTCAAACGTCTGCGACAGGCGGCTGCGGCGTGGGCAGCCGAGTACTCGCGCACTGCCGTCAAAATGTATGAGGGTGAACACGAAACCGAGCCAAAGGATGTTGGCCCGCTGTACACGGCGGCTGCAGAGATTGACCCGCGGAGACCACTGTGGGACCGCGCCTCTGAAGCGCTTCACGCGCACGGATACGAGTGGCCACTTGGCCCGTATCCGTGCGCCCGGAAATTTTCCCTATTCGTTGAACGCCAAACGGCGGGATATTCCACGCCGATTCCGGAAGCTTGCGTGCAAATTACCACGCACAGTGAATTCATTCGGGTCCGAATCATAGCTGCTCCCGGGACTTCGCTCGACTCAGAAACGGTGCGGGTCAGCAAGCACACGACATTTATTGACGTAGCGAAACGAGTCATCACCTATCTTCGCAAGCGCTAAGCGCAGGCCGTGCGCTTGGATTTCCTTCCCATTCCAGGAGGTCCTCACCATGTTGCGAGTTACAGTTGAACTGTGGCCATTTGGCGACCTCGGCCTCCTTCAGGATGCCAATCATCTGTTCTTCGTTGAATCGCTTTTTCATTGCCGTTCCCCTTTGGAACGG
Organism: Paraburkholderia sp. GAS448; assembly: GCF_050435685.1. Classification (NCBI taxonomy): domain Bacteria; kingdom Pseudomonadati; phylum Pseudomonadota; class Betaproteobacteria; order Burkholderiales; family Burkholderiaceae; genus Paraburkholderia; species Paraburkholderia sp. GAS448. The sequence goes on from NZ_JBNDKT010000002.1 coordinate 299,624, forward strand.
ACTCTACACCGTCATCGTACTAATCCCGGGGGCAGGTCAGCATCGGGAAGCCCCTACGACGCGGCCGCTCCTGTGCAATTTGCGGCTGACGCTCCCTCGGGCGTCTTAAGGCAGCGAAGACGGCGCTTAGTGCGCTGCTGCTAATTGCACTGTGGGGCGGGTACGCGGCGCGCCGGGCTCGGTCCGGCACGGCACGCAGTCAGCCTCTCGATTTCAATATTGGCTACGTCCACCCCAGCTTGGGCACCGTCGCGCATCGATACATCCTGTGCCTGCACCTGTAAGACGCTGATGACTCGCTCGAGGGCCCCTCTAGCTTCCTTGAGAGCTTTCAGGTCATCTTTGCGGATTCCAATGTCGACCAGCACAGTGCCGAGACAATATTGAGCCTTCGCCCAGTCCAACGGTGTTCGCTCTCTGCTCAGGGCTGTGAGCGCCGCTCGGCAGGCATCTGCGGCCTGAACACGCTGCGCCATGTCGTCATCCAATCGGGCGAGCGTCGCGAGGGTGATGCCGAGATTGCTTTGGATTCTTGCCCAGACAACCGGTGTTCGAGCCTGCGTGTACTCATCGAGGGCGGCGTGGAATGCGGTCGCGGCCTCACGTAGGCGGTCGGCGTCGCCATCTCGTTCCCCAAGACGAAGCAGGGCGATGCCCAGGTTCTGTTGTGCCTGTGCTGAAGTCAACGGTACCCCTTTGTCTGCATACTCCGTAACGGCCTCCCGACAGACATCAACGGCTTCGACCATGTGCGCCGTGCCGCTTTCCCGTTGGCCAAGAACGCTAAGGGCGTTGCAAAGATTTTCCTCAGCGTCAGAGCTCAGGAGTGGCCTTCCGTGTGATTCGCTCGTCCACTCCTTACGGGCAGCCCGGAAGGCCGCAACGGCTTCCTCCGCTCGCTTTGTTCCTGATTCACGCTCGGCGAGCGTGAGCAGCGCTATTCCTAGCCCGTTTAGCATCAACGCAGAGGTAAAAGGGTTCTGTTGGACGGCGCTTTGGTTCAGAGTCTCACTGAAGATTCCAACCGCTTCCTCCAGCAATGCCGTTCCCGCCTGGGCCGCTCCGAGCATCACGAGGGCGTCGGCGAGTTTTCCGCGAAGTTGCGCACGTTCGAGCTGTTCACGTTCAAGGGGCGCTTCCGTCCGAACTTCAACCAAGAGAGCTTCCCGGTAGTTCGCAATAGCCTCGGCGAGGTCTTCACTATTTCCACTCTGCTCTGCCAAGAGGACTAGGGAATCCGCGAGTATCACTCGGACGGCGGCTAATGTTTCGGGCTTCCACTGGCCGGCATGTCCTGTTCGTTCGTCGACTAGCGTTCGTAGTGTCACGATGAAGGGCTCGAGCTTGTCGGCATCGTAGGCGCCCGACTGAGCCACGAACTGCGCAAGTTGTTTCGCGATTAGGAGCCTGAGCACGACTGCAAGGTCTTCCCAGAAGAGTTTGGGAAGCGCGCCACCTCCCTCTGCTTGGTACATTACCTTCGCGTATGCCGGCTTGAGGTTCGGCGCCACCGCCCAGTTCAGCATCGGAGAGTCTTTGCCGTCCAACCTGGGCACCACCTTTCCCCATAAGAGAATCTGCGCGCCCGTTTTGCGCAGGTAGTCTTGCGCCTGCGTTTCGCCAGCCGTGGCATCGACTCCTTTCTGGCTGATGCGTCTCCCGAGTACGTACACATGCACCGCTGGGATTTCCTCTAGCGACGCTTCCACAAGCCGTTCCGCTCGCCTGTCATTGTCGTCGGACAGCCTTGCGATAACAATGCTGTACTCGCCTGGTTTGGCATGAGGGAGCGTGGGCTGGCTGACCCAGTCCACGAACTCGTTCAAGACCGGCCACTCACGAACCCTCGCCCAATTTGACCAGACGAACGGAACGACTACCACGAGAAGAATCAAGGCCACCTTGGCTCCCGCCGACCCGATGCGGGCGCGCAGCATGGCGTAGAGTTGCTCTTTCCAATCTGAGAGTCCGACAGCCTCTGGACGCGCGGGCAAAGGCGCCGGTGCCGCTTCCGGAGTCGACGCTACTGGTTTCTTCTCCGGCTTGGTTCTAGGATTCCGTGGAACGGCCTTTCTGCCGTCCTTTCGGGGAGCACCTCGTTGTATGGGTCGCTTGTCCATGCAGTCACCGTCAGTCCGGTTTTCCGTCTGAGCACCAGCTTTCAAGCTAGCACTTCGACCCCTCGAATGCCATCTAGGTGACCGCCGGGGTTTTCCAGCAGACGCTCGCAATCAGAAGAAATGCCCGGCGGGAACGGACTGGGTGTCGCTGCATTCAGTCTCCGAAAACGGTTGCGACAACGGATATGGTGGCGGTCTCAAATGTGAAGTGCAACACGATGTCTCGTATAAGCTGCCATGCAGCGTGGACCGCCTCAATGCTTGGCGAGGAGGTCCGCCACCACGCGCAGCACTTCCGGATGATGCACCATGCCCAGATGGCTCACGTCCGCGACCTCGATGTTGCGGTGATACGTTGACTCGGTCGAGACGCATCCCTCCCACGCAACAATTCCGTCCGTTTTCGAGTAGACCGAAGCGCACGGGACAGACGTAGCAGCATCGGAGCGCAGCGTCGATGTGTGGCTCATTGGCGATATACCGCTGCTCAGCATGTTCAGCAGCCATCCGGCGTGAGTGGCGTCTGAGTTGTCGGCAACAGGTGTCGCCAGCGTGATGACCTGACGCACCAGTTCCGGATATTTCGCGGCCAGCTGACGGGCATAGATACCGCCAAAGCTCCAGCCGACCAGAGAAACCGAACGCCGATGCAACGCATGTATTTGTTTCAGATGGTCACTCAGGAGTTCGAGCATCAGGTCATGGTCGGCACTCGGTCCCAAATTGACGCCCTGCTCCCAATCGTGGACTTCGTAGCCCAGTTGCTGCAGGCGCCTGCGCAGGTCCGACGTCGCGGCCCCGCTGGCACCCAGGCCGGGAAATACGAGTACTGGATGGCCGTCACCTGGCGGCAGCGGGACAGCCAGCGGGGCCATACCGGCGACGTAGTCAACCGCCGCGCGGAGCGGTTCGAGAACGAGAAGTGTTGCAGACGGTGGCGTGAGTTCAACGCTTTTCATTGCATCTCCAAGGGCGCACGTATGCGCGGCACCTTAAGTATGCGCCATTATTGATGCGTTGCAGCATAAATATAAGATGTCAGAGCCCAAACGCCACTGTTGTAGTTCAAGCACACCGCTTCATACTGGGTGGGAGCCAGCAGCGTGTGTAGGGCTGCAAGTGCGTGAAATTTGTATTTGACTTCCCCGAAACTGCAGCTATGATGGAACCCATATTGCTGCGGTGCAGCATGTTAATTGGGCGACATACGGCCCTATTTTTTTGGAGTCGACCATGACCACCCTCGTCCCGGAACAAACGATTAGTGCAACCAAAGCGAGCTTCGACACAGCCTTCGGTCTTGCGACCACGGCTTTTAAGGCGTTCGAAAAACTCGTCGAACTCAATGCGCAGACGGTCAAGACGACGCTCGCCGAGGCGCAAGAATTCGCTGCCAAGTCCGTTATTGGCAAAGAGCCGCAAGCAGTTTTTGCAGTTCAGACAAACCAGCTGCAGACCGGCGTTCAAAAGGCGCAGGCCTACTGGACGCACGTGAACGAAATCGTGTCGAGCACCCAGGCTGAATTCAAGGCGGCGGCCAAAACGGTCTTCAAACAGCCCTCATTTGACGCGAAGGCGTGGTTCGACAACCTGTCGAAAAATGCACTGCCGGGCGGTGACGCGATTGCGGCCATCTGGAAGTCGAGTTTCGGCGCGGTGGGCGAGAAAGCGAGCACGGCGGTTACGGTCGTCACGAAGCCGACTAAGAAGGTTGCTGAAAACGCTGCTGGCGACGCGTAGTGCTCGCTGGCGCGTGGAGACCTTAGCACTGTGCCGAAAAAGCTTGCGACGAGCGCGACGACGTACGTTCCAGGTTGAGTAGAAGAGAGGGGAAGTCTCAATTTTTTGCAAGTTGCAAGCGAGAGACATAGGGTTTATACTTAGTTCGTCTCCTCCATGTCTCCTCCTGATATGGATTCAACCCGCCGCCTGGCGGGTTTCTTTTTGGTGCGCGGAGCGTGCGCAACGGCTTGGGCACCCGCAGTCCAACGCGGCGACTCGTTCATACGAATGCCTGGCGCAACCATCGTTCGACGAAGCCGTTGACCGGGCGTGAAATTGGCTGCGGTGAAGCGACGACCGGCTGCCCAGGTATTCGCGGAATCGATGCCGCTCAATTGTAGGGTCCAAGCTGCTTCAGCGTTTCCCACTGCGCCAGGCCACTGCAGCGATGCCGGCCCGCGAACGTATCGCCCCCCGCGCAGTCCCTATTGGTAACGACGAAAGCCTCCCGCTGACTCATCCATTTCATGCGGCTCACCATGCGTTCCACGTTCATCAAATGGCTGTTTATCGTCTACCTGCCCGGCAGCGGGACGTTGTACTCGATAGGGATACTGGCGCTATTCCCCTTTGTCGCGAGGTCCGGCCGCTACCGGCTTGCGGCGCAGTGGTGTCGTGCACTGGTTGTTGTGATGCGCTGGCTACCCGGCACTACTTGTTCCACGGACAGAGGTTCGGCGGCCTCCCGCGCCGCAGTCACCATGTAGGGGGTTGCATGACAGGGCGACGGGCAGGGATTCGATAGCCGGGGCGGTCGAAATTTGCACCGGTGTTGATTCTTGTGCCCACGCCCACATGTGTTGGTGTTGAGTAACGACAGCAGGCAAGCTGATAAGCATGACAAAACCTGAATTTATTGAGCCCGACAGTGCGCGTCCAGACTTGCTGTGTTACCTCGTCGCGATTGCAGCGGCATCGTACGCTCTAACTCAAGAATGGCGCGTGGACCATGTTGTTGAATGCTGCCGCGGGTGGCTAGCGAAGAACCAGCTGGCCATGCACTGGCTCGACCGGGTCCGAATTGGCCAACTTGCTCTGAAGATTGCAGATAAAGACTTGCTAGAGGCCGGGGTCGCGGTTCGTCTGTCTAGTGTTAACGCGCTCTTCACCAGTGAGATGGAACTCAACGGCTCGAGCACGATGGTGCAGAGGATGATGACGCTTTGCCACGACGCACTTTGAGCACATCGCAGCTGCAGCTTGTAGCAGCGGCTTTCATGTAGCGGGCAAAAGCGACCGGGTCTGCTTGAGAAGCGCGTGCGACGCGGCAAACTCATTACGTCCAGCCATGGTAAGTGCGGCGTGGCCGGTGCGCGCGAACAGCTCGTCATCGGACGTTGCGACCGCATTCAAACCGAGACCAGGATGGTCGTATCGGCGAAAGGACGCGAGCATTTCGAACGCATCGAATCGCCAGTCCTGAGGACCTGCCCAGGCTAGAATCTCGGCGGCGGCTGCCAGTTGTCGGGTGGCTGCGATGAATTCAGAGCGTTCCATGACATCTGTCTCCTTGCAAGTCGCCGTCGGCGATTGTTCTGGGAGTTTAGCGTAGGTCTTTGACGGCGCCAGGGATGCAGAGCACGTGCCCTAAAAGGGGCGCGGTTGGGTTGGTCTGGGATGCTCAATGCCCGCGCGCGACGCGCATGTTACGGCATCGGACCCTTCGGTGGTCTTGCTGCTAACCACCGGGCAGCCCTCGCGGGCCCATGGCGCGCGTGGGAGGAACCGGACGGAGTACATCGCTCATCCTACGGAAGTGTGGCTCTATGGCCGCACACCAGCCCACCTACCAGTTTGAATCGCGAACGCCGCGATTCAACGCGGCGAACTCGCGACCGCCGTCAAAATGTGGCTAACCATGCTGTTCGGCCTGATGCCGCTATACCCTGGTGTGTCGTGGCGAAGCCATCCCGGCGGTGCGCAGGGTGGCATGCTTGCAGCGCGCGCAGCGGCCCGCAGTGCACGACTTTCATGACGCAGGAATCCCGGTCGCATTCACACATTGCGCGCACCCCGGTGCTCGGCTGTATCGCCCAGCCCATCTTGAGAAGCCAGATTGAATGAAGGCCCGTGCGTCTCAGGCATAGAAGCAAAAAAGCCCCTCAGACTTCCGTCGCGAGGGGCTTTCTTTTCAGTGGTCCGGTTTAGAGCGCGGCGTCCTTCAGCTTCTTGAGCGGGCGTACTTTCAGACGCACCGAAGCAGGCTTCGCGGCAAACCACTTGTCTTCACCCGTGAACGGGTCCTTGCCGAAGCGCTTCTTCTTTGCCGGCACGTCCTGAGCAACAACCTTCAGCAGACCCGGCAGCGTGAACTCCTTCGCGCCCTTCTTGTGGACCGACGCGAGCACCGTTTCTTCCAGAGCGGCCATCAAAGCCTTCGCCGCTTTCGGCTCGACACCTGCGCGCTCGGCAAGATGGGTGGTGAGCGAAGCCTTCGTGAACGAATCCTTGATGGGCTTCAGCGGGGTGGCAGCAACCGCCTTCTTCGTGGCAGGAGTCGCCGCCTTCTTCACCGTCGGCGCCTTCGCCTTTTTCTCGACCGGAGTCACCGCTTTCTTCGGAGCCGGCTTTGCTGCAGCTTTCGTTGCACTCGGTGTTGCCATAGATTCCTCGTCATTGGTCAAAGGTTGGCCTGAGACCCTTGCCTTTGCGTAGTCACCGACAATACGCAAAGGTCTAAATCCTCAGGCTGGCGCTAGCGTAGCAACTCGGATTTGAATCTGCAACGGGCGAGGCCCTAAAACAAGGGGTTTGGTGCCGAGTTGACGCGAAAACAACGACCTGTACCCCTCCGCGGAAGACTGCGCCCGCGTAAGCGACTATGCGAAAGGGTTTGAAGCACGGGCAAGAGGAGCTAACCTCTCGCGCGAGCCCAGCGTCGGGTGTGCTAGTGTTTCTCGTGTCGGACGTGGGAACCATGCTCGGCGTGTGTATCGCCGGCGCTGGCATCGCCCAGGTGATGGAGATTGGCGTCGAGCAGGTAATGCGTGACGGCTTGCTCGAGGGGCTCTTCCCGGACTGGTCGGACGAAAGATTCGCTGTATGCGCTCTTTCCCTTCCGGCGCCATCGAGCTGGGAAAGTTGAGGCTTCGTTAATTTCTGCCTCGAGTCATCGTCGTCAGCGGCACCTGCTGCGCACCGTCAGATAAGCCTCCGAGCGCAAAAGCTTAGACGCGCACGTCATAGCGACCATGACGATTAATATCAAAGGTGCACACGGGAGCTCAGGGCGGACGCGAAGGCGAGTACAGTTCTCCGTGAGGTCGAGGGCGCACTGCTTGCAGGTGCCGGCATTCTAAAACTGGCAGGCGACGACACCGAGGCTCACTATTGACGCTGACCGCGTGCAAGCGGGGTGCCCGCAAACGGGTCATCACGCCAATCCACGCCGGCCCCGGGGGACCGAGTTGTGGGCGCCACCTTTGGGGACAATTCAAAGTGTTCGATGGATTGCCCCGCGCTCCTAGCCTGCATAAGCCATTGAGGCATTTCCCCTTCGCCGGACCAAGTGTTTCCGGTCGCACTGCGGTATCGCACTGTTGTCTGTTCTGATTGCTCGCGCGCTATTGCTGAAGCCAGGTCTTCTGGCCTGATGCCAAACTCGTCCATGCGATGGCGGAGATAAGCAATCATGCTGTCTCGCTTACGTTCGTCCATAAAATCTTCCTTCTTTAAGGCAATTGCTTGGCGACTATTGAGCGCCGCTTGTGGAGAATCGCACCGTACGCACATTGCGCCGAAGTAACGAGGTAATCATGCCGGTGGCAGGCTGCCGCGTTTTGGGAAGAGCGGGAACGGGCGCAAGCGGTCTTTCTGAATGGAGAACCAGGAAGCCGGTTCTTCAATGTCGTATTTGGGCGTCTGGAGTTGTACAGAACCTTCGGCGACCTGTGAACCTATAGCCGTAGTATGCGCGCCCATGGCATAGTGCGCTCGGTTACTCGACAACTCAGGGAGTCTATATGGCAACACTAGAACAAATCCGGGCAAAAATGAAGCAATTACAGGTGCAGGCTGACGCATTGATTTCAAAGAAAGCCCACGCGGCTATAAACCAAATCCGAGCATTGATGTTGAAGCACGGTTTGACGACAGACGACATTGAAGCTCACACCGGCGCAGCGACGGGCGGCACAAAACGTGGACCGGAGCCTGGCGCGAAGCGAACCGGTAAGTCGGCGGTTACCGCGGTGAAAAAGCCGGCCACCAGCGTGAAAGGAAAACTGCCGCCAAAGTACATCAACCCCAAAACCGGCGAAACGTGGAGCGGTCATGCACGTCCCCCGGCGTGGATTGCTAACGTCAAGGACCGCACCAAATTCCTGATTGCAAGTGGTGCTAACGCAGTACCCGCAGCGAGCGCGGGTGCTGTGAGTAAATCGAAGAGTGCGACTAGGAAGGCCTCGGCGGCCGCTGGCACAACTGCTCACAAGGGGCAGCAGAAGGGGCCGCAGCCGGCCAAGTATCGTGACCCCAAGTCGGGCGCGACCTGGAGTGGGCGTGGTCGGGCGCCGGCTTGGTTGGCTGGTTCCAGGGACCTCAGCAAGTTTCTGATTGACGGCGCCAGTACGGTGGCGGGTACGGGCGCGGCGAGCAAGCCGAAAGCCGTCGCAAAAAAGCCCGCGAAAAAGACGCCGGTAGCGAAGAAGGCAGCGGTGAAGAAATCGGTTGTCGCCAAAAGGGTCGTTTCGAAGCCGGGTGTCGCGGAGGCACCGGAAGCGGCGGCTGCTCAGGCGACCGTGTAAGCGAGCACGCAGAGCTCGGTTCTCGTTGCGTCGACAGGAGCGATTGTCGTGGCTTACCGCTAACAGGCCCGCAATGCGTCGAGACGGGCGGCGCATTTTGCATTCGAACCACCGCGCTTGTAGGCTTGTGCCGCCTTCGCGCGGTCTGGGACAACGTCGCCAGGAACGCGCCTCTCCCAGAGCCCCTCCCAGTACAAGCCAAGGTTGTATGCGGCAGCCCGGTGTCCAAGCTCCAGGGCCGTGGCATACATGTCCTTGGCTATCTCGAGGTCGGTGTCCATGCCGCGACCAAGCCGTGCACTGTCCGCGAGAGCTGCTGCCGCCAGGCCTCGCAGAGGCTCGCTCGCCGTATCGTCCTTCAGCACGTCGCCCAGAATGACGTGCCCGGCCTCGTAATCCGCTGGCCCATCTGTCTCGGTTACAAGAGACAGCGCAAGGGCGACCCGAAGGGAAGGATGCCGGTGAGGGCCAACCCGTTCAATCAGACGCCGGCCGAGGTAAGGCGCCCCCGGCAGCGGGCTTGTGAGCAGGCCGTTCGCAATGGCCGCGATAGATTCAAGTGAAAGAAATCCGACCTTGTTTGCCGACACAACGTGCCGGAAGAACTTCTCCACGTCGAGAGACGGGTCGCACTGGCGAAGTTGTGCCCACTCACGTTCAATTTGGCCCAACCAGCTGGAATCTACAGACATCAGATTATGCGTCCTGTGGTGAGCGATGGGGACGATGATACCTCACCTCTACTGTCGCCTGATGTCCCACGCATGGCGAGGCCGAATTCGTCGGAGCTTGAGGCGGACACTGGTATGTACGGTTACCGCTGCGATTGGAGCAGCAGAGATTTTTTCCGCCGCCCCCTATTTGCCCCGCATGCCGACATTCGACTGGACCAGCAGAGTGGGTCGCAAATCGTTGCTGCCGAAACATTTTTGTAATTGGAAAGCATCGTCAGTCCGACGTCGGCGTGTGGGTCGATATTGTGGTGGCACTAACACTAAGGCGGCCTTTAGCTAATCGCGTCCGGCGAACAAGGGCCGATTGGCCTGCTGTCGGTCGCGGCTTGGGCAGGGAACCTTCTCGAATTAATCGCTTGACTGTCCAACACGTAGCGGGTGTGAGACCGGGACCGCAGGTCCAAAAAATCCTCACGCATTGGGTATTTCTTCAGATAAACGGCATAGCCGATGACTGGCGTCAATATAATTCCATCCTGACTTGAATGAACTGGTCTTAACCAGAAGAAAAATAATGTTTGATATCATTTTCGGAACCGCACACGCTATCTATCTCGCCGGTGCCCTTGTCGGAAGCGTCATCCTGTGGCCGGACCAGACCTACCCTCTGCACAAGGCACCCGAAGAACGGGAAATCGTGGAAGTCGTAGGCTTCCATCCGCAGTGGTACAAGGCTGACTCGAAGTGTCACTACAGTGGCCTTCTGGTGCCGTACGTGCGCGATTGGCCCGAAACCGTGCGCCGCGGACAGGAAGAAGTAGTTTTGCCGCCGGACCTCGATAACACCGCAGGTCATGCGGTCATCCTGGACCAGAAAAGTTGCCCGGGTAAGGAAAACGAACAGGTTTTCCTGGTCGATGCGGTGGAGCGCAACTTTGGCTTTCTGGGCGCCGGAGCCGACTTCCACTTCGACAACCCGGACGAACAGAAGCCGGAGAATCGCCCCAAATGGCTGCCGCAAGTGATGCAGCGCGTTCAGCGAGTGGGCGAGCATGATACGACTGCGAAGGACCTCTTCAACACGGTCATGGCACTGGAAAAGACGCGCGCAGAGAAGGCCCGGGCAGCTGCGGCAGCGTCCGGAGTAGGCTCAACCAGCGCACCGGTAGCAGCAGGACAGGACTCGTCCAGCGCATCGCAGGTAGCGAGCGCGCCGTCGACTTCGACGACCCAACCGGTCGCAGCGACACCGGCCTCGGCGACGGCACAGACGAATTAATTCGCTCAACACCTCTAGCCAGCACCCTTACCCTTGAAGAAAGCAAGGCACTGGTTGTTAATTTTTAGAAAGTGAGGCGAGGTAGCGGTGGTGTGTAACCTCCGCATACCTGGTTCATAGATATCTTGGGGGCAAAAGGATGCCGCGGGGGACATTTGCAGCCGTGAAGGAGCGCAAAGCGTGTCGAAGACAAGTGCTCCGAGAAAATGCCATGGTCCGGGGTGTTGGCCCATGAGCATCACCACGACTTCCGAAACGCTCGGCCATGACCTCCAGCTAGTTCTGCGAGGTGTGCGGGCGGCGCTTGACGCCGGGGAATTCGACCGGGCAAACGAGCTTGCTCAATCGCTTCTTGGCCTCGCCAAGGCCGCAGAGAATACGCCTATGGAGGCGCAGGCGCTGGCGTGCCTGGCACACTGTGACCGCTTGGCGTTCCGGTTGCGACGCGCGGCAGATACAAGCCAACGCGCGGTCCACCTGTTTCAAGCAGCGGGCGACATCGCAGGCGAGATAGACGCGCTGAATACGCTCGGCCACTCGTCCATCATGCTCGGTCGCGACTTTGAGGCGGTCGAGGCTGCATTGTTGGGTGTCAAGTTGGCCGAGAGGCACGGCTCGAATCAGCAAATAGCCTTGGCGTACAACTACCTGGGCGTCGCGTGCACGTGGGGCGGGAACTTCGCAGAAGCGGACGACGCCTTTGCGCAGGCCACGGAGATGGCGCTTCGTTCGGGGCCGGAACTCAGCACCTACCAGCCGCGCCTGAACCGGGCGTGGGCAGAGAAGATGCGTCTTGCGAGGGACCGCTACGAGTTGGGATTGACGGTGGACCTCGGGCAACTACGTCTCCTGGTCGCGAAATATCGGGACATGGAAGAAGCCGGAACGGCATTTTTCCTGGCGAAAGGGTTCCACCTAACGGGGTTAATTCTGTCGTGCCTGGTGGCGGGGTTCTTGGAGTGCTGGCGCGGCGATACCAGTGCGGCGGAAGCCGAACTACAGTCCGCGCGAAAGTATCTAGCCAGGCTTGGCTTCACAACGTGGCTGAACGCCTACGCCGACTGGCTCGAAGCTGAGGTTGCCTGCGTCAGACAGGACTATTCGATGGCATGTACACTGCTCGCACGCATGACCGAGGTATCGAGCAGGGGCGACCATGAGCAGTTGGCCAGCATTGGGTACCTGTTCTTACACCACGTCTACGAAACTCAAGGGCAGAGTCATCTGGCGCGCCAAGCGCTATGCAACCTACGGCTTCTCGAGAGGCGAGTGCGTGCGGATAGTCTCGCTAGCCGTGCGCGCGTGGTCGGGTGGCAACTGACTGCACGCGAGTCGGAGGCGCACCTGCATAAGCTGAAAGAGAGTTCCCGGCAGTTCGAGCGTTGGTCCCTAGAAGATGCGTTGACTGGCATCGCAAACAGACGGTGCTTTGAGCAGCGTCTGTCGAGTGAACTGCGACGGATATCCGAGACGGGGCAAGACCTGAGCATCGCGTTCATCGACATTGACGGATTCAAGACCATCAACGACACGTTCGGTCACGCTGTTGGAGACCGTGTTCTCAAGGCGCTGGCAGCTATCTTCTCGGCACACGTCCGCGAACACGACCTGTCGGCCCGCTTGGCGGGCGACGAATTCGTCGTCATGCTGACGCGCACGGATACAGAGAGGGCAACAAAGATTTGCGAGCGAATTGCCTTGGCAGTGCGCGACTTTGACTGGGAGCCAATCGCGCTCAACCTGCGCGTGTCAATCAGCATGGGCGTCGCCGAGGCCAGGGAGGGCGATACAATCGACTCGCTGCTGCACCGCAGTGACGTCTCAATGTACACCGACAAGAGGGATGGCGGCGGTGAACCCGTCGCGCTTGCAGTGGATGAGTCCAAGGGATGAAGATGGATAGGGTTCCCGCATGTGCCTCCCGTCGTGCCACCGTACGAGCTCGCGGGCTTGGCCAATTCGCTTGATTGCTACCTGGGGTCGGCGATGCGCATCGTCGGCTTTCCGCCTTGGATGGGTCGCCGACCTTCGGCCTTATTCTTCTCGCGCAAAATCGCCAAGGGTACCCAGAAATTTGAGACGGCGTCATTGCCAGCCATCTCACCTCAGATGAACTTCTTTCCAGCACGACGTACCTCCACGTGGCAATATGAGGCAGCATTCAGTTGATTCGCCGAAAGTTTTTCGACCTTGGTCCGCTCGAATCCGACATGGAACGCGCATCGCGCGCTTCCTTGCTGATAGTTTCAAATTGAGCCGCAAAGTCGGGATTCCGCTCGTTCAACCAGCGGGCCACACGTTCATTGCCGACGAGTGTTGCAATATAAGCAACTGACACTGTCAGATGCAGATGCTCGATGCCATACCTTTCGTCAGTCTGGGCCACGGTCGCCTGAAGCGTAGCGAGTTCACGCTCGAGCTTCGCAAGCTGCTCTACGACTTCATTGCCCGATTCCCTACGCGCATCGGCCCCATGTTCGAGCTGCTCCGGCGCAGTGGCAGCGACAATCGCCCTCGCAAAGGCTGACGTGAAGTTTCCCTGCCCGCACATAAGCTCAACAGCCTCCACTTGCCGCAGAGGTTTCATCAACTTTAGCGCATCGAAAGTTGTCGCAGGACAGGCTTTGTCGGCAAGCAACGCTGCCGTCTCATGCGATATTCCATCAAGCAGGCTCGCCCTGCGCTTAACCGTATCGACCTCGATACCTAGCACCAGCGCAATCCGTTCACGTGGCACCCCATGTTCGATTGCCTTCGCAATCATGCGCGCGTCCTGCGCCGACGTCAGCCGGCTGATGTGCTTGTTGTACGTGTACGCTTCATCATCTGTCGCGATGAGGCACAAGGCCTCATTCAGACCCAGACGTTGCATGGCTTCCACCCGCAGCCTGCCATCCAGAATGCGAAACGCCTTTCCGGTACCGTTGATGCGTACCACAATCAGCGGCTCGACGAGGCCAATGGCGGCGATAGAGGCCAGAATCTGCAGGAATTTCTGGCCCGAGGTAGCAGTTTTCGGCAGCGCTCTAGACGAGTCCAGCGCATCCAGCTGCAACATGACAGGCTGGCTCTCGAATGCAGCCTTTAAAGGGTGTGCAGTCAGCTTGTCCATGGTTGCCCCTCAGCGCGAATACGCTCATCGAGAACGCGGGGAAGAGTCGTGAGTCCCTCCTGCTCAAGAAGGCCGACGAATCCCTCTTCGCGCATCAGCTGACGTAGCGCATGGACGATGAATAGCAACCGTGCATGGGTGACTTCGACCCGCTTCGCCAGTACTCTCTGCCGGTCACTTTCCCGCATATACAGACGCCTCAGTTGGTCCGGTGCCAGTTCGCGGAGCCGTGGGGCAGCGCGCCCCTTTCCGACAGGCAGTGCTTTTCCTCCCGACCTCGCGCGACGGCTCAACAATTTGCGGACAACTGCGAGCTGGTGGCCCTTTAATGTTCCATCCTCGTATGCATCCACCAGCGCTGACTGCACGTCCGCGTCATTGGCGCGTGCAATATGCATAGCGATAGCGATGGGGATGGTTCCGGCTTCGACCGCTGTGATGAGTCGTTCTTCCCCATGGTCGAGGAGAAACATCAGGTTTTCCAGATAAGCAACCGACAGGCCTACCTTCTCCGCAATAACGCTGTCCGTGTACCCAGCCGTTCGCAGGCTTTGAATGTTCCTGAGTAACTCCAGGGTGGAGTGGTTCCGTCTCGCAATATTTTCCACCAGGCTCATGACGAGGCACTCATCTTCTGTCCTATCAATAACGTGTGCGGGGATGGTGTCATGACCCAGGGCTTGCACCGCTTCGAGTCGTCCCTGGCCGCAAACCAGGTCAAAGACTACCGTGTCGCCGGAGGATGCTCGACGGCTAACCGTTATCGGCTTCTTTAATCCCACTGTCGCAATGCTGTCCATAATTGCCTGCTTTTGACGCTTGCTGCGGCTCCTCGGATTAAGCACTCGAATCTGCTGTACCAGGATATCTGCGATTGGGCTGAGAGGATTGGTTTCCATCGAATGCCTCCATGCGAGTCCGCGCTGTCAGTTGAAGCAAAATGCTTTCGTCCGGATAGCGGAACATTTCGAAAGATTCACTACTGCCGCTGCGGACTGACAGCGAGAATTCGTAACCGGGGACCAAACTGCCACGTGGGAAAACATAGAAATCGAGCGGAGTTTCAAATGCCGAGTCCAGCCGCAATACGACGAGAAGGTCAGGTGACGAGTAGGTTGGCCAGCGCACTCTCCAGCGCGGACCACGACGGTCGTAATGCAGAATTAGGCGAACAGCGAATCGGATGACCAGTTCGTCGTCGACACGAATGGTAGTTTCGTCCATAGACATGTCTACCCGGTGGCCGAGAGCTGTCAGGGCCTCAGTCGTATTTCGGATACACCCTTGCTGGGCGGCCCGCGAAGCGCGAAAGACTTCAGGGCCGGCGCTGTGCGAGTTCGGCTCATATCCGACTCGCGCGTACGCGTTGTTAATGCTGCCGAACCGCAGGGCATACGTCTTTCCTGCGGGCATTCCCGGCGCCCTATCGATTTCCTTGGCGCTCACTACATCAGCGGAACGCACGAAATCGCTCAGTCTTTTCAGAATCTCGTCGTCGCTGAGATTTTGTGTCCGGTTCGTCCGAATTCTCTCCGCGGCGTCGAACATCGCCCGGTCGACAAGGGGTGGAAACGCGCCTACTGAACGAGTCCAATCTGAGTACGGATTCCTTTGCCAATTTGCGTTTAGTTTCTTTGATGTCCTGGCGTAGACATTGGTTCCGACGTATTTTTCGCTGCTTAGAATGTCAGTAATGTGTTGTGGGTTCCAGGGGCGACCGTGCGCGTTACAAATACCGAACGCGTTCAGCCTGTCCGCAATCCGTCTGCACCCAACTCCCTGACAAACGTACCAATCGTAGATGCGACGAACAAGCGCCACTTCGTGTTCGTCACCTGGCGTCACGATAACTCTGTCTGTCTGGATGCTTTTGTGCTCCCGCTGGAGCAGAGGGCCCTTGACTGTTCCATCTGAGTCGACCAGTACTCGCTGCAAGCCATATCCGGGAGCTGCGCCCTGCCAGAAGCCTCGCTCGGCAAGTCGACATTGGCCGATAAAGACCTTCCGGGAGAGTTCGCGGCTGTATTCCCCCGCCATAGCTCGCTTGAGCGTCTTCATCAGCGTCGCTGACGCGCTGCCGTCCCATGCGAACTGTTCTGCGCAATACACCACCTGTACACCTGCCTTCCGGCACATGTATTCGTAGTGCGCGCTCTCGTCAACATCTTGAAAACGTCCCCAGCGGCTCACGTCATAAACAAGTACAACGCTGAATGCATGGTTATCTGCCAGTGCGTCGTGGAGCAGCTGAAGTAGAGCTGGCCGCCCTTTAAGTGTCACACCGCTTTTTCCCGCGTCCTCGTAGGTGGCGACGACGGAGATTCCCTGTAATGCAGCAAACTCAGCGATGGCCAGCTTCTGGTTCTCGGTTGAGTACTGCTGATGGTCGGTCGACATGCGCACATACTGCGCCGCGAGCCTGCCGGAAAGGGAGGTCGATGTACCAACCGCTTGCCACATTCCCGTCTCCTGTATGGCGAGGTAATTAGTGATAGCTTGGCGGTGGCCTAAGTCAAGGCGGACAGACGTCAGTGCTCGACTGTTTCAGTTAGGGCCCCAACCGAATGGCCTACCAGTGCTCGAAGCGACCGCATAAAAATATATCTATAGACGGTCATGACCCTAATGTGCATGCGCGTATGTGGTTACAGACATAGAGTCGAACTCCGACGCTGCACATTTTTGGGCTGCGTTTTCTGCGCCGGTTGTGAAACCAAAAAATATGCGTCCCGAGCGTCGCCATGCGCGCGCAATAAGGACCCAGCATCCGCTCGCCCTCTGGGGACAAATAGTCGCCAGCGCAAAGACCCGTATGCGCTCACATGAATTGTCGCGGAGCTCCGGGGCGCCTCAACTCATGACACGGCAAGGACCTAGGTACCTGCTGTAATATCAACGAACCAGGGGGACTTCTATGCGCTACTCGGCCCAGATTCAAGCGGACTATCGCAAGTTCGTACGCATGTTTGGCGCGGGACCGACCGTACTATGAGCATCGACTGGCGGCATGATTGCCGTCACTTTTGCTCCGCGACGATGGCGTGCGCAAATCGAGCTGTATCGTTATCCGCGTAACCGAAGCTGTCAGCTCGGAGCGCGTGCAATTATCGGCAACTGACGAATGGACTTTTGGATTCAACCTTGTGCGCAGTGTGCTGAGCTCTACGGGAAGTCGGCCGCCGAGCCTCCGCACCAAGACCTCATGCTCGACGGCGTCCGCTCAGAGGAGGGTGCACGATTAGAAGAGCACTACAGTTGTGTTCGGTGCTACGGAGTGTTTGCGCGAATTCTTGCGGGGCCACCGACAATGCAGACTTGGATGCTGCTGAACGCCGC
The DNA here is from genome assembly GCF_050435685.1 of Paraburkholderia sp. GAS448. Classification (NCBI taxonomy): domain Bacteria; kingdom Pseudomonadati; phylum Pseudomonadota; class Betaproteobacteria; order Burkholderiales; family Burkholderiaceae; genus Paraburkholderia; species Paraburkholderia sp. GAS448. Next base: position 316,672 of record NZ_JBNDKT010000002.1, read on the forward strand.
CCAGCATTAACGTAACGCTTGCTCAAACTCGAAACGGCGCGAGGCCCTCGCGGCTAGACGGCTCCAAATCGGATGGGCCGCCGCGAAGGGTGCAATGCGAAGAAAATCATGTGACGGCGCGCATCGCGTTCAACCACAAAAACCCACCGGTCTATTTTGTGTTTCACCGGTGCGAACGCCGAGAGTTTTTTGAATGGGCAATTACGCTATGCGGTCGGAACGCGCTGTAGCCGGAATCGATATAGGTGGCGACCGGAAAGGAAATCATCTGGTTATCCTGCGCGGCACCCAGATTGTGTGCAACCTCCGCAAGGAGGCGCCGGAGCATATGCTCGAAAAGTGCCTCCAGTTTGAGGTTCCAGTGGTCGGTATTGATGCACTCTGTCGGTGGCGAATTGGCGAGGCCGGAAGGCAAGCTGAGAAAGCGCTTGCACGGCAACGAATCTTTTCGTTTGCCACCCCGACTCGTGAACTGGTCATGGCGAGTAAAAGCGGATTCTACGGATGGATGTTCAACGGCGAGAGGGTATATGACGCATTCGCCCCACACTTTCCTCTTTTCAAGAACGGTGGAGAAATTGGGGGCCGGCTGTGCTTTGAGACGTTTCCCCACGCAATAACTTGTGCATTCTTTGGGAAGGAAGTCGCATCTGCGAAGAAAAAGGGAACTCAGCGCCGGGAAATCCTCCAACGTGAGGGAGTTGAAATAACGTCACTGAGGTCTATCGATGACGTTGATGCGGCGCTGTGTGCGTTGACGGCGAATTATTTACTTGAGGGACGAGTCGATGTGTATGGCGATGAGCCAGGGGGATTCATTGTGGTCCCACGCTTCCTGCGGCCAAAGTAGAAGACATCAAGTCACACCTTCCCGCGATTGAACTGGCACGCCTGGCGCGGCCGAACCGGCAAGTGTCCCTTGGGTACGTCTGGCACCAATTTTGAATTCGCTCACAAGCGACCGCGGTTTAATCACGGCAATCACCTTCAAGGAGGAGCGGTGCATCTGACACGACATCTGGCATTGCTGCTATCACTGACAGCTTTGGGTTCAACCGGAGCATGGGCGAGCGATATTCAATGTGCAACCACGCGACAACCGGCTGAGCGCGTCATATGCGACCACGCCATCCTGAACAATGAGTACGACGATATCTTCGCGCAACAGCGGGCTCTGCTGAGCAGTGGGAAGCTCTCGCGCGAACAACTCGCCCGGTGGAGGCAATCGCGGAGCGCCTGCACCGACGTCCACTGTATCGACCGCGTATTTGTTCGGTGGGCGGTGATGGCCAAGTCTGTCGAAACCACTTCTCGCGCTGCAGTGGCTCCGGTTATGGCCTCGGCTACTGCCATGGCTCCTGTCGGACCTGCTTCGGAACCAATCGCCCTTCCCGCTTCCCAAGCGTTGCCGACATCGGAAGCGTCTCTGGTGCGCCAAGGGAGTGCCGCGGGCGTGACGCTTCCAAAACCCGTGGAGACACAAGCCTCTTCGCCTACGGCCGCTTCTGCTCCTTCTAGCGAAAGTGAATCCCGTAGCACGACTGGCATGAGCGCCGGCCTGATGACGGCCTTGCTTGTCGCGGTTGGATTCGGCGCTCTCTTCCGACGCCGAAGGAGGAGCGGTGGAAGTACCGGGGAACCACCAAGTAATGTTCGCGGCAAGGACAAGCCTTGAGCGGACCGCATTGACGGGTATGGAGCGCGGCGACGCAGTGTTGTGATTTTTGGTGATACGCCGCTTTAGTCAATGCGCTAGCCTTTTCTAGCGCGACCGTGGCATATTGCGGCCACAATCATACGGAGGTCACCTGATGGCAACAACTTTGGAAGCAGTGCAGGCCAAGATGAAAAAACTGCAAGCGCAGGCGGATGCGCTTATTGCAAAGCAATCGTCGGGCGTCATCGAAAAGATTCGCGAGTTGATGGCGAAGCACGGCCTAACCACCGCTGACATTGACGCGCACGTTGGCGGCAAGCAGCGCGCCACGAAGGCAGTTGCTAAGACCATGAGCAAAGGCAGCGCTGCTGCGGTCAAGTATCGCGACCCGAAGAGTGGTGCAACCTGGACCGGACACGGCCGGGCTCCAAGTTGGATTGCCGCCGCGAAGAACCGAGACAAATTCCTGGTTGACGGAAGTACGGCGACAACGAAACCGGTTTCTGTTAGCAAAGCGAAGGCGGCTGGCAATTATGTCCGCGGGCCGCAGCCGGCGATGTACCAGGACCCAAAGTCGGGCGCGACGTGGAGTGGACGCGGCCGCGCGCCGGCGTGGATTGCCGAAGCCAAAGACAGGAGTAAGTTCCTGATTGCAGGTGGTGTTGAAGCAACTGTTGCGACGAACGCAGCTGTTGTGAGCAAGACGAAGGCTGCGGTGAAGAAGGTCTCGAAGGCAGTTGGTGCGACTTCAACCAAGGGTCAGCCGAAAGGTCCGCAGCCGGCTAAGTATCGCGACCCGAAGTCTGGCGCGACTTGGAGCGGACGCGGTCCGGCTCCGGTGTGGTTGGCTTCGGCGAAAGACCGCAGCAAGTTTCTGATTGATGGCAGCGGCTCGGCGGCCGATTCGAAACCGACGGTCACGAAGGCTGTTGCGAAGAAGGCCCCGACGGTGAAGAAAACTGCTGACAAGAAGGCCGTCAGCGCGAAGGTGCCGGCGGAAAAAGCGCCGCGCAAGAGCGCGGCCGTGCCCGCTTCGGAGGCCACAGTCGAGTCTGGCGCAGAGTTGACGACCTAAACTTAGTTGTCAGGTCCCCGGTGGACCAGCGATTTTCTGGTTCCCCCGGGTACACCAAACCGACGACGTTTTATTGCGCCTGTGCTGCCTGACGTTGCGCGGCTTGCTGTTGAGCGTGCTGCTTCGCAAGGTGCCTGCCGACCATGCAGCCACCGACCGCACCAACGACAGCGTGGTGCCCCGCATAATGCCCAGCGACCCCGCCTACCACCGCGCCCTTGAGGCAGCCCGCGGCGTTTGCCGTGCCTGCCGTTACGAAGGCCAGCGTCGTTGCAATCAAGGCGACTCTTATCGGGCTAGCTTTCATTCGAAGATACTCTGAGGTTGGATTTTTCGGATGTGGCGCTTTCCGGTGTCGTTTCAATACCCCCGCCAATCACGACGCTCGCGCCACTCGTGCTCACGCCATTCCTGGCGGCGCCATTCACGTTCACGCCACTCGCGACGTTCGCGCCATTCGCGGGCTCGCCAGTCGTCGTCGCCGCCGTACGCGACGGCGACAGGTGCGGGAGCATACACGACGGGCGGTGGCGGTGCGTACACTGGCTCTGCCGGCGCATACACGGCTCCGGGGATGCCCAATCCGATGGCGACGTCGACGTGTGCCGATGCTGCTGTTGATGCCGCCAGAACCGCCAGACCAAGTGCCGCGCCAAGTATCTTCTTGTTCATCTTCGCTACTCCTCGCACATTCGAGTGCAATGTCAGTGACTACGGCTCGGAGTGTAAGGAGCGATGTCGGACACATGTGAAACGGCGGTGCGAGATTCGTAACGCGGGATTACGAGTGCTTCCTTTGCAGCCCAGGATGCGCTCAGCGCGGTAACGCCCTTCCCACGAGTTCGACGCCTGCTGCGGTCACGTCAACGGTACGTGCGTTGCCGATGACAGAGTGGTCGCGTAGCGGCGAAGCGCAAGCATTCGTTAGGCGAGCACGCCAGCTACAAACATACGCTTCTCATCGCTCCGAGATGCACGTCCATTAGCTTCGAGTGACGGCCGAGATGACGCCAGATTGCGATTTATTCTCACTCTAGTGTGCGGTAACGAACATTCCGTAGGTGGCCGTCGAATACGTTCGCAGAGCACCGAATCGAGTTTTCCTTCAACGCAGCACGTGCAAAGCTTGCACCTAGCGACGATGCTTTGCAGGAGAAATGGGTTCAAGTGCCAGGCAGTTGCGGGAGCCGTATTGAATGGTGCTACGTACTCGCGAGGCTGACCAGCCGGGGACTGTTGAAAGCAGCCACCTTGTTGGCATTGGTGCGAATTCCACGTCATACCCCCGGCAGATATTGCGATATTTGTGGCAATCGAGAACTAACAGAAGGAGGCCCGCGATGTCAGATTCCATTTCAAACGACGACGCTGTGAATGGCGTCCGAGTTGTAGCCGACGAACTCAAGAACTTTGTAATCCTGTCGTCAAACGGTCAACTGGACTTACCCGGGGTGTCGACGAGTCAAAATGTGCAGCGAATCGTCCAGGCTGCCGTGGATGGAAAGCCTGAAAACGGTCTAGTCCTGTATTTCCACGGAGGTTTGACTTCAAGGGCTGCGGGGCCCAACAATGCGACTCTCCTCAAAAACTCCTACTACGTCGAAGCTGCAACCTATCCGGTCTTCTTCGTTTGGGAGTCAGGGTTCGGCGAAACGCTAGACGACTTGCTACAAAAGATGCTGACGCAAATTGCTGGCGAGAAACTCTTCCAATCGTTGAGAAAATGGCTGCCACATTGGGTGAAGAGCCATCCGGAACATCCGTTGTCTGAAGAGGCAGCCGGCTACGTCCTCAGGCGTGATGGACTCGAAGAACAAATCAGAGCCGATATAGCTAGCGACCCAGAATTTCAGAACGCGTTGCGGGAAGTCTTTCAGGTCGCCTCGGGAACTCAGTTGGGGTTCCAGACTAATGTCGCTGTGCTACCCGACAAGGCTGCGCTGGAACAAATGTTTGGGCCCGCCGACGTTAGTTTCACATCAGAATCTGCATGGAACAACGTCAAAACATGGCACTATTTCGCTGGAATTGTTGTCAACCTCCTACGTCGCATTGCACATCATAGAACTCATGGGACCGAGCCAACGGTAGTGGAGGAGATTCTCTCTGCGGTCTATCTGAATTCCGTCGGCGCCGACATTTGGAAACAAATGAAAGATGCGACGGCAAACGCTTTTGGAAGTGAGAGCCGCGCAGGCACCACGTTGCTGGAGACCCTTAGTGACCATGCGTCCTCCGGAAAGGCCTTTGAAAAGGTGACGCTTATTGGGCATAGCGCTGGCGCTATCTACATTAGCAATTTTATAAAAAATGCGAGCAAGATTCTGCCGAATCTCACATATGACGTGATTTTTCTTGCTCCGGCCATTAGACATGACGAGTTCGCGACCATGCTTGGCAGCCACCAACAAGCGGTCAGAAATTTCAGGATGTTCTCAATGTCTGACGCGTACGAGACAGAAGACCATCTCGTTAACGACGTGTACGTTCGCTCATTACTCTACTTCATCGCTGGCGTGCTGGAAAAGGATGAGCTTGAGGATATGCCGCTCCTAGGCATGCAGCGATATTTGAACGATACGGGCACATTCAACGGGTCAGAGTTTCCTGCTGTGGACACGGACCGCCGGTTTCTCACAGCGGTGCCGAATCGGACGGCTTGGTCGGTCTCACCCACCAATGCACCCGAAGGCCTTCGTACCGCTGCGAGGCAGCATGGAGGGTTTGCTCTCGAGGCAGAAACGAAGGCGAGCATTGTTTATATCCTCAAAGAGGGTTTCGGTTCATAGGGCGTTGAGCACAAGAAGTGCTGGCGGAGAGAGCTGTGACGTTCGGTTGAGTTTGGCCACGGAGCATTGGCAATGCTGGTCTTGAATAGCCAGCACATCCACAAAACAGGTCCGTGGCACAACTCCACAGTTCATAGCCCTTCTATAGGCGACGCGCTGTAGGGTATGGCAGCAATCATGCAGTATTTCAGGCGCGATGGGCGTCAGGTCTCACGCGACATGCATCATTCCGACAAGACGCAAACTCGCTCAAGCGGCCCGCAGCCGCAATCGAAGCGTTTATGTTGGCGAACAGACGCAACGGAGCTTCTCCTCGGTGGTTGCGCAAGACAGTAAGGTGGTACCCTTACAATGCAGCATCGAGCTGTCAAGTCAAGCGCCGCTAATCGGAGCAAACCGAAGTGCTGACGTTCTCGCAAAATGATTGACTGACCTCTGCTACAGCCAAGCGTCCGAACGTGATTGACTGCGTTATAAAAAATGCCAATGCAATTAGGCTTCGGGGGGAGGATATGAACGGTTTGGTATGCGTATTTTCAAATAAGGCTCTTCCGGGCCTCAGCAAACTCGGCCATACTTTCGAGTCTGCCGAGGCGCGCGCCCACAAGCTATCCACCGCAGGCATTCCGCACTCTTATAACGTGGCGTTCTCGATTCACGTTGAAGACGCGTTATTAGTCAAGTCGCGTGTAAAACGAGCCTTGCACAAATTCCGCGCGGAAAAGGAGTTCTTTTGTTGCTCTCCGTTGATTGCTGCGACGGCGCTACGGGAGGCAGTAGCCGCACTGGAGGACAACGCTCGCGCATCGGAGCCGTCCAAATGCGTGCAGGAGGCACAGCTCAGTCAGGGAATACGTACTGACCGCGCGCGCGGCCCTTGGCCTCCGAAGGACTCATGCACGGTGGCGAGTCCTACGCTCGACGAACCTCTCAGTCTCGAGGCTGCTGACGACGAGCCCGTTCAGCGCCGAGGTGTTATCGCATGGCACCTGACCGACCACAGCACGGAGATTTAGCCGATGACTACGGCCACCCGCCACTGGAAGAAGATAGAATTGCCGCCAGTGAGCGCCTTAGTCGACCACAGGTCCTGGGGACTGCTGCGGCGAAGCTTAGAAGGAAATGCCTCTTGGGACATCCTCAAAGGCGCGCCGAACGAACTGCAGCACTTGGTGCTCGCCGCGCCGTGCGCGGTCGCCCTGTGGCTCCGGCGTTTTCGCCCGGACCTGCTCGCGCGGCCCACGCTCCACATCGTTGTCGCCGATGCCGATTGCTGCGGGATTGACTGCGTGGACTCCGGAAAGTGGTACCAGTTCATTCCGTTGCTCGCCAATGCACCGTGCCTTCGTGTGACGGTCGAATTCTTGAGTCGCGTTCCCGCGCGACGAACACGGCACCCGAATACATGCACGATTACCCCCCTCTTCGAGCGTGCACACCTGCTCCAGTCTGCGACGATTTTTGACTCCAAGCTTGGCGCGGCGGTTGAACAGTGCAGCGAGAGGGCAATTGACCTAGTGTTCTGCTTCACCCCTGATTTCGGGCATCGGTCGACTGAGTGGTTCGCGGAGACCGAACTGCCTGCCGCAGTGAGGTTAGGCATTCCGGTTGGCTTCGCTGCCCAATCGAAAGCGGAATTTTTTGAGAATCAGTGGCTTGTCGACGCCTACGGATACGCAACCTGCGGGCGTCCGGTCGAGAATCCGTTCGATTACGTCATGGGCGACTACTGTGACGACCTCTCTCCGCGGCATGCTCACATATTGTGGGCTCTCAATCCGCGCCTACCTGACTACGGGTTTGCCCCAGATGCCTACCGCCTCGCCCAGTTCGCCGACTACCACGCGTGGCTGGATGATAAGGGCTTTGAGTTTGGGCGCAGTGCGCAGTTCGCCGTTCCCGGCGAGCGTATTGAGGAGCTAGAACTCGAAGGAGAGGACTCGACCGTCTTTCTCGCCAACGGCATGATTGTCAATATGCATAACGGCGAATGCGGTCAAGTTGTCTGGGACCTTGGCCAGCACCATTACTTTGAACCGGCGGTCTGCTTGTCGGACGGGGTTCTCTCGTCATATCCAGAAAATCCAAAATTCTCGTTCGAGCGCGCCCTCTGGTCCGTGGAAGCGTCCAAAGAGGCCTCGTTCACCCTTGAAGTGCTTCAGGAAGTGAGCGCGACAAAGTCGAGTTGGTGGCTGCCCACTAGCTCGTATTTCAAGCTGATTTCCCTGCTTCCCGGTGTGACACCGGACGATAAGCATGTCATAGACTTGATGCGAGAATCAGTCAACCGTGCGTGGGACATGAGGGACCTACTCTCGACGCCCGTGAAGCTCGCGCTTGCTGACCTAGAGCCCTACGTCGTCAAGCCAGACCAGAAAAAAGAAACGTCGGGGGCTCGCGCTATATTCCGAGCCCTACGCTCAGGCCGTGACGCCGAGGCGTTTCGTGAATTGAAGCTTCGCTCTGACCTCATCAATGCGCGTTCCACCTCGAAAAGCACGCCCGCGATTGAGGCGGCTGCGGCCGGTCAGCGCGATATGCTCCAATTCTTGGTCGAAAAGCGTGCAGACATGAAGGCGTCCGACGAAATGGGCTACACCGCTCTGCATGTCGCGGCAGAGGGCGGGCAACTCGCTTGCGTGCGGCTACTGCTGCGCTCAGGTATCGACGTGGACGCGAGAACACATTTGGGATGGACGGCTCTGGGCCTAGCGCTGGAGGCTTACAAACGGGACCCTCTGCTAGAGGTGCACCTCGAGATAGCACGCGTGCTCATCCATGCAGGAGCGATATCCGACGCCCCGCCCGAGCAACCGCCCGTGTCGGTGCCCGCGGGACCGGACACTCCTGCCGAACCAATGACACCGGCCGACGCCGCCGAATCCAAACCTCACCAACATATGCTTCGCATGCATCGTGAGTCAGGCGGTCGGCCTTAGTCAAACCCGTGCAAAATGCGGAGTTGGTGAAATGCGTCGCGACGTGATTTGGTTCCTTGCCGACTGGACGGTCGGCTCGTGACATTTACAGCCCGAACGCAATACGTCCCAGTGCTGAACTGCGAGACTGGAAGATAGCCGGCAAAAGAGCGTTGTTGGAAAGGCGGGGACAAAGGATGTCGCAAACCGAACCAGCGATGTGCGCCGCGAGTGCATCAAGGGCGCTTTCTGCTTTGGCATCAAGCCGTTGGGCCACGTGCCAACGATTTAGCAACAGCATTTGCCAATCAAAATCGGGGATAAGTTTGGCGGCGCTGAAAAGCAATTGGGCTCGTAGGATAGTGCGGCGCCGTCCCTGTTTAGGGGTGTTACTGACGTCGATAGCTGTCTGCACTTTACGTTCGCAATTGCGGCTAGCTCTTCGGCGTGTATCGGACCTATGTGGCATCTTCAAAGTCGGGAAAGGGCTACCGAATGCCCTGCAAATTTTCGCCGTTTACCGTAACAGTGCCGGCTCGAAGTCTCTGCCAGACGAAAAGTCCGCCTATTGCCACAGCACGAAGGGGAACGGAAAGGACCAGGCCGCATATGTACAAGGGAACCCGCCACACGAGAGCCAACTGGAGCTACAAGGGAACTTCCGCACTTTCACCGAATTTCGGCTCAGAGGAGGAATGCCGCGCTCTGCTAGCCAAGTGCCGCGAGGTGTTTATTTCACGACGGCTTCTGGATGAACTTGACTTTCACCAGCTTGCCATCACGAAGGGAAAGCCCACTCTAACGGCGGTGTTTGGGGCACGTATCCGCAACGCTCGTCGTACGCTCGATGACAAACGCGTACCGGAGCGAGTGGTTTTCGCCCTTCCGGCCTATCTGTTTATGGCGCCAAAATTCGGAGGACTCCTCGCGCGTATCTCGCGACGTGAGCGCGGAGAGATGCCCGATGAACTTAAGGACCTGCACGCATTTCTGAAGGCGCAAGCTCTCGAACCCGTCGTCCCGACGACGCGGACCCTCATTCACGTCACAAAAGACGGCAAACGTACTCCGTTTACTACATCCGCACCGCCAGTCGGACATGGGCGCCGACGACGACCTGCGTCTGTCACTGTTGCGCCTGCTTCAGGTGAACCGGAGAAACAGAAAGCTTCGCGTCAAGTCTCTGACGCGGGGCCATCTGCTCTCGCGCTGGCATTGCAGACCGCTCTCTCCTTGCAACAGCAAAAAAAACGAAGTGAGCCCGAGCGATAGACGCTCAGTTAAGATGCAGTATCTTCCAGCTTCATAAGGTTGTGGCCTTGAAGGCCTCCGAAGTTTTTCCCGAAAAAGGAAATCCCGCTGCGCGATTCAGATTGCATAAACGGGAAGCGCAACATTGCCGTTGAGGTATTAAGTGAACGACTACGATAACGAAACAGACGTGCCTGTTCCCGAGATGAACTTGTTTTCAGGCAACGTCCCAATAAAAGATGCACTTAATCAGTTGCGACTTCGTCTGCTGGACCTGACCAGCAGAAACCGACTTCTCAACTTCAAGCCCACGGCCGGCAAATCGCTGCAATTCGTCCAATGCAGTCCAGAGGTCGTCTGCAACCGGCTAATTGATACTCCCAACGTGGCGATGGTGACGCTCACGGGCGTTCCGGAACCTGAGCGCGCTGCATGGGTGACGAAAGGTGGGCGGCTCACTCGCCCCGATGCCCGTGACTATGCCTCAACTGTGGGCATTCCGACGACTTACGAGTTGCCGCAAGGCAATATGAAACTGCCTGCAACGGCCGCGTCGGGGGCGCAAATGCGCGCACTCTTCTACGCAGAAGACCTGGCGCTGCATTGCCGCAAGATTGAGCGCGAAGCCAAACTGGCAATCGAGGAAACTGGCGCCAATATGCTTTATCTCGTTTTGGGCTTCCTTGAATACCCTGAAGCCGAAAACAGCGACAAGTTGTATCGCGCGCCACTATTGAGCTTGCCGGTGCGGTTGGAGCGCACGACTAAAGGCAAATACGACGTCTACTGCATCGTATATACAGGCGAGGAACTGACAGAGAACATCTCGCTTCGCGAGAAAGTTAAGCGCGACTTCGGGCTGTCATTGCCGGCATTCAACGAAGAATCGCTTTCCCTTTCCGGCTATCTTGAAGCAGTCGAAGAGGCTATTGACCATCTGCCGCGCTGGAGCGTGAAGCGAATGGCGACGCTAACGCTGCTTTCGTTCGCCACAATGCTGCTTGTCCGGGAACTAAGCCCGGAAAACTGGCCTACCCAGGAAGGGGAGTCCTCGCTGCTTACGCACCCTGTAGTAAAGCGGGTGTTCGAAGGCGGACGCGGCACCGATGCGGACGGCGATGACGCGCAATATGCGACCGATTATGCGGTCGACGACCATAAGCTGGCCAACCTTCCGGTCATCTACGACTGTGACTCGTCTCAGCACTCCGCACTGATTGACGCTATTGAAGGCAAGCACGGCGTTATCGAAGGACCTCCCGGCACGGGCAAATCGCAGACCATTACGAATCTGATTGCAACGGCCCTGTTTATGGGCAAGCGCGTCCTTTTCATGTCCGAAAAGCTGGCCGCGCTTCAAGTCGTGAAGACCCGCCTTGAGCAAGCCGGCCTGGAAGCGTTCGTCCTTGAGCTCCACAGCAACAAGACAAACAAAAAACGCGTTCTCGAAGACCTCGAGACGCGCATCAATTTCAGGCCGCGGCTTCCCGACGGCCTAGAAGACCTCGTCAAGACGGTTGAGACGAAACGCTCTGAGCTCAAGACCTACGCGGACATGCTCAACGGTGTCCACGGCAATGTTCAAGGGCTCACCGTTTATCAAGTGATGTGGCGCGCGGAACGCTATCGGCAGAAATGTGATGCATCCGCGAAAGTGGCAGAAGACCTGCTCTATTACGGTGCGCCCGCGACGGGACAGAGTGAGTTTCAGGTGCTCGCCGACCTCCTGAGCTATGCGGCGAAGCAGTTCGTAGAGGTCGACGGCCGCAAGCCGGACCATCCCTGGTGGGGCTTCTATCCGGAGGTCCTGCAACCGGGCGATGAAGTGCGACTCGAGCGATTGCTCACACGACACATTCAGGACTGTGAGACTTTCGCCCAGGCGTTGTCCGACGCGTCGACGTTCCTCGGCACAGGAACTCCGGTCAGCGAGTCTGGTAGCAATGCTGCAACGTTGTTGTCGAGTCTAGCCGCCATCGCCCCGGGCTCCCCCGATGACGTCGCCTATGGCGCGCTGCCTCGAATCTTCACGAAGGATGACCCCTACGGCGAAACGGCCGAGCAGACACTAAATCAGATTCACATGCGCCTTGCCGAGATGGCCTTGCAATCGCAGGCAGGCGCTAGCAACTGGACCGCTACCACGCCGCCGGGTGACGCAGATATAGAGACGTTACATGAGCACATCAAGCTTCTCGACTACTGGGAAGTGAGCCAGACGAGGCTTCGCGAGTTCCTCACCACGCCGGCGCTCATCCGTGCACGCGTCGCTCAGGCCGAGCACGGATTGAAAGAACTCGCCGCGCTATTTCACATCGCGAAAATAGAGGTGCCTTTCTCGAAGGAAGGATTCGCCAAGCTATCCGCCATGCTTACGGTAGCAGAATCTGCGACCGACTCTCAGTTCCGTTTCAGACATCCTTCGCTGCTGGAGCCCAACGCAGCCGCGACATTGCGGGCGGCTGCCGTCACGTTCGCTGAGCTTGAGGCGGCGCGCGAGGCACTCGATGCGAAGCTGTACCTTGATACGGTTCCTGATGATGCCACCCTGAAACAGGCTATCGATACGCTTCGAGAGGGGCCGACCTGGTATCGGTGGGCACAGAGTCCCTGGCGAAAGGCTCTCGCAGTGCATGAGCGCCTTTGCAGAGCAAAAAAGCAGAAGCTCACCAGCGCGGCACGGCTTGCCGAACTTGAAGCGCTGCGCAAGTACCAGAACCACCAGGTCGCCTGGTCAACCAACGAAGTTGTCACGCGACTGGCGGGCCCATTCTATCTGGCCGCCAACACGCCCTTCGAAGAGCTGGCGCTGACCTCCGAATGGCTGATTGACGCGCAGCGAACCCTCAAGCTTGCCGATGTGGAGCCACGGCTGTTCGACGCCCTTACTATCGACGTCTCCCAGATTGCGGCGCTTCGGGTCGTCAAAGATAAGGCTAGTACGGCTCTGAAGAACATCGCAAGCCTCGACGAACTGATGGGCACGGTGCTGCCACATACGTCGCTGTCATTGATGCAGTTCCAGCAATCCTCGTTTGCCGCCGAGCGAATCTCCCTCGCCTCGGTCATCGCGGCTGACATGGAAAAGGTCGGTACGTTTTTCGGGGGGAAGCTTTCTCCCGATATCGCGATGGAAAACGCGGTAGCCTCGGTCCGGGCCGCTCACAAGCTGGAAGGTCTGCGTCAGGCGCTTTCACGCGATGAGCACGCGCGCAACCTTCTGGCAGAGCATCTGCGTGGCGCTTACACCGACCTGGAGCCGCTGTTTGGCGCGCTTACCTACGGTCGCCTCGTCAAGCAGGCGCGCCTGCCTGAGAGCGTTGAGTCTGTGCTGCTTGCAGCCGCAAGCGCGGAGAACTACGTCCGGCTGTCCGGCCTCACTCGCGCAATTCAAGCGGGGTGGACTGCGCTGGATATTTTTTCTGAGCAAATGGCTGCCCTCGGGGCTTTCAATCTGGTCGAGTGGGCAGGCGGGGAGGCGGGCGACCCCCTGCAGTACGCGACGGAACTATCCGCGCGAGCGACGAGTGCTCTGGAAGCGTTCGACGAGTTGCTGCCTTGGGTCCAGTACTTCCAGCTACGTGCAGACATCAAGGCGAAAGAGTTGATTCCGTTCGTCGAGCTCATGGAGGCTTCGCGAGTTCCGCCTGCGCATCTTACGCAAGTATTCGGATACCGGTTCTACGCCTCTATCGCGCACACGCTGTTTCGTGAGTATCCCGAGCTCAGTCGCTTCAGTGGTACCCGCCATTCGACGGTTCGCAAGGAATTCGGTGACCTGGACCGGGAGCTTATCCGCTTGCGAGGACAACAGGTGGCAGCACGCTGCCGGACGCATTCGGCTCCGCCAGCGGGTAACGCAGGCGCGCGGGTGGATGACAAGACCGAGATGGAGCTCCTGCGCTACCTGATACCCCAAAGCCGCCCGCGAGTTCCGGTTCGAAAGATGCTCCAGAAGGCCGGGCGTGCCATACAGGCGTTGAAGCCCTGCTTCATGATGGGACCGCAGGCCGTCGCGCAGTTTCTAAAACCTGGCACCATCAGTTTTGACCTCATCTTGATGGACGAGGCCTCCCAGCTGAAACCAGAGGAAGCGATTGGAGCTATCGCGCGCGGCACGCAACTTATTGTTGTTGGAGACCCGAAGCAATTGCCGCCGACGACGTTCTTTTCCCGTATGGGCCAAACGCCTGACGACGATGGTTCGGCGCAGATTGCTGCTGTCGATGCAGAGTCCATCCTCGACGTGATGATTGGTCACTTCCGGCCAGTGCGCACGCTGAAATTCCACTACCGGTCGCGGCACGAGTCGCTTATCGCTTTCTCGAACGCGGAGTTCTACCGTGGAAACCTGGTGGTGTTCCCGTCGCCTTATCCCAACGGCAAAGCGCTGGGCTTGCGTTACCACTATGTCTCCGACGGCGTCTACGAAAACCAGATGAATCAGGTGGAGGCGGCGCGCGTAGTAGACGCTGTCGTCGACCATATCCTGACCCGCCCCGAAGATTCGTTGGGGGTTGTGACGCTGAACGTCAAACAACGTGACCTCATCGACGAACTGCTCACAGAGCGCATTCGTCAGATGCCCAAGGCTGACGAGTACAAGAAGGAATGGGTGTCGCGAGGCATGGAACTCTTCGTAAAGAACCTGGAAAACGTCCAAGGTGACGAGCGTGACCGCATCATCATTTCGACCACGTTTGGTAAGCCGAGAAACACTTCCGTGGTCCGGCAGAACTTCGGTCCGATTAGCCGGGAAGGCGGCTGGCGTCGATTGAACGTCCTGTTCACCCGCGCGCGGAAGTCGGTGGCTGTGTTTAGCTCGATGCAACCCGAAGACATCGTGTCGGACGAAAAGACACCGGCGGGCACGAAGGCGCTTCGGAACTACCTTACCTACGCCCGCAACGGCGTTTTGACGACTGAGGTGGATACGGGGCTCGAGCCGGATAGTGACTTCGAGGTGGCGGTCATCGATTTTCTGAAGAGCAAGGGATATGAGGTAACGCCGCAACTCGGCGTTGCAGGCTTCCGCATTGATATCGCAGTGCGGCACCCGGACTATCCTTCGACATATCTCGCGGCGGTGGAGTGCGACGGCGCCAGCTATCACACGGGAGTCTCGGTGCGCGACCGGGACCGCATCCGCCAGGAGATTCTGGAGAGTCTTGGCTGGCACGGGAAAATCTATCGCATCTGGAGCACCTCGTGGTTCAGGTCGCCGCGGGTCGAAGCCGAGAAGCTGGTCGCGTTTCTCGAATCGTTGCGGCATGTCGAAGTGCCTGTGGAGTTCCGGCAGGCTCCGGAAGAGTCTCCGCGCGTCGCTGCTGCATCACTGCCAAACGCCGCAACGGTCAGCCCAGTACAGACTCCCAGCCTACCTATCCTTGATGACGTCGACGACGCAGACGACTTCGAGATTGAAGTGGGAGACCTTGTGACTTACAGCCCAGCCGACAAGCCGAACGAGGCACTGACGATTCGTATTACAGCGCACAAGACAGACTTTGCCCAAGGTTTTATTGCACAGCACACCCCGCTGGCACAAACGCTTATCGGTGCGACTGCGGGTGAGACGGTCGTACTGCGCGTCCCCGCAATGCCAACGCAGGCCCTTATCATCCATGAGGTTAAGCGTGACCGAAACGACGCTGCGGCATAAAGTGTCCGAAAGCTGGAGCGCGCGCTATTCGGCTTTCGGAATCGTTGCCATTCTCTCGCCTAGTCGCGCGAGTGGCAGTACTCAAGCGGACGAGGCATGGGCGCCAGTACAGGAGCAGCGGCTTGCCAGCCAGCAGTTCGCCAACAGCATGGACGCGTGGGCCAACAACATGCAGGCGGTCAATGCGCGGCAGCCGCAGACAGTCCATCTGACCGGTCCCAGCGTCCACTGGACCTCCACCAGTTTGGGTAATACCGTCAACACAAATTGCAACTGAGCATGCAGCGGTGCCAGGCGGTCCGGAGCCGACACCACGGGAATAGCGGGTGAGTCGTGAATGCAGTTTGGGTCGCCAGTGCCGGCAACATATCGAGCACCGCATGATGGCGTTCATGGGAAGTCCTTCATGACTAGGCCGTCCGCAGCTACAGTTAATCTTTCCGAGCTCAATATCATCCCGTGACCACCGTCGATTTCCATCAGATTCGAGCAGAGCCGAGGAGCAAGCGCGACTCGTTTGAAGCTCTATGCGTACTGTTGTTCCAGCTCGCGACAACCACGACATCCAGTGACAAATTCGTCCCACTCCGAGGTGACGGTGGCGATGGAGGTGTGGAAGCGTATTTCGAGGCCGCGTCGGGTGACGTTTGCGGGTTACAGGCAAAGTACTTCTTTCAGTTGGGCTCTAGCGAATTCTCGCAAATAAAGAGTTCATACCGCACGGCGTTGGAAAACTATCCGACACTTAAGGAATACCACCTCTACATCCCATTTGACCTGACCGGCATACGTTCGGGTGGACGACGGGGAACGAGTGAGACCTCCCGGTTCAATGCATGGAAGGCTGAGGAGGAAGCTGCATCAGCCGCGAAGGGGCGACGAATCCAAATAATTCTTGTCGCCGGTGCTGAGGTTTTGCGTAAGCTGTTATCAATCGACAGCAACGGCGGGGTCCGCAGATATTGGTTCAATGACTCCGTGTTGCCGGAGCGTCAGATTGCGAACGGTATCGAACAGGCGAAGGCATTTGCAGGTCCTCGGTTCTCCTCGCTTCTTGATGTGGAAACCGAAGCACACCTGGCGCTGGATTTCTTCGGACGCGTCGCGTCCCCGGATGAATGGGTGCGCAGCAACGTGTCTCGGTTCCGCTCGGAATTCGCGGGCCTCCTAAAGCGCGGGAAAGATGTGTTTTCGTGCTTGAGCGTTGACGATTGCACGTCAGCAATCGCGACTCTCTCTGTCATCGTCGATTTGCTCACGGAGAGCCGCACCCTCAGGTTTGTAGGTCATCTTGTGGACAAGCTACAAGACGCTCTTCGCACCCTCCTGTCGTTGGCCGAAGAGGCAGAGCGGCGACAGTATCAGGAATTCTGCGATAAGCACGGACCGGAAAAAGACACGCCAAGCTTCCGACAGTTTCAAGCTGAATACATGGTTGCCTTCCCTGCAGGCAATCTTGACGCGAGCCGCGATGCGGTTAAGGACATCACTGACCTGAGTAGGCTGCTGGAGACTCCTGCAGTGCGAGCGTCGACAGCAAGGTCTCTGTTGCTGGAAGGGCCACCGGGTGTCGGGAAAACACACGCACTTGTAAGCGCGGCACAGCGGAGACTCGACTCAGGTGGTTATTCGCTTGTGGTTTTCGGAGACGACTTCTCGGGCGGTGAGCCTTGGGAGGTTATCCGAACCAAACTGGGCTTCGGTGGGGGAGTCAGTCGAGATGAATTGTTCGAATGCCTTTCTGCTTGCGCGTACTCGACAGGCCTGCCGTTCGTCATTTTTATCGACGCGCTCAACGAGAGTCCCAATGCGGCCCGCTGGAAAGACAAGCTTCCTGAGTTCTTGACGCAGCTGGACCCGTACCCCCAACTTCTCGTCTGTGTTTCTACACGAGACACATATCGCGACTTGGTTGTGGACGCTCGTTTTCCGGGATTCGCCTTCAAACATCGTGGATTTGACGGTCGGCAGGTCGAAGCGTTAGAGGCATTTTGTGCAGCTTACGGACTGAAACAGGAAATCACCCCCTTGTTTTCCGATGAGGTCAGCAATCCGCTGCTGCTCCATCTCGCATGCAAAACCGTCAAGGCGAAGGGCGGTGAATCTTTGGATTTGTCAGCACCGGGCTTCACAGACCTGTTCGAAGGGTACATGGCCCTCTGTACCTCTGCGATTCGGGCCCGGCTTGGATTTTCGAATCCGGCCAATCAAGTTCGGCGCTGCATGCTTGCGATATCGCAAGCGTGGACATCAGAGTCTGGAGAAGGCGTCGACTATGCGGCGGCTGCGGCGTCGTTAATCCCAATCCTGGCCGACGAGATTACACCCGGGGTGATGCTAGACGAAATGCGCCGGGAGGGCCTGCTGATGCTGACTGAGGATGGCGACGACAACTGGTCCGTTCGTTTCGGCTACCAAAAGTATGGTGACTATCTCAAAGCAATAAACCTTCTTGAACGCTGCACGGCGGACGGTTCGCTTGATGTCTCCCAGCTTCGGGGTGAACTGGGCCGTCTCCTTCCCCGAGACGCGGGGCTACTGGAGGCTGTCGCGGCAATACTTCCCGAGCGCGCAGGCATTGAGATAACCGACGCCTCGCTTGCGGTCAACGAAGAAGCCGCTAGCGCCGCATTGGTTGAGAGCATCGTCTGGCGTTCGCGTAACAGCGTTTCGCATGCGACCACGGAAGCGTTTCGCCGTTGTCTGTTTTCGCATGGCCTTTGGGAGAAAGTGTATGAGACCGCATTCAAAGTGTCACTGCTGCCAGACTACGGCTTGAACGCGGATTGGTTGCATCGGCTCTTTGGCAGTCAGATTCTGGTCTCACGTGATGCTTACCTATCTAGAACGCTGTATCGTTCCTATGACGGGAACGGCGTCGTCAGGTCGATACTGGAGGCGGCACTCCGGGCCGATATTGCTCGATGGCCGGAGGAGAGCCGGCGACTTCTATGCATTGTCCTCATGTGGGCAACGAGTTGCGCCGACCGCCGTGTGCGCGACCACGCCACGAAGGGCCTGACACGTGTTTTTAACCTTTATCCTTTCCTCGCCGGGCAAATCGCGAACCTGGTGGAAGAGTCTGACGACGACTACATAATTGAGTCGTTCACACTGGCTGTCTACAGCGCGTGCCTCCTGGCAGGAGAGCGGCAAGCCGACTTCGTAGGCATGCTGGATGAATTGGCGGCGCCTGCCTTCGGGATTGCAAACATAACGGTGCGTGAGACAGTAAGGATGCTTGCTGCGCAGCTTGCAATGACCATGCAGCTTCTGCCCGATGTCGTGACCCGCGTAGACACATTTCGCGTTCCGCTCGAAATGCCGGAACGCTGGCCTCGTTACGTTGATGCAGAGGCGATGACCAAGATTGAACATCTGCCTGGCAATATGAAGCTTGGCGGTGACATGGGAACCGATTTCTGGCGGTACGTCGTTTTGTCGAAGCTCCGAAGGTTCGACCTGGCCGCAGCGGGAATATCTACAGAGAACGTTGCTTCGTGGATGATGCTCGAGGCAATCAAGGTGGGATACCCAGGAGAAAACAACCTTGCGGTGAGCTATGACCGTGAGATTCAGAATGTTTACGGCTTTGGTCGCGCACGCGCGGGTCACGCGGAACGGCTAGGAAAGAAATACTATTGGATAGCTTTACACCGTCTCGTGGGAATCTTGGCAAGAAACGTCCCGCTGAAAGCCACCTACGGTTCCGAGCCGCCGCTTGCTGATGAGGATTTCTGGAACATCGAGTTGCGGAAGGTTGACGTCACCGACGTTCGAGATATCTCCGAGTTCAAATCATACCCAGAGACCGTTTTGGGAGATGCCCGCTATCCGTTTCCCGACGCCTCGACGATAAGCGATATCGCCTGGCTTGACCATGGCGACCTCACGTCCCACGAGCACTGTCTTCAACGCACATCCCCAGACGGGCGGGAATGGGTGTGCATCTCGTTCTACGCAACGGACAACGAGCGCGAAGACGATGCTGATTTCGGTACTAGCAAGCACCGGTACGTGACGGTGGATTACGCGTGCGTAATAATTTCGGCAGAGCGGAGTGTCAGCAAGCGGTTTTTGACCGAGACACATGCGTTCAACTCTCAAGGAAATCACTGTTATAGGGCTTTCTTTGCTGAATACCCTCGGTCGGCACCGTTTAAGCAGTGTGTGGCTCAGGAGCACGTATATCTCGGGTCGAACGGTCTTCTGTCCGCTGAAGTTGAATTGATGAGAGGTAGAGAGTGGGACTACGACTACGCCTCCGATGAGCGGCAGGCGAACCTCCATGTTCCCGCGCCAGCATTCATCGAGCATCTCGATTTGACTTGGGACAAACAGTCCGGTTGGAGAGACCGCAGTGGAGAGCTTGCCGCGTTCTATCTGGATGCGGAACGACGTTATGGACTTTATCTGCGCCGCGACCTGCTATGTCGATTTCTGTCGGATACACGACAGCATCTCTTATATGCGCGTTTCCACAACCGGGGCAGAATGGATGGCGCGAGCGTTGACGCGTGGTCCTATCTCCGCTACGACGGCGAAACGTTCAGCTTACTGCATGAATCGTTTGACCGTTATCGCCCTTAAGCATTTCGATGAGTAGGGCCATAAATAGCGGCGTGCTACGCCACGCCGTGATGTCTGGTGTTGACTACCGCGCATAGTACGCGTGACCATTGGGACCACCTCAAACGGGAGGGCACTGCATGGCACTTTTAAGAAACCTCCTGGGGTTCTTGGGACTGAAATCCCGGCCCGCACGTGCGCCGGGGCCTCGGCCCGTGCCGGAGATTCCGCCTCCGAAAGTGACTGCCAGAACGCCTGTCGAGCGTGACGCAAAGCCAGTCCGTCTCCCATCCAAGTTTGACGACTTGGTGGATTTCGGGCTGGCGCAACACTCGCCCAATAAGCACTGGTCTGTCGGTTACTGGGACCCGGGTCCGGACGCTTCGCAGAAGCGACCAAGAAGTGTCCGGCTTCGCGACAATACGACTGGTCGGATTGTCGCCACAGTCAACAATCTGCAGCGACCTTTCTCAGTTGACGTCTCTGACACGGGCGTTTTCGGGGTGAATGACGCCGGGCAGGCTTCGGAGCTTTCCTCCAGGCTGGTGATTTTCGATTCGACGGGCACGCAGGTGTATGGACGCGTGTACAGGGCGAATCTAGCTGGCTTCAGTATCTCGCCGTGCGGCCGGTACGTCGCAAGTCAGACCTGCAATTCAGCCAACGAGGACAGCTTCATCCTCGAGATACATGACGTCACGCAGCAGCGTGTGCTTGCGTCGTGCACACCTGTAGCAGGTTGGAGCTCGGAATACACGTTTGACACCGAACACGGTGAACTCAAACGCGTTTTCGCGAAAATCAACCACCTCGGGAAATTCGCATACTCTCCGACGGGGGAGTTTCTCGACGCGAAGAAATTCATGACCACACGCCTCACCAAAGGCGACCCGTGGACGCGAATCCGAGCGGCAGGCGAACTGGTCCAGGCGGACGGGTCCGATAAGGCACTCCAGCGCGCGTTCGGTGTTGTTGACGCAACGATTGCGACTTTCCAGCCGGGGCAAGACGATAGATGGCTGGCGGGCGGCTATCGCCTCAAGGGCGAGTTGCTGGAAAAGATGAACAGGCCCGCCGAAGCAATTGAGGCTTACCGCGCCGCACTTGGCCTCGATTCAAAGATTGGCGTCAAGAAGAAGCTTGCCGCGCTGGAAAAGACTGCGTCGCATCAAACGCTGTTGGAGAAAGGAACTGAGCAGCGCGGGGATAGCTCGCCGCGGTCAGACTGAGACTTACCCTGAAGCGGTCATGAGTACGCAGGCGGCGTCGGTGATGATGACCATCAAGGGGGGCACCCTACGAGATTGGTCGGGGGGACGGGATATGAAGGAGCGAGGCGATGACGGATGATGCGCCGTTTGGCGGCTACATGCTTGACACGAATGTATTCAACGATTTTCTTGATGGTCGCATCGACGCTAATCGATTGAAAGGGCACAAACTTTTCGCGACGCACATTCAGCGGGATGAAATCAACAAGACGCGCGACGACGCCCGACGCGAGGCGCTGTTAGCAAGTTTCGCGGAATTAACGACAGGTATCTCTCCGACATCTTCTGCGGTTGCGGGCATTTCTGTGGCTGGTGCGGCCTGCCCCGCAGCGTCTACAAGCGTCGTGCCGACCGAGTGTGGCGTCTGGGGTGTGTCAGAGTGGGGGCAGGCGAAGTGGCGTTCGGAGCGCACGCAGTTTGAAGCGCTTCGAGAGGAACTCGACGGAAGAAACCGTGGCAAGCCCAACAATGTGCAAGACGTGCTGATAGCGGAAACCGCGTTGCAAAATAAAATGACACTGTTGACGAGGGATGCGGACCTTCGATTCGTGGCAGAGAAATTTGGTGTGCTTTGTGCGGACGCTACAGAATTATTCGGAGGAACGGGGAACCCCTCTCCGGAGCCATCCTGAGCTCCTTCAAAGAAGTCAGTCAGCTCCGATTTCACACGCAAAAGAACACCGGTGCTGCCAGTCGCGACCATCCCTTCGGCAAACTCGCCGGCACATTGAACGGAGCGCCGGCCAACTCGCCGTCTTCCACCTATTCGGCCGTTTGCGCCGGCTGATGCCAAAGGTCTTGCTTGAGCAGCACATCGTCATAGAGGAATGCCCACTGGCCGCGCAGCAGCTGTGGAGCAGTTCACGACGCCTGCAAACAAGTTGGCAACCGGGCGGAGCATGGCGCCGCGCCTGCCGTGTGGTCGTCGTCGGTAAGGTTGGCGACAGCTCGGTCAGGCCATTGACTCCGGCGCGCGCCGGGATGCGGGGCTGGTCCAGAACGCGCCACGAAGGCGCTCGGGGCTCGGCGGTGCCGGTGGCTTTGCAGCCGTGGCGCCAATCCGGCCACACAGCGAAATTTTGCGACCGCTCGTACCGAGCCGTTTGACTATTTCGGCAAGCGTCCCGTCGGCTTGCCACTCTTCAAAGCGGCGGCGGCAAGTCGGCGGCGACGGATTCACGAAAGACGAAACCTTCCGACGGGAAAAGAAAGCCCCGAGGGCTTTCTTTTTGGGGAATCCGCGGCATGAGCCACGGCGCGCCTATACCAGGAGGGAAGACGCGTTCCGCAGCGACTCAACCCCTGCGATTGCTCTCTACACTAGGGGTCGCGACGCGGTTTTTCTTGCTAAAACCGAGTGCCACAGTGAAAGCGTTCCGCGCCCCGTCCAGGAAGGCTTTGCGGGGATTTTGACTCCCTCCGCGGAACGCTTCTACGAGAGGTCGCGGAACGCTTTCATTTGGTGCGAACACACGCAGCCGCCTCCATCGCGTCGCTAACTCCACCGTCACCGACTTCGCCAGATTCCACGTTTTGCCGACATCGGCCTGCAAGGCATGGGGGGAGACGCTGACTCACGCATAAATTCAAGCTATTAATGCAAAAAGACCCATAAGTTTCTCAGCTTATGGGTCCGTTTTTCTCAGGTTATGAGCCTATCTACAACAACGCTCAAACGTCAATATTCCCCGCCCGCAACGCGTTCGACTCGATGAACGCCCGCCGCGGCTCAACATCGTCACCCATCAACGTAGTGAAAATGCCGTCGGCAGCAATCGCATCCTCAATCTGCACGCGCAACAACCGCCGCACATTCGGATCCATCGTCGTTTCCCAAAGCTGCGCGGGGTTCATCTCACCCAACCCCTTATAGCGCTGCTTCGAAACATTCCGCTCAGCATCGGCAATCAGCCACTTCATGGCGCTCTTGAAGTCGGTAACAGCCATGCTCCGCTCTCCGCGCTTGATCACCGCTCCATTGCCGATCAAACCCTTGAACGTATTAGCCGTATTCAAAAGCTGCTGATAGTCTGCAGTCAACTGAAACTCTTCATCGAGCACAGAAACCTTCTGATTCCCGTGATGCGTCCTCGACACCTTCAGCGACCGCATCTCCCTCACCGGGTCATACATCGCAGTCACCGTCACCTCAGGCTTCAACGCATCATCGCGCAGCTTGGCCTCGAGCGCCTTCGCAGAAGCCTCAGCAAAAGCCTCACTGGAAAGATCGATCGTCACGCCATCCATAACGGCCTCGAGCGCTCCTGCGTCATACAACCGGCTCAACCGGTCAACCACAGCCTGTGCCAACAGATAAGACCGAGCCAGTTCACCCAACGCATCCCCAGCAATCGGCGTAGCCCCTTCCGAAGCCAGAAGCTCAGACCCGTTGAGAGCAAGCTTCAACATGTGCGCATTCAGCTCGGACGCATCCTTCAGATACCGCTCATCCTTCCCGGCCTTCACCTTATACAAAGGCGGCTGCGCAATATAGATATACCCGCGCTCGATCATCTCCGGCATCTGCCGATAGAAGAACGTGAGTAGCAGCGTCCGGATGTGCGCGCCGTCCACGTCAGCATCGGTCATGATGATGATCCGGTGATAACGCAGCTTGTCGAGGTTGTAATCCTCCTTACCGATCCCGCAACCCAGCGCGGTAATCAGCGTCACGATCTGCTCCGAAGAAAGCAGCTTGTCATAGCGCGCCTTCTCGACGTTCAGCACCTTGCCGCGCAGCGGCAAGATCGCCTGAAACTTCCGGTCACGCCCCTGCTTCGCCGACCCGCCTGCCGAGTCACCCTCGACGATATAGATCTCCGACTTCGCCGGATCCTTCTCCTGACAGTCAGCGAGCTTGCCCGGCAGACCCACGCCATCGAGCACACCCTTGCGACGCGTCATTTCACGCGCCTTGCGCGCCGCATCCCGCGCCCGCGCGGCATCGACAATCTTGCCGCAAATAATCTTCGCGTCGTTCGGCGTTTCCAGCAGGAATTCTTCGAGCGCTTTCGCCACCACATCCTCAACCGGCGCACGCACTTCCGACGACACCAGCTTGTCCTTCGTCTGCGCGCTGAACTTCGGCTCCGGCACCTTCACCGACAGCACGCACGAAAGCCCTTCACGCATGTCATCGCCGGACGTCTCGACCTTCGCCTTCTTCGCAATCTCGTGATCGGCAATGTACTTGTTCATCACGCGCGTCATCGCCGCACGCAACCCGGTCAGGTGAGTGCCGCCATCGCGCTGCGGAATGTTGTTCGTGAAGCACAGCACATTTTCGTTGTAGCTGTCGTTCCACTGCATCGCCACTTCGACGCCCACGCCATCCTTCTCGCCGCTCACGTGGAAAATGGTCGGATGCAGGACGCTCTTCGTCTTGTTGATGTACTCGACAAAACCCTTCACGCCGCCGACGAACGCGAAATCGTCTTCCTTGCCCGTGCGCTGATCCGTCAGGCGGATCCGCACGCCATTATTCAGAAACGACAGTTCGCGGATACGCTTCGCGAGAATGTCGTAGTGGTACTCGACGTTGCCGAAGATGGTCTCGTCGGCCATGAAGTGCACTTCGGTGCCGCGGTTTTCGGTCTCACCGACTACCTGGATCGGCGACACGCGCTCGCCGTTCACTTCTTCGATCACGCGGTTCTGCGGAACACCGCGGTGAAACTCCATGAAGTGCTTCTTGCCATCGCGGCGCACGACGAGGCGCAGCCACGAAGAGAGCGCGTTCACGCACGACACGCCCACACCGTGCAGGCCGCCCGACACCTTGTAGCTGTTCTGGTCGAACTTGCCGCCGGCGTGCAGCTCGGTCATCACGATTTCAGCGGCACTGCGCTTTGGATCGTGCTTGTCGTCGAGCTTGATGCCGGTGGGCACGCCACGGCCGTTGTCGGTGATCGAGATGGAGTTATCCGCGTGAATGATCACCTGGATGTCATTACAGTGCCCCGCGAGGGCTTCGTCGATCGAGTTGTCGAGCACCTCGAACACGAGGTGATGCAGACCGGTACCGTCCGACGTATCGCCGATGTACATCCCGGGCCGCTTGCGCACTGCCTCCAGACCTTCGAGGATCTGAATGGATGAGGCGCCGTAGCTGTTATCGGGTTGCGAATTGTTCGTATCAGTCATGGATTTTTTCCGGTTCTGCGTTACTGCTTCGTTACTGCTCGGGACTTTTCAAAACACCATAAAAACGCCAAAGGGGCACTGCGCCCCTTGGTGTCTTCTTGTTGTCGAACGCGTCAGATGCGCATCGGCATCACTACGTACTTGAATTCGTCGTTCTCAGGAATCGTGATCAGCGCGCTCGAACTGGCGTCGCCGAGGCTCACCTGCAGCATGTCGACCTTCAGGTTCGCGAGCACGTCGAGCAGATACGTGACGTTGAACCCGATATCGACGCTGTCGCCGTCGTAAGCGATTTCCAGTTCTTCCTGCGCCTCTTCCTGGTCGGCGTTGGTGGACATGATCTTCAACTGGCCCGGCTCGATGATGCAGCGCACGCCCTTGAATTTGTCCGAGGTCAGAATCGCGGCACGCTGCAGCGAGCGTTGCAACTCTTCGCGGCCGATCACAAACGTATTCTTGTGCGACTTCGGAATCACGCGCTGGAAGTCGGGGAACTTGCCTTCCACCAGCTTCGACACCAGTTCGACCTGGCCAAAGGTGAACTTCACCTGGGTAGGCGCGATGTCGATCTTCAGCACGTCGTCGATGTCTTCCAGGAGACGCTGCAGCTCGAGAATCGTTTTGCGCGGGATGATCACTTCCTGACGCGGAAACGAGCCTTCAATCTTCATCGACGAGAACGCCAGACGGTGGCCGTCGGTCGCGACTGCCATCAGCTGGTCGCCGTCCACCACCAGCAGCATGCCATTCAGGTAGTAGCGGATGTCCTGCTGCGCCATCGCGAAGTGGACCATGCCGAGCAACTGGCGGAACGTTTTCTGGGGAACCGAAAGGTTCGCGCCGAAGTCTTTTGCCTGAGCGACCGTCGGAAACTCGTCGGCGGCGAGCGTCTGGAGCGCAAAGCGGCTCTTGCCGGATTGCACCGTGAGACGCTTGTCGGACAGGGTCAGGCTCACCTGGCCTTCCGGCATGGCGCGCAGGATGTCGAGCAGCTTGCGCGCCGCGACCGTGGTAGCGACGGATTCACCGCCGACACCGAAATCGGCGTGCGTGGTGATCTGAAGCTCGAGGTCCGTCGACAGGAACGACACGTCAGGGCCGTTCTTGGTAATCAGCAAATTGGCGAGGATCGGCAACGTATGGCGGCGTTCGACGATGCCGCTCACAGTTTGCAGCGGCCTGAGGAGGTTATCGCGTTCGGTCTTGACCAGTTGCATAGAGTTCCTTCGTTGATGTGACGGCCTGCGCGCCTCGTCCGGCAGCTGTATTGCGCGTGGCCCCGCCCCCCGCTGGCTGGCGCCACGCTGCGCCAGTCACGGCGTGAAATCCGCCCGCGGCCGCCGGGCGGTTAAACCTGTATTGTGCCTGAAAACGGAACCGCTCCACTAAATTGGGGGCGAGTTGCGAAATAAACAGATCGAATTTACCGGGTCGCCCGCTCAACCTTTGAGTGTTTGCTCTAAAACGTGCAACTCGTGGTTCAGCTGGGCATCCTTGCTGCGCTCGTCGGCAATCTTGCGCACCGCATGCAGCACCGTGGTGTGATCCCGCCCCCCAAACAGCTCGCCAATTTCCGGCAGACTCTTCTGCGTCAGCTCCTTCGCCAGGTACATCGCAATCTGGCGCGGCCGCGCGATGTTCGCCGGTCGCTTCTTCGAATACATGTCGGCGACCTTGATGTTGTAAAAGTCAGCGACCGTCTTCTGTATGTTTTCGACAGAAATCTGCCGGTTCTGAACGGTTAGCAGGTCTTTTAGCGCTTCTTTCGTCAGCTCGATCGAGATTTCGCGGCCGTGGAACTTTGAATACGCGAGGATCTTGCGCAGCGCGCCTTCCAGTTCGCGCACATTCGAACGCAGATGCTTGGCGACGAAGAACGCGACATCTTCGTTCAGGCTCACGCCCTCCGACTGCGCCTTGCGCATCAGGATCGCGACGCGCATTTCCAGCTCGGGCGGCTCGATCGCGACCGTCAGGCCGGAGTCGAAGCGCGAGATCAGGCGGTCGTCGATGCCCGAGATTTCCTTCGGGTATGTGTCGCTAGTGATGATCACCTGCGCCTTGTTCGCGACCAGCGCTTCGAACGCGTAGAAGAACTCTTCCTGCGTGCGGGACTTGCCGGAAAAGAACTGGATATCGTCGATCAGCAGCAGGTCGAGCGAGTGGTAGTAGCGCTTGAAGTCGTCGAACGCCTTGCGCTGGTAGGCCTTCACCACGTCCGATACGTATTGCTCGGCGTGAATATAGCGGATCCGCGCGCCGGCCTTGTCCATCAGCAGCTGGTTGCCGATCGCATGAATCAGGTGAGTCTTGCCAAGGCCCACACCGCCGTAAAGGAACAGCGGGTTGTATGAGATGCCCGGATTGTCAGCGACCTGGATCGCCGCGGCGCGTGCCAGCTGGTTCGCCTTGCCGGTCACGAAGTTATCAAAGGTGAGCACGGGGTTCAGCTTCGAACGCTCGTACATCGAGTCGTTTTCACTGTTGCCTGCGCTCGGGCCCAAACCCGGGCGCCACGTGCGGCGGGCAGCGGCGGCTTCGTTTGCGTCGAGGCTCGGAAGGTCGAGGTCGGCGCCGTCGTCGGCGGTATGCGTCGCGGTGGCGTGTGCGGCATGGGCGCCCGCACGGGCGGCGTGCGCGGCCTGGACGGCGCCCACTGCGGCGTCCACGGCTGCCGCGCCGGAATTCATCGGCATCGTGCGCGGCTGCGGCGCGGGTGCGCGCATGCCGGCCTTGGGATCGAGAACGAACTGGACATCGACCGGCGCTTGCCAGAAATCGCGTGCCAGATCAGCGATGCGACCCGAAAACTGGCTTTTCACCCAATCGAGCTTGAAGCGGTTAGGCGCGGCAATGCACAAGGTATTTGCATCGGCGTCGAAGGCGACCGGGGCCAACGGTTTGATCCACGTCACGTACTGCTGGGGCGTGAGCTCACGCTCTAGCAGTGCGGAACAGTGTTGCCAGAAATCATTCATCGAGTTGCTATAGTTTTGTGCACAGCGGCCCGCGGCCGCCCTTGTCGCGCCTCCCACCGGAGGCGCGACAAGGCCCGGTACAGCCGAGCGGACAGGCTCCAGGTGCTTGTGCCACAAGGGTTTGCGGAGGGCAAGCGAGCCGGAGCGGCGTGCATGATTTTTGGGAAGTAAGGCGAGATTCTACCGCCAAACAACGCCGCGAAGGGAGTTATCCACAGGGACCGATCAATGACGGGGCGCATGTCCAACCTGTGGAACACCTCTCTAAACTATTGACGACCAAGAGAAAACCGGTTTAAATAGCGGGTTCCGCGAAAACCAATTTTTGAACCACCGGCCATTGCACTTTCCGCGATGCTCGCGCGGTTAATTCTCTGCAAAGTGAGAGCAACATGAAACGTACTTACCAACCTTCCGTGACGCGCCGCAAGCGCACCCATGGCTTCCGCGTTCGCATGAAGACCGCCGGTGGCCGCAAAGTGATCAACGCACGCCGCGCGAAGGGCCGCAAGCGCCTCGCCATCTAAGGCTGACGCGCTGTTGCGACGATTGCGCGCTATGTCCGACGCCCGCATTGCGGGAACGGCTGGGGCGCCGCAGCAGGGCTCAGTTCCGTTGCGAGCGCAAGCCGCCTTTCCCAAAGCCGCAAGGCTACTGAAAACGGATGAATTTTCATCCGTTTTTCGTTTGCGCCCGTGGCGCCGGTCTGCTTATTTCGTCGTCTACGGTCGTCCGACGGGCAACGAAGCGCGCCTCGGCCTCGTGATCGGCAAGAAATATGCGCCGCGCGCGGTCACCCGCAATCTGGTGCGCCGCATCGCGCGCGAAGCCTTCCGGCTGCGGCGCGCGGAGTTCGGGGGCTGGGATGTGCTGCTTCGCCTGCACACTAAGTTCGACAGGAAAGCGATGCCCGCCGCTTCGTCACCGTCGCTGAAAACGTTGTGCAAGAGCGAGATCGAAGCACTGCTCGACAAAGCGGCTCGCGAAATCGCGCGCCGTCAGGCGCCGCCGGCAGAAATGCCCGCGACGGAATGACGCTTTCGCGGCCTGTCTGCGGTAGGGTCGACTGCCACTCTATGTAGCGCGGCGCAGGCTGGCCGCACTTGCCATGCAAACGGTACTTTTCGCGTTATTGCGTTTCTACAAGGTTGCCGTGAGCCCCCTGCTCGGCAACCGGTGCCGTTTTTACCCTTCCTGTTCGGATTACGCGCGCGAAGCAATCCAGTATCATGGCGCCGCGCGCGGTACTTACCTCGCCGCCAGGCGCCTGTGCCGCTGCCATCCGTTTTCTGCGGGCGGCATCGATCTTGTCCCGCCTCCCACTTCTGAAAAGCGCTGACGCGCCGTTCCATCGACACTGAGACAACGCATGGATATTAAACGCACCGTCCTATGGGTCATCTTCTTCATGTCAGCGGTCATGCTGTTCGACAACTGGCAACGCGACCACGGACGCCCGTCGATGTTCTTCCCGAACACGTCGGTGACGAAGACCGCTCCAGGCGCCGCGCCTGGCACGGCGGCATCTGGCACCCCGTCCGTCGATCTGCCGCAGGCCAGCACGGCTGCCGCCCCGGGTGGCGCGACCGCGCCCGCTGCGCAGACGTCGCAGCTGGTCAGTTTCCGCACCGACGTCTATTCCGGCCAGATCGATACGCGTGGCGGCACGCTGTCGAAGCTGTCGCTGGTGAAGGAAGGCGACGGCAAGCAGCCTGACCAGTACATCACGCTGTTCGACCACACTGCGAGCCACACGTATCTGGCGCGCACAGGTCTGCTCGGTGGCGATTTCCCGAACCACAACGATATCTTCACGCCTGTCGCCGGTCAGCCGACCGAGTTGCCGGCCGATGCGAAGTCGTTCCAGTTGAGCTTCGAGTCGCCGGTTCGCGGTGGCGTGAAGGTCGTGAAGACCTACACATTCACGCGCGGCAGCTATGTGATCGGCGTCGACACGAAGATCGTCAACGTCGGCACAACGCCGGTGTCGCCGACCCTGTATATGGAACTCGTGCGTGACAGCCAGCCGGTCGAAACGCCGCGCTTCTCGCACACGTTCATCGGGCCGGCTGTCTACACGGACCAGCATCACTTCCAGAAGATCGATTTCAGCGACATCGACAAGAACAAGGCGAACTACGCGACGGCGGCCGACAACGGCTGGATCGCGATGGTGCAGCATTACTTCGCGTCAGCCTGGATTCCCCAGCAGGGCGCGAAGCGCGACATCTATGTCGAGAAGATCGATCCGTCGCTGTATCGCGTCGGCGTGAAGCAGCCGGTGTCGACGATCCAGCCGGGGCAGTCGGTTACCGTGTCGTCGCGCCTCTTCGCCGGTCCGGAAGAAGAGCGCAATCTGGAAACCATCGCGCCGGGTCTGGAACTCGTGAAGGACTACGGCTATGTGACGATCATCGCCAAGCCGCTCTTCTGGCTGCTCGAAAAGATCCACAGCTATGTCGGCAACTGGGGCTGGTCGATCGTGCTGCTGACGGTCCTCATCAAGGCCGTGTTCTTCCCGCTGTCGGCGGCGAGCTACAAGTCGATGGCGCGCATGAAAGCGATCACGCCGCGCATGCAGGCGCTGCGCGAACGCTTCAAGGGCGATCCGCAGAAGATGAACGCCGCGCTCATGGAGCTGTACAAGACCGAGAAGGTGAATCCGTTCGGCGGCTGTCTGCCGGTCGTGATCCAGATTCCGGTGTTCATCTCGCTGTACTGGGTGCTGCTGTCGTCGGTGGAAATGCGCGGTGCGCCGTGGATTCTGTGGATTCAGGATCTGTCGCAGCAGGATCCGTACTTCATCCTGCCGGTGCTGATGGCCGTCTCGATGTTCCTGCAGACGAGGCTGAACCCGACCCCGCCGGATCCGGTTCAGGCCAAGATGATGATGTTCATGCCGATCGCGTTCTCGGTCATGTTCTTCTTCTTCCCGGCTGGCCTCGTGCTGTACTACGTGGTCAACAACGTGCTGTCGATCGCGCAGCAGTACTACATCACGCGGATGATGGGTCAGAGCAAGACCAAGAAAGCCGCCTGATGCCAGTTTGAGTGAACGGCGCGGACTTCCGGTCCGTTCACCACGAGAATGAGAAAGCCGCCCGGTTTGCGCCGGACGGCTTTTTTTGCGGGTTCTGTATGCGGCTGCGCGCTACCGGCGGCGACGCAGAACGGCGCGAATCGCTCGAGGGCCATCGGAAAACCTCTCAGATATTCGCACCGCTTGTGGTTTCCTCGCGCCCGGCTTCGAGCACCGGGAAGGCCCGCGTTACAATGCCTGGCGCCGCACGATCTCCGCTCGCGGCCACCTCTTGGTCCTGTTTCTTCGATCCGCCACCATGCTCTCCAACGACTCCGATCCGATTGTTGCCATCGCCACTGCACCCGGTCGCGGAGGAATCGGCGTCGTGCGGATCTCGTTTGGCCGCGCCGGCGAGGCCGCCGCCGCGCCGCTGATGCAGGCTCTCACCGGCCAGTTGCTGGCACTGCGGCATGCGAGCTACGTGCCGTTCCTCGACGGCGGCGGCAATGCGCTCGACCGCGGCATCGCCCTGTATTTCCCGGCGCCGAATTCGTACACCGGTGAGCATGTTCTGGAACTGCAGGGACACGGCGGCCCGATCGTGCTGCAACTCCTGCTGCAACGCTGTATCGATGCCGGCCGCGCCTTCGGCCTGCGGCTTGCCGAACCGGGCGAGTTCACACGGCGCGCCTTTCTCAACGACAAGCTCGATCTCGCGCAGGCCGAAGCAGTCGCCGACCTGATCGAGGCAAGTACCGAGGCGGCCGCACGCTCGGCGAGCCGTTCGCTCGACGGCGCGTTTTCGCGCGACATCCACGCGCTCGTCGACGAGGTCATCACGTTGCGGATGCTGGTCGAAGCGACGCTTGATTTCCCGGAAGAAGAAATCGACTTTCTCGAAGCCGCCGATGCCCGCGGCAAGCTCGCGCGCATTCGCGAGCGGCTTGCACACGTGCTCGGCGAAGCACGCCAGGGGGCGCTGCTGCGCGAAGGTTTATCGGTGGTACTGGCGGGGCAGCCGAACGTCGGCAAATCGTCGCTGCTGAACGCGCTTGCGGGCGCGGAACTGGCGATCGTCACGCCGATCGCCGGCACGACGCGCGACAAGGTCACGCAGACCATCCAGATCGAAGGCATCCCGCTACATATGATCGACACGGCAGGGCTGCGCGAAACGCAGGACGAGGTCGAGAAGATCGGCATCGAGCGGACATGGGGTGAGATCGAACGCGCCGATGTCGTGCTGCATCTGCTCGATGCTCGCGTCGGCATGACAGACGAGGACGTGAACATTGCGGCGCGTTTTCCGCAAGGCGTGCCCGTCGTGCGCGTGTTGAATAAGACCGATCTGACGGATGTCGGACCATCAGTCAACACGATCGACGATGTCGCGGGTGCGGATCTGCGTGAAGTCCGGCTTTCGGCTAAAAAGGGCGATGGGATCACGCTGCTGCGGGCGGAACTGCTACGCATCGCCGGATGGCAGGCGGGCGCCGAGAGCGTGTATCTGGCGCGCGAGCGTCATCTGATTGCGCTGCGCGCTGCGCAGGAGCATCTCGCAATGGCCGCGCAGCACGCGGATCAAAATGCGCAGGCACTCGATCTTTTCGCCGAAGAGTTGCGGCTGGCGCAGGAGCAGCTGAATTCGATCACGGGTGAGTTTACTTCCGATGATCTTCTGGGGGTGATTTTTAGTCGATTTTGTATCGGGAAGTGATGGCTCGGGGGACATCCACTCGATCCAGGGCGCCAATCCCCCACTTTTTAAGGCAAATTAGCTGACCATTGCTATACTGCCGGCAGCGGTTATGAACCTGCAGAACGCGAATTTTTCGGTACACAGCGCGATGCGATTCCCAACCCCGCCAGTCTCGTGTACCAACGATAAGAAATGCCTAGAGCCGCCGTCCCCCTCACCGAAACGCAGATACGTGCCCTCGAGCCGCGCCGGACGCGCTACTCCATCGCAGACGGCAACGGCCTCGTTCTTGAGATCATGCCGACCGGAAACAAGATCTGGCGTTTCCGTTATTCCCTCAACGGTGCACGTCAGCCCACCGTCACCATCGGCGACTACCGACTGATCTCGCTGCGGGTTGCGCGCGAGAAAGCGCGGAAGTACGCCGCGATCGTCGCTGAGGGTGTTTCGCCGGTTTCCGCCGCACGGCAGGACCGCGGCGCCGAGAAGCGCGTCGACGTCCTGAGGGACGCCGCAGAGCTATACCTGAGCGCTGCAATGGTGAAGAAGTCCGAGGAATATCAACGCACGGCGCAGCGGGCGCTCGAAAAGGACGTAATACCAGCGATTGGAAACAAACTGATCCGCGACGTGACGGCAGAAGACGTTCTGGCAGTATGTGACCGGATCAAGGGCCGGGGCTCACCGAAGATGGCGCTACATACCCGCAACGTGGTCAAACGGCTCTACGAGTTTCTGATCGCACGTCAACTGGCGACCACAAACCCCGCGCAGGTCATCCCGGCCCGATTCATCGCAACCCCGGAGAGCCGTACCCGTGTCCTCACACGAGGCGAGATCGGTTCGATGCTGCGGGCGATCTACGCATCGGGCATCCGGAGACCGCTGAAGCTGGCGTTGCATCTGCTGGTGCTTACGATGGTCAGGAAAACCGAGCTGATCGAGTCGACCTGGAGCGAATTCGATCTCGACACAGCGATCTGGAAAATCCCGGCGTCGCGAATGAAGAACGACCGCGAACACTGGGTCTACTTATCTCGCCAGGCGGTGGCCGTGCTCCGAGAACTCCGGGCGACGAAGGCCAGCCCGACGTTTGTTTTCCCGACGGTGAGAGGGGCGGACCGGCCGATAAGCAGGAGCACACTCAATCAGGCCGTGAAAGCGCTCGGCCTCGAGTTTGAACATTTCGTCTTGCACGATTTCAGACGCACCGCTTCGACACATCTACACGAAGCGGGCCAGCCTTCCGACGCGATCGAAAAGGCTCTGGCATATACCGTCAAAGAAACGAAAGGCGGCAATAACGTCTCGGCGTTCGCCTCCGAGCGCCGTCGGATGCTGCAGCTATGGGCTGATTTTGTGGAAGCACAGATTGACGGCGTCCGAGAGGTGCCTGTCGGCCAATCGCGAGACGCGTCCTGACGTTTGCCGCGCGTGACCCACAAGGGCGATCACACCGCCCCGGCTTGCGATCGGCAAGTGCACCTTTTATGGTACACAGCACATTCAATAAACCCATCCAACCCTTTCCAGACAAGGAAATTAGATCGTCTCACAAGGTTACATGCTGGAACCACTCGGGCAACGATAGCGGGAACTGAAGCTAACCTACCCAGATTCCCCATCGGAATCGCTGATGCTGCGGTAGAAGCCCGGCCGGCCGCGCTGGCTGCCAGCCGAAGCCTCTGACGAAGGGTCGATTTCCCCGCCACACAGTGTCGTCAATACAAGGCTAAGCGCCATCAAGCCGAAGATCGCCAGAAAGTACCCCATCCACGAAAAGGTAAAGTCCATGCGCGCCTCCCAGAGGCCTTAGCACTTGCGCGATGTCAGCTCAATGATGCCGGAGGCTGCGCCACGGATGGCGCCAGTCGATCCGTCGCGGATGCTGGCCCGGTTCATGCTCGTGGAGTCGATGCTCCTGCCAGAGTTCGTCTGAGAAAAGGAATGCGACGATCAGCAAGGGCACGACCAGAAACACGCCCAGAATCAGGTGCTCGATCACGATAGTCTCCAGATCGTTAGATGTCCGCCATTTCATTGTAGGCGTCTCGCGAATGCGTGCATTGCGGGGAACCACTCACTGCACTATCGAAATGCCCGGCCACCGGTTTCATATGCCGCATGGACACATCGCGCCTCTCAGGGCAATGAGCACGGATCTCTTTTCGACCGCGGTTTAGCCGCTTCCGACGCGCGCTCCATTAACCCGGAAACTGCATCACGTAGATCAGGCATCCTTTTTATTCTGCATCCACACCTATACCCACGTATTTTCCCCCCGACTGCCAAACAAGTTTATGTGCAGTGCACCAAGCAGGTTGATTTCGTAGCAATTCACTTAATTAGTACAATCGATTTACCCGGTAGATTCACGCTAAAGCACACCAGGTATAGCGCGTCGTAAATTCCTGGGTGCTTCTTCAACTGTCAAAAATCGTATGGGTTTACGCTGATCCGCAGGCCCTAAATCGCCCTGTCGCGGCTGCGACAATTCGCCGCTGTTGCGAACGCACACAAGATGTGCTTGTGTCGAGCGCCGGTTCTTCTAAAGTGAGAGTTGCGGGTGTTCCCTTGAAGTTAAATACATAGCTAACCTGAGCAAAACCCGCACGGAGGCAGAACATGAAAATGCGTATCGCTGTTCTTTTCGCAATCGCAGGACTGGCCGCCGTTTCTGCGGCGCAGGCGCAGGATGTCGTCATCAAGCCGCAGCAGACGATCCAGTTCAGGCCTAATGCGTATGGGTGTCTGTCGAAGGATAAATTCGACGCCGCCGACCAGCATGCCCAGGCGGGCGAGCAACAGAAGATGCAGGAATTCTTCTCCGGTTATCAGTGCCTCTCGACCCCGGAAAACGCCAATTTCCGTGTAGTGCGCGTCGTGGGTCACGACGTCGAGTTCGTGAATGCCGGCAATGCCGACACTCAGGGACTCTGGACCAACGACCGCTTTATCAAGCAATAACCGGTTTCTGCCTCGCGCAGAAAAAGCGGGTAACGAAATGCCCGTCCTTTAATGGACGGGCGATCATGCGCGTGTTTAAAAAATGGCCTGGCATTTTTGCCCGGCCATTTTTTCGCCTATTGCCGCGGCGTAACCAGCAAAAAAAGCCGATGCGCTTAGAACACGCATCGGCATGACGCCTTCTCGCTAGCGCAGGTACATCAAATCAATGCGAATCGCGCGGCACTGGCGCGCCGCTCGAGCCAACCAGGAAGTCGAGATCCGCGCCCTGATCGGCCTGAAGCACGTGTTCGACGTAGAGCTTGTAATAACCACGTTTCGGCAGCTCGGGCGCCTGCCACGCGGTTCGACGGCGCTCGAGTTCTTCGTCGGAGACATCGAGATGCAGGCGTCGCGCTTCGACATCGAGTTCGATCATGTCGCCGGTTTTCACGAGTGCGAGCGGGCCGCCTGCCGCTGCTTCCGGCGACACATGCAACACCACCGCGCCATACGCGGTGCCGCTCATGCGGCCGTCCGAGATGCGGACCATGTCCGTGATGCCTTTTTGCAGCACCTTCTTCGGCAGCGGCATGTTGCCCACTTCAGCGAAACCCGGATAGCCCTTCGGGCCTGCGCCCTTGAGCACCATGATGCAGTGCTCGTCGATATCGAGTGAATCGTCATCGACCTTCGCGTGCAGCTCTTCGATGTTTTCGAATACCACCGCGCGTCCACGGTGCTTCAAAAGCTTCGCCGTGGCCGCCGACGGCTTGATCACCGCGCCATTTGGCGCGAGGTTGCCCTTGAGCACCGCAATGCCAGCCTTAGGCTTGAAGGGCTCGGCAAACGTCGTGATGACCTTCTCGTCGTGATTGGGTGCGTTGCGTACGTTCTCCCAGATCGTCCTGCCGTTGACTGTCAGCGCATCGCGATGCAGCAGGCCCTGTTCGCCAAGCTGTTTCAGCACGGCGGGCAGGCCGCCCGCGTAATAGAAGTCCTCCATCAGGTATTCCCCCGACGGCTGCAGATTCACGAGGCACGGCACGTTCGAACCCAGTTCCCAGTCTTCCAGCGACAGCTCGACGCCGATCCGTTTCGCCAGTGCGATCAGATGCACGACCGCATTGGTCGAGCCACCGATCGCGGCGTTGGTGCGGATTGCGTTTTCGAACGCCTCGCGCGTGAGGATCTTGTCCATCGTCAGGTCTTCGCGGACCATGTCGACGATACGCCGGCCAGCGAGATGCGCCAGCACCTGACGCCGCGCATCGACCGCGGGAATCGCCGCGTTGTGCGGCAACCCCATGCCTAGCGATTCGACCATCGACGCCATCGTCGAAGCGGTGCCCATCGTCATGCAGTGGCCGCGCGAGCGGTTCATGCACGATTCGGCCTCGGTGAATTCTTCCTGCGTCATCGTGCCGGCACGCACTTCCTCGGACATCTGCCACACGCCCGTGCCGGAGCCGATGTTCTTGCCGCGAAAGCGGCCATTCAGCATCGGGCCGCCAGATACCGCCAACGCGGGCAGATTGCACGACGCCGCGCCCATCAGCAGCGCGGGCGTGGTCTTGTCGCAGCCGACCAGCAGGATCACGCCATCCATCGGATTGCCGCGAATTGATTCCTCGACATCCATCGACGCGAGATTGCGAAACAACATGGCTGTCGGGCGCAGATTCGTTTCGCCCAGCGACATCACCGGAAACTCCAGCGGAAAGCCGCCGGCCTCGTAGACGCCTTTCTTCACATACTCCGCCAGCTCGCGAAAGTGTGCGTTGCACGGCGTAAGTTCCGACCAGGTGTTGCAGATTCCGATCACCGGGCGTCCGTCGAATTCATCGTGCGGAATGCCCTGGTTCTTCATCCACGAGCGATGCAGAAATCCATCGCGGTCCTTCAGCCCAAACCACGCCTGGCTGCGTAGCGGCTTACTGGTCTTGCTTGAATCAGCCATGAATACTCCTGTCTTTTGTCTTACATGCCTGGCGCGTGGTCAATCGCTCAGTGCACACGCTTGCTGCGCCGGAATTGATCAAACAGTACCGCTAGCAGCAGGATTCCGCCACGAATCAGGTATTGATAGAACGTCGGCACGTTCATCAGGCTCATCGCGTCCTGCACCGAGCCCATGATCAACACACCGACGAGAACGCCGGAAATCGTCGCCACGCCGCCCGTGAGCGACACGCCGCCGAGCACGCACGCCGAAATCACGCCCAGTTCGAGCCCGACTGAAGTCTTCGGATCGCCGAGGCTCATCCGCGACGCGAGCATCACGCCCGCAAAGCCGGTCACGAGCCCTTGCAGAATGAAAACGGTGATCTTGATACGCGTGACGGGCAAACCCGCCAGCAACGCCGCTTCGCCGTTGCCGCCCACGGCCAGCACGTTCTTGCCGAACACCGTCTTTTTCAGCAGGAAGCCGAACAGCACGAAGCCGACGATGTTGCTCCAGATCGGATACGAGATCCCGAGGAAGGAACCGCCGCCAAGCTCGAAGAAACGCTCTTCGGAGATCATCACCGCGTCGCCGTTCGACGTGATGAATGCCAGGCCGCGCACGACCTCCATCATCGCCAGCGTGACGATCAGCGAATTGATCTTGTAGCGCGCAACCAGCACGCCGTTCACCAGCCCGACCGCGCCGCCGGCGAGCACGCCCGCCAGCACGCCGAACAGCACGCTATGGGTCGCGGTGATCAACGTCGACGCGACGACACCTGAAAATGCGACGATCGATGCCACCGAAAGATCCACTTCGCCGAGCGCAAGCACGAACATCATCGTGACGGAGATCGAGCCGATCAGCGTCACCGACAGCAGCAGCCCCTGGATATTGCGTGAGCTGATGAATCCTGGCACCGTGAACGACAGCACGGTGAACAGGATCACGAACACCATCACGATGCCGGACCTGTTGATGAGATCCCACATGCGTGCCGCGCGCGCGCCGATGCCCGCGGAGGCGCCCGACGGATTGGGCACGGGTGAGTTGGTCGATTGTGTTTGCATGTTGTCTGTTCCTGATTCGATTGCCCGAAAGGCGCGTCAGCGCGGCAGCGCGAGCTTGATCAGCGCATCGGGCGTGGCCTGCGCTTTCGGCAGGTCGCCGACGATGCGGCCTTCCTTCATCACCAGCACGCGATCGGTGACGCCAATCACTTCCGCGAGGTCGCTGGACACGACGATCACCGTGCGGCCCGCCTCAGCCAACGCATACAGCAGGCCGTAGATTTCGCTACGCGCACCGACGTCGATGCCGCGCGTCGGCTCGTCCATCAGGAACACGTCGATTTCTTCCGCGAGCCAGCGCGACAGGATGACCTTCTGCTGGTTGCCGCCCGAGAGCGTGCCGATCGGCGTTTCACCGCTGCGCGTCTTGATGGCGAGCTTCGCGATGAATTCCTTCGCCGTCTGCGCCTCCTTACGGCCGTTCAGCACGTTGAAGCGGCTGAAGTGGCGGCGGCAACTGATATTCAGGTTGTCCGAGACCGACGCAATCGACACGATGCCTTCCTGCTTGCGATCCTCCGGACACAAGGCGACACCCGCGCGCACCGCATCGCGCGGCGTCGAGAAACGCACGCGCCGCCCCTTGAGGGTGATCTCGCCGGCGCTCGGTCTGACCGCGCCGTAGATGAGCTTCATCAGTTCAGAGCGGCCGGCACCAACCAGCCCGAAAAAGCCCACGATCTCGCCGGCCCGCGCCGCGAACGAAGCCGGCTCCGACAAACCCGGACCCATCAGATCCTTCACCTCGAGCTGAGTCGCGCCCATTTCGCGCGAGCGGTAGCCGTACACGTCGCTGATCGAACGGCCGACCATGCAGCTGATCAGCTGGTCGCGATCGAGTCCGTCTACCGCTTCGAACGTCTCGATCCGGCGCCCGTCACGGAACACCGTCACGCGATCGCACAGCTCGTAGACTTCGTCCATCCGGTGCGTGACGTAGATGATGGCGCGGCCTTCCGCTTTCAGCGCGCGGATGATGCGGAACAACTGCTCCGTTTCGCGCGACGACAACGAACTCGTCGGTTCGTCGAACGCAATCACGCGCGCGTCGCGCATCAGCGCCTTGCCGATTTCTATCATCTGCCGCTGGCCGATCGAAAGATGCTTCACCTGCATCGCCGGATCGATCTTCTCGCCGAGCCGGTCGAGTTCATGGATCGCACGTTTGACGAGCGCCTTCTCGTCGAGCACGCCGAAGCGGTTCGGCAGGGCACCCAGCATCAGGTTTTCCGCGACCGTCAGTTCCGGCACGAGATGCAGTTCCTGATAGATGATCGCGATGCCGGCTTCGATCGCTGCCTTGGTCGTCGTGAACTGCCGCGCAACATCATTCAGCCGCAACGTGCCGGACTCAGGCTGGTTGACGCCCGACAGCACCTTTAACAGTGTCGACTTGCCCGCGCCGTTTTCTCCCATCAGCCCGTGCACTTCGCCACACCGCACGCCAAGCGAAACCTGGTCGAGCGCGAGCACGCCCGGAAAGCGCACCGTGATGCCGTCGAGCCGCAGCCATGGACCGGAAGCGGGCGAGGGCGAAGTTGCCGCAGCCGCTTCTTCTTGTGGTAAAGCCGTCATCGAATGCCTCTTGCTGGAGGAGGTGAAGCCGGCACGCGGACAGTCATGGCCATCCGCGCACCGCTCACCTCACACGTGCCTGTGCCGCTTTAGATGCCGAGTTCCTGACGCACCTGTTGCCAGTTGCCGCGCACCATCAGCTTGCCGGTGGTCTGCGTATCGGCGGGCGGCTGCTTGCCCGTCTTGATCCACTCGATGAGGTTTTCCGTGCTCTGCTTGCCGTGGTTCGTCGAGCTGACAGCGATCGTTCCGTAGAAGCCCGTCGGCTCCTTCTTCTGGAATTCGGCGAACGCTTCGCCCGCGCCGTTGATGCCCACGCCGATCACATCCGCCGACGGAATATGCAGTTGCTCGGTCGCGCGCACGCCGCCGAGCACGCTTTCTTCGTTCAGCGCGAAGACCACCCACTTCTTGATATTCGGATGCTGCGCGAGCACCGGCGACGACGCGTTGAAGCCGCCTTCGTCATCGGTCGTCTTTTGCGGGGCATCGAAGATGTTCTCCTTCTTGAAGCCGTTTGCCAGCAGCGATTGCGTTGCGCCATCGGTGCGCAGCTTCGCGGTCGGCAGTTCGTAGTTCGTGATGCGCAGCGCGCCGACTTCTTCCGGCTTCCAGCCGCGACGCTTCATTTCATCGGAGATCGCCTGACCGACCTGATTGCCGATCTTGAAGGCCGACATGCCGAGGTGCGGCAC
This sequence comes from Paraburkholderia sp. GAS448, assembly GCF_050435685.1. Classification (NCBI taxonomy): domain Bacteria; kingdom Pseudomonadati; phylum Pseudomonadota; class Betaproteobacteria; order Burkholderiales; family Burkholderiaceae; genus Paraburkholderia; species Paraburkholderia sp. GAS448. The sequence continues at coordinate 357,940 of NZ_JBNDKT010000002.1, forward strand.
GTCCGCCAGCGGCTTGCCGGAGGAGTCGACGAGCTGGTCGTCGACGGTGACGAACTTCATGTTGTAGCGCTTCGCACGCGCCTCGATGGCCGGTCCGAGGCGCACGTCGGGGGCGCAGATCACGAAGCCTTTTGCGCCCTGGGCGCCGAGGTTGTCGATTGCGGCCAGAACCTTTTCGCCGTCGGGCGTGCCGATGTTCACCACCGAGAAGTTTTCCTTCTGGCCGAGGGCGGACGCGGCTTTCTGTTCGTTGATGAACCACGCCTGTTCCGGCATCTTCACGAGGAAGCCGACTTTCAGCGGCTCGTCCGCATGCGCCGACATATGCGCGGCGAACGGAGCGGCGAGGGCGGCAGCGGCCATCGCAGACAGGGTCAAACGGCGAAGCTTGAGATTCATTCGTGTCTCCTGAAGTTATCAAAGCTGCGGGTACTTCGTGTTTTTGCAGCCGGTCGATGCAGGCGCGTGCGGATCCGGGTGCCCGCCAGCGCAGGTTTGCCACGTCATGGCCGATGGTGCGTCGTGCTTCAGCCCGCGACGTAAGCGGTCTTGACCGTCGTGTAGAACTCCGCGGCATACGCGCCCTGTTCGCGCGGTCCGTAACTCGAGCCTTTGCGACCGCCGAACGGCACGTGGTAGTCGATGCCCGCGGTTGGCAGATTCACCATCACCATGCCGGTCTGGCTGTGGCGCCGGAAATGCCGCGCGTATTTCAGCGACTGCGTACAGATGCCCGCGCACAGGCCAAACGGCGTGTCGTTGGCGAGATGCAGTGCGTGCTCGTAGTCGTCGGCGGGAAGCACAACGGCGAGCGGACCAAAAATCTCCTCGCGTGCGATCCGCTGCGCTGACTCACCGATGAACAGCGCCGGCTCGAGAAAGTAGCCGCGCGTTGCCCGTTCCAGCCGGCGACCGCCCGCCACCAGTTCCGCGCCTTCTTCGCGACCGACGTTCAGGTAGTCCTGCGTCACTGCGAGCTGCTGTTCGTTGGCGACCGGCCCGATGTCGGTGCCGTGCTTCAGCGCGTGATCGACGGAAAGCGACGCAAGCTTCGCCTTCAACGCGTCGACGAAAGGTTCGAACACGCCGCGCTCGACGATCAGCCGCGATGAAGCCGTACAACGCTGTCCGGTAGAGACGAACGCACCGTTCAGCGCCGCATCGACGGCGGTCTCCAGATTCGCGTCCGCCAGCACGACGAGCGGGTTCTTGCCGCCCATCTCGAGTTGCACGCGGGCCTGCCGCGCGGCCGCCGACTGCAGCACACGTGTGCCGGTCTCGACCGAGCCCGTGAAGCTGATCGCGTGCACGAGCGGGTGAGCGACGATCCGTTCGCCGACCTGCCGGCCGCTGCCCATGACGAGATTGAAGACGCCCGCCGGCAACCCCGCGCGATTGATGATCCCCGCCAGCGCCGCCGCGCAGGCTGGAACCGTTTCGGCCGGCTTGAACACGACGCAGTTGCCATAGGCGAGGGCCGGTGCAATCTTCCATGCCGGAATTGCGAGCGGGAAATTCCATGGCGCGATGATCCCGATGACGCCGACCGGCTCCCGCGTCACGTCGATGTCGATTCCGGCGCGCACCGATGCGCGATGTTCCCCCGGAATGCGCAGCGCCTCGCCGGCGAAAAACCTGAAGATCTGGCCGGCGCGCGTCGCTTCTGCGATCGCCTCCGGCAGGGTCTTGCCTTCCTCGCGCGCCAGCAGGCGGCCAAGTTCGTCCTTGCGGGCGAGAATCTCACTGCCGATCGCATCCAGTGCGTCGGCCCGCCGCTGGATCGAAGCGAGTGACCACTCACGAAACGCGGCGCTTGCAGCCTCGATGGCCGCATCGGTCTGCCGGGCGTCGGCGCGGGCATATTCGCCGATCGGATTGTCGAGATCCGATGGATTCAGCGAGAGCCCCGTCGTCGCACCGGTTTCCCAGGCACCATTGATGTAGTGCCGGAACGGACCAGATACGAGAGGAAACAGAGGGGCTAGGAGATCGCGATTCATCGCTGCGCAGTGCGGCCGTCCGGTGAAAGTTCACGAATGGTATGAGCCGCCGCAATAACTTTCCAATCCCTTTTTAGGCCATCGCAATATCGTTTCTGGTATGGCATCATCGAAGCTGGCTCAGCGGGTACGGCCCTTTACCGCCAGGTCTTTTGCCGACACCCCCAGATCACCGCACGAAACAACGGAGCGGGACATCCATGACACGCAGCTACTCGAACTGGTTCGTCCGCGCGCGGCTCAAGACCCGACAGCTGTTACTGCTCGCCGCAATGGAGGAAGAGGGTAACGTCCGGCGCGCCGCCGACGTGCTCGGCATGACGCAGCCCGCGGCGTCCCGATTGCTGAAGGAACTGGAGGACATGCTGGGCGTGAGTCTCTTCGACCGGACGCCGCACGGCATGCACGCCACCCTGTACGGCGAGGTGATGATTCGCCACGCGCGGATGGTGCTGTCAAACCTGAGTCACGCGCATGATGAAATATCGGCATTGCGGGCCGGACTCGCCGGGCAGGTGCGTATCGGCGTGATCGCGACGGCAGCCGCGACAATGGCGCCGCGCGCGATAGCCAGCGTGAAGGCGCGCTATCCGCAGTTGCAGATCTGGGTGCAGGTCGAAACATCGGATGTGATGCTGCCGCGTGTGGCGGAGGGCGAACTGGATATCATGATCGGCCGGGTGCTCGAACGGCAGGACCAGTTAAAGACGGAGGTCCGCTACGAACCGCTCGCCGATGAGCCGTTATGTGTGGTCGCGCGGCCCGGCCATCCGCTCGAAGGCGAGGCGGGGCTGACGTTGCGCGGCATCGTCAACGCTAGCTGGGTGCTGCATCCGCCCGGCAGCGTGCTGCGGCACCGGTTCGATATGATCTTTTCGCAGATCGGACTGAATCCGCCGCAAAACGTGGTCAATACGAACAATTTTCTGGCGATCTCGAGCCTGCTTTTGCAGAGTGACATGTTGGCCGTGTTGCCTGACGAGGTCGCGCGACAGTACCAGCAATACGGCGTGCTGAAGCGCCTGCCGATCGACTTGCCGTGCAGGATGGACGCATTCGGTATCATCACGCGCCAGTCGCATCTGCTTTCGCCGGCGGCGTCGGTGGTACTCGACGCGCTGCGCGAGGCCGCCGCCGAGGTGTACGGCACGCCGTTCGATGCCACCGCGGCGACCTGAAAATCGCTGCTTAACCCTTATTCTGAAAGGGCCGCCGAAGCGGCCCTTGATCCTGCATGGCTCTAAAATCGACGATTTACAAGGCGGAACTCCAGATCGCCAACATGGACCGGCACTACTATGCCGACCATCAGCTGACCATCGCGCGCCACCCGTCTGAAACCGACGAGCGGATGATGGTCCGCGTCGCCGCGTTCGCGCTCTTCGCGCACGAGCGGCTCGAATTCTGCAAGGGGCTGTCGGATACCGATGAGCCCGATCTCTGGCAAAAGGACCTGACCGGCGCCATCGAAACCTGGATCGACGTCGGTCAGCCGGACGAGCGACGCATCGCGAAGGCGAGCGGTCGCGCGAACGAGGTGATCGTGATTGCGTATGCGGGCCGAACCTCCGATATCTGGTGGCAGGGCGTGCGCAGCAAGGTCGAGCGTCTGCGGAATGTGACGGTTTGGTCGCTGGGCGAAGGCGTCGCCGAGGCCCTTGGCGGTCTCGCCGAACGGACGATGCGCCTGCAATGCACGGTGCAGGACGGCGCCGCGTGGCTCGGCAGCACCGAAGCCGATCCGGTGCCGATCGAGTGGACCGTGTTGAAGGCGCCGGCCAGCGTTTGAGCGCGTCACCGGCTCAGTGGCGCGCAGCGGAACCCAGCGGGGCTTGGCGCCCCAGCTACAGGGACGTCTCGCGCGCCGCTTCGGGTGGCCCTTTCAGTTCGACCATATTGCCTTCCGGGTCGAACAGATACAGCGAAGGGCCATAGCCGTCCGCACCGTATCGCAATGCCGGCTCGCCAGGCCGCGCCCCGTGGGCGGTGAGATGCGCCTTGAGCGCGTCGGCGTCGAACGGCTCGATGCGCAGGCACAGATGATCCATATTGCATCCCGCGCCCGGCGCGCCGCTCTCCGGACGATCGATCTTCCCGCCGACCTTCAGCAGGTCGATCAGCGAGCGCCCGGCGCGTAACTGGGTGAGTCCGAGATCCGCCTGTTCCTTCTCCACGCTGCAGCCAAGCACATCGCGGTAAAAGCGGGTCATCGCATCGAGATCGGCGGTCCTGATCACGACGTGGTCGATCTCACGAATGTGAAACTTCATGGAAAAGCCTCCTTCGTCCGGTTCTTCATGCCGTTGGCGGGCAGTCTACGAGTGTAGGAGGAAGACGAGGCGGGCGCTAATGCCGCTGGATGGCTCGGGCGGATGACTGCATGCTGGTTGTCTGCCGATTTCCAGCCGTTGTCCGAGGTGCTGTATGCGAGGTTGTCCGGTAAGCAGGCGAAAAAAAGCCCGCTCACAGGGAGCGGGCTGAATCCATATCAGGAGGAGACATGGAGGAGACAGGAACAACTATACACAACGGGTTGGTGCGACGCAATAACTTTTTAAGGGAAAACCCGAGGCGATGGCGATTTGTCGCACTCTCCTGGGATTCGACCCCAGCAATTGCCGGCTAACCCGGGCGGCCCAATGACAGAGCAAGAACCGGAGCGTACTGTAAGGTTCTGCGGACTACATTAGGACCATCGAAACCGTCCTGTCGAGAACGCCATGAACGCCACACAACCCACCTGGTCCACGGACGCCGAGCGCTGGACCGCCCTCACCGAACGCGACGCCCAGGCTGACGGCGTGTTCTTTTACGCCGTCCGCACGACAGGGGTGTTTTGCCGGCCGTCGTGCGCATCGCGCCCGCCGCGCCGTGAAAACGTCGAATTTTTCGTTACCGCAGACGAAGCGCGCGCCGCGGGTTATCGCGACTGCAAACGCTGCCAGCCCGGCGGCCTCCCGCGCGAGCTCGACATCGTGAACCGCGCCTGCGCGGCACTCGATGCCGACCCTCAGCAACGTCTCACGCTCGCCCAGCTGAGCGAAGCAGTGCACGTCAGCCCGTTTCATCTGCAGAGACTGTTCAAGCGCGTAACGGGCGTGTCGCCGCGCGAGTATCAGGCCGCGCAGCGTGGCGCGGCGCTGCGCGACGCCCTGCAGCGCGGCACCGACGTCACCCGCGCAACCGTTGACGCGGGCTTCAGTTCGCCATCACGGATGTACGACAACGCGCCAGCCGAACTGGGTATGAAGCCGTCGGCCTACCGCCGCAAGGGCGAGGGGCTCACCGTACGCTACGCCAGCGCGTCGACGTCGCTTGGCTTCGTGCTCATCGCGGCGACGGACAAGGGCATCTGCAAGATCGCCTTCGGTGATGAGGTCGCCGGGCTGGTCGACGACCTGCGCGGCGAATTCGCGAATGCCGAACTGATCGACGATCCGCTGGAGCTCGCGCCGTTCGTCCGGCAGATCGACGCCTATCTGCACGGTACACGCCAGCATTTCGACCTGCCGCTCGATATCGCCGCCACCGCCTTCAAACTGCGGGTCTGGGACGCCTTGCGGCGCATTCCCTACGGCGAGACGCGCAGCTATTCCGATATCGCCGAAACCGTCGGTTCACCGCGCGCGGTACGTGCTGTCGCCAGCGCCTGCGCGACCAATCCGCTAGCGCTCGCGATTCCGTGTCACCGTGTCGTGCAGAAGGGCGGTGCGCTCGCGGGCTACCGCTGGGGCCTGCCGCGCAAGGCAGCGCTGCTCGACACTGAAGCTCGCCACACGGGCGCTGCAGCCACTGCGCCTGCAGAAACCAACGATCTGGATCACGTCGCTTGAGCACCCTTACGCCCATTCCGTCCGCAACGTCCGTCGCTTCTCTCGAACTGTCGTTCAAACCGCCTTTCGACTGGCCGCGCATCCTGCGTTTCTTCGCGGGACGCGCGACACCGGGCGTCGAAGCGGTCGAAGACAGCGCGTACCGTCGCGCAATCGTGTGGGCCGGCGACAGCGGCACGCTGACCGTCCGTCTGCATCCGAAGAAGCGCTGCATCGTCGCCACGCTCGAAGGTGAGGTCGGCCGGCATGCCGAGGCGCTCGCCGCGCCCATCGCGCGCATGTTCGACCTGCACGCCGATCCAGCGGCGATCCGCTCGCACTTCGCCAGCGACCCGTGGCTTGCGCCGCTCGTCGAAGCCGCGCCGGGTCTGCGCGTGCCGGGCGCCTGGTCCGGCTTCGAACTGGTAGTCCGGGCAATCGTCGGCCAGCAGGTCAGCGTGAAGGCGGCCACCACGATCATCGGCCGGCTCGTGCAGCGCGCCGGACAGCGCATCGAAGGCCATGCGCACGAGCGCACCGCCTGGCGCTTTCCGACGCCGGCGGCACTGGCTGCCGTCGATCTGGCGCAGATCGGCATGCCTGGCAAACGGGTGGCCGCGTTGCAGGGCTTTGCGCAGGCGGTGGCCTCGGGCGCGGTGCCCATCGACCGCGCCCATGACGCCGATATCGACGCGATGGCATTGCGTGCCGCGCTGCTCGCGTTGCCCGGCATCGGGCCGTGGACGGTCGAATACGTCGCGATGCGCGCATGGCGCGATGCCGATGCGTGGCCGGCGTGGGACCTGGTGCTGATGCAGTCGATTGCCGCGCGCGACCCGGCGCTCGTCCGTCCAACCCAGCAACGCACACGCACGGACACATGGCGGCCATGGCGCGCGTATGCCGCCATGCACCTGTGGAATGAGGTCGCGGACCGCGCGGGAGGGGCGCGCGGCGGTTGACGGGCGTCGTGAAAACGGCGCTCCCAGGGTAGTCCCGGAGACGCGGAATCGGCCGCCGAAGCGGCCTCAAGCAGGGGTTGTGGCGAGATGTTAAAGTGCCCGCTACTGAAAATTCCGCCGATCGTTGTCGGCCGCACAAAGCGCCGATAGCGCACGACCTGCATCAATGCCCAACACGACACCTCTCCGCACGACCGACGCCTTTTCGCACCGCCTGTCCGTGCTGACATCCGGCCCGCAGCGCGACGCGCTGACGGCCGGTCTGCGCGGCATCGAAAAGGAAAGCCTGCGTGTGACGCACGATGGCCAGCTCGCGACGACGCCGCATCCGCGCGCGCTGGGCTCCGCCCTGACGCACCCGTCGCTGACCACCGACTATTCGGAAGCGTTGCTCGAACTGATCACGCCGGCCGAACACGACGTCTCCATCACGCTGGAAAAACTCGATGAGCTGCATCGTTTCGTCTACGCAGAACTCGGCGACGAGATTCTCTGGAACAACTCGATGCCAGGCCTCTTGCCCGCCGACGACGAGATCCCGATCGCGCACTACGGCACGTCCAACATCGGCAAGCTGAAGTATGTGTACCGCGCCGGTCTGGCGCTGCGCTATGGGCGCACGATGCAATGCATCGCGGGCATTCACTACAACTATTCGCTGAACGAAGAAGTGTGGCGCGTGCTTCACGCGGATCAGCAGTCCACGGCGAGCCCCGTCGATTTCCAGTCGGAACGCTACCTTGCACTGATCCGCAATTTCCGCCGCACGAACTGGCTGTTGATGTACCTGTTCGGCGCATCGCCGGCACTCGATCGCCGCTTCCTGCGCGACCGTGCACATACGCTCGAAACCTTCGACGCCGACACGTTCTATCGTCCGCACGCGACGAGCCTGCGGATGAGCGATCTCGGCTATTCGAACACCACTGCGCAGGCCGCGCTGCATGCCGACTACGACACGCTGCCGGGCTACCTCGATGCACTCGCAAAAGCGGTCAGCCAGCCCTATCCGCCGTACGAGGCGATCGGCACGCTGCGCGACGGCGAGTGGGTGCAGATCAACACCAACGTGCTGCAGATCGAAAACGAGTTCTATTCGACGATCCGGCCAAAGCGGATCACTTATCCTGGCGAGCGTCCGCTGCATGCACTCGCCGCGCGCGGTGTGCAGTACGTCGAAGTGCGCTGCATGGATATCGATCCGTTTGAGCCGATCGGAATCTCGCTCGAAACGTCGCGCTTTCTCGATGCCTATCTGCTGGTCTGCGCGCTCGACGACAGCGCATTGCTGCCGCCGGCTGCCTATGCCGAAGCCAACGCTAACTTTGGCCGCGTCACGATGGAAGGGCGCAAGCCGGGTCTGGAACTCACGCGCGAGGGACGCGACATCCCCATGCTCGACTGGGCCCACGAACTCTTCACGAAGATCGACAGCGCCGCGGCAACACTCGACGCATTGCACGGCGACGACTCGCACGCTCGTGCCGTCGCGACGCAACGCGCAAAGCTCGCCGATGTATCGTTGACGCCGTCGGCACGCGTACTGGAGACAATGCGCGACAGGCAGCAGAGCTTCCTGCAATTCGGCCTCGAGCAGAGCGAAGCGCATGCCGCTCATTTCCGCTCGCGTCCGCTGGCCGTCGACGAACAGCAGGCGTTCGCTGAGCTTGCGGCAAAGTCGCTCGAAGAGCAGGCGAGGCTCGAGCGCGATGAAGTCGGCTCGTTCGATGCATTCGTCGCTGCCTATCGCGCGTACACGTTGAATCGCTTCAGCGTGTGATCCTGCAGGCAATCGTTGTACGAAAGAGGGCAGCGTGATGCTGCCTTTTTCATTTCGGCATGGCGCGCCATCCTTCATTGGCACGGTCACCGCTACGCGATCAGCAACTGCCACACGCCGTCGATCGGCAAAATCTCCGCGACGTGATGTAGATCAAAAGTGTGCATGAAACGTCGTCGGCCTTGATCGGTCAAACTTTCATGACATACGATCGGGCCGCGATGAAATGGACCCGACGCGCAACCATGGCAGGGAGCGACGCGATGAAAAAAGGTCTGTTGGCTGTGCTATGCGTGCTGGCCGCGGGGTGCTCGACACGCGGCCAGGTTGACCCCGACACGATGCAGATCGCGACCGCACCGCTTACCTGCGCGAACAAGGCCCAATGCGATCTGTGGTGGAAGCGCGCGCAGGCGTGGGTCACACAGGTTTCAACCTATGAGGTTCAAACCGTCAGCGATACGCTGATCCAGACCGCCGGGCCCGATGGCGGCAAACGCGCGCTGGCGTACCAGATCACGCTGACACCCAATAGCGACGGCACCGCAACGATCGGCTTCGCCGCGCACTGCGATAGTTCGCTCGGCTGCAAACCGAATCCATGGCAAGCGGGAGCCGATTTCAAGCAGTTCGTGAGAGGCACTACGGCGGGTGTTACACCGCAGTCACCGGTGTCCGCTCCTTCTGCAGCGAACCCCAGTGATACAGCGGGCGCTCAATCGGCCCGTCCGTCGTCGACAGGCGAGCCTCTCTCCCAGTAGCCGGCGCTTCGCCGCCGCCCCGCAACCGCACGCGGCGGCGAACGAGGCTAGTGCCCCATGGACGGACCGCCGACTTTGCGCGGCTTCGTGATCCAGACAAGGCCCGCCAGCACAAGAAACGCGAGGCAGGAAATCCGGAAGAAGTCGTTGGTCGCCATCATGTAGGCCTGCTGCGTGACGATCTCGTTCAGTTGCGCCGTTGCCCCTGAACCGGACATGCCGAGACTCGTCAGGGCATCACGATATGCAGTCGTGTTCTGCGAATAAGCGTTCACCGATTCCGCCAGCACCGCGTGGTGATAGATCGTGTCGTTCTCCCAAAACGTCGTGCTGATCGCCGTGCCGATTGCCCCCGACAGTGTCCGCAGAAAGTTCGACAGGCCTGACGCGCTCGCGAGCCGCTCGTCCGGGACGCTTGAAAGCGTGATGGTCGTCATCGGCACGAAGAAGCATGCGACGCCGATCCCCTGCACCAGCCGCGGCCAGATCACGTGATTGAAGGGTACGTCGAGCGTGAAGCTCGAGTTCCAGAACGACACGAACGCGAATACCAGAAACGCGCAACTTGCGACCATCCGCAGGTTGAGCCGATGCATGTTGCGGCCGATCAACGGCGAGAGCACCAGCGCGAGCAGCCCGACCGGCGCGGTCGCGAGGCCGGCGATCCCAGGCGTGTAGCCCATCACGGTCTGCAGCCACAGCGGAAAGATCACCACCGAGCCGAAAAACGCCATGAAGCCGAACGAGATGATCAGCGCGCCGAGCGCGAAGTTGCGGTCCTTGAAGAGCGACAGGTCGACGACCGGTTCCTTCTCCGTCATTTCCCAGACGAGCATGAACGCTATTGACACCACCGCAATGATCGCCAGCACGACGATGAACGTCGAGTTGAACCAGTCGCGGTCCTTGCCGAGGTCGAGCACCATCTGCAGACACGACACGCCGATCACGAGCAACGCAAGACCGACTGCGTCGATACGCTGCTTCGTGGTCTTCGTTTCGCGGCCACGCAGCAGCAGGAACGCACAGGTCGCCGAAAAGAGGCCGATCGGCACATTGATGTAGAAGATCCACGGCCAGGTGAAGTTGTCGGTGATCCAGCCACCCATCACAGGCCCGAAGATCGGTGCGCAGATCACCGTCATCGCCCACAGGCCGAGCGCGAGGCCGCGCTTTTCCGGCGGGTATGAGCGCATCAGGATCGTCTGCGAAAGCGGCACCATCGGACCGGAGACGAGCCCCTGAAGCAGCCGGAAAGCGATCAGCGATTCGAAGTTCTGCGCGAAGCCGCACAGCGCCGATGCGACCGTAAAGAGCAGCACCGACAGCGTAAAGAGCCGCACCTCGCCGACCCGCCGCGCCAGCCAGCCGGTCAGCGGCACGGCTATCGCCGACGCCACCGAATACGACGAAATCACCCAGGTGCCTTCGCTCGTCGCGACACCGAGGCTGCCGGAAATAGTCGGCACCGCGACGTTCGCGATCGACGTATCGAGCACTTCCATGAAGGTGCCGAGCGCAAGACCCACGGTGAGCAGCGCCAGCGTACCGCCGGCGAGCGGCGCCGGGGCAGCGGGTGGGGCGGAGGCGTCGGCAGTTGTCATCGCTGTCATGTATCGATCTCCTTGTCGCGCAGAAAGCTTGCCGCGGCATGCTTGTCAGCCCGTCAAACCCACTCTGACGATGCATCTTGCATGCTACGACACCTTCTGCCCAGACAGATAAATGCCTGTGTTGCGGCGCCCAAGGAGCGCCGTGTATCTATTCGTTCTTGTCTGCGGCCGATGAACCGGCGAGTGGCGCGGGTAGCGCAACTTCGCCGCATCCTGAGTCACCGGCCGGGCCGTTCGCAATGAAGCGGGCAAGCAAATCGATCAGCGTTGCGAGGTCCGCGTCGGAAAAACCGCGCAGCTGTTCGTTCAGCACCGTGGCGCCGATACCCGGCAACACTTTCGCGGCGTCCGTGCCTTGTGGCGTCAGCTGGAGCTCGACCATGCGGCGGTCGGCATCGCTACGGCTTCGTACGATAAAACCCTTTTTTTCCAGCCGGTCGAGCATCCGCGTCATCGAACCGCTGTCGTACGACATGGCTCGCGACAGCTCATACGGCGTATGCGCCCGGCCGCATGACAGCAGGAGGATCACAGTAATTTGCGAAGACGTCAGCCCGAGGGGCTCGACCGCCTGATCCATCCGCTCGGCGAGTACATTGCGCGCTCTGGAGAGGTAATAGCCGAGACTCGCCTCGAGGCGGATCTCGTTGGGATCGTAAGGGCCATCGCTCATCGGAAATCGCCAGAAGGCATCGGGAGCCGTTGCCGAATTTTATCTGCCTGGGCAGGCAAGTCAATCTGGTTCTGCATCGGACCCCTCGACAAAAAACAACAGTCAATCAGACATGACGCGAAGTATCTTGAAATTTAATTGCATAGTCAATATTATGACAGGCAATGAGTTACGCGCGATCTGCGCTGTCACGAGACCATGTTCTGACCGATTGAACGGCAACGGCATCCGCCGGTGCCAAAAGGATTTCCGCGATGCTGTACCTGAAAAACACCCTCGGCGGCCTGGGCCGCTCCCTGACTGGCTCTGCGCTCCGCCCTTTCCAGGGACCGCATCGCTGGTGGAAGCTGGCGCTGTACGCGGCCATATTTGTCTTGCCGGGTGGGTCGATCGCGGTCTTGCTGTTCGCATGGGCTGGAAATCGTCGCGACGGCCGCTCCGCACGCGAACGCGCCGCTGTGCCGGTCGCATTGCTGACCTCCACGGCAACGGCCAAAGGCACGGCAGCCGTCATCTCCAGTTGCCAGAGTCGCGCCGATGCGCCGCCCTGCCGGGCCGCTGCGGGCAAGCAGGCTCGCCAGAGTTGCGACGCTCGCAGCTAGAAGCACAGTCGCCGCGCACGGCCGACGGTAACGCGACGTAACCGTCCCGACACCGTCGGTAACACACCTTCCGCATCCATCGCATTACCCTTTCAGTTTTCCGTATCGCGCGCATTGCGTGCGCTACCATCACGGGCATCGCGCACATTGCGTGACCGCCTGCACCGGCGGTTCGCAGCGATTCCGTCGCGCGAACGCTGGACCGAAAGGAATTCATTGCATGCTGTTTGAACACACCACGCGCCCGCTCGTGGCCGCGCCTCGTGCCCTCACGCTCGCCGCCGCTGCGGCGACGTTAGCAGTTGCACTTGCCGGTTGCGCGGTGGGCCCCGACTACAAGCGTCCGGCTGTCTCAGTCCCCGAGTCGTACAAGGAAGCGGCTGACGGCTGGAAAGTTGCGCAGCCAGCCGACCAGAACGATCGCGGCGCGTGGTGGACCATCTATAACGATCCCCAACTGAACGCGCTCCAGGACAAGCTCAACCAGTCGAACCAGACCGTTGCGCAGTTCGCCGCCGCTTACCGGCAGGCGCGCGCGCTCGTCGGCGAAGCACGTGCGGCGTATTTCCCGGTGATCAGCGCGGCTGCAAGCGAGACACGGCAGGGCTCGTCGTCGCACGTCAACTCGAGTTCGACGTCAGGCGCGAGTCCAAGCTCGATCGGCAATAGCTATAACCTCAACCTCGACGCCACCTGGGAGCCGGACCTGTGGGGCAAGGTGAGCCGCTCGGTCAGCTCCGGGCAGGCTGGCCAGCAAGGCGCTGCCGCGGATCTGGCCAACGCCCGTCTGTCCGCGCAGGCGACACTCGCGCAGACCTACTTTTCATTGCGCTCGCTGGACGCAACCCAGAAGCTGCTCGACGACACCGTCGAGGCCTACACCCGCTCGCTGCAACTCACAAAAAATCAGTACGCGCAGGGCACCGTCGCGCGCTCGGACGTGATCCAGGCGCAGACCCAGCTGCAATCCGCGCAGGCCGCGGCGATCGAGAACGGTGTCGCGCGCGCGCAGGACGAGCACGCCATTGCGGTACTGGTCGGCGAACCGGCTTCGACATTCTCGATTCCGCCGTCGCCGCTCGTTGCCACGCCGCCGGCTGTGCCCGCGCAGTTGCCCTCCGCGCTGCTCGAACGCCGGCCCGATATCGCGTCGGCGGAACGCAAGGCTGCGGCGGCAAACGAGCAGATCGGCGTGGCGATTGCGGCATTTTTTCCGACACTGACGCTGTCGGCCACGGGTGGTTTCGAAAGCTCGGTGCTCTCGCAGTTGCTGACGGCGCCGTCGCGCTTCTGGACGCTCGGTCCGCAACTCGCTGCCACGATCTTCGATGCCGGCCTGCGCAAGGCGCAGACCGACGCCGCCCGCGCGACCTACGACCAGGACGTCGCCGCCTACCGGCAAACCGTGCTGGCCGCGTTCCAGGATGTCGAGGACAACCTTGCGTCACTGCGCATCCTCGCGCAGGAAATCGTCGTGCAGCAGCAGGCCGTCGATTCGGCGCGTCAGGCGCGCGATATTGTCCTGAATCAGTACAAGGCCGGCACAGTCGGTTACGTCAACGTGCTGACGGCGCAGACTACCGCGTTCGTCGCGGAGCAGAAACTCGCGAACATCGCAGGGCAGCGCATGGTGTCGTCGGTGGGGCTTGTCAAGGCGCTTGGCGGCGGCTGGGATGCTTCGCAGATGGATCGCGAGACGGGTGACGTCGCCGCGCCGGCGCCCATACCGCAGACGGTCGCGCAGAAATCGGACTCCGCGCAGAAATAGCGATGGATCAGGAGGTGGTGCGGCAGTAACCGCCGCCCCTGATGCCTGACAATGTCATCGTCGCGAGCGTCGCGCCGCCGCTCAACGAATGAAGGTAAGCGCTACAGTGTCCGGCCCAGTGCGCCGGCCGAGCAGATTCAACAGTCCCGCAAGATTGTCGTGTTGTTCCGGCGCGGCGCTCGCCGTGCCCTGAAACGACGTCCCCGCCTGCTGCACGATGCCGTGACCGTCGAGCATCAGCGGTCCCTTCAGCGTCGACAGATCGACCGTCGATCTCATGCCCTCCGCCTGAAGCACCACCTGATACGACCCGAGCGGCTTGACCAGCGACACGCGCGAACTCATGTCGTTCAGCGTGACGGTGAGCCTGCCGAACGCTTCCTTGTCAAACATGCGCAGATCGGTCCATGCAAGGCGCACGTCACCCTGCAGATCGAGCGTATTGAACGGAGCGCCGAGACCAGCAAGCAAGGACGCCGGCACGGCGATGCCGCCGCCTGTGATGGTCGCGCCTCGTGCGGCAGCATCGACGGTAACAGCGTCCGGCATCGCGTCGGTCTGACGCATCTGCATACGCACGCGGCCCGTGAAAAGCGGCCAGAACGCAGTGCGCCATTCGATTCGGCCCGGCAGCAGCGTCGCACCGGACGGATCGTCACCTGCGGCGAGCATCAACGTCGCCGAGCCGTTCCACAACGAACCGTCCGGATCGACGAGATTCACGTGACCGTGCGTGGCCTTCGCGAATTGCGGTGTGATCCACGCGGCAGGCAGCATCACGAGCAGCACCGTGCCGCTCGACAATACGGCGACGAGCGCCCACGGCAGCGCAGCGCCCAAAAGGCGGATCCAGAAAATCATGCGGTTTCGTGCCGAGGCGCGTTCATCGGGCCGTGGACGGCTGCAAAGATGCCGTCAGATCGACCTGGCCGTCGTCCTTCAGCGCGCTCACGTGCGCCTCGACGACCTGCACCTTGAATTGCCGCCGGGCGTCGTCGAGCCAGGCGGTCCACGCCGGAAACGACGCATTCTTCATCTGGATCTGCACCGCATTGCCAAGCACCTGCACCTGCGTCGCGGCAAGGCCGTGATCGGTCAGCGAGGCGGTCAGTGCGTCTTTTAGCGCACCGCCCGTGGGCGCCACACCCTGCGTCACTGCGGACAGCGCACGCGCCTCGTTCGCCTGCGCGGTCATCTGCGCGAGCTGGCGCTGCAGGGCGGGCAGCGTATCGCGCAGACGCGCACGGCCTTCCTGCGCCGGTGCCCACAGCACCGACCATGCGACTACCACAGCCACCGCCGCGCCGCCCCACGTCAGCAGCGTCTTTTCGCGCGTCGTGCGCGCGTCCCAGAATCCGGCCCAGGTCTGTCCCAGTGCTGTTTTCATTGTCCGTTCCTGATCGTCCACTTGCCGGTATTGCTGTCGATCGCGCCGTTCAGGCCATTGCGCGCAAGGCGCCGGCCCAGATCAGGATCGACCTTCACTTCGGGCTTGAAGGTCACTTCGAGGCGCCGGTCGTGATAGTCCAGTGCCGCGAGCCCGTTCACCGGAATCGGACCCAGCGAACGCGCGAGCCCGTCCGCCAGCGACAGGAAATCGCCCGGCGACAGTTCACCCGCCGCTACGCGCAGTTGCTGAAGCTGGCGCGACATCTGGTCGGGGGCATCGAGCACGACGGTGGTTTTCGGAAAGGCGTTGAGCAGCAACTCGGTCATCTGCGTCGTGATGGCATCGCGCTGGCGCGCAAGCATCAGCCACTGCAGGTTCGCACCGACTATCGCCACCACGAGCGAGGCAATCGCCAGCAGCAGCGGTACACGCAGACGCCGCAGCGTCGCGCGGTCGAGGCGCCATGGCTGGGAGGCAAACTCGAACTGGCACAGATCGAAGCGGCATTCGAGCGCGCGGCGCGCCAGCGTCTCGAACGGCAACGGCTGCGCGCCGCCCAGATGCGCCTCTATATTTGACGCGAGGCGCGGCTCGTTGCCGGGCACCTCCGTGAGCGAATAAAGCGTAGTGGGAGCGGCGCCCGCCAGCGCGGCAAGAGTCGCACGAACGCTGGCCGCCGGCACGGCGAGCCCTTCGCCCAGCGCGCCGCGCACGATCGCAAGTTCGACGCTGGGCGCGGCGGTTTCCATCGCGGCATCGATGAGCAGCGCCGGGGCCGTCGATACCACGGTGCCGAGCACGGCGGCAACGACGGGCGCAACCGGTGTGTCCACCAAGCCTGCACCCGCCACTGCTGTCGCCAGCAGGTCGGCACCGGCATCCGCCGTGGCGGTGATCGCCTCAGCGGGGAGTGTCGCGCCGGCCGCTGCTTCCGGCAGACAGCGCGTAACCGGCACCGCGCTTATGTTGCGATGGCCGGCTGCATGAAAGCCTTCCAGGATGAACCTGAACCAGCCACGATCGATCACGGCGAGCACCTGCCGCCGCCCGGCGAGCGGTAGCGGATCGAGCGCGATGTGACAGGTCTGCGGATCCTGGATCAGCTGATCCTCGACGACGTTCGGCAGCGCCTGGCGCAACCGCGGGCCTTTGAGCGGCGGCACGGCGGCGGCGATCATCAGCAGATCGCGCGCGGCAACCATCAGCACGGTCGACGACGCGCGCGGCAGCAGCGGCAACGCCGAGCGACCGGCGCGTTGCGTGCGGCCCGCCTTGTCGAGCAACAGGAACGGCATTTCCGGCAACTGCCATTCCTGCGAAGGCACCACCGGGTCACGCGGCGGCAGAAGGACGATCAGGGTGCTCAAAGGCCACTCTCTCCGGGAAGGACGTTATTCATAGCTGGTCGCGCACACGCACGATACGCGTCGTGTGCGTCAGTGAATCGCGATAGATGAGCGTCGTGCGGTCCACTTCCGCGCGCTCGTGCTGCACGCGACCGTGAATCAGAAAATAGCTCGTGTTCACGTCGAGCTGGCTCGGGTCGAGGGCCGCGATCTGCACGCCCGCGCCTTGCAACGCCAGTTGTACGTCACCGATGTTATGAAAGAACACCGTCGCGCGACGCGCAACGAAGGCCTGCGCGCTCGACAGGTTCATCCCCGGGACAATAGCAGCGATGACTTCGGCGGGAGCGGTGTTCATGTTGACGGCCGAAGTCGTCGGCAGGACGGTCACGAAAGGGCGCAGGCGCGCGACCATTTCGGACGTGAAGCCCGGAACATCGAGCAGCGAGTCGACGCTCGTCATCTGGAGCGGCGCGACGGGGGAGTTGTCGTCACTGTCGTCGAGACCCGGTTTGTCGGTGAAATTGCCGCCGCCGATTGCACCGCCTTGCAACGTCGTGGTCGTACTGGTGGTGGTCTGCGTCTGGAAGCGCGTCGCGGATTGCGCGAGGCTCGCGCGCAGTTGGACTGCGGTGTTTTTTGCCAGCTGGCCATTGACACCCAGGAGCGCGAGGAGGCGCTGGAACGCTTCGATCTGTTGGATATTCAGCTGGAGCGCGCCGGGCGCCGGACTCGATACGAGATTGCGCAGGTTGAATTTGGCCTGGGCGTCTTCGATCGATCCCGACAGCCAGGTTTCCGCACCCTGCTCGGCGCCGCCTTCACCGATCTGGCCCAGAAAGTCGGACAGGCGTGTTTTTGCGATTGGCACGCCCCAGATGCCACCGAGGTAAGTGACCCCGGCGGAGGTGTCGCCCTCAGAACGGAGGATCAGGCGCGTCCAGTCTAGCGCGCCCCTTGCTACCCATTGGGCCTGAGAGAGGAGGCGCTGGTTCTCGATTCTTCTGATTTGCACCTGCTGGCGCCAGAGCATGCCCGAGACCAGGATTGCGGAGAGTGCTACTACTAGCAGGGCGGTGATGATGGCTGCGCCGGCGGTTTTGGTTCTTTTCTGGAATTGATGTTTTGGTGCCTTTCCTTGTTTTGCTTCTGGTTTATTAGCGTTGCCCCTGTGCGGGGCGGCACCTACTTTTCTTTGTCTTGCCAAAGAAAAGTAGGCAAAAGAAAGGCGCCGAAAGCTCGTCCTTTCTCGATGGGTCGCTGACCGGGAATGGCAACCCATGAAGTGTCGCCCTCGCAAGGGATTCGACATTGGTCCGACGCCAGACCGTCCCTCGCACAGTACTTCCCGTGACAAGGCCGTCATCCATCCCACTCCGCACTGCGTGCGTCGTGGAAGGGTCCGCGTGGCAGCGGAGAAGGGCGCGCTGTGTGTGTGCGCAACGCAAAACAACCCGGGCGAAACGGCGCGACGGTAAAGCTCGCCGAAACGGCTCGCAAGATCGCCAGGAATGTTCGCCAGGCCCGCGAGACGAAGCAACGTGAGAGAAATTCCGGAGAGGCGCCACCCACCAAAACGGCGAGCGTGATCGTCACAATTTTTCATGTGAGACGCGCCGCGAAGCGAAACACTGCACGACACGCAAGATGGCGGCCAGGGAACGTTACGCCGGTCGGCGACGCGCGCAGCGCGGAGTCGGATGGATGATGGCCTTGTCACAGGAAGTACTGTGCGAGGGACGGTCTGGCGTCGGACCAATGTCGTTTCCTTGCGAGGGCGACACTTCATGGGTTGCCATTCCCGGGTGGTCAAGCGCGCGGGAAGAGACGCGTCTTCGGCGCCTTTCTTTTGCCTACTTTTCTTTGGCAAGGACAAAGAAAAGTAGGTGCCGCCCCGCACAGGGGCAACACTAATAAACCAGAAGCAAAACAAGGAAAGGCACCAAACAAAAAACCCACGAAAGACAGCAAACAACAAAACAGAACCAAAGCACCGCGCAAGCGAAGAACCCAACTTCATCATCATTCTCCGACAAGAAACACGCGCGTCACAGGCCGCGCCAACCCCTTGCCTCCGATGCTCACTTCAAGCCCGGTAACAGATCGCTGCAAAGGCGCATTCCCCAACTGCGGCACCTTGAGATTATTGTCGTTCTGCGTGATGGCGGATTGCACATCATTCATCTGCGAGGTCCAGCCGACCTTCGGCACATAAGCCCGCGCCGAGATCGCACCCACACCGCCCATCAACGGCACCACGCTCCAGTCCGCATTTTCGCCACCGCGCAAGGCACGCCGCAACTCACCCACATTCCCCAACGGCGGCGACGCAGACCGGATCACACGTCCATCGGCGATCCGATACCGCACAACCTGCAGCCGCGGTGCCGTGCCCGGCATATCCAGCGCACGCACGATCTGCAGCACGCTGCCGCCAATCGATACTGCCGCCTCGCCCGCTTCATCGTCCGAGGTCGCCTGCCGCGCATCGATCCGCATCTGGTCGAACAGTTGCGCAAAGACGCGTTCGTCTTCCATCGCGCTGGTAATCATCTGCCGGCCACGCACAATCTGGTCCAGCCCTCGCCACGACAGCACAGCAATCACCGCCAGGATCGCAATTGCAACCAGCAATTCGATCAGCGTGAACCCCCGCACGCGGCGAGGCAGACCTCCGCGGCGAGCCGCACCGCACTTACAGCGACCGGCTGGTTTCATTCGCGATCACCGTAACCATCTGGGCGAGATTGCCGGAACGCCCTGGCGTCGTCACCGATACTTCGACGCGCCTAAACACCGGGTTCGGCGTCGCGCTCACGCGCTCCGTGCAGATCAGTTGCATGTTGCCCTGCGAGCAGTCGAAACTCTGTGAGCCGACCTCCGGCCACGCGTGTGCAAGCCGCAACTGCGCGAGTGTGTTGTCGGCGCTCCAGCCGGCCAGCATCCGCCGATGCAGATCGGCCTCGCTCGTCGCAAGACTGCCTACCGCACGCAGCGACGCCGCCAGCGCCACCGCGATGATCGCAAGCGCGACAAGCACTTCGATCATCGTAAAGCCGCGCGACGCCGCGGCGCGAGCCGAACCGGACGTGCGGCGGCGCATCTCAACGCACCTCATAGCGGCCATTACCCGTGCCGACGATCGTCGCGCTCCCCGCGGACGAAAACAGCGTCACCTGCACGGGCGCGTCGATGCTTTCCGTACCGAATACGACGCGATCCGCACGCTGCTCCGAACCGGGATAGCTGATCGCCACCCCCGTTACGCCACCTTCCCAGTGGCGCGGTCCCAGCAGATCGTCACGCAGCGGACGCCAGCCGTCATCGCTGCGCAGATCGAAACGGAAACCCCCTTCGAGCGGCAGCCAGGCGATGGGCCGCGCGCGCACCTGCGCTTCATCGCCGGCGGATTCGAACAGCAGCGCGAGACGTTGCGCTTCTTCGTTCAGATCCGTGCGCGGATTGCGCGTCAGCGACAGCGATGCCAGCGACACCAGCAGGCCGGCAATCACCAGCACCACCAGCATTTCCAGCAGCGTAAAACCGGCCGTACGCTTACGGCTGCGCGGCATCGGAGGCATCGCCTTCATTAAAGTCAGCCGGCTACTGCCACGAACCCACGTCCGCGTCGTTGCCCTCGCCGCCAGGCTTGCCGTCGGCGCCATAGCTGAATACGTCGATCTCGCTGTGAACGCCCGGGTTCAGGTATTGATACGCATTGCCCCACGGATCGTTAGGCAGGCGTTCGAGATAGCCGCCCTCCTTCCAGTTGTTCGGCACCGGATCCGTCGACGGCTTTTCGACCAGCGCGCGCAATCCCTGCTCCTGAGTCGGGTAACGGCCATTGTCGAGGCGATAGAGCTTCAACGCCTGCATCACCGTGCCGATGTCCTGCTTCGCGGCAACACGTCGCGCCTCGTCCGGGCGGCTCATGATCTTCGGCACGATCAGCGCGGCGAGAATGCCGAGAATCGCGATCACCACCATGATTTCGATCAACGTGAACCCGCGTTGACGGCGGGCGCCCGGTCCGGCGATTTCAGTGCGGCGTGTGGTCCACATCTGCATAGCTTGCTACCTCGTTCCAGAAAAAGTATCGATGCAACGGGCGACGCCCGGTGCAGTGAATATGCTGCGTGCCACCTGCCGGGTCTACGCCCGGCGGCTCATTTTAATGTCATGGAGTTGAAGGGTTTCAACTCAACGCAAATTTCACATTAATACGTACAATGAAGCGCATGAACGCACTCCAAGTCCGCCTGTTGTCGCTCGCGCTTTTCGCTGTCTTCTGCGCGACGCTCACCTACTGGATCGTCACGCTCACCGCGCATCGGCCTGGCCCCGCGGCTGCGGCTGCGCGCGCCCCGGTTTCGGTCGAGCAGGCGGAGACGCTGTTCGGTGGCCAGCTTACGCGCAGTGCCAATCAGGACGTGCATCTCTTCGGCATCCTCTCACTCAGGGAAGGCGCCGCAGCCATCATCAGCACCGGCGGCGAACCGCCGCGCGCCATCACGCTTGGCAGCACGATCATGCAGGGCGCGAAACTCTACGAAGTCCGGCCGCGCTCGATCATCATCGATCGCAATGGCGCACATTCCGAAGTGTTCCTCCCTGCCAACGCGCCCGGTCCCACGATCTACGTACGCTGAATTTTTCACGCGGCGTGACTGCCGCCGCGCAAGCCCTTCCGTTTCGCTCTTATTGCACCAGGTTATTCAGCTCGATGATTGGCATCATCACCGCCAGCACGATCACGAGCACCACGCCACCCATCGCAAGAATCAGCAACGGCTCGAGCAGACTCGTCAGAAACATCGTGCGCCGCTCAAGCTCGCGCGCTTCGCCTTCGGCGGCGCGGTCGAGCATCGTCGTCACATCGCCGGTTGCTTCGCCCGAGCGGATCAGGTGAACCAGCACCGGCGGAAACGTCTTCGTATTGCCCAATGCGCGCGATAACGACGTGCCTTCACGTACCCGCACGATCGCGTCATCGATGTTGCCGCGCATTGCCTTGTTGCTGAGCGTCTCGCTGGCGGCCTGCAGCGCGCGCAGGATCGGCACGCCAGCCGCCGTCAGAATACCGAGCGTGCTCGCGAAGCGCACCGTGTTATAGCCGCGCACGAGCTTGCCGAGCAGCGGGGCGGTCAGCAGCCACCGGTCGAATGCAAGGCGCGGCCCGGCTTGCGCGAGAATCGAGCGCACCACATACGCCACCACGACGAGCGCAATCAACACGGCCCACCACCAGTTCCGCACGAAACCGGACAGCGCCATCATCATCACGGTGAGAATCGGCAGTTGCTGCTTCGTGCTCGCGAAGACGTTCACGACCTGCGGCACGACATAGCTCAACAGAAACGTGACGATGCCGAACGCGATGATCGTCACGACCGTCGGGTACGTGAAGGCGAGCACGATCTTCTGCTTCAGCGCATTGCGCTGTTCGATGTAGTCGGCAAGGCGCGACAGCACGAGACCGAGCTTGCCGGTATGCTCGCCCGCCGATACCAGCGCGCGATAGATCTCGGGAAAATCGCGCGGATGCTGCGCCAGCGCGTTCGCGAGCGAATGGCCGCCGAGCACTTCGGCACGGATCGCCGCCATCAGTTCGCGAATGTAGTCGCGCTCGGACTGCTCGGTGAGCACGGAAAGCGCTTCGCCGAGCGGCAACCCGGCGATCAGGAGGCTCGCCAGCTGGCGCGTGAGAATCGCCTGTTCGCGCTGCGACAGGCGCCGCCCGAGCGCCAGACGCTGATTGCGTTGCCCGCGCGTGCGCGTCGCTGCCGGTTCGACGACGAGCGGCGTCAGACCCTGCGTGCGCAACTGTGTGCGGGCACCGCGCGCGCTGTCCGCATCGAGGACGCCTTTTTGCGCCTTGCCGGCTGCATCGATCGCTTCGAAGCGGAAGGCTGGCATGCGCTTACACTCCGCCCGTGACGCGGATCACTTCTTCCAGCGACGTCATGCCCGATGCGAGCCAGCGGTCGCCGTCCTCGCGCAGTGTCCGCATACCCTGCGCGCGGCCCGCTGCGAGAATCTCCGCATCGGCGGCGTTACGGTGGATCAGCGAGCGGATATGCTCGTCGATCAGCAGCAGTTCATACACGCCGCGCCGTCCCGCATAGCCGGAATGCCCGCATTTTTCGCAGCCGACGGGATGCCAGCGGGCGTGTCCTTTGTGCTCGCCGGTTTCGTCGTCGCCATCTTCGACACGCTCTTCCCTGCACACCGGACACAGCCTGCGCACGAGCCGCTGCGCCAGCACGCCGAGCAGCGACGACGCCAGCAGATACGGCTCGACGCCCATATCGGTCAGACGCGTGACGGCCGACGCGGCGTCGTTCGTGTGTAGCGTCGCCAGCACGAGGTGGCCCGTCAGCGAGGCCTGCACGGCAATCTGCGCGGTTTCCAGATCGCGGATTTCACCGATCATGATGACGTCCGGATCCTGACGCAGAATCGAGCGCAGCGCCCGCGCAAAGGTCATGCCGATCCGTTCGTTGACCTGCGTCTGGCCAATGCCGGAGAGGTCGTATTCGATCGGATCCTCGACCGTCATGATGTTGGTCGTCGCGGTTTCGAGCCGCGACATCGATGCATATAACGTGGTCGTCTTGCCCGAACCGGTCGGGCCGGTGACGAGCACGATGCCGTGCGGCCGGCTGATCAGCCTGTCGAATTTCGCGAGCGTGTCGATGGCCATGCCGAGCGCCTCGAGATTCAGGCGGGTCGCATCCTTTTCCAGCAGACGCAGCACCGCGCGTTCGCCATGTCCGGTCGGCAGCGTGGAGACGCGCACGTCCACCGGCCGGCCGCCGACGCGCAGCGTGATCCGGCCATCCTGCGGCAGACGTTTTTCAGCGATATCGAGCTGCGCCATGATCTTGATCCGCGAGATCAGCGCGCCGTGCAGCGCCTTTTTCGGCCGCACGACATCGCGCAGCGTGCCGTCGACGCGAAACCGTACCACCGACGCATTTTCGAACGGCTCGATATGGATATCCGAGGCCTGCTCGCGCGCCGCCTGGGTCAGCAGCGCGTTGATCATGCGGATGATCGGCGCGTCGTCTTCCGATTCGAGCAGATCCTCGACTTCGGGAATCTCCTGCATCAAACGCGACAGATCGACTTCACCTTCAACTTCACCGACCACCTGCGCCGCGCTGCCATCCTGACGTGCGTAGGCCTGATTGATCGCCTGGGCGAGCTCGTCGGCGGGAATCCGCATCACCGACAGCGCGCCAAAATTGCGTGCGACTTCAGCCAGCGCAGCGTCGGTCGTCCGTTCGCTGATCCAGACTTCGAGACCGTCCGCGTGCTGATGCGCGACGAGAATCTGCCCGCTCTTCGCGAAGCCATACGGTACGAGCCGGGCGGCGAGCGGCGAGGGCGCCTCGCGTACACCCCTCTCCGGATGGACCGGATCGTTGGGAGTGGCCTGCGCGCCCGCCTGCGTCACGGATGGGCTCCTGGCGATGCGGTGCTTCCGGCCGCGCCGCTCGCCGGAACGGCGGGCTGCGCCAACGCCTGCTGGCGCCGCATCTGGTTCAGATCGAACAGGTTCATCTCGGGCGAGCCACCCTGGCTCGGGCCGACCGGCATCGGCGGCACCACCGGATCGTCCTTGTCCTTGATCAGGTTGTTGTCCGACCTGTACGCGCCCTGCACGCCCTGGATGTAATCGTAGCGGTTCGCCGTCACGGCCTGCGCGATATTGCGGTCGGTAATGATCACGGGGCGCAGGAATACCAGCAGGTTGGTCTTGGTGCGGCTCTTCGCTTCCGAGCGGAACAGCTGGCCGATCCACGGGATGTCGCCCAGCAGCGGAACCTTGCTGTTGCTCACCTGGTAGTTATCCTGCATCAGGCCACCGAGCACGATGATCTCGCCGTTATCGGCGAGCACCGTCGACTGGATCGAACGCTTGGTGAATTCCGGGCCCGCCGGGTTGGTCGCAGCGTTGTTCGTGCCGTTCACGATTGCCGAGTCCTCGGTGTAAAGCTGCAGCTTGAGAATCCCGCCGTCGGTGATTTGCGGTTTGACGTGCAGCGTCAGACCGACGTCGATGCGGTCGAAGGTATTGAACGCCGCGCTTGTGGCGCCGCTCGTCAGGTTCGAATACGAACCGGTCTGGATCGGCACGTTCGTGCCGACCACGATCTTGGCTTCCTCATTGTCGAGCGTGATGAGGTTAGGTGTCGACAGTATGTTCGCGTCGTTGGACTGGGCGAGTGCCTGCACCAGGGCGCCGAGCCCCTGTACGCCGAACAGGTTGTGTATCCAGCCGATATTGAGCCCCTGCGACAGGCCCGCCAGCGCCGCGGGGGTGCCACCGGTTCCTGCCGCCGCCGCAGTCAGATTGACGATGCTGTTGCCGACGCCGCCTGCTGTCAGGTTGGTACCGGCAAAGAGGTCGCCGTTCTGGACCTGCCACTGGATCCCGAGATTGGCACTTGTCGTCGCACTCAGCTCGACGATCAGCGCTTCGATATAGACCTGTGCGCGCCGGGCGTCGAGCTGGTCGATCACCGCCCGCAGGTTCCGGTACACCGGGTCCGACGCCGTGATGATCAGTGAGTTGGTGGCCGCGTCCGCCTGGATCATCCCGCCTGGCGGGTTGTCCTCGCTCTTCTTGTCGCCGAGAAGACCCGCGTTGCCGAGACCCCCGCCGCTCGAGCCAGATGCGCCACCACCGCCCATCGACGAGGACGACGATGAGCTGCTGAGCCCCGAAGGCAGCGGCGGCGTGCCCGCAGTTCCCGTCGAGTAATTGCTCCCCCCCGTCGAGCCGCCGCTCTGGTTGAATGAATTCGCGTCGTTCGAACTGGCCGACGAACCGGTACCGGTGTCGCCACCTTTACCCAGCATCCCGCGCAAGGTCTTGGCAAGCGAGACCGCATCCGCATTGCGCAGCGGCACGACGTGCATGTTGCCGGGCTGCGCGGTCGGTGCGTCGAGCTTCTGCGCAAGCGTCTTCGCCGCTGCAAGCCGTGCGGCATTCGAAGCGCGCAGCAGGAGCGAATTGGTGCGTGCGTCGGCGGTGACGGATACCTTGAGGGTCGTGTCCGCGCTGCCGATGGCGCCCGGATCCAGCATTCTGGAAAGCTGCGTGGCGATATCCAGTGCGTTCGCGTTCTTCAGCGGCACAACTTCGACCTGCTGCCCGGCAGCCGTATCCACGCCCGCAATGATCTGCGCGATGCGCCGTACATTATCGGCGTAGTCCGTCACGACCAATGTGTTGTTCGCGGGATACGCAGCAATCGTATTGTTCGGCGAGATCAGCGGACGCAGCACCGGCAGCAGATTGTTCGCCGATTCATTTCTCAGCTGGAAAACCTGCGTGACGACCTGATCGCCGCGTGCCGCCGGCTCATTGCCAACGTAGGTCGGCACGCCTTGCAGTTTCGCGTCCGCTTCGGGTACGACCTTCAGTACGCCGTGGTCCTGGACCAGTGCGAAGCCCTGCATCCGCAAAGCGGATTGCAAGGTCTTGAGCGCCTGGTCCTCAGGGACCGCGTTCTCGGACACGAGATTCAGTTGCCCCTTCACCCGAGGGTCGACGATGATCGTTTTGCCAGTTGCCGCACCGATCGCTCTCGCGACCTGATCGATGTCGGCGTTGACGAAGTTGAGGGTCACCTGTGCGTGAGCAAGCTGCGAGGTGATCAACCCGGCAATCAGCAGCGCCGTCGCGACGCGACGCAGAGCCATACGGTTTCTTCTCATGGAGTGTTATGTCGATGCCGACGGCAGTCGCCGCCGACGGTCATGCGCAGTGGACATCCTGGCCGGGCGCAACCCCTTCGCCCTGACGTGTCCCGGGGATCGCGGATGCAGGCCGCCCGATGTCCGAAAAATTTGAACAGTAGCAGCTTTTCATGTCGGAATTGTCACAAAAGGGCTCGGCTCCGTGAGTTCTTTCTGGAATTCGACGCATCCGTCATATTACTGAAAGCATCGCACGCAAGCCACCGCAAACGACACCCCAGGCAAAACGCGGATCCCTGTTCAGCATTTTTATGTCGGTTAGCCAACTTTGACGCTTGACGTGCTGCCAGTATCATACGGACGGTTCGAAGCAATAGCTCAATGCAGCGGACACGGGTTTTCCCGATATCGGGCGTCGTCTTGCAAGCTGGTTGCAGGGTCGCCTCTTCACTTTTTTACTTAGTGATCTTGACCGATGAGACAGGCCGTCGTCACTGTTGTCGTGGGATTGTGCGCGTGGTTCGCCGCCGCGTCCGCACGCGCCGACTGTTTCGACGAGGCCGCCGGCTATCAGAAGGTCAATCCGCTGATCCTGCGCGCAATTGCATGGCAGGAGTCGCACAACCGGCCCGACGCGCTCCACAAGAACGCCAATGGTTCGACGGACTACGGCCTGATGCAGATCAATTCGATCCATCTTGCCACGCTGTCCCAGTACGGCATTTCTACCGGAACGCTGATGGAGCCATGTAAGAATGTCTACATCGCGGCCTGGCATCTGCGTCAGAAGATGAACAAGTACGGTAACACCTGGCAGGCAGTCGGTGCATATCATTCAGAGACACCGTTACTGCGCGACCACTACTCGAAGCAGATCGCAGGCATCCTGGAAAAGTGGAACCTGCTGCGGACCACCCGCTGATCCAATCTCCTCAGGCATAAGCCCACGCTCCAGCAGATGCGGGCAGGCGGCGCCGTCGCGTTTGATGCACAATGCGGCTTCGTGCTGCCATCGGCCTGCATCCTGTTTGCGCCAGGCATGCCCCTTTCTTCCCATGTTTTCCGTACTGCGATGAACCAGCCGCCACTGCCCGTCACCGTGCTCTCCGGTTTTGTGGGCGCGGGCAAGACCACGCTCCTCAAGCACATCCTTGCGAACCGCGCAGGCCTGCGCGTCGCGGCGATCGTCAAGGATCTCGCCGCGGTCAATATCGACGCGACGCTGGTACGCGACGCCGCCACCCGGTCGCAAGCCGGGGAGCAGCGGATCGAGATGTCCAACGGCTGCATCTGCTGCACCCTGCGCGACGACCTGCTGACCGACATCCGCCGTCTGGCCGGCGAGCAGCGTTTCGACGCGATCCTCGTCGAATCGAACGGTGTCGCCGAACCGATGTCGGTCGCCGAATCCTTCACCTTTGCCGACGGCGACGGCATGCCGCTCTCCGATGTCGCGCGGCTCGACACGATGGTGACTGTGATCGACGCGTCCAGCTTTCTGCGCGACTACGCTCGCGCCGATGCGCTCACGGAGCTTGGTATCGCCGCGAGCGAAGAGGACGATCGCACGCTCGTCGAACTGCTGGTCGAACAGGTGGAGTTCTGCGATGTGCTCGTCGTGAACAAGGCGGATCTGGTCAGCGCCGACGATCTCACGCGTTTGCAGCGCATCCTCGCGCGCATCAATCCACGCGCGGTGCAGGTAGTGAGCCGCTTTGGCGACGTGCCGCTTACCGAGGTACTCAATACGAAGCGATTCGATTTCGATGAGGCTTCGGGTTCACCGGGCTGGCTCGTTGCGCTGAATGAACATCCAGGGCACGAAAACCACATTGAAGCCGATGAATTCGGCATTGGGAATTTCATCTATCGCGCCCGCAGGCCGTTTCATCCGGAACGTCTGTGGACGTTGCTGCATCAGGAATGGAAGGGCGTGCTGCGCAGCAAGGGTTTCTTCTGGCTTGCGACGCGCAACGACGTTGGCGGCTCGCTTTCGCAGGCGGGCGGTGCATGCCGGCATGGTCCGGCGGGCATGTGGTGGGCTGCGCAGGATCGCAGCGAGTGGCCAGACGGCGACGACGAACTGATGGCTGAAATTGCCGCCGACTGGTATGGCGACCTCGACGATTTCACGATCGGCGACCGTCGCCAGGAACTGGTGATGATCGGCATCGACATCGATCCCGCCACGTGGCGCGCAAAGCTGGATGCGTGTCTGTTGACCGACGATGAACATGCTTTGGGCGTTGACGCATGGCAGCAATTTGCCGATCCGTTCCCGGCATGGGACTTCGATCCGGAAGACGACCACGATGCCGGCGAGGATGAAACTGGCCATCACCACCACCATGATCACGGTCATGGACATCACCGTCACTAAACCGGCGCACGCCGGCCAGTTGAATAAACCTCGCGGTAGACACGGCTAAAAAACTTGCCGCAGGCATGCATCGATCAAACGATCGCGCCTTGCCGGCCGAGTTGCCTTAGCGCGCAATCACGCAAACGCCTGGGTAAACAGCGCCGCTAACGCCAGCGCAAACCCAGGCTCAAACAAAAACGCGGACGAAAAAAAACCCGCCTGTGGCGGGCGTCAACAACAAAGCACAAGGTGCTTAGCGCTTGTTGACTGCGTCCTTGAACGCCTTGCCAGCCGTGAACTTGACAGTCTTCGCGGCCGGGATCTTGATGGTTTCACCGGTCTTCGGGTTACGGCCCGTACGTGCCGCACGCTTGCCCGAACCGAAGCTGCCAAAGCCGATCAACTGGACTGCGTCACCCTTCGATACGGCCTTCTTGATTACTTCAAGCAGCGTGTCCAGCGTTTCGCCGGTTTGAGCTTTGCTGGCGCCCGTCTGACCTGCGACGGCGTCGATCAGTTCCTGTTTGTTCATTAAGGTTCCTTTCTGGTTTAGGTTGACACGAACAGCGCGAACGCGCCGATTATACGTGCGCGTGCCGCGCCGTCGAGCAGCGACGGTGCCGGAACGCTCCGGACAAACGCGCCGCGCAGCATACTACGCGACGGCCGTGCTGCCGCTTCCCTGTGCGGCGCTTGCTATGATAGCGCAGCGCAAACCCAATCAGGACAAGGGTTTCGAAGAATTACTCGGTTCTTTGCCTTATCCAGTAAGGTTTCGGCGGATTTGGGGTTTGAGGCCACCGAAGCAGGTGCGCCAACTGCCCTGAAAGGCCCGCCAGCGTTGGTTTTTGCCAACGCTTCCGTCCTCACGTATTGCCGTGTAACCCTTGTAACAGGGGCTTTCTGCACTGGCGAACCTGGCTTCGAACGCTCATTTTTACCCTCATGACCGAGCCGCTGACTCCTGCCAATCTTGCTTTTCGCGACAACGGCACCCCCTTCTCGCCGCACTACGACGACATCTATCACAGCGCGGTAGGCGGCCTCGCGCAGGCCGAACACGTGTTTCTCCGCGGCAACGACCTGCCTGAACGATGGCAGGGCAGACGGGTTTTCACGGTGATGGAAACCGGCTTCGGCATGGGCATCAACTTTCTGATGACCTGGGCAGCGTGGCGAGCCGATCCCGCTCGTTGCGAACGTCTGCATTTCGTGTCGACCGAAAAACACCCCTTTTTGCAGGCGGATCTGCGTCGTGCATACGAAGCGACCGTTGCGGATGCATCGATCGCCACGCTTGCGCAGACGCTCGCCGATGCGTGGCCAACACTTGTGCCCGGCACGCACCGGCTCGAATTCGAAGGTGGGCGCATCACGCTGACGCTCGTCTTTGGCGATGCAACAGAAACGTTGCCGTCGCTCTGGTTACGCGCCGACGCGTTCTATCTCGATGGCTTTGCTCCCGCAAAAAATCCTGAATTGTGGACACCGACCATCTTCAAACAGCTCGCCCGGATCGCGGGCGATGGCGCCACCTTCGCCACTTATACAAGTGCCGGCGACGTAAAACGCGCGCTCCAGGCCACCGGCTTCGAGTATAAAAAAGTCGATGGCTTCGGCTGGAAACGCGCGATGCTGGTCGGCCACTTTGCGCCCCGCTGGCGGGTACGGCGACATGAACCGCCGTTGCCGCTCGCCGTCGGCGAACGTCATGCGATCGTGATCGGCACCGGCCTCGCCGGCTGTGCAGTGATCGAACGACTCGCTGCACGCGGCTGGCGAGTGACCGCACTGGAGCGTCACAACGCGCTAGCGCGCGACGCGTCGGGTAATCCGGCAGGCGTGTTTCATCCGATGCTTTCGCGAGACGACAGCGTCGCGTCACGCATCACGCGAGCCGGCTTTCTCTACGCGTTGCAGCGCTGGAGTACGCTCGAACGCGCAGGTCGACCACTGACACGCGGTCCAGAGGGCCTGCTTCAGCTAGCCGCCAGCGACGCAGAATCGCGAGCGATGGCCGAGGCACTCGCGTCGTTTGCCTATCCGCCGGACTACGTTGTGCCGATGTCGCGCGAAGAGGCGCGACGTATCGCCCACATCGACGTGGCAAACGGTGGCTGGTTTTTTCCGCGCGGCGGCTGGCTCGATCCCGCGACGCTTTGCGCGGCACAATGCGCCGCTGCGGGCGGGCAACTTGAACGACGCTTCGGTGTGCAGGTGTCGCGCATCGAACGATCCGGCGAAGACTGGGATGTATTCGACGACGCTAACCAGCTCGTCGCTCGCGCGCCCGTTGTCATCGTTGCGAACGCGCACGACGCCGCGCGCGTCGCGGGTCTCAACTATGCGTCGACGCGTAGCGTACGCGGCCAGTTGACGGTTTTGCCCGCGGGCATCGTGTCAGGTTTGCACATTCCGGTGATCGGGGAGGGTTACGCGGTACCGCTAGCCAATGGCATCACGCTTACCGGCGCGACCTACGATATCGACGATCCCGACCCTTCGCTGCGCACACCCGGTCACGCCGAAAATCTTGCGCGTATCGCGCAGATGCTGCCGACGCTCAACGGTGCGATCGACCCGCAGCAAATCGCCATGCTGGGCGGACGCGTTGCGTTTCGCTGCGTCGCGAGCGACCGTCTGCCGATGATCGGCACGCTCGCTGACGAAAAAGCGGCCGCGCTTGAAGCCGACCGTCTGCGCGGCGCCTGGCCACTCGATCTCCCGCGCGCCAACGGTATGCACGGAGCGTTCGCCTACGGTTCACGCGGTCTTGTATGGGCCGCACTGGGGGCGGAACTCATCGCCTCGCAAATCGAAGGGGAGCCGTGGCCCATCGAACGGGATCTCTGCGAAGCGATCGACCCTGCGCGCTTTCTTCTTAGGGCATTACGTCAAGGCAGCGTCCGCTGACCAGGAAAAGTTATCCACGCGAGGCTGTGGATAACACCAGGGAAAGCAGGCGCAACTCATGTGGAATCGATGTGGACGTAAACGGGGTAACTCGCGCGCCCCTGGTCGGGTCCAAAAAGTTGTTCTCAGCAGCACGCGCCGGCCACACACGCTGTGCATCCGGTTATGCGTTCTGCAAACGACTGATTCCTCTTGGTAAACCGATGTTATCCACAGAAACGCAGTGCCCTTGTTAACTATTACTACGTATACATACAGGTAAACATGTAAACCAAAGGCTAGCCCGCCCTCCATCGGCAAGAAGGACGGGCTGCAAACCGCCGTTTCGCGAAAACGAAATGCAGCCAGCCTGCGTACATCGATGCGACTACGTCTGTCTGTTCACTGCCGCACAGTTCTCTACCAACGGTCGTTTTTTCCTGCTCCAGCGAAGATGACGTAAGTTTTTACCGCTTTGCGCGCACGTTGCAGCGTTTTCGGTCGAGTACGAAAAAGCTATGGCACAATCGCCGTTCCTCACGCGCATGCCTTGCTTGACCAGCGTGCGCAACAACGGAACGGTTACCCGTCGACAACAATCTGATTCACAGGTCGACGGCGTTCATACAGACGTGTCTGGCAAGCTTTAACGCCGCGCGCAGACTCGCCGCTCGCAGTCCTGTGGTTCCTGCGCGTTCGTTCAGTTTTCACCCGATCGTTCAACTCGCAACGCTGGTTGGCGCAACGTGCTTATCCCGTCGCCGGCGTTTCCGCCGGTTCGCGCTGCCTGGCGTTGCTGCAAAAGGAGAAGCCACCACGATGAAGTCGGCGTTTTCATTTTTTCCAGCCTGGCCACTCGCGCCCGACGCAATTTTCTGGGCCGGTCTCGCGCTGCTCGCGGCCGGTCTGTGCGGCGAACTCTGCTATCGCGCATGGCGTCTGCCGCGTATTTCCGGTTACGCGGTGATTGGCCTGATCGCCGGTTCAGCAGGTTTCGGTGTGATCGACGCAGATGCCGCAAAGGCGGCCCGCCCGTTGCTCGATGTCGCACTCGGTCTGCTGCTTTTCGAACTCGGCAGCCGGCTCGATCTGCGCTGGATTCGCCGCAATCCCTGGTTGATCCTGTCGAGCATTGCTGAAGCAACGCTGACATTTATCCTTGTCCTGGCCGTTCTGCTGTTTCTGCACGTGTCGACCATGGTGGCGATGGTGCTCGCGGCCATCGCGATGGCCACTTCACCCGCGATGGTGATTCAGCTCAAGACGGAGCTGCGCGCCGAGGGCCAGGTGACCCAACGTCTGATGACATTGACCGCACTCAACAGCATGTACGCCGTGGTGATTGAAAAGCTCGCATCAGGCTGGCTGCATCAGGAGATTTACGGCAATGTGCTCGCCACGATCCTGCAACCGCTTTATCTGCTGATCGGTTCGCTGGTGCTTGCGTACGCACTTGCGCGCGCCTGCAATTTTTTCTATCGACGGATGAACATGCAGGACGAGCATTCGTTCGTCGCGCTGTTCGGTCTCGTACTGCTGGCTATTGCGATCGCCCATCTGTTCAAACTGTCGACGATCCTGAGCCTGCTTGCCGCTGGCATCATCGTGAAAAATCTCGAAGCGCGTCCGCAGTTGTGGCCGCAGCATTTCGGCACCGCCGGCTGGCTGCTCACGGTGATTCTGTTCGTGCTGACGCTGACGACGTTCGAATGGCGACACATTGCGCTCGGCGGCGTGGCTGCGCTCGGGCTGATCTTGGCGCGCCTTGTCGGCAAACTGGTCGGCGTGCTGGCGTTCGCG
Organism: Paraburkholderia sp. GAS448; assembly: GCF_050435685.1. Classification (NCBI taxonomy): domain Bacteria; kingdom Pseudomonadati; phylum Pseudomonadota; class Betaproteobacteria; order Burkholderiales; family Burkholderiaceae; genus Paraburkholderia; species Paraburkholderia sp. GAS448. The sequence continues at coordinate 391,412 of NZ_JBNDKT010000002.1, forward strand.
AAACCGAGCGGACTGAACTGGAAGCAGGGCATGGCGCTTGGGTTGTCGCTTTCGCCCATGTCCGCGCTCGCGTATCTGCTCGTCGACGACACCTACGATCTTTATCCGAATTTCGATCCGCTGCTGCGCGCCGTCGTGATGTGCTCGATCGTCGTGCTGCAGCTTGTGGGGCCATGGCTTGTCTACCGCAGTCTCGCGCTGGTCGGCGAGCGGCGCGAAGAATAGGCGGTCGCACTTTTTCACCACCCGGCATTGAATACGGCCGAACGGATCCACGCGACCGGTCGGGCGAGCCAGTTACCAGGGGACGCCATGTCACTCGAACCCTTTGTCGATTCGAAACCGTTCACCTTCGGTATCGAACTCGAAATGCAGATCGTCAACACTCACGACTATGATCTGACCAAAGCCGCTTCCGATCTGCTGCGGCTCATCAAGGACGAAAAGATTCCCGGCAACATCACGCCGGAAATCACCGAAAGCATGATCGAGCTGTCGACGGGCATCTGTACGTCGCACGAACAGGCATTGACCGATCTGCGCACGATCCGCGACACGCTCGTCGCCGCGGCCGACCGGCTGAACGTCGGACTGTGCGGCGGCGGAACACACCCATTCCAGCAATGGAGCGAGCGGCAAATCGTCGATACGCCGCGCTTTCAGTACCTGTCCGAGTTGTACGGCTATCTCGCGAAGCAGTTCACGGTGTTCGGCCAGCACGTGCATATCGGCTGTCCGGATCCCAACAGCGCGCTGTTTTTGCTGCATTCGATGTCGCGTTTCATTCCGCACTTCATCGCGCTGTCTGCTTCCTCGCCGTTCGTGCAGGGCGTGGACACCGGTTTTCATTCCGCACGCCTGAATTCGGTGTTCGCCTTTCCGCTGTCGGGCCGCGCCCCGTTCGTGCTGACGTGGGACAGCTTCGAAGAATACTTTTCGAAGATGGTCCACACGGGCGTGGTGAACAGCATGAAGGATTTTTACTGGGATATCCGGCCGAAACCCGGCTTCGGCACCATCGAAGTGCGCGTGATGGATACGCCGATGTCAGTTGATCGCGCCGCGGCGATCGCCTGCTACATCCAGACGCTGGCACGCCATCTGTTGCTTGACAAACCCCTCACGCCGAAAGAAGACGATTACCTCGTCTACACCTTCAACCGTTTCGAGGCGTGCCGGTTTGGCCTCGCAGGCACCTGCATCGATCCGCAGACCGGCGAGCGCCGGACGATTTCCGAAGACATCATTGCGACGCTGGAGCGGATTGCGCCGCACGCCGATGTGCTGGGCTCCGGTAAGGCATTGCAAGAGATCGGCACGATCGCGCGCGGACAGGTCAACGATGCGACCTGGTTGCGCGGCGTATTTGCCGAAGAAAAGTCGCTTCACGAGGCCGTGCGGCAACAATGTCTGCAATGGCGGGCGTAACTTCCGACCTCGGGCCGTCACGTTCTTCGAAGAAACCCGCCATTTGCGGGTTTTTTTTCGTTTCTTCATTCCCAGCAACAGATCCCTAAGGTTTTTCTAATGTTTACGTATACATATGTAGTAATAGTTAACAAGCATCGGCTTCCCCTGTGGACAACTGAAGTTTTTCCAGCAAAGTCAATGCTCTGCGTAAACTACAACTACGCGGATCGTGAGTGCATCGGGCGCCGGAAGTCCGGATAACTTCCGCTGCCCTGGATGCCTGGACTGACGTTATCAAGAATCCGCACACACGCTGTCCCAGCAGATATTCAGAGGTTATCCACAACTCTCACTGGATAACTTAGCTGTACGATTGGCCGCTCTCGCATAGAATGTCGGTTTTAGCGCTGTAGCTTGGTTGATCGTCACAGCGTTAAATGGAGAGCATCGCTGCACAACATGTCGGAACAGGCATGTCGGGCAGGGTATTTTTGAGATAGTAAAATCGGCCCGCCTGATCCCCGGGCGGGGCGGCCACACGCAGGCTGGCGGCGTGATTTGCCACCCGACGGCCGACTACACAGCGACATGCTGTCAATAACGAACGAAAGACTATGAGCGAAGGCGTATACGGCGAGCAGGCAACCGGGCGGGTGACCCACAGCCTGCTGCGACTGAGCACGGCCATGCGGAGTCAGGCATGGGAATGGGCGGAAGGCGCGGGTCTCACCCCGACCCAGGGTGAAATTCTTGTGTTGCTGATGCAACGCAAGGGACCGATGCGTCTCGGCGAGATCGCGCGTGAAACGGCACTGACCGCCGCGACAACGAGCGATGCCGTGAGCACGCTCGAAGGCAAGGGCCTCGTCGAAAAGCGCCGCGCGCTGGACGACGGTCGGGCGCTGGCTGTGCGACTGACCGCACGCGGCCGCACGGCGGCGAAGCGCGCCGCGCAGTGGCCGGATTTCCTGTCGAAGGCGGTTGGCGCGCTGCGCGACGAGGAGCAGGCGGTGCTGTATCGAACGCTGCTCAAGACGATCCGCCAGCTGGAAGCGCAGGAACATATCCCGCCGCACCGGATGTGCCTGACCTGTACGCACCTCGAACCCAGCAAGAATCCGAAGAAGACGCCGCACCATTGCGCGCTGCTCGATCTGGATATGGGCGATACGGATCTGCGTCTCGATTGCTCGGTGCATGAAACCGCCGATGTCGCCACGCAGAAAAAGGTCTGGAAGATCTTCGCGCAGTAAGGCCGACTCCGCTAAACTGCAAGGCCGGATCGGGTCGAGGGCCGTGTTGGGTGCCTTCAGGCCGTCCGGTCTTGCCGTGACGTGACTTCCTTTGTCAGGAAGCTGTCACACGCGTCTCTTTAGTCAACCTCGAGGGCGAGGATGTGCCGATGAATCAGGAAGTTCTGGCCATTCGACATGTGCACTTCGAGGATCTGGGCAGCCTCGAACGCGTGCTCGGCGAACGCAGCCGGCCGGTTCGCTATCTCGATGTCGGCTTTGCTCGTATCGAGGCGCCGGATCCCGTCGTCCCGTCGCTGATGGTCGTGCTCGGCGGCCCGATCAACGCGTGCGACGACGAACGCTATCCAACGCTCGTGCCGCTCGTGTCGATGATCGAAAGACGCATTGCTGCCGGGTTGCCGACCCTCGGTATCTGCCTCGGGGCTCAACTGATCGCGCGCGTACTGGGCGCAAAAGTCTATCGGGCGGCGCAGTCCGAGATCGGCTGGAGTCCGCTGACGCTCACCGATGCCGGGCGCGCATCGCCGGTCCGTCATCTGGACGGTGCGCAGACGTCGATGCTGCACTGGCACGGCGATACCTTCGATCTGCCCAACGGCGCGACGCGGCTTGCATCGACGCCAGCCTGCGAAAATCAGGCTTTCTCGTGGGGCAATCACGTGCTGGGCTTGCAATGTCATCCGGAAATCCGCGCCGATCGCTTTGAACCCTGGCTCATTGGCCATGCCGCGGAGATCGGCGGCAGTGAAGGCGTCGGTGTCCTTCAACTGCGTGCGGATACGGCGCGGCTCGGTCCGCGTCTCGAAGAAGCGGCCCGCAAAATGTTCACCGAATGGCTGGATCAGGTTGAGGGAAAGGTGTGAGCGAGGCGATTTATCGGGTCGACGCGGTACTGACCGGCATCGTTGCGCCGCTTGGCGACAAAGGCAAGCTCAGTGCGATCGGCAAATTGCCGGTCGAAGGGCGCGTGTGGCTTGGCGAGACCGGTCTTGAAGGCGACCAGCAGGCTGAACGTAAGCACCACGGCGGACCAGAAATGGCGCTGCACCATTACCCGTTCGATCACTACGCGCTTTGGCGCGACGAATGGGCTGCGGCAACCGTTGGTGCGGCTGTCTCGACGCGGCTCGACGCCCGTGGCGCGTTCGGCGAAAACCTCAGCACATCTGGAATGACCGAGGCGACGGTGTGCGTTGGCGACGTGTATCGCATCGGCGGCTCGCTCGTGCAGATTTCCCAGCCGAGGCAGCCGTGCTGGAAGCTCAATGTACGTTTCGATCGGGACGACATGTCGCGCCGTGTGCAGGACACACGTCGTACCGGCTGGTATTACCGCGTGCTCGAAGCCGGTGAAATCGGCGCCGGCGATTCGATCGAGCGGCTTGCGCGCCCTCATCCGGCGTGGACCGTCGAGCGTCTGCTACGCGTGCTTTATGTCGATCGCGACGATCATGCGGCGCTCGAAGACATGGCGAATCTCGAAACGCTGACATCGTCCTGGCGCGCGATTGCGTCGAAGCGCCTCGCGAGCGGCAAAGTCGAATCGTGGGCAAGCCGTCTCGACACGCCGTCCAGCCAGCCGTCCAGCAAGAAGCAGGTCGCGTAGTTCGACGATTCAGTTTGGCTGCGGTCTGTCTGGGCCATGCGCCCAGCGGTAAATCGGGCACGGTGCTATCCTCGTTCGCTCTTCGGCTCTTCCTTCGCGAGAATCCCATGAGCGCGCTTTTTTCTCCGCTCACGCTGCGTAGCGTGACGCTTCGGAACCGCATCGTCGTGTCCCCGATGTGCCAGTATTCCGCCGAGCGTGGCGAGGCAAACGAGTGGCACATGATCCATCTTGGTCATCTTGCGCTGTCGGGTGCCGGTCTGCTGTGCATCGAGGCAACTTCCGTCGAACCCGACGGACGCATTACGCCAGGAGATCTAGGCTTGTGGGACGACGTCACCGAAGCGGCACTCAAGCCGGTTCTTGCGGCAATCCGCAAGCATTCTCACATTCCCGTAGCGATGCAGCTATCGCACGCGGGGCGCAAGGCGTCGAGTCATGTGCCATGGGAAGGCGGTCAGCTGATTCCGGTTTCGGAAGGCGGCTGGTTGCCGCATGCGCCGTCGTCGCTGCCGCACAAGGCGGGCGAAGAGCCGCCGCTCGCACTGGATACTGCGGGGCTGAACCGGATCCGGGAGGCGTTCGCCGCTTCGACCCGGCGGGCCGCGCGTCTCGGCATCGATGCGATCGAGGTGCACGCCGCGCATGGTTATCTGCTGCATCAATTCCTGTCGCCGCTAGCCAATCAGCGTACCGACGACTACGGCGGCTCGCGTGAAAACCGCATGCGGTTCCCGCTGGAAATCATCGACATCGTGCGCGCGGCCTTTCCGGCCGACAAACCCGTCGGCGTGCGTGTGTCGGCAACCGACTGGGTCGACGGCGGCTGGACCCTCGACGACACGATTGCCTTCGCGCACGAACTGAAAAAGCGTGGCTGCGACTGGATCGACGTGTCGTCCGGTGGTGTATCGCCGCTGCAGAAGATTCCGCTCGAACCTGGCTATCAGGTGCCGTTCGCGGACGCGGTGAAGGAAGCGACGGGTATGACGACGGTCGCGGTCGGCCTCATCACCGATCCGCAGCATGCCAACGATCTGATCGAAAAGGGCAACGCCGACATGATCGCGATGGCGCGCGCGATGCTCTACGATCCACGCTGGCCATGGCACGCTGCAGCGCAACTCGGCGCGACCGTCGAAGCACCACCGCAATACTGGCGTTCGCAACCGCGCGACCAGAAAGCGCTATTCGGTGAGACCACGTTAGGGCAGCGTTGAAGACGCAGCACCCCGATAGTGTGACTGCTTCTTTCAAGGTTGAACGAAGCCGTCTCTAACGTGTACGATGCCGGTTGTGGCGCACGAGCGTCGCAGGACCACGCGGCGCCGTCAAGGCGCCGCGTTTGCTATCCGCGTCGGAAAAAGTCGGCTGGTTCAAGATGCCAGGAGTGGCGACAGTCGGATGTTCAGCTCCAGTTCTTCACAAGGATTCATTCAATGAGTTCACGCAGGATCGTCGTGCGCCGCTCGGGTGTGCACGGCAAAGGCGTGTTTGCCGCGGAAGCGATCGCAGCCGGCGAGCGCCTGATCGAATACAAGGGTGAGCGGATCTCGTGGAAAGAAGCTTTGCGACGTCATCCTCACAACCCTGAGGAACCGAATCACACGTTTTACTTCGCACTGGATAGCGGACATGTGATCGACGGCAAGGTCGACGGTAACAGTGCGCGCTGGATCAACCATTCGTGTGCGCCGAACTGCGAAGCGGAAGAAATCGACGGGCACGTGTACATCCACGCGCTGCGCGAGATCGAAGCTGGCGAAGAACTGTTCTATGACTACGGTCTTGTGATCGACGCGCGTCAGACGAAGAAACTCAAGCGCGAATACGAGTGCCGCTGCGGCGCGCGTAAATGTCGTGGCACGATGCTGGCCGCCCCTGACAAGACCGATAAGAAAGCAAAGAAGAAGAAATGATCTGGGCGGGCTGCAACGTGATGCAGCCCGGCACACAGTCACATATCGATCGGCGCGTGATGCGCCGATTTTTTTGGAGCGCGCCGCGCTGTATCGCGTTTGTCGGTCGCGCTGGCAGTGACGAGCGGGATCCGCACGATGAAACGTGCGCCGCCGTCGGGTGCGTCTTCGTAATGCACGCTGCCCCCGTGCAGCACCATGATGTCATGGACGATTGCGAGCCCAAGTCCGGCGCCACCGTCAACGCTGGTGTCGCTTTGTCCATCGCCGCGGAAGAAGCGTTTGAAGAGCTCGGCCTGCTGCTTCGGCGCCACGCCCGCGCCGTTGTCCTCGACGGCGATTTCGGCCATCGGCTTCCCGTCTGTCTCGGTCTGCGATACCGTGACGGTGATGCGTCCGCCGTCGAAGCGGGAGGGCGGCACGTACTTCAATGCGTTATCGAGCAGGTTCGCGATCACTTCGTGCAGGAGCACCGGATTGCCGCGCGCGATCAACGGCTGATCGTTGGCTGGATCGTCGAGACGCTGGAAGCCGAGGTCGATATGAACTCCCAGCGCGCGCGGCACCCATTCGGCGCCGGTTTCGAACGCGAGCGCGGCCATGTCGACGTTTACGAAGCGGGCGGCCTGTTCACCTGGCTCCGCGCGCGCCAGCGAAAGCAGCTGGTTGGACAGGCGCACCGCACGATCCGCGGCCGCGCGCAGTTCATGCACGGCGGCAAGCACCTGTTTCGGTTCGCGCGCGACAGCCGCCTGTTCGGCGTGCAGTTTCACGGCGGTGAGCGGCGTGCGCAGTTGATGCGCGGCATCCGCGATGAATTTGCGCTGCGCGTCGAGCGCGGTTTTGAGGCGGTCGAGCAGTGCGTTCAGTGCGCCTGTGAGCGGCCGGATTTCGACCGGCACGAAAGTCTCGTCGACGGGCTCGAGCGACGTGTGCGTCTGCCGGTTCAGTGAATCGGCCAGATCGGTCAGCGGGTTGAGCTGCTGGTTCACGACGCGCCACACGATCACCCAGCCGGCCAGCAGCAACAGCAGCAGCGGCATCATGATCGCGACGAGAAATTCGGCGGCGATGCGGAAGCGGTGATGGACTGGCTGACCGACCTCGACAACGATCGGATTGCCGTTTGGCTGATCGACCCGCACCTGCGCGACGCGCACGCTGGTGCCTTCGTGCTGTGTCTCGAACACATACGCATAGTGCATGCGACGCACGCTGGTGCCCTGCAGAGGCAGTTTCGGATCACCGGCGATTTCCGTTTCGCCATTGCTGATCCGGTAGACCAGTTGTTCGACCGGATCCGAGAACATCGCCTGCGCGAGCGGTGGCACGGTGACCCGCACATCCGGTCCGGCGATCTGCACCTGCCTCGAGATAGCGGTGGCAAGGTCGGCCAGCGACCGGTCGACGACATGCTGCGTGTACTGCCATGCAAGCCAGTAAGCGATGAGCCCGCTCATCAGCGCGAGCAGCGAAAGAGGAGCAGCGAGGCGGCGCAGCAAAGAGCGCCGCAGGCTGGTCGCGACCGGATGGGACATGGTCGAACGCGCGAAGAGTATCAACTGCGGATCAGGTCCCCCTGATCCGCGGAAAGTGGCCGGAGGTCAGCGTACCTTGCATCGGATGCAGACGGGTGCGGATAAATGCCGACGCGCTGGCGAACAACTCCGGCCGTGTCTGGTCAGTCCGTTTGAAACGAGGTCTAACCAGTTCCACCAGGCTCCAACAGCTTCACGCGGCCTGACGGATTTCCTGCAACAGATAACCGAAACCGCGCACCGTGACGATTTCCACGCGGCAGGCTTCGAGCTTTTTACGCACGCGGTGCACGTAGACTTCGATTGCCGTATCGCCGAGATCGCCGCCGAAATGCGTCAGATGATCCTGCAGTTGCGCCTTGCTGACCACACGGCCGTGGCGCAGCAGCAGCATTTCGAGCACTGCGAATTCGCGCGGCGACAGTTCGAGCGGCTTGTCGTCGTTGAAGATGCGACGGTCGACGCCCGACAGGCGCACGCCGCCCAGCGATACTTCCGGACGCGGCATGTCGCCGTGCGGGCCGCTGCGGCGCATCACGGCGCGGATACGCGCTTCGAGTTCGGCGGGTTCGAACGGCTTCAGCATGTAGTCGTCGGCGCCGGAGTTCAAACCTTGAACACGGTCGTTCAGTTCGTCGCGCGCGGTCAGCACGATCACTGGCGTGTGACGGTTGCTCTGGCGGAAGCGCGAGAGCAGCGTCATGCCGTCGATGCCGGGCAGGCCCAGATCGAGGATCACGAGTTCGTGCCGGTTCTGCGTCAGAGCCTGTTCGGCGAAGATGCCGTCGTGGACCATGTCGACCGTGAAGCCGGCTTGTTCGAGGCTGCTTTGGATGCCGCGTGCGATGGGGCGGTCATCTTCGATCAGAAGGAGTCGCATGGATTTCGCTCAAGTACAATGGGTTAGGCGTATCAGGCACTCGGTTCGCCGGGGCGCCTGCTGCACAAGCGATGCGGGCCCGCCGCACCATGCGGCCATCGAGTGATCACGAAAGTCATGTCCGATATTACGATCAACGAACTTGAAGCCGCGATCAACTTCTGGCGCAGCCGCTCACCTTCGAGCGGCGACGAACTCAGCTTGTGCAAGGAGGCAAGCGCGCTCTCCAAGCCGTATGCGCAGATGATTGTACAGCGTCAGACCAGGCTGTCACCGGAAGGTTTGGACGCAGCCGCGCGCGAAGCGTGGGATTCTTACGTGCGCCTTAAAAATGGCCTGTAGAAGTGAAGGTTTGCCCGCCTGAATACCTGCAAAACGCTTTCATTATAGGCGTTAGCCGGGTTTTCCTCCTGACCCTGACCCTGGTTTAAGCGCCCTGCATGGATTTCGCCACTTCGTCGATAAAACGGGCCAGCTTGATATCGCGTTCTGTGACGCCGTCTGCTTCGTGCGTCGACAGCGTGATTTCCACCTTGTTGTAGACGTTGAACCACTCCGGATGGTGGTCCATTTCCTGCGCCTTGATCGCGACGCGCGTCATGAAACCGAACGCCTCGTTGAAGTCGGCGAACTGGTACTGGCGCTGGATCGCATCGCGTCCCCTGGCAGCCTGCCAGCCGTTGAGCTGGCCGATTTGCGTCGAGCGCTCTTCGGAAGTCAGTTTGTGGATCATCGCGGTTACCTCTTGTGCTGGTGTGGATGCGCGCGCGCCGGCCATACCGACGACACGTTCCGCGCGAAATGCATGCATTGCGCTATTTTTTCACGGATGCCTACTCGCTGCTCAGGAGCGGTTTGCTGATCATAAGCGCGCTTGCCCGAGACGACACCAGTGGCGGTGACCTTTACGGCGTTGGGGTTCGCCACGTCGCGGATCAGGCGGGATTGGACTGTGTATCCGCAGAGGCAGGCGCACGGCGGCGTGCGGACGTTGCTTGCGGTGAGCGTGGCGGAGCCGCACGTGCATGCAGTCTGCGAAGCTGGGCTTGATCAGCAGTGGCGTACGGCTGGACAGAGTGTGGAAGCCGCCCGGCTCCTTAAGACCGTCGGGCTAGCCGGAACTCGCGGGAAACTGCGCGCGAAGCTCGTTGAGGTAGGCCGCAAGTTCGAGATCCAGTCTGGAGGGCTTGTGCTCAATGTCCCAGGTAGTGAGCCAGACGGAGACGGTTCGCCAAACGTTTTGCCAGCGAGGATGATGGTCGCGACGCTCGATTTCAGCTGTTGCCTTCCACATAAACGCCATGGCATCCTGGAAAGACGCAAATTCGAAATTGCAATGGAGTTCGCAGCGCTGGCGGCCTGCAGCGTTCGGAAGATCGGAGACAACCGATTTCCACCCCGGAAGATGTTGCAGTCCATCTTGCAGTTCAATCACATCGAGTTCCCGAATCTTTAGCGCTGGCGTCGGGTAGCGGATCACGTCTTTCGAGAGTCGCACAAAGCCAAGCTCCTCCATTTGCGTTAAAAGCACCTGGAGATCAGCCTCCCACCTTTCATCACGCAACTCGAGGCCCTGGAATCGCGCGAGTTCGTGGATGGGCTCAGGGAAAGCATCGGGTGTCGGCATGGGCGTTTTTGATAAAAGCACGGGAATAATGTGGATTTTTGATTTGATGGCGTGGCGAATCTCGTTACGCACCCAATCGTTCTTGTTATCGATTCGACGTCTACTGTTTTCGTCTGCCGTTGACAGCCACGTTGGCCCGATCACGGGTATTAAAAGTGTTGCGGAAGCCAGCGCCTGATTGATTTTATCGGCCCAGTCGTTGGAAATCCGAATCGACCCTGTGTCGATGAAGACACTTTGCGCACCAAATGTGCGTGCAATGCTTGCCGAAAGCCAGCGAGACGCGGCGGAACTGTCGACTCGTCGATAACTGATGAACGCCAGAGCCTCTTTAGAAGCCACAATGTCTTCCCTGTGTTTTTCTGTTATTGCTGCAGGCTGCCTGTGTTAATCAGGAATGCATTAGCGCATTTGTCAGGTCGATTCATAAAAGCACCCTTTCTGAAATGGAGGCTTGCAGCATGGATGAATATAGGCATACTCAACTAAACGGTCCAAAAATTACCCAAATCTACGTCGTAAATCCGCGCCGGCGTCCGCAGTGCTTGCAGCGATTTGATTTATAGAAGCCAATATGCTGCTTGTAAAGGCGAGAGACTCGTTGCACTCCCCGCCTTGAGGAGCGCGGTCTGCGGGTTTCGAGGCCTGTTTCGAACTGCTCCTTTAGTTTCGCGGTGTTTGCGGTCGACATGATCTTGCGCTTTGCAGCAGGGTTCGAAGGGGCGCAAAGCTGGCTTGATATACATAATTTATGCAACAATCATGCATCAATATAGAGATTGGCGCGGAGAATCATCATGCTGGAACTCGATCACTTCGATCTCGCGCTGCTGGAAGTGCTGCAGCGCTTCGGACGCGCCACACATCAACAGCTCGGCGAGCAGGTACCGCTGTCGCCCTCGCAGATCGGCCGGCGGCTCCAGCGGCTGGAGGCGGCGGGGGTGATCGATGGTTACCGGGTTGTATTGCGGCCCGAAAAGCTCGGGCTGGGTGTGACCGCGTTCACCAGTTTGAAGCTCAAGCATCATGGCGACTCGATCATCGAGCAGTTCCAGCAGCAGCTCGACGTGCTGCCCGAGGTGCTGGAGTGCCATGCGGTGGTAGGCGACGCGGACTACCTGTTGCGTATCGTGGCGCCGGATCTGAATGCGCTGTCGTCGTTCGTGATGAAGAAGCTGATGCGCGTGCCGGGTGTCGACAGCGTGCGTTCGAACATCGTGCTGACGACCTTCAAACGCAACGGGCCGCTGCCGCTCGGCCATCTCGCGCCGGGCGCCTCCACCGCGTGAAGTACGGCGGGTAGTGATGGCGCCGGCTGGCTCAGGCCACCCTCAGCGGTTCGCTATCGGGGTTGAGCAGGTCGACATAAGCGACTGCGACGAGATCCGACTCAGGCACGCCCAGCTTCGCAAACAACGCGTGCGCTTCGGCTTCGCCGCCTTCTTCGTCGTCATCCTGCGCGAGCAGGACTTCGAGTTCGACGAAGTCTCCCAGACCGTCGACCCGATCCAGATGAATCCGCGTGCGTCCGGTGATATAGACGTGGCGCTCCTTCGTGACGATGCCGCGTGTCGTGAGGGCGGTGGCAAGCAGCGAGTGCATCGCTTCGGCGTTGGTGACCGGACTGCGCGTGTAGTACGACGCTTTCGGGCCATCCCGGTCGTCGCGCTGATAGAAGATCAACTCGGCTGGCGTGCCGTCGTCGAACTGGCGCAGTTTCAGGCGGCCGCGCGGCACGTCATAGAAGAAGTCCTGCTGGCGAAAGATCAGCGGCGCTTCCGGCGCAAGCTGGGCGGCGCGTTCGCGGAGTTGGTCGAATTGCCGGGCGCGGGCTTTGATCTCGATGTTGCGTGCCATGTGAGGCTCCAGTCGAAGGATAGGGCGGCGGCAGCTTCAGATGCAGCATGGAAGCGAGCCGGAATTGACCAGCGAAAACCGGTTGAAAGGTAGCGAACGCTGCGATGCGCAAAACACCAATCTAGCAAAAAGCGCGTGACGGTGTCGTTACGTCAGCGAACAGACATGCGGCCGCTGTCATGAGTGCGGCTCATATCGTCGCCGATCGCGTTCACAGCGTCCATTGCTGCTCGATCAGCTTCAGCGCGGCGGCGATTGCCGGTTCGTCCTTGCGGCCGGCGAGGGTGATGAAGGTGAGCTCGGTCGGCACCGTGATGCCTTCGATGATCGTCAGCGCATGGGCGTGGGCCTCGGCGATGGCGGTCGCGTCGCGGGCCAGCGTCAGGCCGACGCCCGATTTGACGAGATCGAGCATCGACGGTTCCTGGTCGACTTCGGCCACCTTCACCGGTTTCACGCCGGCTTCGTCGAACAGATGCGACAGCAGGCGGTTATGCGCTGAGGCGGGCGGCGTCCAGATCCATGGCAGCGCGGCGAGGGCGCGCCAGTCACGCGCGCCTTTCACGCGGTCTTTCCAGCCGGCCGGCGCAAGCACCCGATACTGGAAATGGGTGAGCGTGACTGCGTGAAACGCCAGCTCGCCGCGGCGGTCGTCTTCCGCCGGCTGGCCAATGTAGTAGCCGACGTCGAGTTCGCGCGCGCGGATCTGGTCGAGTACCCAGCCGGACATGCCGTGCCGCAGCGCGGTTTCGATATGCGGCCAGGTTTCGACGAGCTGCTTCAGGAAACCGCCAAGACGCAGAAATTCCGGGTCGAGGATCGTTCCGATTCGCAGCCGGCCGCGCACTTCGTGACGCAGCGTGGCGGCGGCCCGCTGCACGTCGCTGGCGGCGGCGAGCGCGCGTTCGGCGTGCGGCAGCAGCGCCTGACCGTCACGGGTGAGCGTCAGTCCGTGCGAAGTTCGCGTGAACAGGGTCACGCCCAGCGTTTCCTGCAGATGCTTGATCTGCAGGCTGACGGCGGGTTGGGTCAGATGCAGCTGCACGGCCGCGCGCGTGAGATTGCCCTCGCGCGCGACCGTGGCGAATGCCCGGAGCAGAGTCAGGTCCATATCCTGATATTAGCGCGCCTTATACCGCAATTGAGCATTACTCATTGGATTTCGTGGCTCCTGCGCGATTACGCTTGGGGCAAGTCGCGAGAGACGGCCGCGAACTACGTTATTCATCGAAGAGGACATCATGAGCGAGACAGATCAGAATCAGGCGCGCGTGCGCGCGCTGACGCACGTCATTAACGGCCACGCCATCGAAGGCACGAGCGACCGCTTTGCCGACGTGTTCAATCCCGCGCTCGGAAGCGTGAGCGCGCGCGTGCCGCTTGCGAGCGTCGCCGAAGTCGATGCGGCAGTCGCTGCCGCGAACGCCGCGTTCCCGGCCTGGAGCGAAACCGCCCCGATCAAGCGGGCTCGTGTGCTGTTCAAGTTCAAGGAACTGCTCGACCGTCACCATGACGAACTTGCCGAGCTGATCACGCGCGAGCATGGCAAGGTGTTTTCCGATGCGAAGGGCGAGGTGATGCGCGGCATCGAGATCGTCGAATTCGCTTGCGGCATTCCGAACCTGTTGAAGACCGACTTCACCGACCAGATCGGTGGGGGCATCGACAACTGGAATCTCCGTCAGCCGCTGGGTGTGGTCGCAGGTATCACGCCGTTCAATTTTCCGATGATGGTGCCGTGCTGGATGTTCCCGGTCGCAATCGCGTGCGGGAATACGTTTGTGCTGAAGCCGTCGGAGCGTGACCCGTCCGCGTCGATCCGGCTTGCCGAATTGCTGAAGGAAGCGGGGCTACCCGATGGCGTGTTCAATGTCGTGCACGGCGACAAGGTGGCGGTCGATGCGCTGCTTGCGCATCCGGACGTGAGCGCGTTGTCGTTTGTCGGCTCGACACCGATTGCCGAATACATCTACACGGAAGGCACGAAGCGCGGCAAGCGTGTGCAGGCGCTGGGCGGCGCAAAGAATCACCTGGTCGTGATGCCGGACGCCGATCTCGATCAGGCCGTCGATGCGTTGATCGGTGCGGCTTATGGGTCTGCCGGCGAGCGCTGCATGGCGATCTCGGTGGCTGTTGCGGTGGGGCATATCGCCGACGAGTTGATCGAACGTCTCACGCCGCGGGTGAAGACCTTGAAGATCCGCAACGGGATGGATCGCGAGGCTGAGATGGGGCCGCTGGTTACCGCTGCGCATCGCGCGAAGGTGGCGGGTTATATCGATGCGGGTGTGGCTGCGGGCGCGAAGCTGGTGATCGACGGGCGAGGGCATCAGGTTGACGGTCACGAGCAGGGATTCTTCCTTGGCGGAACGCTGTTCGATGACGTGCAGACTGATATGACGATCTATCGTGAAGAGATTTTTGGGCCTGTGCTGTGTGTTGTTCGGGTGCCGGATTTTGCTTCTGCTGTTGAACTCATCAATTCGAATGAGTTTGCCAATGGAGTGTCGTTGTTTACCTCCGATGGAGGTGTGGCCCGTGCGTTCTCGCGGCAGATCCAGATCGGGATGGTGGGGATCAATGTGCCGATTCCTGTGCCGATGGCCTGGCATTCCTTTGGTGGGTGGAAGCGGTCGCTGTTTGGGGATCATCATGCCTACGGCGAAGAGGGTGTGAGGTTCTATACGAGGTACAAGAGCATCATGCAGCGCTGGCCGGATAGTATTGCCAAGGGGGCTGAGTTCACCATGCCGGTGGCCAGGTAAGGGTCCGGGGCGTCCTTGCGAAAGAGAAGCAGGTGCCGCCCCGTACAGGGACAACGCTGATAAACCAAAAGCAGATCAAGGAAAGGCGTCGAAAAATAAAGAACCCCGAACGGTGGCCCGTCAAGGAGACAGAGGGTGAGCACGACAAATCAGGACGCAGGAAAAAGCCGCACGCTGGAAGGCGAATACGACTACATCGTGATAGGCGCAGGCACAGCAGGCTGCGTGCTCGCCAACCGCCTGACGGAAGACCCGAAGGTCACCGTGCTGTTACTGGAAGCCGGCGGCAAGGACGACTACCACTGGATCCACGTCCCGGTAGGCTACCTCTACTGCATAGGCAACCCGCGCACGGACTGGCTCTACAAAACCCGCGAAGAACCGGGCCTGAACGGCCGCGCATTGTCATACCCACGTGGACGCGTGCTGGGCGGTAGTTCGTCGATCAACGGCATGATCTACATGCGCGGTCAGCGCGAAGACTACGACGAATGGGCGCGCTTGACTGACGACCCATCGTGGGCATGGGACTCCGTCCTTCCCATCTTCAAACGCAGCGAGGACTATCACGGGGGCGCCAGCGAATCGCATGGCGCAGGCGGCCCCTGGCGCGTAGAGAAACAGCGCCTGAAGTGGAAGATCCTCGAGACCTTCGCGCAGGCCGCGCAGCAAACCGGCATCCCCGCCACCGATGACTTCAACCGCGGCGACAACACCGGCGTCGGCTACTTCGATGTCAACCAGAAGCGCGGCATCCGCTGGAATGCCTCGAAGGCCTTTCTGCGTCCCGCACAACAACGTCCGAATCTCACGGTGATCACCGGCGCGCTGACAGAGAGACTCGTCTTCGAAAACCGTCGCTGTGTCGGCGTCGAGTACCGTGGCGGCGGCACCGACTACTTCGCGAAAGCGCGCTGCGAAGTCGTGCTGAGTGCGGGCGCCGTCAACTCGCCACAGCTGCTCGAACTGTCCGGCATCGGTAACGGCGCGCGTCTGCAGAACCTTGGCCTGGACGTCGTGCACGATCTGCGTGGTGTCGGCGAAAACCTGCAGGATCATCTTCAGCTACGCATGGCGTACAAGGTCGACGGCGTGCGTACGCTCAACACGGCGTCCGCGCACTGGTGGGGCAAACTGATGATCGGCCTGCAGTACCTGCTGACGCAGAGCGGACCGATGTCGATGGCGCCGTCGCAACTGGGCGCGTTCGCGAAGTCCGATGCCGGGGACCGTTCGCTCACGCGTCCCGATCTCCAGTACCACGTGCAGCCACTGTCGCTCGATCGTTTCGGCGAGCCGTTGCATCGCTTCAATGCGTTCACCGCATCGGTGTGTCATCTTCGTCCGACATCGCGCGGCAGCATCCACATCGAATCGCGCGATCCGAATGCGCCCCCGTTGATCGCTCCGAACTACCTCTCGACCGACTACGATCGCCACGTCGCCGTCAACGCGTTGCGGCTTACACGACGCATCGCCGCGGCGCCCGCGCTCGCCCGCTATCGGCCAGAAGAAATCCTGCCCGGCATCCAGTTCCAGACGGAAGAAGAACTGCAGCAGGCGGCAGGCAACGTGGGCACGACGATCTTCCATCCGGTGGGCACCTGCCGCATGGGCAGCGTCGACGACCCCGGGGCGGTGGTCGATAGCAGGCTGCGCGTGATCGGTGTCGATGGATTGCGCGTCGTCGACGCATCAGTCATGCCCAACATCACGTCGGGCAATACGAACTCGCCGACCCTGATGATCGCCGAGCGCGCAAGCGACATGATCCGCGCGGATCGCCGCGCGCGTCTTGCCGGTCTCGAAACGGAGACACACCGTCCGCCGTCGATGTCGATTGCATGACACGCAATAGTCATGCGTGATTCCTGTGACAGGTGCGCATAAAACACTAAGTGCAAATCCCAATGAATGCGCTGCATCATTGGCGAGACAATGGCATCCGTGCTGCGTGGTGCGGCAGGGACTGCCGTCCGGATTGGTGCACCACGCAACGAGCGACACGGGGGTGTCGTCATAAAACGTCGCGCAGCCTCACGCGCGGAAGATCGTAGTGGTTCGCCTTACTCCGTACGGAAGGGAACATGATTCTCGGCGACACGATTCTCGAAACGCGCGGGCTGACCAGGGAATTCAAGGGGTTTACCGCTGTGAGCGGTGTGAACCTGCGCGTATGCCGTGGTTCCATCCATGCGTTGATCGGACCGAATGGTGCGGGCAAGACAACCTGCTTCAACCTGCTGACAAAGTTTCTCGAACCGACAGCGGGACAGATCGTATTCAACGGCGTCGATATCACAGGTGAGCGTCCTGCGCAGATCGCGCGGCGGGGCATCATCCGGTCGTTTCAGATTTCCGCTGTATTTCCGCATCTGACGGCATTGCAGAATGTGCGCATCGGGCTGCAACGCTCGCTGGGCACCGCGTTTCACTTCTGGAGGAGCGAGCGCACACTGCGTCAACTCGACGACCGCGCGATGGATCTGCTCACGCAGGTCGGCCTGACGGATTTCGCCGATACACCGACTGTCGAACTGTCATACGGCCGCAAGCGCGCGCTCGAAATCGCCACGACGCTCGCGATGGAGCCCGAACTGATGCTGCTCGACGAACCGACCCAGGGCATGGGTCACGAGGATGTCGATCGGGTCACGGCTCTCATCAAGAAAGTATCGACCGGCCGCACGATCCTGATGGTCGAACACAACATGAATGTCATCGCCGGCATCTCCGACACCATTACGGTCCTGCAACGCGGCGAAGTGCTGGCCGAAGGCAGCTATGCCGACGTGTCGAAGAATCCGCTCGTGATGCAGGCCTATATGGGCAGCGCCGACGCCACCCTTGCCGGAGCGCACGCATGAATACGATTGCGGAGCGCGAGAGCGCCGAAGTGAGCGGTGCGGCGGGCGTCGTGCCTGCGCTGGAGATTGCCGGTCTGCAAGCGTGGTATGGCGAATCCCACATTCTGCATGGCGTGGATCTGACGGTGAACCCGGGGGAAGTCGTCACGCTGCTGGGTCGCAACGGCGCTGGCCGCACGACGACGATGCGCGCGATCATGGGCCTGACCGGTCGCCGCACCGGTTCGATCCAGATCGCCGGCCGCGAAACGATTGCGATGCCCACCCACAAGATAGCCCACTGCGGCATCGGCTATTGCCCGGAAGAGCGCGGCATCTTTTCGAGCCTGTCGTGCGAGGAAAACCTGCTGTTGCCGCCGCCTGTCGGCGACGCTGCGCACGCGATGCCGCTCGAAGAAATCTATTCGATGTTTCCGAACCTGAAGGAGCGACGTGCAAGTCAGGGCACACGTCTTTCGGGTGGCGAGCAGCAGATGCTGGCGGTCGCGCGCATCCTGCGCACGGGCGCGAACCTGTTACTGCTCGATGAGATTTCCGAAGGCCTCGCACCCGTCATCGTGCAGGCACTCGCACGCATGATCATGACGCTGAAGTCGCGCGGCTACACGATCGTGATGGTCGAACAGAATTTCCGGTTTGCGGCACCGCTCGCTGACCGTTTTTACGTGATGGAACACGGCCGTATCGTCGAGCATTTCGGCGCAGGGGAGCTCGAAAGCAAGATGCCGGTTCTGCACGATCTGCTGGGCGTCTGAACCGAACGCGACATTGCCTCTGATAACAATGTAGGGAACCAAGGAGACGGGAATGAAAATGAAGACACTCGCGCGACTTTCGTCATTCTGCTTCGCGGCAGCCGCAAGCGCCGCACTGACGATGGGCAACGCGTGGGCAGCCGACGATGCGGTGAAGATCGGGTTCATCACCGACATGTCGGGCCTTTATGCGGACATCGACGGCCCGGGCGGCCTCGAAGCGATTCGCATGGCAGTCGCCGACTTCGGCGGCAAGGTGAACGGCAAGCCCATCACCGTCGTGTATGCCGATCACCAGAACAAGGCGGACATCGCGGCATCGCGTGCACGTGAATGGATCGACCGGGATGGAGTCAACGCGATCATTGGCGGCACGAATTCGGCGACGGCGCTTTCGACCAGCCAGGTCGCCGGCGAAAAGAAGATTCCGTATATCAACATCGGCGCCGGTGCCGATACCCTGACCAACGAGCAGTGCACCCCGTACACGGTTCACTACGCGTACGACACGATGGCGCTTGCCAAGGGCACGGGTTCCGCGGTGACGAAGCAGGGCGGCAAGACGTGGTACTTCCTCACGGCCGACTACGCGTTCGGCAAGGCGCTGGAAAAGAACACCTCGGATGTGGTGAAGGTGACCGGCGGCCAGGTGCTCGGCGCGGTGCGGCATCCGCTGTCGGCGTCGGACTTCTCGTCGTTCCTGTTACAGGCGCAAGGATCGAAGGCGCAGGTGCTCGGCCTTGCGAATGCAGGAGGAGACACGATCAATTCGATCAAGGCCGCGAAGGAATTCGGCGTGACGAAGACGATGAAGATCGCTGCCTTGCTCGTGTTTATCGACGATATCCACAGCCTGGGTCTCGAGACGACACAAGGCCTCGTGCTGACCGACAGCTGGTACTGGAACAAGGACGCCAACACGCGCAAGTGGGCGGAGCGGTACTTCGACAAGATGAAGAAGATGCCGTCCAGCCTGCAGGCCGCTGACTATTCCGCGACGACGACCTACCTGAAGGCGGTGCAGGCGGTTGGCTCGACGGATCCCGACAAGGTGATGGCCCAACTGAAGAAGCAGAAGATCGACGACTTCTATGCGAAGGGTTATATCCGTCAGGATGGCAGCATGATCCACGACATGTACCTGATGCAGGTGAAGACGCCGGCGGAATCGAAGGAGCCGTGGGACTACTACAAGATCACCGCGACCATCCCTGGCGAGCAGGCGTTCACCACCAAGGCGGAGTCGCGCTGCGCATTGTGGAAGTAAGCGTCGGCTGACGCCCGCCGTGTGGCGGGCGCGGCTGACGGAACCGTCGCGTGTATCCCGCGCAAGCGGGATGCATGCTGACGCCCGACGGCCCGCGCGCGCCGACCGGTTCGCGCGTCTAACGATCTCAACTGGACGACGGGTTTAATGGATATCTTTGGCATTCCGCTGCCGGCGATGCTGAGCCAGTTGCTGCTCGGGCTCGTGAACGGCTCGTTCTACGCGATTCTGAGCCTCGGGCTCGCGGTGATCTTCGGCCTGCTCAACGTGATCAACTTCGCGCACGGAGCGTTGTTCATGCTCGGCGCGATGCTCACGTGGATGGGCCTGTCGTATTTCGGCCTGCCGTACTGGGTGATGCTGGTGCTCGCACCGCTCGTCGTCGGACTGTTCGGTGTCTTCATCGAGCGGACAATGTTGCGCTGGCTGTACCGGCTCGATCACCTCTATGGGCTCCTGCTGACGTTCGGTCTCACGCTGGTCGTCGAAGGCGTGTTCCGGTCGATCTATGGTTCTTCCGGACAACCCTATGACGTGCCGTCGGCGTTGTCGGGGGCGACCAATCTGGGCTTCATGTTTCTGCCGAACTATCGCGCGTGGGTGGTGCTGGCGTCGCTGGTCGTCTGTTTCGCAACGTGGTTCGTCATCGAAAAGACGCGGCTTGGCGCGTACCTGCGCGCAGGCACGGAAAACCCGAAACTGGTCGAGGCATTCGGCGTCAACGTGCCGCTGATGGTGACGCTCACTTACGGCTTCGGCGTCGCACTCGCGGCGTTTGCGGGCGTGCTCGCCGCACCGGTGATCCAGGTGTCGCCGTTGATGGGCCAGCCGATGATCATCACCGTCTTCGCCGTCGTCGTGATCGGCGGGATGGGTTCGATCATGGGTTCGATCCTCACCGGCCTGATGCTCGGTGTGATCGAAGGGCTCACGCGTGTGTTCTATCCGGAAGCGTCCGCGACCGTCGTTTTCGTGATCATGGCGCTCGTCCTGCTGGTGCGTCCGGCGGGCCTCTTCGGCAAGGAAAAATGATGCAGAGAAAAGCGCTTTACGGTCTGCTGCTGATCGTGCTCATCGTCGCGCCGTTCGTCGGCGCCTATCCGGTGTTCGTGATGAAGGTGCTGTGCTTTGCACTCTTCGCGGCTGCATTCAATCTGTTGATCGGCTACACCGGACTGCTGTCGTTCGGTCACGCGATGTTTCTCGCGAGCGCCGGGTACACCACCGGCTATGCAATCCAGGCACTCGGCTTGTCGCCGGAACTGGGCGTGCTCGCGGGAACCGCTGCGGCGACGATGCTAGGGCTTGTCGTCGGACTGTTCGCGATCCGGCGGCAGGGCATCTACTTCGCCATGGTGACGCTGGCGCTCGCGCAGCTGGTGTACTTCGTGTTTCTGCAGGCGCCGTTCACGCATGGCGAAGACGGCCTGCAAGGCGTGCCGCGCGGCAAGCTGTTCGGCGTGCTCAGCCTGGCTCCGGATCTGACGCTGTACTACGTCGTGCTGGTCGTGATGGTGCTGGCGTTCCTGCTGATCGTGCGGATCGTGCATTCGCCGTTTGGCCAGGTGCTGATCGCGATCAAGGAGAACGAGCCGCGTGCGATCTCGCTTGGCTACGACACCGATCGCTTCAAGCTGCTGGCCTTCATTCTGTCCGCGGGGATTGCGGGTCTCGCGGGTTCGATGAAGGTGCTCGTGCTTGGCTTCGAGACACTCGGCGATGCGTACTGGACGATGTCGGGACTGGTGGTTCTGATGACGCTCGTGGGCGGTATGGGCACGCTGTTCGGGCCGCTGGTGGGTGCGGCGCTGATCGTGGCGCTCGAAGATCGGCTCGGCGATATCGGCGCGTCGCTGGCGTCGCGAACTGGGGTCGACTGGTTCAACTCGCTTGGCGAGTCGGCGACGATCGTCACGGGTTTGATTTTCATTGCGTGCGTGCTGGCGTTCCGGCGCGGTATCGTCGGCGAGATCGTTGCGCGCGTCCGGCCGCTGCGGGCGTGACGTTGTAAATTGATTCCGTATCCGGATTGATCGAATCTGTTATCGCGCCTCGTCACCGTTTGCAGAATCCGCTTTTAAACGCGTAATTGCGCCCCAATTTGGTGCTGCGCTGCACCACTAGGGTAAATGCTAGTTGTCTGGTGAATCGGGGTTGTTTAATCTTCACGCAGTTCTGAAGCACCGGCAACACGAAATTTGCAGGTGGAGAACGAGGAGACATGAGGCACAAAGTGCCCAAGACGAAAGCGCTGTTGGATTGATATCCAACAGCGCTTTTTATTTGTGCCTTCACAATTCCCGATCCGTTTTTTCGCTTTTCTCAAGTTAATTCCCCCACCTTTCATTACGCTTTTCCGCCTGGATTTCCGGCTTGCGGATGCTTGCAAAACGCTTGCCGCGCGTGGCTCGCGTCCGCTAAACTCGCCATTCGCCGACCGTGTGGTCGGCGTTTTAATCGACGAATTTAAGTCACGTAAATAAGCCACGCAAACAAGCCACGCAAATGAGCCACGCAAATGAGCGCGGATAACACGGGGCGACAGAGGAGCGCAATGAAGTCGGCAATGCGGTGGATTAGCGCGGCGAGCGTCGCGGTTGGCGTGACGGCGGCATGGAGCAGCCATGCATGGGCAGATGTGAAAATCGGCGTTACCGTGTCGGCAACCGGTCCGGCGGCCTCGCTCGGTATTCCGGAAAAGAACACGATCGCGTTGCTGCCGAAGGAAGTCGCCGGGCAGAAAATCGACTACATCGTGCTCGACGACGCTACAGATTCCACCCAGGCCGTCAAGAACGCCCGCAAGCTCACAAGCGAAGAACACGTCGACGCGATGGTCGGCTCGACGGTGGTGCCGAACTCGCTCGCCATGATCGACGTCGCCTCGGAAACGTCCACGCCGATGATTTCGATGGCCGCGGCTGCGTCGATCGTCGAACCGATGGACGCGAAGCGCGCATGGGTCTTGAAAACGCCCCAGAACGACATTCTGATGGCCACGGCGATCGCGCAGCACATGTCGAATCACGGCGTGAAGACGGTGGCCTTCATCGGCTTCTCGGACGCGTACGGCGAGAGCTGGTTCAAGGAGTTCAGCAAGGCCGCGGATCTCGCGAAGATCAAGATCGTCGCGAACGAGCGCTTTGCGCGCAACGATGCGTCGGTGACGGGGCAGGTGCTCAAGATGATGTCGCAGAACCCGGATGCCGTGCTGATCGCCGGCGCGGGCACGCCGGCCGCATTGCCGCAGAAGACGCTGAAAGAGCGCGGCTACAAGGGCAAGTACTACCAGACGCACGGCGTCGCGAATAACGACTTCCTGCGCGTGTGCGGCAAGGATTGCGAAGGCACGTATCTGCCTGCCGGCCCGCTGCTGGTTGCCGACCAGCTGCCTGATTCGAACTCCGTAAAGAAGCCCGCGCTGACTTACAAGCGCGCGTATGAGGCCGCGTATGGGGCGGGCTCGGTATCGACCTTCGGCGGCCACGCATGGGACGCAGGCCTGCTTCTGCAGCGCGCGATCCCGATTGCACTGAAGAAAGGCCAGCCAGGCACGCCGGCGTTCCGTGAAGCGCTGCGCGCAGCGCTCGAAGATACGAAGGACATGCCGGCTTCACATGGCATCTTCAACATGAGCGGTAACGACCATTCGGGCCTCGATCAACGGGCGCGCGTGATGGTTGAGATCGTCGACGGCAAGTGGAAGCTGGCCGCCGATTAAGCTAAGGCGAGATAGCGATGTGAACCGGAGAAAAAGGCACGTGCAGTTGGACGTGCCTTTTTTTCTGGCTGCGTGAAATGCACTTGTGCCATCAGTGTGGCGCGAACAGCAGGGGATTCATACACAAGCGGCGAGGCGATTTTCGTCGAGCAGGGAAAACCATGCTAGGCATGCCGAAAGCCGAAAACTAGATTCAGAAGCCCGGCCCGCGAGCCGGATTACACGATACGCGACGACGCGTTTGGAGACAGGCATGAAAACAACAAGGAAGTGGGTGCGCGCAGGCCTCGCAGCGGCGCTGGTGTGCGGCGCGACCGCAGCGAGCGCGCAGGTCAAGATCGGTGTGACGTTGTCGGCGACGGGGCCTGCGGCATCGCTCGGGATTCCCGAGAAGAACACGATCGCGTTGCTGCCGAAGGAGATTGGCGGCAAGAGCGTGGAGTACATCGTGCTGGACGATGCATCCGATACCAGCCATGCCGTGCAGAACACACGCAAGCTGATCGATGAGGATCACGTCGACGCAATCATCGGCTCGACCGTGACGCCGAATTCGCTCGCGATGCTCGACGCTGCTTCGCAAGGCAAGACGCCGATGATCTCGATGGCGGCCTCCGCGGCGATCATCTCGCCGATGGACGCCAAACGCGCCTGGGCGTTCAAGACGCCGCAGAACGACAGCCTGATGGCCGACGCGATCGCCGCGTACATGGAGAAGCATGGCGTCAAGACGGTCGGCTTCATCGGCTTTTCGGACGCGTATGGCGAGAACTGGTACACCGTGTTCAATGCGGCCGCGAATGCGCACCATCTGAAGCTGGTGTCGAATGAGCGCTACAACCGCACGGATGCATCGGTGACAGGCCAGGTGCTGAAGATCGTCGGCTCGAACCCGGACGCGGTGCTGATCGCCGGCTCGGGCACACCGGCCGCTTTGCCTGCGAAGACGCTGAAGGAGCGCGGCTACAAGGGCAAGGTCTATCAGACGCACGGCGTGGCGAACAATGACTTCCTGCGCGTGTGCGGCAAGGATTGCGAAGGCGAACTGCTGCCGGCTGGCCCGATCCTCGTGACCGAGCAACTGCCGGATTCGAACCCGGTGAAGAAGTCGTCGGAAACGTACAAGAGCGCCTACGAGAAGGCCTACGGAGCAGGCACGCTGTCGACGTTCGGCGGTCACGCATGGGACGCCGGCCAGATGCTGCAACGAGCGATTCCCGAGGCGCTGAAGAAAGGGCAGCCCGGTACGGAGGCGTTCCGTGAAGCGCTGCGTGCATCGCTCGAAAACCTGAAGGACCTGCCGGTTTCGCACGGCATCATGAACACCACGACGACCGATCACAACGGCCTCGATGATCGCGCTCGCGTGATGGTCGAGATCGTCGACGGCAAGTGGAAGCTCCAGAACGACTAAATAGTAAGCGCCTTTCGCGCACGCAGCGGTGGCGACGCCGCTTCGACATTCTGTTCGATCACAATAGCGACGACCGCCGCGCCTTACCCGGGCGCGGCGGTCGCGTTTCAGGGCAGGGGTGAATTACTCACTCCGAAGACAAGGCCGTTTTCCGGTTTCGATTACGACGCTCCAGAGGAAGTATGGATCTATCAATAGCGGCGATCCTCGCTCAGGACGGGATCACGACCGGCGCAATCTACGCGTTGCTCGCGCTTGCGCTGGTGCTGGTGTTTTCCGTGACGCGGGTGATCTTCATCCCGCAGGGTGAGTTCGTTTCATACGGCGCGCTGACGCTCGCCGCACTGCAGTCGCAGAAATTTCCGGCGACCTGCTGGCTGCTGATCGCGATGGGCGCGGCATGCTTCGTCGTCGAGACGGCAGGGCTCGTGCGGCATCCGGAGCGGCGTCGTCATGTGCCGCGCACGCTTGTCATGCTGGCCGGCAGGTACCTTCTGTTTCCCATCGCAGTGTATGCGGTCACGCGCGGCGTATTCATGCAGCCGCTGCCGATGATCGTGCAGATCGCGCTCACGCTCCTGATCGTGATTCCGATGGGGCCGTTCGTGTACCGGCTTGTGTATGAACCGATCGCCGAAGCGACGACGCTGCTGTTGCTGATCGTCGCGGTCGCCGTGCACTTCGCGATGGTGGGCCTCGGGCTCGTGATGTTCGGCGCGGAAGGTTCGCGCACTACGGCGTTCACCGACGCCAACTTCAATATCGGCAGCCTGTCGGTTTCGGGGCAGAGCTTGTGGGTGGTCGGCACGGCGATCGTGCTGATCGCGGCGCTCTATCTGTATTTCGACCGTACGATCTCCGGCAAGGCGTTGCGTGCGACTTCGGTGAACCGGCTCGGCGCGCGTCTCGTCGGCATCGGCACGACACAGGCCGGGCGGCTCGCGTTCACGCTTGCAGCAGGTCTTGGCGTGCTGTGCGGCATCCTCGTCGCGCCGCTGACCACCATTTACTACGACTCAGGCTTCCTGATCGGCCTTAAGGGCTTCGTCGGCGCGATTATCGGTGGGCTCGTCAGCTATCCGCTGGCGGCGGCCGGCTCGATTCTCGTCGGCCTGCTGGAGTCGTATTCCTCGTTCTGGGCGAGTGCCTATAAGGAAGTGATCGTGTTCACGTTGATCATCCCGGTGTTGCTGTGGCGCAGCCTGGCGAGCCCGCACGCGGAAGAGGACGAGGAGTGACACGATGAAACGGATCATGCAAAACAGATTCTTCTGGCTGTTCCTCGGGGTGCTGTTTGCGCTGCCGGTCCTGCCGCAGCCGATTCGCGTACCGGAGTACTGGGTCACGCTGCTCAACTACATCGGACTGTATTCGATTGTTGCCATCGGACTCGTGCTCCTGACCGGTATCGGCGGGATGACGAGCTTCGGGCAGGCGGCGTTCGTCGGTGTCGGCGCCTATACGACGGCGTATCTGACGACGCAGTTCGGCGTCTCGCCATGGCTCGCGCTGATCGCGGGTGTCGTGCTGACGGGCTTGATTGCGCTCGTGCTCGGGGGTGTGACGATGCGGTTGTCGGGACACTTCCTGCCGCTCGGAACGATCGCGTGGGGGCTCGCGCTGTTCTTCCTGTTCGGCAATCTCGACATGCTCGGCAAGTACGACGGCATCAACGGTATCCCGGTGTTAAACGTATTTGGCATCAATCTGGAGTCGGGCCGGCATATTTATTACCTGATCTGGGCTGTCGTGCTCGGCGCGGTGATCTCTGTTCAGAATCTGCTTAACAGTCGACCGGGACGCGCGATTCGGGCGCTGCGTGGTGGCGGCTCCATGGCTGAGGCGATGGGCGTCAACACCGCATGGATGCGCGTGGTGATCTTTGTCTACGCGGCGGTTCTCGCGGCGATTTCCGGCTTTCTGTACGCGCATCTGCAGCGAGCCGTGAACCCGACGCCATTTGGCCTGAATCACGGTATCGAGTTCCTGTTCATGGCGGTGGTTGGCGGGGTGTCTCACGTTTGGGGTGCGGTACTCGGCGCGGCGATTTTGACCGTGCTGCAGGACTATCTGCAAACGCTGTTGCCGAAGCTGCTCGGCGAGAACGGCAATTTCGAAGTGATCGTCTTCGGCATTCTGATGGTGCTGCTGCTGCAGTACGCGCGGCAGGGCGTCTGGCCGTTCGTCGCACGCTTCTTTCCGCGCGGCCCGCGCGCACATGTGCCGGACGATGCCGAGCCATTGCCGCAGCGCAGCAAGCCGGCAGCAGGGGAGACGCTTTTGACGGTCAAAAAGGCGCGCAAGCAGTTCGGCGGGCTGATCGCAGTGAATGACGTCAGCTTCGAGGTGAAGGCTGGTCAGATCATCGGATTGATCGGCCCTAACGGCGCGGGCAAGTCGACAACGTTCAACCTCGTCACGGGCGTCTTGCAGGCGACCAGTGGAGAAGTCAGTTTCCGCGGAGAAAGGATCGATTCGCTGAGCTCACGTGAAATCGTGAGGCGCGGCATCGGGCGCACGTTTCAGCACGTCAAGCTTCTGCCCGGGATGACAGTCCTCGAGAACGTTGCGATCGGCGCACATCTGCGTGGCCATGCAGGCGTCTGGCGCAGCGTCGCAAGGCTCAACGGAGAGGAGGAGGCGCGACTGATGGCGGAAGCGGCGAGACAGATTCGTCGCGTGGGACTCGAGCAGCATATGTATGACGAAGCCGGCAGTCTCGCGCTCGGGCAGCAACGGATTCTGGAAATCGCTCGAGCGCTGTGCTGCGATCCGACGCTGCTTCTGCTTGACGAGCCAGCGGCAGGACTCCGGTATCAGGAAAAGCAACAACTGGCCGTCCTTTTGCGGAAGCTGAAAGAAGAGGGGATGAGCGTGCTGCTGGTCGAACACGACATGGATTTTGTGATGAACCTGACCGATCGGCTGGTGGTGATGGAGTTTGGGACACGGATCGCGGAAGGTCTGCCGCAGGATGTGCAGAAGGATCCGGCAGTGCTGGAAGCCTATCTTGGCGGGGTGGAATGATGACGCAGAGTACAACGGCGGATTCCGCCACGCCGATTCTCGACGTTACGGGGTTGTCTGTTCGTTACGGAAAGGTTGAGGCATTGCACGGCGCTTGCATCAAGGTGCGGCCCGGACAGATCGTTTCGGTGATCGGACCGAACGGCGCGGGCAAGTCCACGCTGCTCAACGCGATCATGGGGGCGCTGCCGGTGATCGGACATACGAAGGGCGCGATCGTTTACCGAGGTGAAGACGTCAGTGCTGTGCCGGTCGAGAAACGCGTTGCGCGTGGGATGTGCCTTGTGCCGGAGAAGCGGGAGCTGTTTTCGACGATGACCGTCGAGGACAATCTGGTGCTTGGCGCATATCGCCGCAAGCGCGCGGGCGAGCGCAACTACCAGGATCAGCTTGAGCCGGTGTTCACGCTGTTTCCCCGGTTGAAAGAGCGGCGGAAACAGGCCGCTGGCACGTTGTCGGGTGGAGAGCGGCAGATGCTGGCGGTGGGCCGGGCGCTGATGGGCAAGCCCGATCTGTTGATGCTCGATGAGCCGAGCCTTGGGCTTGCGCCGCTGATCGTAAAGGAGATCTTCCATATCATCAGTGCGCTCCGGCAAACGGGCGTCGCCACCTTACTGATCGAACAGAACGCGCGCGCGGCCCTGCAAATATCTGACTACGGATACGTGCTGGAGACCGGCGAACTTGCACTCGAGGGCGCCGCCGCGGATCTTGCGCAGAATTCGCGGGTCATCGAGACCTATCTGGGATTGGCGAAAAAGGTCGCGTAGGTCTCTCGAAGCGCTCCCATCTGTCTCGTTAAAGCGGTGTGTTTCACGTGAAACACACCGCTTTTTTATTGCTGGCCGAACGGACGAAATTCGGGCCAAAAGCGAACCCGTTATAATTCGCCCATACATTTTCCTCAGAAAGGCTCACGCGGCGCACTCGGCGTGAGATCCGCGATGCTTTATCCCACAGAGTTTGACGTAATTGTCGTCGGCGGCGGTCATGCCGGCACCGAAGCCGCACTGGCTTCCGCGCGCATGGGCGCAAAAACGCTCCTGCTGACGCACAACATCGAGACCCTCGGTCAGATGAGTTGCAATCCATCGATCGGCGGCATTGGCAAGGGCCATCTGGTCAAGGAAGTCGATGCGCTGGGCGGCGCAATGGCTGCAGCAACCGACGAGGGCGGCATTCAGTTCCGCATCCTCAATTCGTCGAAGGGGCCGGCGGTTCGCGCAACGCGTGCGCAGGCCGATCGTCTGCTTTACAAACAGGCTATCCGGCATCGTCTGGAGAATCAGCCGAACCTGTGGCTGTTCCAACAGGCAGTCGACGATCTGATGGTGGAAGGCGATCGCGTGGTGGGTGCAGTGACGCAGGTCGGGATTCGTTTCCGCTCTCGCGCTGTGGTGCTCACTGCCGGGACGTTTCTGGACGGCAAGATTCACGTCGGTCTGAACAACTATACCGGCGGGCGGGCAGGTGATCCTGCTTCGGTGTCGTTGTCCGCCCGGCTGAAGGAGTTGAAGCTGCCGCAGGGGCGGCTCAAGACGGGTACGCCGCCGCGGATTGATGGCCGTACGATCGATTTCTCGAAGCTTGAAGAGCAACCCGGCGATCTGGATCCGGTGCCGGTGTTTTCCTTTCTCGGCCGCGTCGAGCAACACCCGCGACAGGTGCCGTGCTGGGTGACGCACACGAACGGGCGCACGCATGACATCATTCGCGGCGGTCTCGATCGGTCGCCAATGTACACGGGCGTGATCGAAGGGGTAGGGCCCCGGTATTGTCCGTCGATCGAGGACAAGATTCATCGGTTCGCCTCGAAGGAGTCGCACCAGATCTTCCTGGAGCCGGAAGGGCTGACGACCAACGAGTTTTATCCGAACGGCATCTCGACGAGCCTACCTTTTGATGTGCAGCTGGAACTCGTGCGTTCGATGCGCGGGCTGGAGCACGCGCACATCCTGCGCCCTGGATATGCGATTGAATACGATTACTTCGATCCTCGCGGGCTAAAGGCCTCGCTGGAAACAAAGGTCATCGACGGCTTGTTCTTCGCCGGCCAGATCAATGGCACAACGGGCTACGAGGAAGCGGCCGCCCAAGGATTGCTCGCGGGCATCAACGCGGGCTTGCAGGTCCAAGGCAAGGACGCCTGGTGTCCGCGGCGGGATCAGGCTTATCTCGGTGTGCTGGTCGACGATCTGGTGACGCGCGGCGTGTCGGAGCCTTACCGGATGTTCACCAGCCGGGCCGAATATCGATTGAGTCTCCGTGAAGACAACGCCGATATGCGTCTGACAGAGATCGGTCGTGAACTTGGGGTAGTGGACGACGGCCGCTGGGATGCATTCAGCCGCAAGCGCGATGCTGTTTCACGTGAAACAGAGCGCCTCCGTACGACGTGGGTCAATCCTAAGACTTTATCGGCCGATAAAGCGACAGTGCTGCTCGGCAAGCCGATCGATCACGAATACAGCCTCGCTGAGCTGCTACGGCGCCCTGGCGTCACGTACGACGGCGTCTGCGGTTTGCTCGAGGGAAACTGTGGGCCCACCGAAGCCTTGGCCGACGACAATGTTCTATTGGCGCAGATCAAGGAGCAGATCGAGATTGGCGTCAAATATCAGGGCTACATCGAACGTCAAGCGGGCGAAATCGAGCGCAACGAGGCGCACGAAAATACACGCCTGCCGGAAGGTTTGGACTATGCCGAAGTTCGCGGCCTGTCGTTTGAAGCGCGTCAGAAGCTGACGCAGTTCCGGCCGGAGACGATCGGGCAGGCATCGCGTATTTCCGGCATTACGCCGGCCGCAATTTCGTTGCTGATGGTTCATTTGAAACGCGGCCTGGGGCGCCGCTCGACAAAACCGGCCGGCAAGGGCACCGACAGTACGCCGGTGGCCCAATGACCGCAAGGCAAAGAAGCTTCGGTGGGAATGACACCCGTGAGTCTTTGGCCACACTGCTGGCCGAGGGCGCACGCGAACTTGGCCTCGATCTGGGCATCGAGCAGCAGGAAAAGCTGCTCGACTATGTCGCGTTGCTCGCCAAATGGAACGCGGTGTACAACCTGACGGCGATCCGTGATCTCCGACAGATGCTGATCCAGCACATTCTCGATTCCCTCTCGATCGTGCCGCACCTTGCTGGGCGTGGTCCTTCGTCGGTGCTCGATGTGGGCTCGGGCGGCGGATTGCCTGGTATCGTCCTCGCCATCGTGCTGCCGGACTGGGCTGTCACGCTGAACGACATCGTGCATAAGAAAACCGCCTTTCAGTCCCAGGCGAAGGCCGAGTTGGGTCTCGCGAATCTGTCGGTCGTGACCGGACGGGTCGAAACATTGAAGCCCGGGGTCGAGGTCCCGGCTAAATTCGATGTAATCGTGTCGCGCGCGTTCGCAGAGCTCTCGGATTTCGTTACACTGGCCCGTCATCTCGTCGCGGAGCAGGGTGCGATCTGGGCGATGAAGGGTGTACGTCCTGACGGCGAGATAGAGCGGCTACCGGCCGGCGCGCACGTGAATCAGGTTATCCGGCTCACAGTGCCGTCGCTCGATGCAGAGCGGCACCTCGTCGAAGTAGCGCTGGGCGTCTGACTGTAGAGACACCGTCACGTCATTCCAATCATTCAAAGCAGCAAAAGGGACACACCAACGATGGCAAAAATCTTCTGTGTTGCGAACCAGAAGGGCGGCGTCGGTAAGACGACGACAGCAGTCAATCTCGCCGCGAGCCTCGTATCACAGGGACAGCGGGTCCTGCTCATCGATCTGGATCCGCAGGGCAATGCCACGATGGGCAGCGGCGTCGACAAGGCCGCATGCGAATACACGGTGTACGAGGTGCTGGTGGACGGCGTCACGGTTGCGGATGCACGCGTGAAGCCCGAGGGCGTTTCGTATGATGTATTGCCAGCCAATCGCGAACTTGCCGGCGCAGAAGTAGAGCTGGTCACCGTTGTGAATCGCGAGCGCCAGCTGAAAGACGCGCTCGCGCTTGTCGCCGGTGACTACGACTTTGTCCTGATTGACTGCCCCCCGGCGCTATCCCTTTTGACGCTCAACGGCCTGTGCGCTGCCCATGGCGTGGTGATCCCGATGCAGTGCGAGTACTTCGCGCTCGAAGGCCTCTCGGATCTCGTCAACACGATCAAGCAGGTGCACGCGAACCTGAACCGCGATTTGAAAGTGATTGGCTTGCTGCGCGTGATGTTTGATCCGCGCATCACGTTGCAACAGCAGGTCTCCGACCAGCTGAAAGAGCATTTTGGTGACAAGGTGTTTGACGTCGTGATCCCGCGCAATGTGCGCCTTGCGGAAGCGCCAAGCTACGGCTTGCCGGGCGTCGTATTCGACAGGGCGTCGCGGGGCGCTCAGGCGTACGTTCAGTTCGGTGCGGAAATGATCGAGCGGGTGCGGGCGCTGTAGCGTGCGAACAGGGACGTAGAGTGGGGAAACAAGGTGGCGAACAAGGCAGCACTCAAGGCGGATCGAGGAAGCATGATGAACGCAGTGGCTAGAAAGAAGGGATTGGGCCGGGGGCTCGAGGCATTGCTGGGCGGAAGCGCGGATATCACCGAAGCGGTGAAGATCAACGGCGCGCCCCACGTGTTGCCCCTCGACAAATTGCAGGCCGGAAAGTATCAGCCGCGTATGCGGATGGATGAAGGCGCATTGCAGGAACTCGCCGCGAGCATTCGCGCGCAGGGGCTGATGCAACCGATCCTCGTGCGGCCGATATCTGCGGACATGTACGAAATCATCGCTGGCGAGCGTCGGTTCCGCGCCGCACGTCTCGCCGGACTCGACGAAGTGCCGGTGCTGGTGAAAGAGGTGCCGGACCAGGCCGCCGCGGCCATGGCGCTTATCGAGAACATCCAGCGCGAGGATCTGAATCCGCTGGAAGAAGCGCAGGGCATCCAGCGTCTGCTCGACGAATTCCATTTCACGCATGAGCAGGCGGCGGAGTCGGTGGGTCGTTCGCGTAGCGCGGTGTCGAACCTGCTGCGCCTGCTAAATCTCGCGGCGCCTGTGCAGACCATGCTGCTGGCCGGCGATCTCGACATGGGGCACGCTCGGGCACTGCTCGCCGTCGACGGCGCGACGCAGATCACGCTCGCGAATCAGGTTATCAACAAGCGGATGTCGGTGCGTGAGACCGAAAAGCTGGTAACTACGACGACGAAGGCCGCGCCCGCCGTGAAGGCGCGCGCGACCAATGATGGCGGTCGTGACACGCGGCGTCTGGAGGAGGAACTCTCCGATCTCCTCGCAGCCACGGTGAAGATCAAGCTGGGCCGGCGTGGGCGAGGGCAGGTGCTCGTCGACTTCGGCGACCTCGACGCGCTCGAAGGCATCCTTGTGCGTCTTCGCGGCAACGCAACTGCCTGAACGCCCGCAATCGTGCCGGTAGCGGAGCGCACATCCAAGGCGCCTGGAAAAGTCCTGCGCGGGCTGCTCGCTTTCGCCGCAAAAGAGCCGGTGTTATCCGTGCTCGTCGTTGCGCTGATCGCACTACAATGCCTGCATCCGCGTCCGTGGACTACGCTGCCGGCGCTGGTCGACTGGCAAACAGTCTTGACACTGACAGGACTCCTGATATTGACGAAGGCTGTCGAATCTTCAGGATTCCTGATGTGGATGGCGCACCGTGTCGTGCATCGCATTCAGTCCGAACGCGGACTGGCTTATCTGATGATCGGCCTTGCGGCAGCCCTGTCGACGCTGCTGACCAATGACGTTGCGCTTTTCGTCGTCGTGCCGCTGACGCTTTCGCTGCACAAGCTGACACCGTTGCCGATCCGCCGCCTCGTCATTTTTATCGCGCTTGCGGTGAATGCTGGCTCCATCCTGACGCCTCTTGGCAACCCGCAGAATCTGTTCCTGTGGCAAACAAGCGGGGTGTCGTTCATCCGCTTTGTGTGGGCGCTTGGCCCGCTTTGCGCCGCGCTGATGGTGATGCTTTATTTGCTGACAGCCGCGGCGTTCCGGGCGAAACCGCTCGATCTGTCGAAAGATGTGGAGCCGCATCCCGTCGACCGGCCGCTCGTTGGCGTCGCCGCGCTGCTGTTCGTCGCCTTTGTGCTGCTCGCCGATGTGCATCATGCCGGCATCGGAGTCGCCGGCGTCGGAATCGGTTTTCTGCTATGGCGCAGCAAGATCGTGCTGAAAATCGACTGGCTGCTGCTGCTGATCTTCGTGTTCATGTTCATCGTACTGCGCAGTGTCGCCGCGCTGCCCTGGGTGCAGGAGGTGATCGGACAGATCGGGCTCCAGACGCCGCTGCGCGCGTATGCCGCCGGTGCGATTCTGTCTCAGGGCATCAGCAACGTTCCCGCAGCGATCATGCTCGCCGAGTTCACAAAAGACTGGCGCGCACTCGCGTTCGGTGTGAGCGTCGGCGGTTTCGGTATCGCCATTGGTTCGCTTGCCAATCTGATCGCCGTGCGGCTTTCGAAAGAGCGGGGCATGTGGCTGCAATTCCATCTGTTTTCGATGCCATTCTGGATCGCGAGCGGCATCGTGGGTGGCTGGCTTCTGTTGCATTTATGACACGCGTGAACAGCGTCTGACGACGTCGCAAAAGCCCCCGCAAGAGATCACTCAAGCCAGCCAATTCCGCCTTGCCGCGACCGCCTTACAGTTCCAGTGTCTACTGCCGTAGACGACCACTTTTCGCATCATGGAGGCTCGTTTCACGAGGGTTATTGGTCGACTTAAAGTCTTGAATTGCCTGCAACTATCGCTTACAATCGCCCGGATTTATTTGCTAGGCAACCCCGTAAGCGCTGCGTAAGCTCGCGGACTGAACAGGACTCTGCGGAACACTGCGATGGTGGCTCAATCGTCGAATAAGACGCCGGACGAAGGGCACGACGAACACCGCGCAGCACGCTCCGTTTCAGGTGCGTCCGCCGGTCAGCACGCAATGCAAGACGATGCGTGGGATGTCGAGCAGCAAGATAACAATATCGTTCCGCTCACGCGGGCCGAAGCTGAAAAGCTGTTTGGTCCGAACGTGAGTCGTCCATCGCGCGTTACACCTTTCCGGGTCGTGGCAGCGCAAATGGTTTTGTCCCTGGGTGCGACGCTGTTGTGGTGGCTGTTCTACAAGCCGCCGGGTGATGCTGCGCTGTCCGCATTCCTGGGAGGGGCGATCTGCTGGGTGCCCGGTGCGATGTTCGCGGCACGTCTGAGAACGCTGAGTGGCGCCGAAACAGTGATGAGCTGGATGATCGGCGAAGCGCTCAAGATGGGAGCCACGATCGCGATGTTTGTTGCCATCGCTTTCTGGTATCACGACGTACGCTGGGTGCCGCTGCTCGTGACTTACCTCATCGCGCTGAAGACGTACTGGATCGCGCTGGCCTGGCGGTGAAGTAGAAAAGAATAGAGGCTGACGCACGGCGTCAGTATCAGAGACGCGGATTCGACACGATCCGCGTTGGCGTGTTCCCGCAATGCTGTATTGCGGCGGGAGTGGCCAGAGACGATTTTCGACAATTTGGGTGGCATTAACGATATGGCAGCTAGCGAAGGCACGCGCGCTCTGGATCCGTCCGAGTACATCGCGCACCACTTGCAGAATTTTTCCACTGCACACCAGACGTCGATTTTCGACATTCACGTGTGGAATCTGGATACCCTTTTCTGGTCGATCGTTTGCGGTCTGGCCACCATTCTGATTCTGCATCTCGCTGCCCGCAAGGCGACGTCCGGCGTGCCGGGCCGCTTCCAGTGCGCAGTCGAAATGCTGGTCGAGATGGTCGAAGATCAATCGAAGGCGATGATTCACGGCAGCCGTGTTTTCATCGCTCCCCTCGCGCTGACCGTGTTCGTCTGGGTCGCGCTGATGAACTCCCTCGACTTCATTCCTGTCGACCTGCCAGGTCGCGTGATCGGCTGGCTGGGTCTCTCCGAAGCCATTCCTCATCACCGCATCGTGCCGACCGCCGACCTCAACGGCACGCTCGGCATCGCGCTCGGCGTGTTCGTGCTGATGATTTACTACAACTTCAAGATCAAAGGCGCCGGCGGCTTCGTGCATGAACTGCTGTCCGCGCCGTTCGGTGCGCATCCGCTGCTGTGGATTCCGAACCTCGCACTGAACATCATCGAGTTCGTCGCGAAAACGGTTTCGCTCGGCATGCGGTTGTTCGGCAACATGTACGCCGGCGAACTGCTGTTCCTGCTGATTGCCCTGCTCGGCAGCATGTGGGGTTTCGGCGCGGACCTCACGGTCCTCGGCTTCATCGGTCACGTGATCGCGGGTACGGTCTGGGCGATCTTCCACATTCTGATCGTCCTGCTGCAAGCGTTCATTTTCATGATGCTGACCCTGGTGTACATCGGCCAGGCGCACGACACCCACTAACGCGGTGTGTCGACCAGAAGAATCGTTTTAGTTTTTCAGCTTTTCATTAAATCCCAGTTCCAAAGTCTTTTCACAAAGGAGTGATCATGCAAGCTTTCATCGCCAACATCCAGGGTCTGACCGCCATCGGTATCGGCATCATCATCGGCCTGGGTGCAATCGGCGCCTGTATCGGTATCGGCCTGATGGGCGGCAAGTATATTGAAGCGTGCGCCCGCCAGCCGGAACTGATGAACCCGCTGCAAACCAAGATGTTCCTGCTGGCTGGTCTGATCGATGCGGCGTTCCTGATTGGCGTTGGTGTGGCAATGCTGTTTGCGTTCGCGAACCCGCTGCTGTCGAAGCTGGCAGGCTGAGGTTCCTCGGAAGTTTGCGCCTGACCTATAACGGATAAGGGCGCAGGGCGGAACGGGTGCTCGGGCGCTGATCGACGACAGAATCGATGAGCGCCTTACCGTTTCGATTTCCGATATCGCAACGTTTAAGGAAACACCGTGAATCTCAACGCAACCCTGTTTGCGCAAATGGTCGTGTTCCTGATCCTCGCGTGGTTCACGATGAAGTTCGTGTGGCCGCCGCTGATCAACGCCATCGACGAGCGCGCGAAGAAGATCGCCGATGGTCTGTCGGCCGCTGAAAAGGGCAAGGCAGAACTCGAAGCTGCTCATAAGCGCGTCGACCAGGAACTGGCACAGGCTCGCAACGATGGTCAGCAACGTATCGCTGAAGCCGAAAAGCGCGCAGTATCAGTAGCTGATGAAATCAAGGCCCAGGCACAAGCCGAAGCAGCCCGAATCGTTGCGCAGGCCAAGGCCGACGCCGAGCAGCAGGTCGTGAAGGCGCGTGAAGCGCTGCGCGGCGAAGTGGCCGTCCTCGCTGTGAAGGGCGCCGAGCAGATCCTGAAGCGCGAAGTCGACCAGGCGGCTCACGCTGACCTGCTGAATCAACTGAAAGCCGAGCTCTGATCATGGCCGAACTTGCAACCATCGCCCGTCCGTACGCAGAAGCGCTGTTTGGCGTGGCCGAAGCTGGTGACATCGCCGCCTGGTCCACGCTCGTGCAGGAGCTGGCACAGGTTGCGCGTCTGCCCGAAGTGCTGTCGGTCGCCACGAGCCCGAAAGTAAGCCGCGCGCAGGTCAGCGATCTGCTGCTCTCCGCGGTGAAGTCGCCGCTGAAGGACAACGCGCAGGCGAAGAATTTCGTGCAGATGCTGGTCGACAATCATCGTCTGCAGCTGCTGCCGGAAATCGCCACGCAGTTCGAAGAGTTGAAAAATGCCCGCGAAGGGGCGGCCGATGTGCTGATCGTCAGCGCATTCCCGCTCGAAGGCGCGCAATTGAACGACCTCGTCGCAAGTCTCGAACGCAAGTTCAAGCGTAAGCTGAAGCCGACGGTTGAAGTCGACCCGTCGCTGATCGGCGGCGTGCGCGTGACGATCGGCGACGAAGTGCTCGATACCTCGGTCCGCGCGCGGCTCGCCAGCATGCAGACGGTTTTGACCGCCTGAAGCGCTTACGCGGCTGGCACGCAACAGAATTGACTATCAGGAGCGAATAATGCAACTCAATCCCTCTGAGATCAGCGAACTGATCAAGAGCCGGATCCAGGGCCTTGAAGCGAGCGCAGACGTTCGCAACCAGGGCACCGTGATCTCCGTGACCGACGGTATCGTGCGTATCCACGGCCTGTCGGAAGTGATGCAGGGCGAAATGCTCGAATTCCCGGGCAACACCTTCGGCCTCGCGCTGAACCTCGAGCGCGACTCGGTCGGCGCCGTGATTCTGGGTGAGTACGAACACATTTCGGAAGGCGACATCGTCAAGACGACGGGTCGCATTCTTGAAGTGCCGGTGGGTCCGGAACTGGTCGGCCGCGTGGTCGACACGCTAGGCAATCCGATCGACGGCAAGGGCCCGATCAACGCGAAGATGAGCGACGCAATCGAAAAGATTGCTCCGGGGGTGATCTGGCGTAAGTCGGTGTCGGAACCGGTTCAAACGGGTCTGAAATCGATCGACGCGATGGTGCCGATCGGCCGCGGGCAGCGTGAGCTGATCATCGGCGACCGTCAGTGCGGCAAGACCGCAGTCGCTGTCGATACGATCATCAACCAGAAGGGCAAGAACCTCATCTGTATCTACGTTGCGATCGGCCAGAAGGCATCGTCGATCATGAATGTGGTGCGGAAGCTCGAAGAAACGGGCGCGCTGGAGTACACGATCGTCGTCTCGGCTTCGGCTTCGGACTCGGCTGCGACGCAGTACCTCGCACCGTACGCCGGCTGCACGATGGGCGAATACTTCCGCGATCGTGGTCAGGACGCGCTGATCATTTACGACGATTTGACCAAGCAAGCCTGGGCATACCGTCAGATCTCGCTGCTGCTGCGCCGCCCGCCGGGCCGCGAAGCCTATCCGGGCGACGTGTTCTATCTGCACTCGCGTCTGCTCGAGCGTGCTGCTCGCGTGTCGGAAGAATACGTCGAGAAGTTCACGAACGGCGAAGTCAAGGGCAAGAGCGGCTCGCTGACGGCACTGCCGGTCATCGAAACGCAGGCAGGCGACGTGACCGCATTCGTTCCGACGAACGTGATCTCGATTACCGACGGCCAGATTTTCCTGGAAACCGACCTTTTCAACGCAGGTATCCGCCCGGCTATTAACGCTGGTGTGTCGGTGTCGCGCGTTGGTGGTGCGGCACAGACGAAGGTCGTGAAGAAGCTGTCGGGCGGTATTCGTACCGACCTCGCACAGTACCGTGAACTCGCGGCATTCGCGCAGTTCGCTTCGGACCTCGACGAAGCGACCCGCAAGCAGCTGGAGCGCGGTCGCCGCGTGACGGAACTGCTCAAGCAGCCGCAATATCAGCCGCTGCAGGTGTGGGAACTGGCTGTCGCGCTGTTCGCCGCAAACAACGGCTACCTCGACGACCTCGAAGTCTCCCAGGTTCTGCCGTTCGAGAAGGGCCTGCGCGAGTTCCTGAAGTCGAGCCACGCTGACCTGATCAAGCGCATCGAAGACAACAAGGACTTGTCGAAGGACGACGAGGGACTGCTGCATACGGCCCTCAAGAACTTCAAGAAGTCCGGCGCTTACTGATCCGCGAGTGACCCGCAAGGCATAAACGGACCTTGAAGCGGCGCGGGCCGCATGCAAATGCCCCCGCGCTGCTTCGATCAAGGAGCAAGCAATGGCTGGAATGAAGGAAATTCGCGGCAAGATCAAGAGCGTGCAAAACACGCGAAAGATCACGAAAGCGATGGAGATGGTGGCCGCATCGAAGATGCGCCGCGCTCAGGAGCGCATGCGCGCTGCTCGCCCGTATGCCGACAAGGTCCGCGACATCGCCGCGCACATGAGCCTGGCGAACTCCGAGTATCGCCACCCATTCATGGTGGCGAACGACGACGCGAAGAAGGCAGGCCTCATCCTTGTCACGACAGACAAGGGGCTGTGTGGCGGCATGAACACGAACGTGCTGCGCGCTTCGCTCCAGAGGCTGAAGGAGCTCGAAGCTGCCGGCAAGACGGTCGAAGCAACGGCAATCGGCTCGAGGGGCCTCGGTTTTCTGAACCGTCTGCGTGCGAATGTGGTGTCCGACGTCGTGCAGCTGGGCGATACGCCGCACCTCGAAAGGCTGATCGGCGCTGTGAAGGTGCAGCTCGACCTGTACTCGGAAGGCAAGATTTCCGCGGTGTACCTCGCGTACACGCGCTTCATCAACACGATGAAGCAGGAGCCGGTGATCGAGCAACTGCTGCCGCTGTCGGCAGCAGACTTCGAGCGCAAAGACGAAGCCGTCGGCGAAGCTACGCCGAAGACGTCGTGGGACTACATATACGAGCCGGACGCACAGGCAGTGGTGGATGAACTGCTCGTGCGTTATGTCGAAGCGCTGGTCTATCAGGCCGTCGCGGAAAACATGGCATCGGAGCAGTCGGCACGGATGGTCGCGATGAAGGCCGCTTCGGACAACGCGAAGACGGTCATCAACGAACTGCAGCTCGTCTACAACAAGAGCCGCCAGGCCGCGATCACGAAGGAACTGTCGGAAATCGTCGGTGGCGCCGCAGCAGTCTGACCGTGACGGTCTGAGCATGCGGGCATGCGCCTACTGGCGAGTCCACCGAAACTGCGCCCTTGCGCGAGTGAAGAATTGAGTATCTAAAGGAAATGCGATGAGTACTACTGCTTTGGTAGAAGGCAAGATCGTACAGTGCATCGGCGCGGTGATCGACGTGGAATTCCCGCGTGAAACCATGCCGAAGATCTACGACGCGCTCATTCTCGAAGGTTCGGAACTGACCCTCGAAGTCCAGCAGCAGCTGGGCGACGGCGTTGTCCGTACCATCTGTCTGGGTGCTTCGGACGGTCTGCGCCGTGGCACGGTGGTGAAGAACACCGGCAATCCGATCAGCGTGCCGGTCGGCAAGCCGACCCTCGGCCGGATCATGGACGTGCTGGGCCGTCCGATCGACGAAGCCGGTCCGATCAACTCGGACGTCGTGCGCGGCATTCACCAGAAGGCTCCGGCCTTCGACGAACTGTCGCCGTCGACCGAACTGCTCGAAACCGGCATCAAGGTCATCGACCTGATCTGCCCGTTCGCGAAGGGCGGCAAGGTCGGTCTGTTCGGCGGTGCAGGCGTCGGCAAGACCGTGAACATGATGGAACTCATCAATAACATCGCGAAGGAACACGGCGGTTACTCCGTGTTCGCCGGTGTTGGCGAGCGTACCCGTGAAGGGAACGACTTCTATCATGAAATGAAGGACTCGAACGTTCTCGACAAGGTCGCGCTGGTGTACGGCCAGATGAACGAGCCGCCGGGCAACCGTCTGCGCGTCGCGCTGACCGGTCTGACAATGGCTGAGCACTTCCGTGACGAAGGCCTCGACGTGCTGTTCTTCGTCGACAACATCTACCGTTTCACGCTGGCCGGTACCGAAGTGTCGGCACTGCTCGGCCGTATGCCGTCGGCAGTGGGCTATCAGCCGACGCTGGCTGAAGAAATGGGCAAGCTGCAAGAGCGTATTACGTCGACCAAGACTGGCTCGATCACGTCGGTGCAGGCTGTGTACGTCCCTGCGGATGACTTGACCGACCCGTCGCCGGCTACGACCTTCGGCCACCTTGACGCAACCGTTGTGTTGTCGCGTGACATCGCATCGCTCGGTATCTACCCGGCAGTCGACCCGCTCGATTCGACCTCGCGTCAGATCGACCCGAACGTGATCGGCGAAGAGCACTACTCGATCACGCGCAGCGTGCAGCAAACGCTGCAGCGTTACAAGGAACTGCGCGACATTATCGCGATTCTGGGTATGGACGAACTGTCGCCAGAAGACAAGCTGCTGGTCGCACGCGCTCGTAAGATCCAGCGTTTCCTGTCGCAGCCGTTCCACGTTGCTGAAGTGTTCACGGGCTCGCCGGGCAAGTACGTGCCGCTGAAGGAAACGATCCGCGGCTTCAAGATGATCGTCGAAGGTGAGTGCGATCATCTGCCGGAACAGGCCTTCTACATGGTCGGCACGATCGACGAAGCCTTCGAAAAGGCCAAGAAGATCCAGTAAAGGTCGGGTGTAACGAAGCGGGCGCCGGGCTCGCGCGCGATGGCTACTCAAATGGTAGCGCGTTGTGCAAACCCGGCGCCCTCGTAATACGCTCAACCAGGAGTCGATATGGCAACCATTAAAGTAGACGTCGTCAGCGCGGAAGAGGAGATCTTCTCGGGCCAGGCGAAATTCGTCGCGCTCCCGGGCGAAGCGGGTGAGCTTGGCATTCTGCCTGGCCACACGCCGCTCATCACGCGGATTCGTCCTGGTGCGGTGCGCATCGAAGCTGAAAACGGCGAAGAAGAGTTTGTGTTCGTCGCCGGTGGCATTCTCGAAATTCAGCCGGGTGCAGTGACGGTTCTGGCCGACACGGCAATCCGCGGCAAGGATCTCGACGAAGCCAAGGCCGAAGCGGCTCGCAAGCGTGCGGAAGAAGCGCTGCAGAACACGGGTTCGAACCTCGAGTACGCGACTGCGCAAGCGGAACTCGCCTACGCGACGGCTCAACTCGCTGCAATCCAGCGTCTGCGCAAGCTGCGCGGTCAGCGCTAAATCTGCCGCCGCGAAAGTTGAAGAGAAAGGCAGCCCTTGCGGGCTGCTTTTTTTTGATCTGAACTTGACGTTTACGGAAAGGTCAGCAAAATCACGTGTCAGGTGCAGCGCCTATGCTGCGGGTAAGACTTGATGCCCTCCGGTCACAGGCCGATGGC
Organism: Paraburkholderia sp. GAS448; assembly: GCF_050435685.1. Taxonomy (NCBI): domain Bacteria; kingdom Pseudomonadati; phylum Pseudomonadota; class Betaproteobacteria; order Burkholderiales; family Burkholderiaceae; genus Paraburkholderia; species Paraburkholderia sp. GAS448. Next base: position 433,951 of record NZ_JBNDKT010000002.1, read on the forward strand.
ACAATCGGTTTCAAATTCATTTCAATAGAGCGACGTTCCGCTCACGGAGACGACACCATGGCAACGCAAGCTGGAGGCGAGGGCGCCCTCATCGAACCGAAGGACGGCCTCTCGTACGTACGTGGCTCGACGGAGATTCCGCTCAGCGAGGCAACCGTCGGGCAGTTTCTGCTGGATACCGCGCAGCGCTTTCCGGACAGACCCGCTGTGGTGTTTCGCGAGCAGGGCATTCGCTGGACATGGAAGGAGTTCGCCGACGAAGTCGACGTGTTCGCTGCGGGCCTGCTTGCGCTTGGCATTCAGACTGGCGACCGGGTCGGGATCTGGTCGCCGAACCGGGTGGAATGGCTTCTGACACAGTTTGCGACTGCGCGTATCGGCGCGGTGCTCGTCAACATCAATCCAGCCTACCGGCTTGCCGAACTTGAATACGCGCTGAACAAGGTGGGTTGCAAGGCGATCATTGCGGCAGAGCGCTTCAAGACGTCGATGTATCTGGAGATGCTGAAGGAGCTCGCTCCCGAGCTGGCAACGCATGCCCCCGGTGATCTGCATGCGGCGCGCCTGCCAGATCTGCGGATCGTCATCCGTATGTGCGACACCGAAACGCCGGGGATGCTGACGTTTTCCGACGTGATCGAGCAAGGTCGTGTGACACTCGACGTCGCGAAGCTCGATACGATTGGCGCCACACTTTCGCCGAACGACCCGATCAACATCCAGTTTACGAGCGGCACGACGGGCAATCCGAAAGGTGCGACGCTCACCCATCGCAATGTCGTGAACAATGCCCGCTACATCGCGATGGCGATGTGCCTGACCGAACAGGACGGGCTCTGCATTCCGGTGCCGCTGTACCACTGCTTCGGCATGGTGCTGGCGGTGCTCGCCTCCGTGTCTGTCGGCGCAAACATGGTGTTCCCGGGTGAGGCGTTTGACCCGGCCGCGACCCTCGCCGCCGTCGCCGAAGAAAAGTGCACGGCGCTGCACGGCGTGCCGACCATGTTCATCGCCGAACTCGACCATCCGGATTTCGCTTCCTTTGATCTCACGCGTTTGCGCACGGGCATCATGGCTGGCTCACCGTGCCCGATCGAGACGATGAAAAAGGTCGTATCGAAGATGCACCTCGCGGAGATCACGATCGCGTACGGCATGACGGAGACAAGCCCCGTGTCGTTCCAGAGTTCGACTACGGACCCGCTCGACAAGCGCACGACGACGGTCGGCCGCATCCAGCCCCATCTCGAGGTGAAGATCGTCGATGCACTGGGCGACGTCGTTCCCGTTGGAGAGACGGGGGAGTTGTGCACCAGAGGCTACTCGGTCATGCAGGGCTACTGGGGCGACGAGGCGAAGACGCGCGAGAGCATCATCGACGGCTGGATGCACACCGGCGACCTGGCGACGATCGACGCCGAGGGTTACTGCAATATCGTCGGTCGCCTGAAGGACATGTTGATTCGTGGTGGGGAAAATATCTATCCGCGCGAGATCGAGGAATTTCTGTTTCGCCATCCGAAGATCCAGAGTGTTCAGGTGTTTGGCGTGCCGGACGCGAAGTACGGTGAGGAAGTGTGCGCGTGGATCGTGCTACGTCAGGGCGAGCGGGCGACTGCCGAGGAAATACAGGAGTTTTGCCGTGGGCAGATTGCACACTACAAGGTGCCGAAGCACATCCGCTTTGTCGACGAACTCCCCATGACTGTGACCGGTAAGGTGCAGAAGTTCGTCATGCGTGAGCGCATGATCAATGAGCTGAAGGTAACTGAGCAGAAAACCGCGTGAGTATGACGAGGCTCTGTGCGCATCGCGCACAGAGCTCTCTCAACAGCTGGGGACGGCAAACGCTCGCAGAAAAAACCGGTGCCTTGTGGGAGCGGCAAACCCGGCTTGCAAACGTTTGGCGAGGCGAAAAAAAAGCGGGCCTGGAGCCCGCTAAAAACCACACGCTACGGGGTTAGCGCGAGGAGACCAATGAAGGAACCGACTGGGACGACGCCATGCTGGTAGCAGCGCCGGCCACGGCCCCAGCAGGGATGCCCCTTGTCAGGGCTTCGGCCATAGCCGACCGGCGTGGTGCATCGTATCCGCTCACACTACGCACCCAGCCACATCCGTGTTGAAACCGTTGAAGGGCATTGTGGGCGAATTACTCTAGTAGCGCGGTAACAAAGTGTTTCAGGTTGTAACGTCCGCCAGATAAGGCTCTGCGGGATTTCTTTCCGATCGGAAACCGGTTGCGCGCAATTCTTACCGAACCAAAACACCTCTCGCGCCGCCCCACAGTGGGCGGCTGACCTGATGCATACTGCGCTGTTTTCGGCGGTAAAGTTATAAGAAAAAACCGCACTCGAAACCGCCTGGAACCCAGTCGAATGGGGATTCACGCGGGCGCGGTTACGGCCCTAACTACGAGACGCTCACGATGAACGAACGTGCCACGTTGCAGCGCATCCTCGAACGCGATCGCGTGATTGCGGTGGTTGGATTGTCGAAACGGCCGCATCGCCCGAGCTATTCGGTATCGGCTTACATGCAGTCGCGCGGTTACAGGATTGTGCCGATCAATCCCGCCTACTCCAACGACACCGCCGGCGTGCTGGGCGAACGCTGCTTCGCGACGCTCACCGAAGCGGTGGAAGCGCTGGCCGAGGAAGGGTTGTCGATCGGTCTGGTGAATGTATTTCGCCGGCCAGAAGAAGTGCTGCCGGTCGCCGACGAGGCCGTCCGGATCAAGGCACGGTCGCTGTGGCTGCAACTCGGCGTGATCAACTACGTTGCCGCCGAACACGCCGAGGCGGCGGGCCTCGATGTCGCGATGGACCTGTGCGTGAAGATTGAGCACGCGCGTATTCTCGGTGCCACCCACCACCTGGATTCGTCGGCGCCGCGTATTCCGCGGCCCTGACGAACCCGCTCGCGCCTTATCCCTGCGGCACGGGCGCCTGCCTTACTTCAGCCATTTGTCCTGGATCGCCTGATACTCGCCGGTTGCGCGCGCCAGGTGCAGCCACTGGTCGACATACTGCTGGAAGGCCACGTCGCCGCGCGGCACCAGCCATGCCTTTTCGCCGTACTGGAACGGCTTGTCCGGATGAACCGAGCACAGGCCCGGATTCAGCTTCTGTTGCAGCAGGGTTTCCGATGCATCCGTGACCATCACGTCGGCCTTGCCCGCAAGAATCTGTTTGAACACCGTCACGTTGTCCGGATAGACCGTCAGGTTCGCGTGCGGGAAAAACTGCCTGGCGAATTTCTCGTTGGTGCCGCCCGGATTGACGATGACGCGCGTGGATGGCTGGTCGATCTGCGCGACGGTCTGGTACTTGCTGACGTCGTCACACCGTACGATCGGCGTTTTGCCGTCGATCATGTATGCCTCGGTGAAGAACGCACGCTTTTGCCGGTCGAGCGTGGTCGATACGCCGCCGATCCCGATGTCGCATTTAGCGACGAAGTCGTTCATCAGGTTCGACCACGACGTTTTGACGAACTCCGCCTTAACGCCTAGCGAGTGCGCGAGCGACTCGGCCATGTCGATATCGATGCCTTCGAACTGGCCGTCCGGCTTGTAGAGCGAGTACGGCTTGTAGTCGCCGGTCGTGCAGGCGCGCAGTGTGCCGCTCGCGATGACTTCGTCGAGGCGCGATGCGGGCGCGCTCGCGGGGCTGGCCGTCTGGGCGTGGGCAGCGCCGGCGCAGAGCAGGGCGCCGAGCAATGCAAGTGCGGCTTTCTTCATCAGGTCTCCTTGAACGCGGTTTATTGACTGGTATGGCCGCTGATCCTAGTCCGGTAATCCGGGCTTGATAAGTCAGGTAAGGCCGGATTCCCAACATGGCGAACTCGCGCCGCGTCGAACGGTTTCACCGCGGCACCGCAAAACCGCACAGCGTTTATTGCCAGCATCGAGCACGATGCCGGCAGCGGCGTCCGGTAAAATACCCCTTTGCCTTCAGTCGCCCGCAACGTGGTCAATACTCTCCTGAACGACACCTTCCTGCGCGCGCTCATGCGCCAGCCGACCGAGTACACGCCGATCTGGCTGATGCGCCAGGCGGGCCGCTACCTGCCGGAGTACAACGCCGCGCGTAGTCGCGCGGGCAGCTTTCTCGGCCTCGCGAAGAATCCCGATTACGCGACGGAAGTCACGTTGCAGCCGCTCGATCGCTATCCGCTCGACGCAGCGATCCTGTTTTCCGACATCCTGACCATTCCCGACGCGATGGGTCTCGGCCTCGATTTTCAGGTCGGCGAAGGTCCGAAATTCGCGCGCCCGGTCCGCACGGAAGACGACGTCGCGCGCCTCGCGGTGCCGGACATCGATGCTACGCTGCGCTACGTCACCGACGCCGTCAGCCAGATCCGCCGCTCGCTGATCGATGCCCAGGGCCGCCAGCGCGTGCCGCTCATCGGCTTCTCGGGCAGCCCGTGGACGCTCGCGTGCTATATGGTCGAAGGCGGCGGCTCGGACGACTTCCGCACGGTGAAATCGATGCTGTACGCGCGTCCGGATCTGATGCATCGCATCCTTGACGTGAACGCGAAGGCCGTTGCCGCCTATCTGAACGCCCAGATCGAAGCCGGCGCGCAGGCTGTGATGATTTTCGATACATGGGGCGGCGCGCTTGCCGACGGAATCTATCAGCGTTTCTCGCTGCACTACATCCAGCAGGTTGTCGCGCAGCTCAAGCGCGAACACGATGGCGTAAAGGTGCCCGTGATCACCTTCACGAAGGGCGGGGGCCTGTGGCTCGAAGAAATCGCCGCGACTGGGGTCGATGCCGTTGGGCTCGACTGGACGGTGAATCTCGCGAAGGCGCGCGAGCGTGTGGCCGGCAAGGTTGCGCTGCAAGGCAATATCGACCCGTCGGTACTGTTCGCGCCGCCGTCGACGATTCGCATCGAGGCGCGCGCCGTGCTCGACAGCTACGGCAACCACCCAGGCCATGTGTTCAACCTGGGCCACGGAATCTCGCAGTTTACGCCGCCGGAGCATGTCGCCGAACTGGTCGATGAAGTGCATCGCCACAGCCGCGCGATTCGTGCCGGCCACCTCTCCGCACCCGCTTCCCCGACGTGACAAATTTGTTGCACTGCGGTGAACTGGGCTCTCGGCCTAAGGATGAAAAGCGGGTAAAGGGGCCGTCGTGCGGCCTTCCTGCAGTTGTCAAGACTTGACTTATGCACATTCGTCTCGTTGCGGCGCAGTAGAGGGTGGCAACACTGTTTTGTGCCCGCAAGTTGCATGCGCATTCGTTCTGCGCCTTGACTGGCAAGGCTTCTGGCGACTCTCCGGGAAATGTGCGGAAACCCACAGAACGACGGCGCGGCGCGGTTTTCCGGCCATCCACGCAGAGTTCTCAACAAAGTTATCCACAGGCGTTCGAGCCCATTGCAATTGTTCAGCGGAATCAAAAACCTGGCGTGGAAAGCGAAGTTTTACTTTAACTTCGACGCTGGCCGTCCTGCCCCGTGGGGGTCACCGGTCTTTTGCCATTCCGGAGCGGTAGCAACTTGAACAGTGTCTTTGTCCGCGTCGCGCTGGATCACCCACTGCCGACCCTCTTCGACTACCGGTGTGACGTCGTCCCGCCGCCAGTGCCTGGCATGCTTGTCAGTGTGCCGTTCGGCAAGCGGGACATGGTTGGGCTCGTTTGCGACGTGACCGCCCAGAGCGACGTGCCGGCCGAGCGCGTCCGGGCGGTCAATGCTGTCTGCTCCGCCTGTCCGCCACTGTCGGCGGAGTGGCTCGCACTCGCGGCATTCGCCGCGGATTATTACCAGCGCAGCCTCGGTGAGGTGGCGTTGCCCGGCTTGCCGCAGGCGTTGCGCGATGCCGCGCGCTGGAGCCGCCTGCTCGCGCCGGAGGAGCGCTACCGGTTGTTGCCCGCTGGACGGGAGGCGTTACCCGGCGCGATACCGGCAAGAGCGCACGCGCTGCGCCGTCTTGCAGATGCCGTCATCGAAGCCGGCTCGCTCCTGGCCGCCGACGCCCGTGCCCTTCACCCCAAGGCGATTGCGACGCTCGATTCGTGGCAGGAGCAAGGCTGGGTCGCGCTCGACGTCATCGAAGCGGCCGATGTGCGCGAAGCTGGGGCCAAAGAATCATCGGCCGTAACGCTGCCCACGCTTACCGAAGAGCAGACCGCTGCCGTCGAGGCGATCGGCGCCGCTGACGGCTTCGCTCCCTTTCTGCTGCATGGCGTAACGGGCAGCGGCAAGACCGAGGTGTATCTGCGCGCGCTGGCCGAACTGCTCGCGGCGCAACCGGACGCCCAGGCGCTCGTCCTCGTTCCGGAAATCAACCTCACACCGCAATTCGAGGCCGCGTTCCGCGCCCGCTTTGCGGCGCTCGACGGTGTCGCGATCGTCACGCTGCACAGCGGCCTTGCCGAAGGCGAGCGCGCGCGGCACTGGTTCGCCGCGCACGCGGGCCGCGCGCGCATCGTGCTGGGCACCCGGCTCGCGGTGCTGGCGTCGCTGCCGAAGCTGGCGATGATCGTCGTCGATGAAGAACACGATCCGGCCTACAAGCAGCAGGAAGGGTTGCGCTATTCAGCGCGCGATCTCGCGATCTGGCGCGCCAAGCAGCTTGGCATTCCGGTCGTGCTCGGCTCGGCGACGCCGTCGCTGGAAAGCTGGTGGCAGGCCGATCAGGGCCGCTACACGCGGCTCACGCTGTCGCGCCGCGCCGTGGCCGAAGCCGTGCTGCCTGCGATCAAGCTCATCGATCTGGAAGAGGAGCACCGGCGCGGGCGCGCGTCGGTGGATGGCTTGTCCGGGCCACTTATTGCGGCGCTGAAAACGCGTCTCGAGCGCGGCGAACAAAGCCTCGTGTTTCTCAACCGGCGCGGCTACGCGCCCGTGCTGTCGTGCGACGCCTGCGGCTGGGTGGCCGGCTGTCCGCGTTGCAGCGCGTACGTCGTGCTGCACAAGCCGGAGCGCGCGATGCGCTGCCATCACTGCGGATGGGAGTCGCGCATTCCGCGCTCGTGTCCGGATTGCGGCAACGTCGATATCGCGCCGCTCGGACGCGGCACCCAGCGCGTCGAAGAAACGCTCGCCGCGGCGGTTCCGGGTGCACGCGTGCTGCGCATCGATGCCGACAGCACCCGGCGCAAGGGCAGTGCGCAGGCGCTTTTTTCGGACGTGCACGCGGGCGAAGTCGACATCCTTGTCGGCACGCAGATGATTGCGAAAGGGCATGATTTCCAGCGCGTGTCGCTGGTCGGTGTGCTCAATGCCGACACGGCGCTGTTCTCGCACGACTTCCGGGCGAGCGAGCGGCTCTTCGCGCAGCTGATGCAGGTGAGCGGTCGCGCTGGCCGCGCCGGGCTGCCGGGAGACGTGCTGGTGCAGACGCGCTATCCGCGTCACGCGCTGTATCACGCGTTGGCCCGGCACGATTACGTCGGCTTCGCGAAGTCACAACTCGCAGAACGCCGCGATGCCCATCTGCCGCCCTTCGTCTATCAGGCGCTGTTGCGCGCCGAAGGCCGCACGCTCGAGGCTGCGCTGGCGTTCCTCCAGCAGGCGGCGGCCGTTCTGTCAGAGATTCCGGCGGCCGAACGTGTGACGGTGTATGACGCCGTGCCGCTGACGATCGTCAAGGTGATGCACGTGCACCGCGCGCAGCTGTTGATCGAAAGCGCTTCGCGAGCCGCGCTGCAGGCGACCTTGCACGCCTGGCAACCCATGTTGCGCACGCTCAAAGGGGTGCTGCGCTGGAACCTCGAAGTCGATCCGCTCGATATCTGATGCGATCGGGCTCGTAAATCCTTTTAAGTCATAAAGATAGAGCGAAAGGTCGTTTCGTTTTCCTCATCCGCTCGACTATATTTCGCCGGATCGGCGCGGCTTTTCACAACAATCTCAATCCGACCAACATCTTCGCGCCGACGCACCTCAACTTCCGGGGCCTTGCGATGAGCGATACCAACCACAGCTTGCCGTCAGGCGGGCATCCAGCCAACACAGACAAAGATCGCGGCGCCCACGTCACGCACCGTGGCGGCGGTCTCTTTTCAACTGAAGACTGGTGGGCAGTCTGGGTCGGCCTGCTGGTCATTGTGATCGCCTGGGCGCTGTTCGCCTCGGGCAGCAGTATCAAATGGCTCGCAGTGGCGCCCGCCAAATGGTCGAGCATCGGCGCGGCGGGCGCGGATTTCGTCAAACACCTGCCGAACTACGTCGCGCTTTTCCTCGTGTTCGCCGTGCTGTTCGGCGTGAGCCTCGTGGCGCTCCGACAGAAGGTCGCGCATTTCCTGCCGTCGTTCCTGATCCTCTTCATCGCGTCGGTGTTGATCTTCCATCTTGGGGCGTGGGTGAACGCGGCGAAGTACAACCTGGAGCCGCCGCTGGTTGCGCTGGCGCTCGGACTCGTCATCTCGAACGTGTTCCGCTTGCCGGAATGGTTTTCAGCGGGCTTGCGCGTCGAGTTCTACATCAAGGTCGGTATCGTGCTGCTCGGTGCAACCTTGCCCTTCACGCTGCTGGTGTGGGCCGGACCTGTCGCGGTCGGGCAGGCGACCATCGTGTCGTTGGTCACGTTCTTCGTCATCTTCTTTTCCGCCACGGCATTCGGTCTCGACAAGCGCTTCGCCGCCGTGCTCGGTGTAGGCGGCGCCGTCTGCGGCGTATCGGCGGCGATTGCGATTGCCGGTGCGGTGCGTGCGAAGCGCGAGCAGGCATCGGTGGCGATCACCCTCGTGATTCTGTGGGCGATCGTGATGATCTTCGTCTTGCCGTTCGCGTCGCGCTCGCTCGGATTGTCGACGGGCGTGGCCGGCGCATGGATCGGCACGTCAGAGTTTGCCGATGCGGCGGGTATCGCCGCGGCGCAGGCTTACGGCGACTTTGCGAAGAGCGCGGCGGGCGCGATTGCCGGCGCGCCTGAGGCGTCGCTCCAGGCGTTCACGCTGATGAAGGTGGTGGGCCGCGATATCTGGATCGGCATCTGGGCGTTCCTGCTGGCCATCGTCGCGACGACGCGCTGGGAAACCGAAGACAGCGGCGTCAAGGCGAAAGCGAACGCGGGCGAAATCTGGGCACGCTTCCCGAAGTTCGTGATTGGTTTTGTGATCGCGTCGGCGCTCGTGACATGGATCGCGAGCCACTATTCGCTCGCAGACTACCGCAAGGTCGTCACGCCGGAATTCGTCGCACCGATTACCGCGCTGCGTACGTGGGCGTTCATCTTCTGCTTCTTCAGCATTGGGCTCACGACACGCGTGCGCTCGCTGACGGCCACTGGCATCAAGCCGTTCCTCGCGTTCACGGCGGGCGTGGTGGTCAATATTGCCATCGGCTACGTGCTGTCCGCGCACGTGTTCGCGTCGTACTGGAATAGCCTGGGGCAGGGATCGTGAGCACGGTCTCGCGCGGCATCGAAGACACCGCGGCGTTCCTTGCCGCGTGCCGTCCCTGCTGCGCGGGGTGCCGGCACCGCGCAGACGATCGACATTCGCTGGAGCAGAGCATTCCTGGCCTCGCGGTACTCGGTTCAGGGTTTGGCGCCAGTGTCGCGGCGAGCAGGCTGTGTCGTCTGCACGACCGGCTTGTTTCGCCCGACGACAGCTGCAGCCAGTTCACCCCAACTGACTGATCTCGCGCTGGCTCGCGCGTTCGCGCAGCCAGCTCACACTCGCCGCCTGGTGCGCGGCAACACAGGGGCACATCCCGCCCCGACGCAGACACCGCTCAGGACATATCCTTCGCCGGACTCTCCGTCCCCGTGTTGATGCGCGCGGGTTCCATCTCCTTCGCCGCCGAACAGGACGCGCCGCGGATAAAAAAGACGGCGCACAGCGCGCACATCATCCAGATTCCGCTCACCACCAGCCACTTTTCCATTTCGCCCGCCTTTTCGTCGCGCACCTGGTCCCGGGTGCATGACTGTATATCGGCGCGAGCGGCGATTCGATAAGGGTATGGGCGAAAAGATTATTCCCAGGGAAAATACCGATCGCAACCGGGCGCGGCCCGCGCCGCGCCGAGCGGCGCAAACCCCCGCCGCGTAAGGCCCGACGAAGGGTGCAACCTGTCTCCGAATGCGGTTGCACCTTTTTATTGGGAGGCGTACGATTCGGCCAACTTTCTAGTCTTTTCGCCGATGTCAATCGGCATTCGAAGGAAACATGGCGAGCACTACTCTTGGCGTCAAAGTCGACGACCTCCTCCGTTCCCGGCTGAAAGAAGCCGCCACGCGCCTCGAGCGCACGCCGCACTGGCTGATCAAGCAGGCCATCTTCGCGTACCTCGAAAAGATCGAACATGGCCAACTGCCCGCTGAACTCTCGGGTCTGAGCGGCTCGGCCGATCTGGCCGACGGCGCGGCCGTCGAGTCGGACGAAGAAGGTGCGTCGCATCCGTTCCTCGAATTCGCCCAGAACGTGCAGCCGCAATCGGTGCTGCGTGCGGCGATCACGGCGGCGTATCGCCGGCCGGAGCCGGAATGTTTGCCGTTCCTGCTCGGTCAGGCGCGTCTGCCGGCGAATCTCGCGGGCGACGTGCAGGCGATGGCCGCGAAGCTCGTCGAGACGCTGCGCGCCAAGAGCAAGGGTGGCGGCGTCGAAGGGCTGATCCACGAATTCTCGCTGTCGAGCCAGGAGGGCGTCGCGCTGATGTGTCTCGCCGAAGCGCTGCTGCGCATTCCGGATCGTGCGACCCGCGATGCGCTGATCCGCGACAAGATCAGCAAGGGCGACTGGAAATCCCATGTGGGCCAGGCGCCGTCGCTGTTCGTCAACGCTGCGACGTGGGGCTTGATGATCACCGGCAAGCTGGTGACGACCAATAGCGAAACGGGGCTTTCGTCGGCGCTCACGCGTCTGATCGGCAAGGGCGGCGAGCCGTTGATCAGAAAGGGTGTCGACATGGCGATGCGCCTCATGGGCGAGCAGTTCGTCACCGGCGAGAACATCTCCGAAGCACTCGCAAACAGCCGCAAGTACGAAGCACGCGGCTTCCGCTATTCGTACGACATGCTCGGCGAGGCCGCGACAACCGAAGCCGACGCACAGCGCTACTACGCGTCGTACGAGCAGGCGATCCACGCGATCGGCAAGGCCGCGGGCGGCCGCGGTATCTACGAAGGCCCGGGCATCTCGATCAAGCTGTCGGCGCTGCATGCACGATATTCGCGCTCGCAGCAGGAACGCACGATGAACGAGCTGCTGCCGCGTGTGCGCTCGCTCGCGATCCTCGCGCGTCGCTACGACATCGGCCTGAACATCGACGCCGAAGAAGCCGACCGCCTCGAAATTTCGCTCGATCTACTGGAAGCGCTGTGCTTCGATCCGGAGCTGGCCGGCTGGAACGGTATCGGTTTTGTCGTGCAGGGCTACCAGAAGCGCTGCCCGTTCGTGATCGATTACCTGATCGATCTAGCGCGCCGCAGCCGCCATCGCATCATGGTCCGGCTGGTGAAGGGCGCGTACTGGGATACGGAAATCAAGCGTGCCCAGGTGGATGGCCTCGAAGGCTATCCGGTGTACACCCGCAAGATCTACACGGACGTGTCGTACCTCGCCTGCGCGAAGAAGCTGCTCGGCGCGCCCGACGCGGTCTATCCGCAGTTCGCTACACACAACGCGCATACGCTGTCGGCGATCTATCACCTCGCGGGCCAGAACTACTATCCTGGCCAGTACGAGTTCCAGTGCCTGCACGGCATGGGCGAGCCGCTGTATGAAGAAGTCACCGGCCGCGACAAGCTGAACCGTCCGTGCCGCGTGTACGCGCCGGTCGGCACGCACGAAACGCTGCTCGCGTACCTCGTGCGCCGTTTGCTGGAGAACGGTGCGAACACGTCGTTCGTGAACCGCATCGCCGACGAAACCGTGCCCATCAACGACCTGATCGCCGATCCGGTCGAGGAAGCGTCGAAGATCGTGCCGCCTGGCGCACCGCACGCGAAGATCCCGCTGCCGCGCAACCTGTTTGGCGCGGAGCGTGCCAATTCGATGGGCCTCGACCTGTCGAACGAACATCGGCTGGCGTCGCTGTCGTCGGCATTGCTGGCGAGTGCGCATCATCCGTGGCGCGCGGCGCCGATGCTCGAAAGCGATGAAATCACCGGTGGCGCTGCGCGCGACGTGCGCAATCCGGCCGATCATCGTGACCTCGTCGGCACGGTTGTCGAAGCCACGCCCGAGCACGTGAGCGCCGCGCTGTCGCACGCTGTCGCCGCCGCGCCGATCTGGCAGGCGACGCCGGTCGAAGCGCGCGCCGATTGTCTCGCGCGCGCCGCCGATCTCCTCGAGGCGCAGATGCATACGCTGATGGGCCTGGTCGTGCGTGAGGCAGGCAAGTCGCTGCCGAACGCCGTGGCGGAGATCCGCGAAGCGATCGACTTCCTGCGCTACTACTCGACGCAGATTCGCACCGAGTTCTCGAACGATACGCATCGCCCGCTCGGTCCGGTCGTGTGTATCAGCCCGTGGAACTTCCCGCTGGCGATTTTCATGGGGCAGGTGGCCGCGGCGCTCGCCGCCGGCAATACCGTGCTCGCCAAGCCTGCCGAGCAGACGCCGCTGATCGCCGCGCAAGCCGTTCGCATCCTGCGCGAGGCGGGCGTGCCGGCGGGGGCCGTGCAACTGCTGCCGGGTGACGGCGAAACGGTCGGCGCCGCGCTGGTGGCCGATGCGCGCACGCGCGCCGTGATGTTCACCGGCTCGACGGAAGTCGCGCGCCTGATCAACAAGACGCTGTCCTCCAGATTGGACGCCGACGGAAAGCCGATTCCGCTGATCGCGGAAACCGGCGGCCAGAACGCGATGATCGTCGATTCGTCGGCGCTCGCCGAGCAGGTGGTCGCGGACGTGCTGCAGTCGTCTTTCGACTCGGCCGGTCAACGGTGTTCCGCGCTGCGCGTTCTCTGTCTACAGGACGACATCGCCGATCGCACGCTCGAAATGCTGACGGGTGCGATGGGCGAACTGGCGGTGGGCAATCCGGATCGTCTGTCGATCGACGTCGGTCCGGTGATCGACGCGGACGCGAAGCGTGGCATCGACGTGCACATCGCGGCGATGCGCGAGAAGGGTCGCAAGGTCGTTCAGCTGCCGATGCCGGAAGGCTGCGCGCCGGGCACATTCGTGCCGCCGACGCTGATCGAACTCGACAGCATCGACGAACTGAAACGCGAGGTGTTCGGCCCGGTGCTGCACGTGGTGCGTTATCGCCGCAGTGCGCTCGACAGGCTGCTCGACCAGATCCGCACGACGGGCTACGGCCTGACGCTCGGCGTCCACACGCGGATCGACGAAACGATCGCGCATGTGATCAGCCGCGCGCATGTGGGCAACATTTATGTGAACCGCAACGTGATCGGTGCGGTGGTGGGCGTACAACCGTTCGGCGGCGAAGGCCTGTCGGGTACGGGCCCGAAGGCGGGCGGCGCGCTGTACCTGCAGCGCCTGCTGGCGAAGCGTCCGGCCGGTTTGCCGAAGTCGCTCGCGGCGGCGCTGATGGTCGATGCGCCGTCTTCGTCCCAGAACGGGCCGTCCCAAAACGGGCCGTCCCAAAATGCGAACGGAATCGGCGACAATCCGACTTCCGCGCTGACGGCACTGCGCGACTGGCTGATCGGCGAAGGACAGCCGGCGCTGGCGGCGCGGTGCGACGGTTATCTGTCGCACGTGCTGGCGGGGGCGACGGCGGTGTTGCCGGGACCGACCGGTGAGCGCAACACGTACACGCTGGGCGCACGCGGCACGGTGCTGTGCGTGGCGTCGACCGCTGGCGGCGCGCGTGCGCAGTTCGCGGCCGTGCTGGCGACGGGCAACCAGGCGCTCTTCGAAGGCGCGGCAGGCGAGCAGCTGGTCGCCGCGTTGCCCGCAGGGTTGAAGCAGTACGCAAGCGTGCGCAAGAGCGCCGATGCTGCCTTCGATGCAGTGCTCTTCGAAGGCGACAGCGACGAACTGCTTGCGCTCGTCAAGGAAGTCGCGAAACGTCCGGGGCCGATCGTCTCGGTGCAGGGCGTGGCGGCACGCGCGCTGGAAAGCGGCGATGAAGACTACGCACTTGAACGTCTGTTGACGGAACGTTCAGTCAGCGTAAATACGGCAGCAGCAGGCGGCAATGCGAATTTGATGACGATCGGCTGAGCGAACCTCGACGGTCAATTCAATAAAACGGAAGCGGCACGGCGACCCCGAAGCCGCTCCACTTACACCTGGTACCATGGAGAAGCTATGCAACACACGATGAAAGGGCTGGCAGGCGCGACGCTCGTCGCAGTCATGTCGCTGGCGGGGACCGCACAGGCGCAACAGGCTGAAGACGTGAAGATCGGCTTTGCCGGTCCGATGACGGGCGCTCAGGCGCACTACGGCAAGGACTTCCAGAACGGCATCACGCTGGCCGTGGAAGACATGAACGCAACCAAGCCGGTGATCGGCGGCAAGCCGGTTCGCTTCGTGCTGGACGCAGCCGACGACCAGGCTGACCCGCGCACGGGTACGACGGTCGCACAGAAGCTCGTCGACGACGGCATCAAGGGCATGCTGGGCCACTTCAACTCCGGTACGACGATTCCGGCATCGCGCATCTACGCGAACGCAGGCATCCCGCAAATCGCGATGGCGACCGCGCCCGAGTACACGCAACAGGGCTTCAAGACGACGTTCCGCATGATGACCTCCGACACGCAGCAAGGCTCGGTGGCTGGCACGTTCGCGGTGAAGAACCTGGGTGTGAAGAAGATCGCGATCGTCGACGACCGCACGGCTTACGGCCAGGGTCTGGCTGACCAGTTTGAAAAGGCGGCCAAGGCAGCGGGCGCCACGATCGTCGCGCGCGAATACACGAACGACAAGGCAGTCGACTTCAAGGCGATTCTGACGAAGCTGAAGTCGGCCAATCCGGATCTGGTGTACTACGGTGGCGCGGATTCGCAGGCGGGCCCGATGGTCAAGCAGATGAAGACGCTTGGCATGAAGTCGCCGCTGATGGCTGGCGAAATGGTCAAGACGGACACGTTCGTGAAGATCGCGGGCGACTCGGCAAACGGCACGGTGGCTTCGCTGGCTGGCCTGCCGCTGGACGAAATGCCGGGCGGCAAGGACTACGTCGCGAAGTACAAGAAGCGCTTCAACGAGGACGTGCAGACGTACTCGCCGTACGCTTACGACGGCGCGATGGCCATGTTCAACGCGATGAAGAAGGCGAACTCGACGGATCCGGCAAAGTACCTGCCGCTGCTCGCGCAGACGTCGATGCCGGCAGTGACGTCGAAGGACCTCGCGTATGACCCGAAGGGCGACCTGAAGAACGGCGGCATCACGCTGTACAAGGTTGTCGACGGCAAGTGGACGACGCTGCAAAGCGTCGGCGGCAAGTAAGCAGTTCGATGCTTGCGCGTTCCGCGCTGCTGGAAGTGAAAAAGCCCCGCAAAAAAGCGGGGCTTTTTTTATCACCGTGCGGCACTGCCGTGCCGGGGGCGCCGCAAATTACGTTTCCCCGCGCATTTTCCGACCCTGGTCGCGGATCTGTTCGAGCGTCGCGCCGGGCGTACTTGCTTCCTGCGGCATGCGGATCTCGATCAGCGCGGCGCGCCTGGCCGCCCGTGCCCGTTCAAAGGCAGGCAGGAAATCCTCAGTCCGCTCAACGAGTTCGCCATGCGCGCCGAACGAGCGCGCGAACGCCACGAAATCCGGATTCGTCAGACCCGTGCCGTGCACGCGCCCCGGATAGTGCCGCTCCTGATGCATGCGGATCGTGCCGTAGTGGCTGTTGTTCACGACGATGAAGATCACGTGCAGATCGTATTGCATCGCCGTGGCGAGTTCCTGGCCTGCCATCATGAAGCAGCCATCGCCTGCGAGCGCGACGACCGCGCGTTCCGGATACATCGATTTCGCCGCGATCGCGGCCGGCACGCCGTAGCCCATGGCGCCGCTCGTCGGCGCAAGTTGCGAGCGGAAATGCCGATACGAAAAATGCCGATGCAGCCAGGTTGCGTAGTTGCCCGCGCCGTTCGTGAGGATCGCGTCGTCTGGAAGATGGGCACGCAACTGCTGGATGACTTCGCCCATCTGCACGTCGCCTGGGATCGTGCGGGGCTTGCGCCAGTCGAGATACGCGCGGTGTGCTTCTTCCGCCGAACCGGCCCAGGCGGGCGTCGCCGATGGTTTCAGGTCAGCCAGCATTTCGGCAAGTTCAGGCATGCCTGAGACGATCGGCAGATCGGCTGCATACACGCGCCCCAGTTCTTCCGCGCTCTGGTGCACGTGCACGAGTGTCTGTTTTGTCTTCGGGATATCGAGCAGCGTGTAGCCGTTCGTGGTGGCCTCGCCCAGGCGCGGGCCGATTGCGAGCAACAGGTCCGCATCGCGGATGCGCTGCGCGAGCGCCGGATTGATACCCAGGCCGACGTCGCCCGCATAGTTCGGATGTTCGTTGTCGAGCGTGTCCTGATAGCGGAACGCAAGCCCGACCGGCAACTGCCAGTTCTCGACGAAGCGCCGGAAATCCGTGCACGCCGTCGTGGTCCAGCCGCTGCCGCCCGCGATCACCATCGGCCGCTTCGCGGCTTCGAGCAACTGCCGCAACTGCCCGATCTGCGCCTTCGACGGCGACGCGGCAACGCGGTGATACTTCGGCGCGCCGGGGACGACGGGACAGACATCGCTCAATACGTCTTCGGGAAGCGAAAGGACGACGGGCCCAGGCCGACCCGACGTCGCGGTATGAAACGCATGGCTCAGATATTCGGGAATGCGGCGCGGGTCGTCGATCTGGGCAACCCACTTCGCCATCTGACCGAACATGCGTCGGTAGTCGATTTCCTGGAACGCCTCGCGATCGAGGTGCTCGCGCGCGCACTGGCCGATCAGCAGGATCATCGGCGTCGAATCCTGAAACGCCGTGTGCACGCCGATCGAAGCATGCGTGGCGCCTGGTCCGCGCGTGACGAGCGCGACCCCCGGCCGGCCCGTCAGCTTGCCGACGGCTTCGGCCATATTGGCTGCTGCCGCTTCATGCCGGCAGACGATTGTCTGGATGCGTTCAGTTTCGTCGTGCAGTGAATCGAGTACAGCAAGAAAGCTTTCGCCGGGCACACAGAAGACGCGTTCGACGCCATGCGTGAGCAACGCATCGACGACGAGGCGTGCGCCGGTGGTGATGGAGCGGGTGGAGTCGGTGGAATCTGAAACGTTCGGCAGCGGCATTGCGAAGAAGCCTCCAGTCTGGTCTCTGGTCGGAAGAAAAGGGCTCCGACAGCTTACGCCGACTGGCCGCCCGATGTCACGGACCGAGGCTTGCGCCGCGCATCAACGGGAGCTCGCCGTAGCGCGGGTCTCAACAGATGAACGCCTCAGCATTCGACGATATTGACCGCCAGCCCACCGCGCGACGTTTCCTTGTATTTGGTCTTCATGTCGGCGCCGGTTTCGCGCATCGTCTTGATGACGGAGTCGAGCGACACGTAGTGGCTGCCGTCGCCGCGCAGCGCCATCCGTGCAGCGTTGACCGCTTTCACGGAAGCCATCGCATTGCGTTCGATGCATGGAATCTGCACCATCCCGCCGACCGGATCGCAGGTCAGGCCGAGATTGTGTTCCATGCCGATTTCGGCGGCGTTCTCGACCTGCAACGGCGTGCCGCCCATCACGGCGGCGAGCGCGCCCGCCGCCATCGAGCACGCGACGCCCACCTCACCCTGGCATCCCACTTCGGCGCCGGAGATCGACGCGTTTAGCTTGTACAGAATGCCGATCGCGGCGGCGGTCATCAGAAAATCGATCACGCCCTGCTCGTTCGAACCGGGCATGAAGCGCGTGTAGTAATGCAGCACCGCTGGAATGATGCCTGCGGCGCCATTGGTCGGCGCAGTGACGACGCGGCCGCCGGCAGCGTTTTCCTCATTGACCGCGATCGCGTACAGATTGATCCAGTCGACCATCGAAAGGGGATCGCGTAACGCCAGTTCCGGATTGCCCGAGAGCGAGCGATAAAGCTGTGGCGCGCGCCGTTTCACCTTAAACGGGCCCGGCAGCGTGCCGTCCGCATCCGGATTGCCGATACCGCAGCCACGGGCGACACACGACTGCATCACGTCCCAGATCTTCATCAGACCTGTGCGCGTTTCCTCTTCGGTATGCCAGACGCGCTCGTTTTCCCACATCAGCTGCGCGATCGACTTGCCGGTCGATGCGCACATCGCGAGCATTTCATCGCCGGTGCGAAACGGGTGCGGCAGCCGCTCGACGGCGCTCAGCACCTTCGTATTCGGCGCGCCTGCGGTCACGACAAAGCCGCCGCCCACCGACAGATACGTCGCTTCGCGCAGCGTTGCGCCCTGTGCGTCGAACGCGTGGAGCTTCATGCCGTTCGGATGCTCGGCGAGCGCCTGACGATAGAACGCGATGTGTTGCTTTTGCACGAACGGAATATCGTGCTTGCCGAGCAGCGCGAGCGTGCCCGTCGTGCGAACCGCTTCGAGTCGTTGCGCGATCGTGTCCGGATTGACCGTATCGGGCGCGTCGCCGAGCAGGCCGAGCATGACACCGCGATCCGTGCCGTGGCCTTTGCCGGTCGCGCCGAGCGAGCCATACAGCTCGCATTTCACCGACGCGGTGGCGTTCAGCAGCCCGTCGCGTTCGAGCCCCTGGGCGAACATCAAGGCCGCACGCATCGGACCAACGGTATGCGAACTGGACGGACCGATGCCGATTTTGAAGAGATCGAACACGCTGACTGCCATTACTGCTCCTGCATATAGAAAGATCGGTTTAGCGCGCCGCTAGCGGCAGGCACACGGCGAGCCACGCGGGCGGCGTCGGTGCCAGTTGCAGCGCGACCGGTGTGAAGCGCCCGTCGAGACGCGCAGCGAGGTGAAACAGCTCCGTTGCGTTCTTCGGATCCCACTGACCCGAATAACCGGGCAAGCCCGCTTCGCGACGTTTCGCATCGAACGGCACATCCGAATGCACAAATTCTTCATGCGTCTTCGTACCCATCGCGTACGGCGTCAGCCAGTCCAGCGCCGCGGCCAGCGTTGCGCCATTTGGCGCTTTTTCGTTCAGCCAGTTGCGGTTGTGGCGGCGCGCGGCAAGCGCGGCTGTCACGAGCGGCTGGAGATCGTAAGTCACGTAATGCAGCGCATCACGCTCGGCGAAATCGATAGTCGAGCCGTCAGGCGCGATGTTGTCGCCGATGTGCTCCACGAAGAGTCGCTGCGCCGCATTGATCATCTTGCGGTTGTCGAGGGTGAATGCCGCCATCGCAATGAGTTTGACCCGATGACTCTGCCAGTTGTTTCGGAACGTGCCTTTCAGCGGTCGAGGTTGCGCGTCGATCTGTGCGATGTAGCCATTTGCGAATTTCGTCAGGAACGCCATCGTTGCGTTGCGGGTTTTCACGGGCAACGCGCTGGCGGTCATGTCGTAGGCGAGGATGAGGCCTTCGAAACGTGTTTCGTCGATCGGATTGAAGTTCGGCTGATAGGTCGTCACCCATGCGTACAGCAGGCGGTCGACCAGTTTCAGGAAGCGGTCGTCGCTGGTTGCGCGCCACGCGAGCGCGGCGTCGCGAAGCAGATCGAGATCCTTTTCCGCTTCGACGCTCTGGTCGTAGATCCCTTCGTGCGGCAACGTGCCTTCGGTATGCAGCTTTTCGACCGCCTTCGACTGGTCGTTCAGATGGGACAGCACGTTGGCGACCAGCGCCTTCACGCCGGGATCGGCGTTGGTGCGTTCACTGGTTTGCAGTGCGGGTGCTGCACAGAAATTCATCGCTGCGCGCGCTTGCTGCAGCGGCAGCATGAGCGAGCCGCAGGCCACGAGCAGGGTTGCCAGCGATGCGCTGGCTGACCGTCGTGAGCGCGTCCCCGCTGCGTTTATCCGGCGTTGCATCAATCGCACCTTTCGCGCCATGCGAAACTCCTTCGTTAGGCTCATTTGGTGTGTGATGTTAGCCGTTCCGGGGCGCGAACGACAGAATTGCCCGTTGGCCGCGTGCAGCCTAATGACAGCACGCGGCTTAAGACAGCGACGTCGAGCTTACGCGTAATCCGCCACCGGCACGCACGAGCAGAACAGGTTGCGGTCGCCGTAGACGTTGTCGGCACGGCCAACCGGCGGCCAGTACTTCTTCGCGACCAGCGACGGCAACGGATACGCTGCGGTTTCACGCGCATAAGCATGCTTCCAGTCGTCGGCCACGACGACCGCCGCGGTGTGCGGCGCATGCTTGAGCGGATTGTCCTCACGATCGGCGCGACCTTCCTCGACCGCGCGGATTTCGTCGCGGATCGCAATCATCGCTTCGATGAAGCGGTCGAGTTCTTCCTTCGATTCCGACTCGGTCGGCTCGACCATCAGCGTGCCCGGCACCGGGAAGCTCATGGTCGGCGCGTGGAAGCCGTAATCCATCAGCCGCTTGGCGACGTCGTCGACGCTGATGCCGCTCGTTTCCTTGATCGGACGCAGATCGAGAATGCATTCGTGCGCGACGAGTCCGCCCGGGCCCGAATACAGCACCGGATAGTGCGACGCGAGCTTCTTCGCGACGTAGTTCGCGTTGAGGATCGCGGTTTCGGTTGCTGCGGTGAGGTTCCTCGCGCCCATCATCGCGATGTACATCCACGAGATCGGCAGGATCGACGCCGAGCCGTAAGGCGCGGCCGAAACGGCGCCGATTCCGTTCGCATCGCGCTCATAGCCCGACGACGTCTGGTTCGGCAGGAACTTCGCCAGATGCGCGCCGACCGCGACCGGACCGACGCCCGGTCCGCCGCCGCCGTGCGGAATGCAGAAAGTCTTGTGCAGGTTCAGGTGCGACACGTCGCCACCAAACTGGCCAGGCGCCGTGAGACCGACCATCGCGTTCATGTTCGCGCCGTCGACATAAACCTGGCCGCCGTGCGCATGCACGATCTCGCAGATTTCGCGGACGTTCTGCTCGAACACGCCGTGCGTCGACGGATACGTGATCATGATCGCTGCGAGCTTGTCAGCGTGCTGCGCGGCCTTGGCCTTCAGGTCTTCGATGTCGACGTTGCCTTGCGCGTCGCAGGCAACCACGACGACCTGCATGCCGGCCATCTGCGCTGAAGCCGGGTTGGTGCCGTGCGCCGAAGCCGGAATCAGACAGACGTTGCGATGACCTTCACCGCGCGAAGCGTGATACGCGTGGATGATCAGCAGGCCGGCGTATTCGCCTTGCGAGCCGGCGTTCGGTTGCAGCGAGACAGCGGCGTAACCGGTGGCGGCGACCAGCATCTGCTCGAGCTGATCGATCATTTCGCGGTAGCCGACGGTTTGTTCTGCCGGCGCGAACGGGTGAATCTGACCGAATTCCGGCCACGTGACCGGCAGCATTTCCGACGTCGCGTTCAGCTTCATCGTGCACGAGCCGAGCGGGATCATCGAGCGGTCGAGCGCGAGGTCCTTGTCCGACAGGCTGCGCAGATAGCGCAGCATTTCCGTTTCCGAATGGTGACGGTTGAATACGTGATGCGTCAGATACGCGCTCGTGCGTTCGAGCGAAGCCGGCACCGACGAAGCGTTCGACGCGCTCAGTGCGGCGTCGAGTGCATCGACTTGCGGGACGTCGCTGGCAAACGCCGCCTGCGCGAACACGGCCAGCAGATCGGCGAGATCGCTGCGCTTCGTGGTTTCATCGATCGAGATACCGACGCGCGCGTCGCTCACCTGACGCAGGTTGATGCGCCTCGCCGCTGCGGCGTCGAGCAATGCCTGAGTGCGTGCGCCGGTTTCGAACGTGAGCGTGTCGAAGAAGGTGTCGTTGACGAGCCTGTAACCGAGCTGCTTCGCACCTTCGGCGAGCAGGGCAGCGATGCGGTTCACGCGCAGCGCGATCGTCTTGAGGCCGTGCGGGCCGTGGTAGACCGCGTACATGCTCGCCATGATCGCGAGCAGCGCCTGTGCCGTACACACATTCGAGGTCGCCTTTTCGCGGCGGATGTGCTGTTCGCGCGTCTGCAGCGCGAGACGCAGCGCCGGATTGCCTTGCGCATCGACAGTCACGCCGACGAGACGGCCCGGCATCTGACGCTTGAACTCGTCGCGCACGGCGAGATAGGCCGCGTGCGGGCCGCCGAAACCGACCGGCACGCCGAAGCGCTGCGTATTGCCGACGGCAACATCCGCGCCCCATTCGCCCGGCGGCGTGAGCACGGTGAGCGCGAGCAGGTCGGCGGCGACGACCACGTGGCCACCCGCCGCGTGAATCGCGTCAGCCAGCGCGCGGTAGTCGCGCACATCGCCGTTCACGCCCGGATATTGCAGCAGCACGCCGAATGCATTCGCGCTCGCGGCGTCGGCGGCCGGGCCGACCTTCACCTCGATACCGACCGGCTTCGCACGCGTCTGCACGACTTCGATGGTTTGCGGCAGCACGTCGTCGGCGACGTAGAACACGTTCCACTTCGGCTTGCCGACGCGTTGCAGCAGCGTCATCGCTTCGGCGGCGGCGGTGGCCTCGTCGAGCAGCGAGGCGTTGGAAATCGACAGGCCGGTCAGGTCGATGATCATCTGCTGGAAGTTCAGCAGCGCTTCCAGACGGCCTTGCGAGATTTCCGGCTGGTACGGCGTGTACGCGGTGTACCACGCCGGATTTTCGAGCACGTTACGCAGGATGACCGTCGGCGTGTGCGCGTTGTAGTAGCCCTGTCCGATGTAGGAGCGGAACACCTGGTTCTTGTCCGCCAGATCGCGCAGCGCGGCCAGCGCTTCGGCTTCGCTCTTCGGCTGGGCGAAGGGGCCGAGCGGCAGCGGTTCGCTGCGGCGGATCGTCTTCGGAATGACCGCGTCGATCAGCGCGGCGCGCGATGCGAAGCCGAGCGCTTCGAGCATCGCCTGCTGATCGGCGGAATCCGGGCCGATGTGCCGTTCGGCGAAGGCGTCGTGCACTTCGAGCGCGGCGAGCGAGAGAGGGGTGCGGTTCATCAGACGATCCGGGTGTTCGAGCTTCATGGGTGTTCCTGGTGGTGCGGCCGTCCCGTGTGCTGGACCGGCCAGCCGGGTGGACGCCGCACCTGACGGTTAAAGAATTACGCGCCGATGGACTTCGAGTAGGCGTCGGCGTCGATCAGACGGTCGGTGGCAGCGCCCGCGGCCGGCTTGATCTTGAAGAGCCAGCTTTCGTACGGCGCGCCGTTGACGGAGTCCGGCGTGTCGGCGAGCGACGTGTTCGCCTCGACGATCTCGCCTGCGACCGGTGCGTAGATGTCCGAGGCGGCTTTCACCGACTCGATCACCGCGACGGCGTCGCCGGCGGCGACCGTCTTGCCGGCTTCCGGCAGTTCGAGGAAAACGATGTCGCCGAGCGCTTCCTGCGCGTGGTCGGTGATGCCGACCGTCAGCGTGCCGTCCGCTTCAGTGCGGACCCATTCGTGCGATTCGGTGTATTTCAGATCGGCCGGGATGCTCATCGGATGCTCCTGTTGCGTATTGTTCGTGTTGCTGGAAGAGGGAGACGCGCGCGCCGGTCCGGCTCAGGCGACGAGCACTTTGCCGTTGCGCACGAATGGCAGTTTTACCACGCTTGCGGGCAGGGCCTTGTCGCGGATCTGCACATGGACGACGTCGCCCGGCTGCACGCCCTTCGGCACGCGCGCGAAGGCGATCGATTCCTGCATGGTCGGCGAGAACGTGCCGCTCGTGATTTCGCCGTCGCCGTGCGGCGTGACGACCTTCTGATGGGCGCGCAGCACGCCGCCTGCCTTGCCGTTTTCCTTCTGCAGGATCAGGCCGACGAACGAGGCTTGCGAGCCTTGCGCTTCCAGCTTCGGGCGGCCGACGAAGGCGCGCGGGTTCACCAGGTCGACCGTCCACGCGAGGCCGGCGTCGAGCGGCGAGACGTTGTCGTCCATGTCCTGGCCGTATAGATTCATGCCTGCTTCGAGGCGCAGCGTGTCGCGCGCGCCGAGGCCCGCCGGGCGCACACCGGTGGCGGCAAGCGCGTTCCACAGCGCTTCGACGTGGGTGGCCGGAACGATGATTTCGAAGCCGTCTTCGCCGGTGTAACCGGTGCGGGCGACGGTCAGCTCGCCAAAGGCAGTATCGGCGACGCGTGCTGCATTGAAGGGTTTCAGCGATTCGGTGGCTGCGCGCGCGTCCGGCACGGTTTGCCAGACTTTTTCGCGGGCGTTCGGACCTTGTACGGCGACGATCGCGAAGTCGCGGCGCGGCGCAATCGTCAGACCGTAGCCGCCTTCGGCATTGAGCTGGTTGAACCAGGCGATGTCCTTCTCCGCCGTGCCTGCGTTGACGACGACGCGGAAGTGGTCTTCGCCGAAGTAGTACACGATCAGATCGTCGATCACGCCGCCGTTCGGGTTCAACAGACACGAATAGAGCGCGCGGCCCGGCGTCTGCAGTTTGGCGACGTTGTTCGCGAGCGCGAATTCGAAAAAGGCACGCACCCGCTCGCCCGTGAAGTCGACGACGCACATGTGCGACACGTCGAACATGCCCGCATCGGTACGCACCGCGCGGTGTTCGTCGATCTGCGAGCCGTAGTTGACGGGCATGTCCCAGCCGCCGAAATCGACCATGCGTGCGTTCAGCGCGCGATGGGTGGCGTGGAGCGGGGTGTGTTTGAGTTCGGTCATGGGGCCTCGGGCGTCTCGCGAAACAAAAAAGGCCATGCGGCGAACATCCTCGCGGCCTTGTGCCTGCGAGCGATTCGATGCATGCCCCCTCTGTCCTCGATACCTGAGAGATTGCGCTGCCGTGAGCCAGTCACGACGAACGCGCGCCCCTTCGGTGGGCAGCCTGCCGGTCGTATTGCGACGGGCTACTGCCGCTCTCCAGAGTGCGAAAAACCGGTGTCTGCCATTGCGTTGCAGACGGATTCTTCGACGCGGTCGGTCCTTTTGCCTGAGAGTTTGCGGGTGTGCCCCTTCGGCGGCGCTGGCTGCGTGTGAACAACAGACGGCGCGCTCTCCCGACGCGTGCGGCGAATGTACGCGAGGCCCCGGGGCTTGTCAAATTGCGACACGCGGCGCGTGTGGGCGGTGCGTGAGCCGGCGGTTGCGTCAAAAATCGCGCGCCGGTAGCGGGAACGAAAAAGGGCGCGAGGAGTGCCTCGCGCCCTTCCTTAAGCTGCCATGCAGCAATCAGGCATTTTTAGCCGATTGCGTGGGCGGCGGAATCGAGTTCCTGATTCAGGACGCGCTGTTCGTCGCCGGAAAGGCCGCCGCCGTGTTGCGCCGCCATGTCGTGGGCTTCCTGGCGGATCACGTCGAGGCGGTGATGGAATGCGCCGCCTTGGGGCGGCGGATAGTAACCCTGATTCACGCGCATGTCGACGCGGTGGCTCAGATTATCGATGCGTTCGTTGACTTGATCGAAGCGCTGCACCGCCATTTCGTGTCCATTAGGGCGCGGCTGGGCGGTCTGCTGCGGAGTGACCACGCACGCAGCCAGTGAGCAAACCAGCGCGCAGCAGGCGAGTGCGCGAAGCAAACGAGGCATTCCATTCTCCCTTTGATTGAGTTGATACGGTCTAGAACGCCGGGCTCGCATCGTTCGATGACGGCCCGGTCGCGCTTGTTTGTAACGATTTATTCCTTTCGGGATCGTCAGATGGTGCTTAGACGATGCTCACGTGACACGCGCCGGGTGCATCACCCAGCGCGGCTGAACGGCAGCCGACGACCTTCTTCGGCACTCTGGTTGGCCAGCTCGATGATCGTCATGACGTCGACCGCGTCCCCGGCGCTGACCGGGAACGGCACGCCGTCGTGGATTGCCGCCGCGAGCGAGCGGTAGAAATCGGCGTACGCGCCGTCGCGCGTCGGCAGCGGGCGTTCGACTTCCTGATCGCCGTCGAGCAGGCGCAGCACGCCCGGTTCGTTGCCGGCGCCGAACTCGACATGGCCCGGCCGCAGCCCCGCCTTCAGCTGGTCTTCCTGGGTGTCGAGGCCGTGCTTCACATAGCTGCCGCGCGTGCCGTGAATCGCGAAACGCGGCGGCGCGATGGCTACCAGGGCGCTCGCATGCAGCACCACTTCGTGCTCCGCATAGCCGAGTTGCAGATGAACGTAGTCCGGCGCGCTGCCTTCGTC
The DNA here is from genome assembly GCF_050435685.1 of Paraburkholderia sp. GAS448. NCBI lineage: Bacteria > Pseudomonadati > Pseudomonadota > Betaproteobacteria > Burkholderiales > Burkholderiaceae > Paraburkholderia > Paraburkholderia sp. GAS448. The sequence goes on from NZ_JBNDKT010000002.1 coordinate 459,995, forward strand.
GCGATGGATTTTCACGGTCGCGTTCACCGTCTGCGGCACGCCGAAGAGCGTCAGCGCCTGGTCGATCAGGTGCGGGCCGAGATCGAACAGAAGGCCGCCGCCGCGCGTCGCGTCCTCGCGCCAGCGCTGCCGGACATACGGGCGGAAGCGGTCGAAATGCGACTCGTAATGCGTGATCCGGCCAAGCTCGCCGCTTGCGACGAGATCGCGCACGGTCAGGAAGTCGCCATCCCAGCGCCGGTTGTGGAAGGGGGCGAACACGAGATTTTTCTGACGTGCGAGGTCGGCGAGGGTGCGGGCTTCGGCCGCCGTCAACGTGACGGGCTTGTCGACCACCACATGTTTGCCTGCTTCGAGCACGCGCTTCGCGAGGTCGAAATGCGTGTCGTTGGGCGTCGCAATGACAACGCATTCGATGTCGGTGAGCGCGAGCAGTGCGTCGAGGTCCGGCACGATCGCCGCCTGGGGATAATCGGCACGGGCCTTGTCCGGCTGGCCCGTTGCGATCGCCGCGACGCTCGCGCGGCCGCAATTGTCGATGACGGGCGCGTGGAACGTCGCGCCGGCGAATCCGTAGCCCATCAGACCGGTTTTCAGCGATGAAGTCATGCAAGCTCTTCCTGCAATAAACGGCACGCGGCGGGGGCGGCGCGCAACGTCCTAATTGTGGCACGGGCGCGCCTTTGACACCGGGTCATCCGTGTTAACATCGCGGGTCTCGCGCTGGTGGTCGATCCCGAATGCGCGCCGCACTTGATGTTGCCGCGCACCGGCCACACTGCCGCGCCGCCTGTCCCTGGGCCGTCCGTTGCCGACGCGCCCCTCAACCGCAATACCATCCACTGACGATGTCCGCAGGCCTGAACTCCGCCCAAAGCGAAGCGGTGCGCTATCTTGATGGTCCGTGTCTCGTGCTCGCCGGCGCGGGTAGCGGCAAGACGCGCGTCATTACGCAAAAGATCGCGCACCTCATCGAAGCCAAAGGTTTCGAACCGCGCCATATCGCCGCCGTCACCTTCACGAACAAGGCTGCCGCGGAAATGCGCGAGCGCGTCGGCAAGCTGCTCGAAGGCAAGGTGCTGACGACGCCCGGCAAGGAAGGCCGCAAGGTGCCCGTCAACCAGCTGACCGTGTGCACGTTTCACTCGCTCGGCGTGCAGATCCTGCGCCAGGAGGCGGAGCACGTCGGCCTCAAGCCGCAGTTCTCGATCATGGATTCCGACGACTGCTTCGGCATGATCCAGGAGCAGGTCGGCTCGACGGACAAGGGTTTCATCCGCAAGATCCAGTCGATCATTTCGCTGTGGAAGAACGGCCTGATCATGCCGGAAGAGGCGATTGCGATTGCGGCCAACGAGGACGAGCATCAGGCCGCGATCGTCTACCGCAACTACGTCGCGACGCTGCACGCCTACCAGGCCGTCGATTTCGACGACCTGATCCGGCTGCCTGCCGAACTCTTCGCGAACAACGAGCAGGTGCGCGACCGCTGGCAGAACAAGCTGCGCTATCTGCTGATCGACGAGTATCAGGACACGAACGCGTGCCAGTACGAGTTGCTCAAGCAGCTCGCCGGCCCGCGCGCCGCGTTCACGGCGGTGGGCGACGACGATCAGGCCATCTACGGCTGGCGCGGCGCGACACTCGAAAACCTCGCGCAGCTCGGCAAGGATTTCCCGAAGTTGCACGTGATCAAGCTTGAACAGAACTATCGTTCGACGGTGCGTATCCTGACCGCCGCGAACAATGTGATCGCGAACAATCCGAAGCTCTTCGAGAAGAAGCTGTGGTCCGAGCACGGCATGGGCGATACGATCACCGTCACGCCCTGCAACGACGAAGAGCACGAAGCCGAATCGGTGGTGTTCAGGCTGTCGGCGCACAAGTTCGAGCGGCGCGCGCAGTTTCGCGATTACGCCATTCTGTATCGCGGGAATTTTCAGGCGCGCATCTTCGAACAGGTGCTGCGGCGCGAACGGATTCCGTATGTGCTGTCGGGCGGCCAGTCGTTTTTCGACAAGGCTGAAATCAAGGACATCTGCGCGTATCTGCGCCTGATCGCCAATGCCGATGACGATCCCGCGTTCATCCGCGCGATCACGACGCCGCGTCGCGGGGTGGGCAACACGACGCTCGAGGCGCTGGGTTCGTTTGCGGGGCAGGCGAAGGTGTCACTGTTTGAAGCGGTGTTCATGGGCGGCATCGAGGCGCGGCTGTCGGCGCGTCAGGTCGAACCGCTGCGGACCTTCTGCGATTTCATGCAGCGTCTCACCGATCGCGCCGAAAAGGACGCCGCGACCACCGTGCTCGACGACCTGATGGACGCAATCCACTACGAGGCGTACCTGTACGACGCTTTCGACGAACGCCAGGCGCAGTCGAAGTGGCAGAACGTGCTCGAGTTTCTCGAATGGCTGAAGCGCAAGGGCACGAAGCCCGAGCCTGCGGCTGGCAGCGAAGCCACCGGTTACGACAACGCCGACGGCCTGGCCGACACCGGCAAGAACCTGCTGGGCCTGATCCAGACGGTCGCGCTGATGTCGATGCTCGAAGGCAAGGACGAGGACCCGGATGCAGTGCGTCTGTCGACCGTGCATGCGTCGAAGGGCCTCGAATATCCGCACGTGTTTCTGGTGGGTGTCGAGGAAGGGATCATGCCGCATCGCGGCGGCTCGGACGACGCGCCGATCGACGACGGCCGCATCGAGGAAGAGCGCCGGCTGATGTACGTCGCGATCACGCGGGCGCAGCGCAGCCTGCATCTGAACTGGTGCAAGAAGCGAAAGCGCGCGCGGGAGACCGTGGTGTGCGAGCCGTCGCGCTTCATTCCCGAAATGGGCCTCGATGACGCACCGCCGCCGACGCCGGAAGAAGCGCCGATGTCGCCGAAAGACCGGCTCGCGAGCCTGAAGGCGCTGTTGCAGAAGCCGTGAGCGTCGTCCGTGCAGGCACAAAAAATCCCTGCGGCGCTTGCGGCGCGCGCAGGGATTTTCGATTTTCGCTTCGGCCCGGCGGCTCTTTTCCTGACCGAAGCCCCGCCGGTTATTTCACCGCGCTGACCATGTAGTCGACGGCGGCCTTCACGTCGGCGTCCGACGCGGTCGAGCCACCCTTCGGCGGCATGGCGCCCTTGCCGTGCAACGCGTAGTTGTAGACGGTGTCCATCGGATCCTTCAGACGCGGCGCCCACGCTTCCTTGTCGCCGAACTTCGGTGCGTTGAGCACGCCAGCGGCGTGGCACGCCTGGCAAACCTGCGTGTACAACGCCTTGCCGGCCTGCGATGCGTCCGCGCTTTGCGTCGCGCCCGCGGCGGGAGCGGCAGCCTGCGGAATGCTGGCCATGGCGGCCATCGCGGCGGCCGCCTGCGCTGCGCCCGTGTCGGACGCCCCGGCTGCGGCGGCGGGCGCTGCACCGGAAGCCGCCGCGGCGCCCGAAGCGCCGGCAGCCGGCACAGGCGGATCGGCGAAGTTCGCCCCCGCGTTGTTCGCCATATAGGCGACGGCGCGGCCGATTTCGTAATCGCTAAAGTCGTCGGGGCTTGTGCCGCCGCGCGCGGGCATCGCACCCTTGCCGGTGAGCGCGGTGTGCCAGAGCGTGTCGAAACCCTGTGCGATGCGTGGCGCCCAGTCGGCGGTATTGGTGAATTTCGGCGCGCCGGCGGTGCCCGCGGCGTGGCACGCCGAGCAGACGGCCTTGTAGACTTCCTCGCCGGTCCTGTAGACGCGGGGTGCGTTGGCGTCGCGAATCTCGACCTGGGCGAGCGGCGCGATACGCTGGGCGACGACGGTATCGTTGAGGCTGTCAGTACCGGCGCCAGTGCGGGTCGAATTGTCGACGTAGTAGGCGAGCATGACGATGATGATGATCGGTACAGCGAACCCGGCAATGACGGCAGCGATGAGCTGTGCGGGTGTTTTGATCGGATTTCCGTGGGGTGCTTCGCTCATGCTTGTCTCGTCTCCGGGGATATTGTGAGCGGTACAGCGTGACGGCAACGACCTGTTCTATTAATGCGAGAACGATTATAGACGCAACGTTTCGGCGGCGGCGAGCGGCGGGGAAGCTCTTCAGCAGGCGTTTACCCGCATCGCGGGGCACCGCCGCTGGGCGATCGCGAGCGCCTTCGCCGGTACGGGGCCGGCGTAAGGGCCCCCTCGGTGGACGTGTCACGGGAAACCGGGTATCCTCTCGGTCTCGCTTGGGCGCTGCTTTGTTTGATTTTGCAGCGCTTTTTGCCGAATGCGCCCGTAGCTCAATGGATAGAGTACTGCCCTCCGAAGGCAGGGGTTGCTGGTTCGATCCCAGCCGGGCGCGCCATCTGGTTTTCCGTAGAAATCCCCTGAAATCCTGAAAAGCCTCGCCGGATAAGGCGTTGCGGGATATTTGCGTCCGGGGAAAGCCGAGCAAATCCGAGAAAATCCGGCGGTCGCATGTGCCCGGCGGTGTACCCCAAAATGGCTTTCCCTCAATTCTGATTTTGGGGTACACCATGGGACAGCTCACCGACCTGCAGATCAAGAATGCTGAGCCTCGCGAGAAGGGATATTTCTTGGCGGATGGCGATGGGCTGTACCTTCGGGTTCGTCAGACGCGTAAGGTCTGGTTGTACCGCTACAAGCGCGACGGAAAAGAGATCAAGTTAGGGCTCGGCCGATACCCCATCGTTTCGCTTGCAGCGGCTCGTCGAAAGGCCCGTGACGAAATGGAGCGGCGAGCAGACGGGATCGACCCCAAAGAGGCTCGACGCGATAAGCGGGAGCGAGAGCAGGCGGCTCGGCTCAACACGTTTGAATTGATGTTGCGGGCATGGCATAAGGCGTCGGAAAAGGATCGCCAATGGTCCGCCGGTTACGCTGAGAAAATAATCCGCTACCTCGAATTGCACGTGTTTCCTTGGGTGGGTCAACTTCCGGTGGGGGATATCAAGCCGACCGAAGTTGTGCGCTGTCTTTATCGCATCAAAGAGCGCGGCAATCTTGAGACCGCGATGCGAGTACGCGAGACGATTCAGCATGTGTACCAGTACGCGGTGGATGCCGGTGTTTTGGAACCCGCCAGGAATTTTGTGAATAACCGTACCGGCGGACTCCCCGCAGTACGTAGCCGCCATTACCCTGCTATCACCGACCCGGAGCGGCTTGGACAGTTGCTGCGCGATATCCGTGCCTACAACGGGCATGTCGTCACTCGTGCGGCGTTGCAGCTTGCTCCGTTGCTTTTCCAGAGACCCGGTCAGTTGCGTTTTGCTCACTGGGAAGACATCGATCTTGACGACGGGATCTGGAACTGCCCGCCGGAAAAGATGAAGATGCGGGAGTGGAAGAAAAGGGATAGCCGCACGCCAGCGCATTTGGTGCCGCTTCCGTCACAGGCCATGGGAGATTCTGAGGGATTTGCATCCGCTAACCGGGCCGAGCGGGCCGATCTTCCGCAGCATGGCCAAGCGCTCTGAGGCGACTCGCTATATGAGCGAGAACACGATCAACAGTGCGCTGGGTTACGACACCAAAGAACAGATTACCGGCCATGGCTTTCGCGCGACGGCCCGGACGCTGATTCGGGAATATCTCGGGTGGGACAAAGAGGTGATCGAGCGTCATCTAGCTCACGCGTCGAGCGAGGAGTTGGGCGATAGTTAACCCTTAACCCCTTACCCAGTACACCTCTCCCCGTTTTTTTCGATCCTAGCCGGGGCCAATAGAGACACGACCGAAGAATCTACGCTTCCCTTCCTCCTCCTTCACTCACTCACTGCAGCAGCCACCGCCGCGCCTGCCCGGCGAAGGATTCGCTGACTAGTCCCTCGCAGCCGGCCACGGTTCGGGCGGTCGGTTTTCAGCCGCCTTATCCCCGTTGCCTGCGAAAAATTAACGAAGTTAACATCTCGTGCGGTACCCAAAATCCAAAGACTGAGGCAGAGCCTGCGCAACGGCACAACGTGCGGCGGCTTACCTGAACCGCTGGCCGGGTACGTTATAGCAGGTCGCAACTGAGTTCGATGAGATCCCTGACCGTGGATTTTTCATTGAACATCATGACGTCGATGATCGAAAGATAGGGGACAAAAGCTGCCCCGAACTGCCGATACTCAATGGGTTTCGACTGCAAAAATTTGAGCGTCAATCCGTTGCGCTTGAACTCGTCCTTGTCATATAGCGACCGTCCCCCAATCGAATTGATGTACGTGTCCGCATCCAGTGCGTTGCAGATCGCGATGACCTTGTCGCTCCCGCGCAATGCATGATCGATGGGCAGCATCGACGACACCAGAATCGGGGTGGCGATTTCCAGATAGGCACAGGTCTGGTCGATGGAATTGCGGATAAACGCAAACAGGTTAAGCTCCGCTAACATCACTACCTGTTCGACCAATGCAAATACCGGATCGAAATGCGGTGCCTTGCGATAGGCTTCGCTGAGATGGTTGAGAAACTTTCGCTTGTTGAAATCGGCTGAGACCCGCCGCTCGACAACATTCAAATAGTCTGAGTCTTTTTTCAGTGGAATCGAAAATGTCTCGTCCCTGCCGCCTTTCAGGAATCGATTGCGGTTAATCCAGCCTTTCTTCGTGTACTGGATGTTGTCGTACACGACGAATTGGTCTACTGCTTTGATTAGCTGGAAGTACCCGATATACGGAAAGAAGTAAGGCTGCATAATAGCGACCCGTTTGGGTGCGCTTGCGACGCGCCCCGTCGTCGCCGGGCGTGTGAGTTCCTCGTCCGGCGTGACGAAGCGGCCCGCATCCCCGTTTGCGCGTTGCGATTCAATAGGACGATGTGGCATTGCAATTTGCGCTCAAGGTCCGCCGGATCGTGGCAGCGTGCAGTCGGGCGAGTGCCAGTACCGATACGACCCGTTCGACCATTGCTACGTCGACACGCGCACCTGTTGGCAACTGCAGCATCACCGCCGCAAGGCGCTCAGAGACGGGCATCCGGCCGTTGTCCTGTGCTTCACGAAGAGCAGAAGGAACGCACGTGTACGAGGCGGTCGACTGGCTGTCTCTCACCTCGATGTTTTCGGCTCGAAAGGCGGCGACGAGCTCTCGGGTAGTAAGTCCAAACTCAGCTTCGTCGATTTCGCAAGTGACGCATTGGTGGTTGCTGTGCTCGACCTGCGCAGGAATCCGCAGCCGGACGCCTGGAATATCGGCGAGCCGCTGCTGATATGCGCGAAAAATCTTGTCGTTGTGTTCCTGGTGGGTGGTCAGTTCGTCCAGGTTCAGGAGTGCAATAGCGGCTTGCGCTTCGGACATGCGGCCATTGCCCGTCTTGACCACAGGCACGAAGTGCCCCCGTCCGTAATTACCGCGAATGTTGCGGACCTTGGCCGCTAGCGCGTCATCGTTGGTACAGATGCAGCCGCCTTCGGTCGCACTCAGCAAATCCTCGGAGTGCAGCGAGAAAATCTCTATTCGACCGAAACCTCCCAGCGGCGCACCGTTCATGCGGCAACCCAGCGCCTGCGCCGAGTCGAAATACAAGGCGACTCCGGCGCGCTCACTCAGCGTCTGAAGCGCAGCGACCTCGCAGGCGTCTCCTCCCACATTGCTCGCCAAAATCGCGGCGACACCCGGTCCCAGGAATGGTTCAACCTGCACTGCAGTGAGGCCGGCGGTCCGCGGGTCGACATCGCAAAATAGCGGCTCGAGCCCCGCCATCCTCACAGACCCGACGACCGCGGCGTTTGACCACGCCGGCAAAATGATCTTACCTTTTAACTCCTGCGCTTGCGTCGCGATACTGAGGGCAATCATCCCGTTGGTTATGCAGATCGCGTGCTTCACCTGCAGCAACGTGGCAAGCCTCGCTTCGAGTTGTTGCGCCAACGGGCCATGATTGGTGTAGTACTGCCGCTCGAAGATGTCCCGGAACACGGACTCATAGCGACTCCAGCTGGGAAAATAGTGTTGTCCGAATTGCAGCGGTTGGCTCAGTTGCGGCGTTCCACCGAGAATCGCAAGGCTGTCCACGTTTGACCTCCCTGGGTTCATTTTTTAATCCGCTCAAGGATGTCATCAGCGTTTGCTTGAATCAGATCCAGCAAAGCGACGATTGAATTGATGTCGTCGTCACTGACGAAATGCCCGCACGGCAAACAAAGGAATCGTTCCGAAAGCCGGTCAGTCAATGACATGTCTGCGAAGATCGTTTCATAGCCGACCTCCATCTGATGCAATGGCGGCGCGTAGTAAGCGCGCACCAGCATGTTCTCGGCGTGTAGTAATTCGATAGTTTGACCGCGGTCCAAGGGCCAGTCATCGAGCAGCTCGATCACGATGTTTTTATAGCCGCAGCGTTCACGCTCGTCGAACTCAACAAGGCGCACGCCGGGAACGGCGCTAAGCAATCGCCTGTAGGTTTCGTAGCGCTGCTTGTTTCTCCCTACCTGCGCCTCGGCATCATCGAGTGCGGCTAGCGCCATGGCTGCGTGTATTTCGTTCTGGGCGGCGTTGATACCTGTCACGCTATCAGAGCCTGAAAAGGATGTACCGGTGTCGCGGACCAGTGCGAGCCGGGAGGCAAGCTCGTGATCGTTGGTCGTTACATAGCCACCTTCGAAGGCATTCAGGAATTTACTCGACTGCATGGAGAAACACTCGGCGTGACCAAACGAGCCGGTATAGCGTCCCTTATAGCTGGAATACGCGGCCTCGACAGAGTCGAAAACGAGAGGAATGCGAGTCTCCGCCGACAACTGTTCAAGGCCGCCAACGTCACAGCCGTTGATAATAGGATGGACCCCCAGTAATAGCGCGGTATTTTCGTTGATACACGGGCGTACCGTCTCCGCCGTCACGCAAAGTAGCCTTTCGTCGACTTCACAAAAGTGAGGTGTAAGACCTGCCCAGGCGACGCAATCAGCCAGACGGCGATACGTCAGCGAGGGCATCACGACCTCGGTCTTTCCGGGCAGCGCCAGACATTTAATCGCTAACACAACTGCCCAGAAGCCGCCACATACGGCAACGCAATATTTCGTCTGATGGAATTCGGCGAGACGTTGTTCAAGCAGGCTTACGGCTGAAGCGTGCCCCGTATATCGTCCAGTGGCGAAGATCGTCTTCGAATAATCCAGAAAGCGTTCGATGTCCGGCCGAACCAGATTGGAAATTGAGCGCGGTATCTCGAACAACGGCGCAGCGCCAAACAGTGCGAGATCTTGCGTATGGACTTTAGTGGACATGGTCAGTGACGCGGCAGCTTGCCGTGATCGAGACGGGATGACGGTTGTATCAGGAGGGCACGACGCGTTGCGGACTCCGCTTACACCGGGTGGGCCGCCCGGCGGCGCAGCAGGACGTCGTAACGGTAATGAGCAGAATAGTATTCCGAGGGCATCGTCGAGAATTGCGCGTCCCATCCGGCATCGGCAACCAGCGAGGCGAATTCCTTTCGGGTGCGCCAGATGCCGATCTGCGCTTGTGGGTCGACGAGCTCACGCGGATCCGGTTCACGTGGTGCGTAAAATTTCGCGGCGCGGTCGCGGTCAGGCAAGTTGCCAATAAAGATCGACTCGACGTTCACAAACCGGTCGTGCAGCAACTGCAAGCTCTCTTGCGCATCCTCTTGCGAGAAATAGGCGAAGCTGCCGTAGCACAAAACCTTCGTGAACCGTTCGGGTGCTGGCTCAACACGCAGGTATGCGGCCGCGCTTCCGGCGGTGAACGTAAAGCGCGGCGCATCGGCGAAATAGTTGTTCGCTACTTCGATCAGGTATTCCGAAATATCCACGCCAACCAGAGCCGCGCATGATTCGAACAGGCGCTGTGACAGCGCGCCGTTACCGCAGGCGAGATCCAGCACAACGTCGTTCGCGCATAACGCCAGATTTTGCTTGATCGTATCGACGATCATGTCAATGTGCGACTCGGGTACAGGTTTGCCATTCACGGTACGTTTAATCTGGCCCCAGAAGTCATCTGGCGCGCAGTTCCTCGCGTGCCTGTCGTAGTCGACGACGGTGGGATAGTCGCGCTGCGTGCTATGCATATGAGTTGTCATCGGGATTGCTCCGACCGGTTTGGTGGTTGGCGATTTAGTTCGCGCGGCGATTGCGCTCTGCGCAGGCCAGAATTACCTCGATGATCCGTTCCTGGTCGCTCTCCTCCAACGCTGGGAAGATCGGCAGGCATAGGACCTGCTGCGACAGCGCAGTGGCGACCGGCAGATTGTGGGCGCCAGCAGAGGACAGACCGCGATACATCGGAAATTCGCTGATGAGCGGATAGAAATACCGGCGCGCGGCAATTTGATGAGCACGAAGTTCGGCGTAAAGATCGTCGCGGCTGACGGGAAACGCAGGAGTCACGAGGATCGGGAAATACGCGTAATTCTGGGTGCAATGCTTGGGCACACAGTGCATCGTCAGCCCAGGTACATTGTGAAACGCCCTTCGGTAGCGCGCATCGATGCGCGCGCGTTGCGCTCCGACATGATCCATGTGCTTCAGTTGCAGCAACCCGAACGCAGCCTGTACTTCATTCATCTTCCCGTTGATGCCGGGCGCCACGACGGTTGTTTCATTCACAAAGCCGAAATTCTTCAGGTTGTCGATTCGACGTTTGGTTTTTTCGTCGCGGCAGACAATGGCACCCCCTTCGAATGTATTGAAGACCTTGGTGCCATGAAAACTGAGCACCGACATGTCGCCGTATTCGAGGACGGACCTGCCACGAATACGGACCCCGAATGCGTGTGCTGCATCATAGATGACGCGCAGACCGTACGTGTCGGCGATTGCTTCGATCCGTTCTACATCGCAGGGATTGGCGTACACGTGCACTGGAAGGAGAGCCGTAGTCTGTGGCGTAATCGCGGCCTCGATCTTTCCCGGATCGAGGTTCATGCTGACAGGGTCGATATCGGCAAACACCGGCTTGATGCCGTTCCAGTGCAACGCATGGGTCGTAGCCACGAAACTGAACGGAGTGGTGATCACCTCGCCCGTGATCTTCATCGACTGCAACGCCGTAATCAGCGCGAGCGTGCCGTTGGAGAATAGCGACAGATGTTCGACGCCAAGATAGTCGCACAGCTGCTGTTCGAGCTGTTGATGGAATACGCCGTTATTCGTTACCCATTTGCGGTCCCAGATTTCTTGCAGATACGGCTGAAACTCCTCAAGCGGTGGCAGGTAAGGTTGCGTCACAGGAATCAGCCCACGCGGCAAGTCTCCTGTTGCCGGCCTGGTCTGTCCGACGGACGTACCATGTCCCGATGCGTCCTGCGTCGTCGGGAAACCGGACAGATGGCCGTTGGCAAACAGGGTATTCGTTGTCATGTACGGGGCCGCGGTAGAAGTCGTGTTATGTCTGAGCCGATGAGCGGGAAGACATTGCCTTCGCTCGGAGGCGAAGGCGGCATGTTGCAAGTCTGTCACCGCAGCATATGAGGCGATCGGTGAATTAGCAGGGCGAATACACGCCAATTCGACCAAAAGGATGTCCGCGGGCCTGACTGCCAGGCGCATCCTTCCCGCGCATTCGCCGTCACCGCCTTCGACGCACGCTATTCAGTTCGGGAATGCGGGCGCGGGCCCCTTCGCGAAGAGAAAGAGCGGTTCTCGCCCGTTGCAGCCCCAGGTGTCGGGGTCAATGTCGCCGAGCACCGTTGTGTGCGGGTACAGATCGCCATTTAACCCGGTCGCGCGGAAGCGATCGATAAGGTCCGCTCCGAAAAGGCGCACATGGTCGGCCTGGCCAAAATAGCGCGTGGCAAAAGGCCCTGACGGGGCGATGTAAAGCTCAAACGTCTGCCTGAGTATCGGCGAATAGGGTGTTTGCGCAACGAGATATCCTCCCGGAGCGAGGCAACGGGCAAGCTCGGCAAGTGCCGTGTCTGGCCGGTCGACGTGCTCCAGCACGTGGTTGCAGAAGATCAGATCGAAGTAGTCGTCAGGGAAATCGATTCGCTCGACGTTGATCTTCCGATGGTCCGGCTTCTGCGGGGACAAATCGCCAGTAACGTATTCGAAGGGCTGCAATGCGCTGAATTTCCGCTCAAGCCCCGCTTCGGGTGCAATGTGCAGAACGCGCTTCCGGGAGATGTCCTTGAGAATCTGCGCCCGATCGAGATAGAGCCAGAGATGCCGCTCACGGTCATTGCAGTAGCAATTCGGGCACAGGTGGTTTTCCAGAGTAGAGCCGACCGCACCCATTTGTCGCATGAACTCGCGGTCACTTCTTGCCTCTGGGTGCGGTATCCAGCCTCCCACCGGGTTTTCGCATACGGCGCAGAATTTCTGCGCCTGCGCAGTGCCTTTCCTTCGAGCTGTAACCCGCGCTGTCAGGGCTTCGCGCGCATGTGCGAGATCCGACTGGAACTGGCTCGATTCCAGCAGTTCGAGCGGGTTGAGTTCGACCAGCTCGTCCAGATTAGCGGCGAGACGTGCGATTTCAGGCAACGATATGGTCCAGGGCGCATACAACCTCCCCAGTTGCCGCTTCACACCTTCGAGCGCAGCGCCACTCAGTCGTCCTGCCGCTGCTTCGCTGCGCACGATCAGTTCCCATTCATAGAGCCCTGCGCTGAAATGCGGACTATGCTGGTTGGAGGCTTGATCCGCGTGCTGTCTGAATGCACTCAGGTATCCGCCAACTGCGATAATGGGCGCCTGCTCGGCCGCGTTCAGGTAGGTGGCGACGTCGCCCAGGTAGTTAAGAGGCCGCGAATGATAATGGAAGATCCGCGCAGGGTCGAACCGTTCGCGATCGAGCATCACGTTGCTCGGCTCACCGATGAAGTTATTCAACTGGCAGACCATGTGCTCCACCAGGAAAGCGCGGTCGATGCGCGCGGTATGGCCATCTGCGAGCAGGCGCGGCGGCGCTGACGTCACCTGGTCGTTGGTGTCGATGAATACTCGCTCGTGGAAGGCTAGTACCGAATCCGTGTCGGCTTGCAGCGCCGCGACGAGCGTTTCGACCGATTTAGGCAGCAGGATGTCGTCATCGAAGAGGAACTTGACATATTTTCCCTTTGCGCGTTCCCACAGTGCCTGGAGGTTGCGCGATCCTTTCTGAAAGCCGTGATGAAAATACTGAATGCGCGGATCATCAAGGCCTTCGACGGTTCCCCGCAGGATTCCATCGAGAGTGTCATCACCTACGAGAATCTCGATGTCAGTGAAGGTCTGGTTCTGTGCGCTTGTAATCGCACGCACGAGGTACTGCGTCTTGTACGCAGGTATCAGGATACTGACCGTTGCCATTAAATCGAACTCTCCCGTATTCAGTCTGGATGTGGGCCTCGAGCCTTCAGTCGGCGGCAGCCTGTTCAGTAGCTTGTGCGCGAGCAGGGTGAGCGGAGCCTTTCAGCGATGCGTGGAGACTAACGCTGATTGTTGCGTTCTGATTCGGGGAACAGACCGCCATTTAGCGGGCATTTCGCGCGACGGGGTGCGAAAGCCCCGTCAAGGGAACTCGCCCCTTCATTCCAGTTTTGTTCGCATCGACGTCCCGCCCCGGTTTGCTGAAGGGGCGGACGTCATTGCAGCGTTGGCGCCGCCAATCCGGTTGTAGCGCATGCCCGTCAGGAGCCGGTCAGAACAGTGCGCCGAATAACGACCATTTACGCGGCCTTATCCATCGATCAGGAGTGGCCTGTCGCACCCAGAATATGCGGCAATGTCCAATCATCGCGGACGCGCGGCTGTGCCCCGTGGCATTGTCCGACTGTCGGGATGGCGGCCGCGTGCGGTTCTGCGCGTCGCCCGCCCTTACCGATACGGGCGCGCCCCGATGACGCTGGACCATTCGCCTTCCCTGGATTCCCCTTTATGAAGCCCATTCGACTGGTTTGCGGCACCCGTGGATCCTATGACGACTTCGCGCAGAAGACCGCATTGGGGCGTTCGCTCTCGCATTGTCGCTACCGGAATCCGCCGCAGCTTCTCCTGTTCGACAACAACAAGGCCGGCCTTTCCTCGATTTACAACCACGCGATCCAGCAGGCGACGAAAGACCCCGCGATCCTGGTTTTCATTCACGACGATATCTACCTGTCCGACTTCTTCTGGATGGACAGGATTCGTGAGGCGGTCGAAAAGTTCGATGTGGTCGGTCTGGCGGGCAACACGCGCCGCGTCCCGCGCCAACCGGCCTGGATTTTTGTCGATGCGGCTTTCACGCGCGACGAGCCGCGCTTCTTCAGCGGCGTGGTGGGGCATGGCAACGGGTTTCCGTGCAGCGATGTCTCGATGTATGGACCGTCAGGACTGGAGTGCAAGCTCCTCGACGGCCTGCTGCTAGCGGCCGATAGCGCGCGCCTGATCGAAGCCGGTTTGGGTTTCGACGAGCAGTTCGCATTTCACTTTTACGACATGGATTTCTGCCGGCAGGCCGAACTGAAAGGCTTGAAGATGGGCACGTGGCCCATCAGCGTTATCCATGAAAGCGGTGGCGCATTCGGCACGCCCGCCTGGCGTGACGCGTATCAGCGCTACCTGCAGAAATACACGGACTAGTCATACGCAACTCGAGCGACCTGATCAGCTATCCTATCGATACGACGCGACGCTCAGGTGCTCAACCATATCGATGCGCTAAGGCGATGAGGATGGACAAAGCCAATGGACAGACTGGGCGACAAAGATTGCGCGGACGTTAGCGGCGGGCAAGGCGCGCCGCTGCCTGCGCTCGTCGTCGCCGCGCCTGCGACCGTTGCCGCATTGCTTGAGACTGCTTTTGCGCACCATCGGACAGGGCGGACGAATGACGCTGCGGTGCTCTACCGTCAGATCCTGGTCGTCGAGCCGGAACACGCCGACGCGATGCATTTTCTCGGTCTGCTCCTGTGCGATACGGGCGAGCACGCCACCGGCCTCGAATTGATCCAGCAGTCGATCCTCCTGCAGCCCGACGCGACGTATTTCAGCAACCTGGGCAATGTGCTGGGAAGACAGGGCCAACACGATGCTGCCATCGCCGCGTATCGCGAAGCACTTGCGCGCCGGCCTGACTATGTCGAAGCGCACAACAATCTCGGCAATGCACTGCGCATCGCGGCCGACCCACTCGGCGCAATGGAAAGCTGCGCGAATGCGCTCGCCTTGCAGCCGGACTACGTGGAAGCCTGGAGCAATCTGGGCGATGCACTCACGGATCACGGTAGCTTCGACGCTGCGATGAAAAGCTACGCCAAGGCACTCGGGTTGCGTCCGGACTATGCCGAGGCGCACAACAATCTCGGCAACCTGTTCGAAAAGCAGGGCCGGCTCGATGAGGCAACGGCGTGCTATCGGAAGGCGATCGCGTTAAAACCCGGTGTAGCAGCGATGCACAACAATCTGGGTAACGTGCTGCGTGACCAGGGCCTTCTCGATGATGCTGTTGCCTGCTTTCGCGAGGCAATCGCGCTCGACGCAAACCAGCTTCAGGCACACAGTAATCTGCTGCTGCAACTGAACCTGCTTCCGCACGCATCTGTGGACGAGCAGTTCGACGCCGCGCGCCGCTTCGGCGAGCAGCAGATCGCGCGAGCCCGTCCCTTCGTGCACGAGTCCCGCGCGGGCGACTTGACGCGTCGGCTGCGCGTCGGCTTCGTGTCCGGCGATCTGAACACGCATCCTGTTGGCTTCTTCCTGGAAAGCGTGGTTGCTCATCTGGACAAGGCGCGATTCGAACTGGTCGCCTACGTGACTCGACTGCACGAAGATGCCCTGACGGCCCGTCTCAAGCCACATTTTTCCGCATGGCATCGGCTGGCCGGTCAGCACGATGAAGCCTGCGCGAAGCGGATCCGTGCGGACGGTATCGACATCCTCGTCGACCTGTCCGGGCATACGAATCACAACCGGCTTCCGATGTTCGCATGGAAGCCAGCACCGGTTCAGGTGAGCTGGCTGGGTTACTTCGCAACCACAGGGTTGCGCGCGATCGACTATATCCTCGGCGATCGCCATGTATTGCCGGATGCCGAGGCGGCGCACTTCGTCGAGCAGCCCTGGCGCCTGCCGGACAGCTATGTCTGCTTTACGCCGCCAGTGCCGGAAGTCCAGATCGGCACGTTGCCGGTGCTGGGTAGCGGCACGCTGACGTTCGGTTGTTTCAACCATCTCGTCAAACTGAACGACGCTGTCATCGAGTTGTGGGCACGTGTGCTGCGCGCGGTCCCGGAATCGCGGCTTTTTCTCAAGACAAGGCAGCTTGGCGATTCATCCATGCGGCGCGCCATGTCGGCTCGATTCGCCGCTCTTGGCATCGATGACGCGCGCCTGACGCTAGAAGGGGCGTCGCCGCGTACTGGATTGCTCGCGGCCTACAACCGTGTGGACATTGCGCTGGACCCGTTCCCGTATCCGGGCGGCACGACCACCCTTGAAGCGTTGTGGATGGGGGTGCCGGTACTCACTCGCCGTGGCGACCGGTTTCTGTCGCACATCGGCGAAAGCATTCTGCACAACGTGGGCCTCGCGCAGTGGATCGCCCGCGACAACGACGACTACGTCGAAAAAGCAGTATCTTTCGCCGCCGCTCATGACTACCTCAAGCGTCTGAGGGCGGGCTTGCGCCAGCAACTTCACAGCTCGCCGCTGTGCGATGCAGCGCGCTTCGCGCGCAACCTGGAAGCGGCATTCCGGGGCATGTGGCGCCAGTACGTTGCGGGTGCGCAGGCCGGTCTGCACCCTCAAGCGGTTGCCCAACAAGTCGTTAATACAGAGCGACACCTACCAGAGAAGGCCCCGAATCACGCGGGGCACATTTCACCATGAACGACCTCGGTAATCACGACCCGTCACCGCTCGAAGGCGGCGGTGTCTCCTGGCAGCGTATGCCGGCGCCGGCGATCTTCGCCGCAACGCCCGCGCCGCTCGCGGTGCCGGTGGAAACCATGCTCCAGACCGCGCTCGAACTTCATCAGGCTGATCGCCTGGACGAGGCCGAGACGCTGTACCGGCAGATTCTCTCGACCCACCCGGACCATGCGGACGCACAGCACCTGCTGGGGCTTATCGCGCATCAATTCGGGCAATACGACACCGCCTCCGAGCTGATCATGGCGGCGATCGCCCGCAACCCGCAGGCGATCTACTACTACAACCTTGGCAACGTCATGCAGACGCACAATCGGCCTGCAGCCGCGGCCGAGTGTTTCCGCCAGGCGTTGGCGCTGCAGCCGGACTATGTCGACGCGCATAACAATCTTGGCAATGCGCTGCGGGCCCTCAAGGAGTATGAAGCGGCGGCGCAGGCGTTTTGCGACGTCCTCAGCCTGCAGCCGGAGCACGGGCAGGCATACAACAACCTCGCGAACACGCTGATGGAACTCGACGAACTCGATGCCGCTATCGAGGCATACCGTCAAGCGATTTCGCTGCGACCGGATTTCGCCGCGCCGCGCAGCAATCTGCTGTTCGCTCTGAACTATAGACACGACCTGTCGGTAGCAGAGTACCTGGACGAGGCGCAGCGCTTTGCGCAAAGCGCTGGCGCCCAGGTGAAACCCTGGTCGGACTGGCTGGTGGATACCGGAGCGCGAACCACACGGCCGTTGCGCGTCGGCGTCGTCTCGGGCGATCTGAAGAAGCACCCGGTCGGGTACTTTCTGGAAAGCGTCGTAGCGAATCTTGATCCGGCGCGCGTCGAACTCTTCGCCTACCCGACGCGCGTGCGGGAAGACGAACTGACGTACCGCATCATGCCGCGCTTTGCCGCATGGACGAGCATTGCCGGCATGAGCGACGAAGCGGCCGCGCGGAGGATTCGCGACGACCGCATCGACGTGCTCATCGATGCGTCGGGCCACACCACGTACAACCGTTTGCCACTCTTCGCGCGCAAGCCCGCGCCGGTACAGGTGAGCTGGCCCGGCTATTTTGCCAGCACGGGTTTGCGCACGATCGACTATGTGCTCGGCGACCGTCACGTGCTGCCCGCTGCGGAAGAAGCGCACTTCGTCGAGAAGCCGTGGCGCCTGCCTGACAGCTACCTGTGCTTCACGCCGCCGCGCGATGACATCAAGGTCGGGCCGCTGCCGATGCTCGCCAACGGCCACGTGACGTTCGGATGCTTCGGCAAGCTGACGAAGGTGAGCGACCCCGTCATCGCCGTATGGTCCCGCCTGCTGCTGTCGGTACCGGGATCGCGCCTGTTCCTCAAGGCTGAACACCTCGACGTCGCGCACGTCCGCGAGGCAGTCGTCCGTCGTTTCGCCGCTCATGGAATCGCTGCTTCGCGATTGATCCTGGAAGGCCATTCGCCCCGCGGCGAATATCTGGCAGCGTTCAATCGCGTCGACATCACGCTAAGCCCGTTTCCGTATGCGGGCGGTACCACGACGGCTGAAGGCTTGTGGATGGGCGTGCCGGTGCTATGTCGCCGCGGCGACCGCTTCCTGTCGCACATCTGCGAAAGCCTGTTGCACTCGGCTGGTCTCGGCGGCTGGATTGCCGACAACGATGAAGACTATATCGCCCGGGCAGTAGCCTTTGCCGATGATAGCGAACGCCTGAGCGCACTGCGCGCGGGTCTGCGCGAGCAGGTGCTCGCGTCGCCGCTGTGCGATGCACCGCGGTTTGCGAAGAATCTCGAGAGCGCGCTTCACGGGATGTGGGCCCAACACATCGCCAGTGTGGAAGCGACGCAATGAACGCAGACTCGATCCTGATTACCGGCGGCGCCGGCTTTCTTGGCTCGCACCTGTGCGACCGGCTGGTGCGCGCCGGCCACGACGTGATGTGCGTCGACAATTTTCATACCGGCAGCAAGCAGAACATCCAGCATCTGATCGGCGAGGTGAACTTCGAGCTGATCCGCCACGATGTGTGGCTGCCCCTCTACGTCGAGGCGGACCGCGTGTTCAACATGGCCTGTCCGGCGAGTCCCGTGCACTATCAGAGCGATCCCGTTTCCACCGTGAAGACGGCGGTCCTCGGCGCGATCAACATGCTGGGGCTAGCCAAACGCTGCAGTGCGCGGATCCTGCAAGCGTCGACGAGCGAGGTCTACGGCGATGCGCAGCAGCATCCGCAGCAGGAAAGTTACTGGGGCAACGTGAATCCGAACGGACCGCGCGCCTGCTATGACGAAGGAAAGCGTTGCGCCGAAACGCTGTTTTTCGACTATCACCGGCAGCACGGCGTCGACATCCGGATCGTGCGGATCTTCAACACCTATGGACCGCGCATGCGCCCCGACGATGGCCGCGTCGTGTCGAACTTCATCATGCAGGCATTGAAGGGCGAGCCGATCACGCTATACGGCGATGGCAGCCAGACCCGCTCGTTCTGCTACGTCGATGATCTGGTCGAAGGGTTGCTGCGGATGATGGACCAGGACGACGAAGTCGGTCCGGTGAATGTCGGCAATCCGTCGGAAATTACGATCCGGGAACTGGCGGAAACGGTGCTGCGTCTGACCGGCTCGAAGAGCCGTCTCGTGTACCGCCCGCTTCCCCCGGACGATCCTGTTCAACGTCGGCCCGACATCTCGAAGGCGCGCCGGCATCTCGACTGGCAGCCCGGCATTGGACTCGAAGACGGTCTGAAGGAGACCATCGCATATTTCAGGAGGGTGGTGACATCATGAGTCTCGATATGGTGGCAGCGAGCTGCCCGGTTTGCGCTCACTTTGTCGCAGCCCGCTTTTTTCCGGCCGGCGAGCAAACCCTGGCGACGCTCGCCTGGCCCACGTCGGCCGACGCCGCACGCGCGTTGCCGCGCCATGCGCAGGACTTCGTCCAATGTCCGGCCTGTTCGCATGTCTGGAATCACAAATTCCGTTACGAAGCGATTCCCTACGAGAGCAATCCGAACCGGATGTTCAACAACGGCTCGATCTGGAAAGGCCACCTCGCTAACACGCGCGATTTGCTGTTGAACCGGCTGGCCGATGCGCCGCTCGTCGTCGAGATCGGTTGCGGCGAAGGGCATTTCGTGCGCGGGCTCGCGCAGGCGCGCGAGGCGGGCCGTTTTGTCGGCTTCGATCCGAACGCGAGCCCCGAAACGGGCAACGGTGTCGAGTTTCATGCGCGGCTGTTCGAGCCGCTCGTCGACATGGCTGCTTTCACGCCCGATGCCGTCGTGATTCGTCACGTGCTCGAACACCTCACCGAACCGGCGAAGCTGCTGGAAGCGCTTGCGTGGGGCGCGACCATGCAGGGCAAGGAATGCTGGCTGTTCGCCGAAGTGCCGTGTATTGACCGTGTCTTCGAAACCAGCCGGCTCGCCGATTTCTTCTACGAGCACGTGTCGCACTTCACCACCGAGTCGTTCCGTGCGCTGATGTCGCGTGCGGGCGAGGTCGTCACGCTCGAACACGGCTACGACGGCGAAGTTGTCTACGCGCTTGTCAGGCTCGGCGTCTCTACGCAGTCGCGCGTACGTGCGGAAGCCGCGGCCCGTTTCGCCGCGCGCACGGTGACAAGCCGCAAGACGATCGCGCAGCAACTGTCGGCGATTTCGGCATCGGGCAAACGCGTCGCAATCTGGGGAGGGACCGGGAAGGCCGCAGCCTTCATCCATCAATTCGGCGCCGACGCCCTGCGTTTTCCACTGGTTGTCGACTCTGATCCGCACAAGGCTGGCACCTACGTGCCGGGAACCGGGCAGCAGATCCAGTACCGCGACGTGCTGAAGGACGCTGCGGTCGATGTGATTGTGATACCCACGCAGTGGCGGGCGCGTGACATCATCGCTGAGATGTCACGCGAAGGAATCACCGTGCAGGACGTGATGATCGAGCACGACGGTGAACTCGTGAGCTTCGGCGCAGCCTCCCACCCCTATTGACGAACCGGACGGTGCGGCGGGAGGCGTTTCCGTGCGCCGCCCCCGACAGACCCATGCAAGATATTTCCCACTCCCTGAAGGCGGCGCTGGCGCATCACCGGTCCGGCGAACTGGCCGAGGCGAAGAGGCTGTACGAGCAGATCCTGCAGGCGCAGCCGGAGCATCCGGATGCGCTGCATTACCTGGGGCTGCTGGCCTGTCAGGTGCAGCAGCACGAGGTGGGCATCACGCTGATGGAGCGCTCGATCGCGGTGCAGGCGCAGCCCCAGCCGGCGTATTACAACAATCTGGGCAACATGCTGATGGAGCGTGGGCGGCTGGCGCAGGCGATCGAGCATTACCGGCGGGCGGTGTCGTTAAAACCGGATTACCCGGAGGCGCACAACAACCTGGGCAACGCGCTGCGCGAGGCGCGGCAGCCACAGGCATCGATGCTCAGCTGCGCGCAGGCGATCGAGCTGCGCCCGGGGTACGCGGAGGCCTACAACAACCTGGGCAACGCGCTGCAGGACCTGGGTGAGCTGGAGGCAGCGGCGGCCAGCTATGGCAAGGCGGTGGCGCTGCGGCCGGCGTATGCGCAGGCGCACAACAACCTGGGCAACGTGCAGCGGGCGCAGGGGCGGCGCGATGAGGCGATCGAAAGCTACCGGCAGGCGGTGTCGCTGATGCCGCAGCTGCGGATGGCGCATCACAGCCTGGGGCTGGCGCTGCGCGAGCGCGGCGCGCTGGCGGAGGCGATCGGGAGCCTGCGCCGCGGGCTGGGTGGAGAGGACGCGAACGCGCACAACAGTCTGGGTTGCGCGCTGCGCGACGCGGGCGAACTCGAAGAGGCGGTGACGCAGTTCGAGGCGGCCGTTGCGCTGGATCCGAAGCTGGCAATCGCGCACTGCAACCTGGGGGGCGCGTTGAGGCGCCAGAAGAAATACGACGCGGCAATCGTGTCGTGCCAGCGCGCGCTCGAACTCGACCCCCGGCTGGGCGAGGCGTACAGCAATCTGGGCAATGCGTACCACGAACTCCAAAAGCACGAGGCGGCCGAGCTGAGTTACCGCTATGCGCTCGAACTCAACCCTGACGATGCCGCCGTGCAAGACGAGCTGACGACGGTGCTGCTCAAGCAGGAGAAGCTCGAAGAAGCGATGGTGAGCAGCAACAAGGCCATGTCGCTCGTCACGCCGACCGCGCGGATGTACATCAATCTCGGTGACATCCTGCGCGCGCAAGGCGACGTCGATAGATCGGCCGCAGTTTACCGCCAGGCGATCCAGCTTGCGCCAGATCGACTGGATGCCTATAACCGCCTGCTGTTCAATCTCGCGGGTTCACCGAATACCTCGGTGGAAGCGTTCCGTGAAGAAGCGGTCCGTTTGGGCGACTTGATGGCCGAACACGCGAGGCCCTGGCGTCATTCGCCGCCCGTGAGCGGCGAGGCGCGCCCGCTGCGGGTGGGCTTCATGTCCGGCGACCTGAGATTGCACCCGATCGGCATCTTTCTCGAATCTGTCTGCGCGCACCTCAACTCTGCGCGCGTACAACTGGTCGCCTATTCGACCTGCGAGATCGAAGACGACATCACTGCGCGCCTCAAGCCGTATTTTTCCGGGTGGCACGCGCTGCATCACCTGAGCACTGAAGCGGCCGCGCAAAAGGTCTACGACGATCGAATCGATATCCTGGTCGATCTGTCCGGACATACGGGCTTCACCGGAATTCCAGTTTTCGCGTGGAAGCCGGCGCCGGTACAGGTGACGTGGATCGGTTTTTTTGCGACCACGGGCTGCAAGGCCATTGACTATGTCCTGGGGGACCGTCACGTGTTGCCGGAGTCCGAGGCATCGCACTTCGTGGAGAAGCCCTGGCGCCTGCCGGACAGCTATCTGTGTTTCACGCCGCCCGAGCCCGAGGTGAAGATCGGGCCGCTGCCGATGCTCACGAATGACGGCGTGACCTTTGGCTGCTTTGGCAAGCATATCAAGCTGAACGATAACGTCATTGCCGTTTGGTCCCGCCTGTTGCATGCGGTGTCCGGCTCGCGGCTGTTCCTGAAGTCGCCGGGGAGCAATGTGAAAGACATCTGGCGCTCGACGGTGAAACGCTTTGCGTCACATGGCATCGAGGCGGGGCGGCTGATTCTTGAAGCCGGCTCGCCCCGTGCGGAGTATCTCAATGCCTACAATCGCGTGGACATCACGCTGAGCCCGTTTCCCTATCCGGGGGGCACCACGACTGCCGAAGCCCTCTGGATGGGCTCGCCGGTGCTGTGCATGAAAGGCGACCGGTTCGTCACCCACATCTGCGAGAGCCTCCTGCACACGGCGGGTCTCGAAGACTGGATCGCCGAAAACGAGGAGGACTACATCGCCAGGGCCGTGGCGTTCTCTGCGGACCGCGAGCGTCTGCGCGCGCTGCGAACGGGCCTGCGCGCGCAGGTGCTGGCCTCGCCGCTATGCGATGCACAGCGTTTCGCCCGCAATCTCGAGGACGCCTTCCAGGGCATGTGGGCCCAGTACTGCGCCGGTGTCGCAGAAGCAGCCACTGAGGCGTGACTGAATGGAGCGTTGGCGAGAGGGCGTGTGATTGTCCTTGAACGCCGTGCTAAAGAGCCATGCAAGAGATATCGGAATCCCTGAAGGCGGCGCTGGCGCATCACCGGTCCGGCGAACTGGCCGAGGCGAAGAGGCTGTACGAGCAGATCCTGCAGGCGCAGCCGGAGCATCCGGATGCGCTGCATTACCTGGGGCTGCTGGCCTGTCAGGTGCAGCAGCACGAGGTGGGCATCACGCTGATGGAGCGCTCGATCGCGGTGCAGGCGCAGCCCCAGCCGGCGTATTACAACAATCTGGGCAACATGCTGATGGAGCGTGGGCGGCTGGCGCAGGCGATCGAGCATTACCGGCGGGCGGTGTCGTTAAAACCGGATTACCCGGAGGCGCACAACAACCTGGGCAACGCGCTGCGCGAGGCGCGGCAGCCACAGGCATCGATGCTCAGCTGCGCGCAGGCGATCGAGCTGCGCCCGGGGTACGCGGAGGCCTACAACAACCTGGGCAACGCGCTGCAGGACCTGGGTGAGCTGGAGGCAGCGGCGGCCAGCTATGGCAAGGCGGTGGCGCTGCGGCCGGCGTATGCGCAGGCGCACAACAACCTGGGCAACGTGCAGCGGGCGCAGGGGCGGCGCGATGAGGCGATCGAAAGCTACCGGCAGGCGGTGTCGCTGATGCCGCAGCTGCGGATGGCGCATCACAGCCTGGGGCTGGCGCTGCGCGAGCGCGGCGCGCTGGCGGAGGCGATCGGGAGCCTGCGCCGCGGGCTGGGTGGAGAGGACGCGAACGCGCACAACAGTCTGGGTTGCGCGCTGCGCGACGCGGGCGAACTCGAAGAGGCGGTGACGCAGTTCGAGGCGGCCGTTGCGCTGGATCCGAAGCTGGCAATCGCGCACTGCAACCTGGGGGGCGCGTTGAGGCGCCAGAAGAAATACGACGTGGCGATCGTGTCGTGCCAGCGCGCGCTCGAACTCGATCCCCGGCTGGGCGAGGCGTACAGCAATCTGGGCAATGCGTACCACGAACTCCAAAAGCATGAGGCGGCCGAGCTGAGTTACCGCCATGCGCTCGAGCTCAACCCTGACGATGCCGTCATGCACCACAATCTCGCGGTTCTGCTCGTCGAGCAGCGCAAGCTTGAAGAGGCGCTGGCGAGTTGTCGCAAGGCGCTGTTACTGGACGGGGCGGCGGCTATACATGCCACGCATGGCGACATTCTTCACACACTCGGGCAGCATGAGGCTGCAGTTGACGCCTATCTCGAAGCACTCGAACGGGGTTTCCGGGCAGTCAATATGTACTACACGCTGATGTTCAGCATGACGTCCGTTGCGCGGTTTTCGCCTGAGACGGTGCGCGGTTATGCGGCCCGGTTTGGCGAGCGGGCAGCCGAAGACGCGCGACCCTGGCATCACGTGCCGGCGAGCACGGAGGTCACGCGGCCGCTGCGCGTGGGGTTTGTCTCCGGCGATCTGAAGTGCCACCCTGTTGCCTTTTTCCTCGAAAATGTCGTGGCGCACCTGAATCGGGAGCGCGTGCAACTGGTCGCCTACTCGACGCATGCCTTCGTGGATCAAATGACCGTGCGCCTCAAGCCCCGTTTCGAGCGGTGGCACGACGTGAGCGGTATGCCTGACGACGCCTGCGCGAATCTCATTCGTGCCGATCGCATCGACATCCTGGTCGATCTGTCAGGGCATACCGCATACAGCCGGCTGTCGGTGTTTGCCTGGAAACCGGCTCCGGTGCAGGTGACCTGGCTTGGCTTTTTCGCGACCACGGGCCTCGAGGCGATTGACTATATTCTGGCGGACCGTCATGTGTTGCCGGAGTCCGAAGCGTCGCACTTCGTGGAGAAGCCCTGGCGCCTGCCTGACAGCTATCTGTGCTTTGCGCCGCCCGAGCCGGAAATCGCGATCGGCTCGCTGCCCGCGTCGCAAAATGGATTCGTCACGTTCGGCTGTCTGAATAGCGCCGACAAGATCGGCGATTCAGTGGTTGCGCTCTGGTCACGTGTGCTGCATGCGGTGCCCGGCTCACGTCTGCTTTTGAAGGCGAGTCAGTTTATGAGGCCGACGGGGCGCAGCGTAATGACCGAACGGTTTGGGGCGCATGGCATTGCCAACGAGCGCCTCTTGCTGGAGGGCTTCACGACGCGGACTGCACATCTCGAGACATACAACCGCGTCGATCTCGCGCTCGATCCATTTCCGTATCCGGGCGGCACGACGAGCGTGGAGAGCCTGTGGATGGGCGTACCGGTGCTCACGCGCCGCGGCGACCGGTTTCTGTCACACGTGGGCGAAACGATTGCTCACACCGCGGGTATGGCAGACTGGATTGCCGCAGACGACGATGATTACATCTCCAAAGCCGTGGCGTTCTCTGCGGACCGCGAGCGTCTGCGCGCGCTGAGAGCGGGCTTGCGCGAGCAGCTTCTGGCATCGCCGCTATGCGATGCCGCGCGCTTCGCGCGCAATCTGGAAGAGGCTTTCGAAGGAATGTGGAAGAGGTACATCGCCGGGGCTCCGGACGGAACTTGACGGCGTGCTGTGCGTCGGCAGACCCTGGGCGGCGGGTCGCTGCGCATGCGCGTCCCGCCGACGCACAAAAAAAAGCCGCATGACTGCGGCTTTCCAGGACACCTCTAACATTCCCCATTCGATGGATGGGGTATTCACTGCGTCATGCCAGATTCCGTTGCGGCGCGCGCCGTCGGTACTTCAAAGCATCGCCGTCGAGTGATACTTGCTCACGGATTCGAGACGCCGTATCGCGCGATTGTGATGCTCCTCGAGATTCTCCTTGCCGGCCTTGATCTGCTCCGTGACTGCACGGTCGATTTGCTGGATTTCGCGGATCATGGCGAGTGCTTCCTCCGGCTGCCCGGGCTGCAGGGACATCAACAGGGCCGAGCGCTCGTCACCCAGCGCCGCCGCCTTCACCCAATCGCCCTGCGCGACGGCGGTTTTGAGTGCGTGCGTCAACGTGAGGGCGCGGCGAAGCGAATTGCTTTCCATTCTTCTTTCCACTCCTGAAAGTCGATCGTGACAGGTGCCGTTTCGTTACTTGTTGGTGGCGAGCGTGCCGGCGCTGCTCGTACCGCCAAACAGCTGGGTCAGATATGTTGTATTGCTCTGCATCTGCGCCATCAGGGTGTTGAGCGCCGTGAACTGGGCGTTGTATTGCGCGGTCAACGAGTTCTGATAGTTTGTGAGCTGGGTACTCTGATCCTGCAGGCTCGACAGGTCGTTATTCAAAAACTGCGTGCGCTGGTCGATGACGCCGGTCGTCTCCGTGTACGGCGTGAGGAAGTCATTCAACGATGCACCGATGCCGTTCGTCGAGTTGAACACGGCAGCTACCGCCGAACTGTTCGACGTCAATGCCGTTTGCAACGCCGTGCTGTCGACCTTGATCGTGCCGTCCGGCTGCAGATTCAGACCCAGCGAGGACAGGCTGTACGTCTTGCTGCCTGAGCTCACGCCAGCGCTGATGAGGCTGGCGATACCGTTCGTGATCGAATTCAGCATGGCATCGCCGAGCAGCGGGCCCGCTGTCGCAGCGTTTCCGCCGCTCGCCGCCGTATACGAACTCAGTCCCGACGCAGTGGTGATCACGTTGTTGTACGCCGTCACGAAACTATTGATCGCCGTGGTAATGCCCGTCGTATCCTGCGCAAGCGTCAGCGTCTGCTGTTGATTGACAGCAGCCGACGTCAGGTTCAGCGTCACGCCGGGCAGTGCACTGGAGATTGAGTTCGTTGCGCTGGTGACAGTATTGCCGTCAATCTTGACCGAGGCGTCCGCGGCCGCCGTTACCGTCGTGTAGCCCGTCGCCAGCGCCTGGTTGAGACCGCTCGTCGCCGAGAGCGAAACCGTGTTGGCGGCGCCGGTCGAATTCGACGACACCACCAGGTGCTGACCGTCCGCCGCATTGACGACCGTTGCCGTGACTCCGGGATTGCTGCTCGACGCGTTGATGTTTGCGGCGATGGTGGAAAGCGTGTCCGTCGCTGACACGCTGATCTGCATCGAGCCAGTAGTGCCCAGGCCGACGGTCAGCGTGCCGGAGCCGAAATTTTGGGTGGAGGTGAAAGCCTGCGACGAAATCGAGTTGGCCGTCGCAATGCTGGACACCAGAATGGTGTGGGTGCCCGCTGCCGCGCCGGTCGTCGTGGTCGCTGTCAGGCCTGAACCGCTTGCAGTGGCGCTCAGTTGCCCCAGGGTGGAGCCGTCCGAGAGACCGCTCAATGAAGTTTGAAGCGCAGACAACGCAGACTTGATCTGCCCGATTGCGGTCAGTTCGGTATTGTCGCTTGTCTGGGCGTTGCTGATGGCCGTCGACTGGCCGACAGTCTTCGAAGTGACTAAAGCCGATACGAGAGAACTGACATCGAGCGATGATTTGGTCGAACCGGCGATGATGGACTGAGCCGCCTGTGCGAGCTGGCTGCTGATACTGGAGGCGGTCGTCGATGTCGTAGTGGCGGTCATTCAGAAACTCCGGTCGTCGATTCGAAGTAGCAGATTTGTGCTCGTTATAAATGCATGACGGGAGGCGTGCCTCCCGGTTACACGGCGATGCGCCTGAGTACCGGAGCCGCTTGCTGCTGCAGCTCCGGCCAGACAGCGGCGCGTTGATGCGCGCCGCTTGCCAGTCATGCTTACTGGAGCAGCTTCAGAACCTGCTGCGGCAGCGAGTTCGCCTGAGCCAGCACCGAGATGCCAGCCTGTTGCAGCACCTGTGCCTTGCTCAGGTTCGCCGTTTCCTGTGCGAAGTTGGCGTCGGTAATCTGCGATTCTGCCGCGCTCATGTTGGTCGATTCCGTTTCCGTCGTCGAAATCGCCTGGGTGATCGTGTTCTGCTGTGCACCCAGAGTTGCCTGGAAGGTATTCACGCTGGCGAGCGCGGTATCGATCGAGGTCATCGCCGTTTGTGCCAATGCAGCTGTCGACACGGAGAGCGCGTTGACGCCGAGGCCGGTCGAATTCCACACGGTGGCGCCGAAGCTCAGCGCGGTTTGTTGACCTGCAAATGCACCAATCTGGAAGTTCACCGTGCTCGCGCCCGACAGGACTGCCGTGCCGTTGAACGTGGTTTGTGACGCGATGCGGGTGATGTCGGCAAGACGCGTTTGAACTTCGGCGTCCAGGTTCGACAGCGCAGCGGAGTTCAGCGAACCGTCACCGGCTTGAACTGCCAGCTGGCGGATACGTTGCAGGTCGGCGACGGTCGAAGCAAGCGCGCCGTTGGCCGTTTGCACCATCGAGACCGCGTTGTTCGCGTTGGAGACGCCCTGGTTCAGCGCGTTGATCATCGCCGTTTGCGACGTCGCGATTGCGTTGCCTGCTGCGTCGTCAGCTGCAGTGTTGATACGCTTGCCCGACGAGAGGCGGTTGATCGCCTGCGACAGCGCGCTTTGCGAACCCGAGATATTGGTCTGTGCCGTCAGCGACAGAAGATTGGTGTTTATGCTCAGCATTTGCATCCTCTTTTGGAAAACGCCTCGGAAATAGGCTGTTTCGGTCCAGGCGTCGCGCTTGTTGATGAGTGGCGCCGCCTTTTCTGGTTGTCGGCGAGATCAGACGAAAACTTTAGGGGCTATTTGAAAATGGGGGTTCGAACTCATTGGCGGGAGCCGCATGGCGCATGACGTCGAGGTCCTGGCGGCGATCGAATCACGCTGCGGCCGAGGGGCGACGTCGAGGCTGTCCGCTGCGAGCGTCGGCAATGCGGCGTATTCTTGACGCTCTTGAGGCATATTGCGTGTGGAGGCGTCATGCAGAAACGCACTATCGGAAGCTCTTCGCTACAGGTCGCGCCGCTGGTATTCGGCGGAAACGTGTTCGGCTGGACCGCCGATGAAGCCACTTCATTCTCGATTCTCGACGCCTTTGTCGATGCCGGGCTCGACTTCATCGATACCGCGGACGTTTACTCCGCGTGGGTGCCGGGCCACCAGGGCGGCGAGTCGGAAACCATCATCGGCAAGTGGCTGAAGAAAAGTGGCAAGCGCGACAAGGTTGTGCTCGCGACGAAAGTGGGGATGCTCGCAGCGCGCAAAGGCCTGTCCGGCGGCAATATCCAGGCAGCGGTCGAAGATTCGCTGCGCCGCCTGCAAACCGACTATGTCGATGTCTATTTTTCTCACCTTGACGATGCGGATACGCCGCTCGCGGAGACCCTCGGTGCTTATCAGCGCCTGATCGAGGTGGGCAAGGTGCGTGTGATCGGAGCGTCGAACTACAGCGGCGCGCGCCTTGAAGAGGCGCTCTCGGTCGCGCAGCAGCACGGGTTGCCCAAATACCAGTTGATCCAGCCCGAATACAACCTGTACGATCGCGCAGCCTACGAAAGCGACGTCGAACCGGTTGCTCAGGCGCACCGGCTGGGCGTCGTGACCTACTACAGCCTCGCAAGCGGTTTCCTGTCCGGGAAATACCGGTCTGGCGCGGATCTGGGTAAAAGCGCACGGGGCAGCCGCGTCGAAAAATACCTCAACGAGCGCGGCACTCGCATCCTCGAAGCGCTCGACGACGTCGCCGGCCGGCATCACAGCACCCCCGCGACGGTGTCGCTCGCATGGCTGATCGCGCGGCCGAGCGTGACGGCACCGATCGCGAGCGCGACGTCGGTTGAACAGCTGAAAAGTCTTGCCGCAGCGGTCCATCTGACGCTTAGCGACGCCGATATCCGCCAGTTGAACGACGCAAGTGCCTGAGCCAAAGCGCTAAAACGGTGGTCGGCACGATATTTTCCTGATATCATCGGGAGTGAATTGAGATCTTTGCCTGTTTCGTGGTCGATTTGTAGTCAAAGTCGGCGGCGAAGTGGGCATCAGACGCGGCGCTGCATTGTGCGTCTGCCCGCGTTTCGCGGTGAACTCCCCACCTCTCTTTTCCGGCCTCCGTGGCCGCTTTGCCTCTCGTTTTCGTCCATGGTTTCGTTTGCCTGTTATTGGCCATGTATCGAAACGACCGGAGTGCCGGCGCGTGAGCGGGTTGCCGCCACGCAATTAACCGTATCAAGCGATTTAGTTAGGAATTACATGACGACGATTCTTCTGAAAGAAAACGAGCCGTTCGAAGTGGCGATCCGCCGCTTTCGTCGCGCTATCGAAAAGAATGGCCTGATCGCCGAGCTGCGTGAGCGCCAATCGTATGAAAAGCCGACGACGGCGCGTAAGCGCAAGAAAGCAGCAGCTGTGAAGCGCTTGCACAAGCGCCTGCGCAGCCAGCAGCTGCCGAAAAAGCTGCACTAAGCAAGCTTTCCGGTATGGCCAGACGGCGGTGACGCTTCGAAAGAAGCGTCACCGCCGTTTTGTTTCGGCAGCGCGAAAGCGGGCACCGGCAGGCGTCCGCGCGCAGAGTTCTGCAACTTCGCGTTCTGCGATGGACCACCTGCCGCGAGGCACAGCGTCCGTTCAGATGCGCCTCGATATCGGACCGCTCTTTATGTGCTCCGCGGACAGCGAGAACTGGCGGGCGATCGAACTGAGCCGCTCCTACCATTCCCATGTGCCTAACGCGTCGTGAACGTTTTGCAGGCAGCTAAGCAATTCAACGGTGGTGGCGTCGTAAATGTTGATACGTGCGCGAAAGAGTGCTTTCTTCAATGCCGCGATACCGATGTCCATGTAGGCCGGCACGACCCAGAGCGGTAAAAACGTAGCGGCCGGTTTTGCGGGCGCGCAATTTTGACATGAAGCGAAGTCGCTTGCAGCGACGCGGTACTTCGCAGGGCCTTCTGCATAAGGCTTTCGGGAGGCGGCCTTGAGGAGGACGGGATTGTCCCGAGCATCGAGGGTAACCCGTTAAACAACTGTATAAAAAGCAACTGCGACACGAATCGTCAGTTTTCAGGCGACCGTGCGTTTGCGCCCTTTTTTGCCGAGCGAGGCACACCGGGCGCGGCACTCGCAAGTCTGCTCATGATCGTTGACCATGCCTATGGCCTGCATGAACGAGTAGCAGATCGTCGTCCCGACGAACTTGCAGCCATATCGTTTCAGCGCCTTGCTGAGAGCATCCGAAATCTCTGTCGACGCTGGCGCCTCCTTGTACGACGCCCAGTTGTTCTGGAGCGGGGTCTGGTCGACGAAGGACCACACGAAATTGGCAAGCGAGCCGTGCTCCGCCTGGATCTGCTGCACGGCGCGCGCATTGGTGACAGCCGACTCGAGTTTCCCGCGATGGCGCACGATGGCGGCGTCCAGCACCAGGGCGTCGATCTGTTTCGGCGTGAAGCCTGCGACCTTGTCGATATTGAAGTCTGCGAACGCACGACGGTAACCTTCACGCTTGTTCAAGATCGTCGACCAGGACAATCCGGCCTGTGCGCCTTCCAGCACGAGCATTTCGAACAGGTGCTGGTCGTTCCGCGAGGGCACGCCCCATTCTGTATCGTGGTACTGCGCGAGCGCTTCGCTCGTCGCCCAGTTGCATCGATGTTTCACTTTCCGGCTCCTGCGAGTGGGATGTGAAGGAGATCACGCGCGTGTGTGTTGCCGCCGACACGGCTACGCAAGAATAGCCGAACGGATGCGCGCCGCCACCTGGCCAGACGGCCGATTGCCGGATCGAGGCGAACCCGATACGCTTTGCAGCACTTACTCTAACGAACGCATTCGATGACTCAAAACTATTTCATTGTCGGTGTCGACGGCGGTGGTTCCGGCACGAGGCTCGTGTTGGGCGATGCGCGTGGCGCAGAACTCGCACAGGCTATGGGTGGCCCATCCGGGCTCGGACTCGGTGTCCAACGCGCGTGGCAGTCCATCGAGTCCGCGTGCCGCGACGCGTTCACGCGCGCCGGACGCGAATTCGACTGGTCGCGTTGCGTCCTCGGTTGTGGACTGGCGGGCGTGAACAACCGTGACTGGCTCGCCGCCTTCCACGCGCACGCGCCGACACTCGCGGGCCTGGCCGTTGAAAGCGACGCGTACACCACGCTCCTCGGCGCGCACGGCGAAGCCCATGGCGTGGTCGTGGCGCTCGGAACGGGAAGTGTGGCGGCGTCGGCCGATGGAGAAGGACCGTGGCGCATCGCGAGCGGTTACGGGTTTCCGTCCGGCGACGAGGCAAGCGGTGCATGGTTGGGATTGCGCGCCATCGTTCACGCGCAGCAGGCGCTCGATAACCGGGTGCCGCAGGACGCGTTTTCGCAGGCTCTCCTTGAACACGTCGGCGCCAGCGACAGGGACAACCTGATCGTGTGGCTGTGCGAGGCTAACCAGACCGCCTATGCGGGCCTTGCGCCCATTGTGCTCGCGCACAGCGGGCATCCGTTCGCAGCCCGTTTGCTAGTCGAGGCGGGCGTCGAGATCGCGAAAATGATCGACGCACTGGACCCGTCCGGAACGCTTCCTGTCGCGCTGTGCGGCGGCCTGGGCGAACCGCTGCGGCCCTATGTGCCGCAATCGTATCGTCCCCGGCTGCGCGCACCGCTCGCCGATTCGGCACACGGCGCCCTGCAGCTCGCACAGCGTGAAGCGGCGCACCTCCTGTCGACATCCAGCGGCGCAACGGGCGTCAGGGGTGACGCGATTGAACGCTAAAATAGCTCCTCTGATGCTGCCCGGCTGCCTGCAAAATGTATAAAGTCATCGCCACCGATCTCGACGGAACCCTCCTCAACAGCGACCACCAGGTCGATCCGTTCACCGTATCCACAGTGCGCGCGCTGGAGGCGCAGGGTACGCATTTCGTGATCGCGACGGGACGCCACTACTGCGATGTCGCCGGAATCCGCGATGTGCTCGGCATCCGCCCCTATCTGGTTACGTCGAACGGCGCACGGGTGCATGGGCCGGACAACGCATTGATCCACGCAAGCGATCTGCCGCCGGATATCGTGCGGCGCCTCGTGTATCCGCACGTCGCCGGCGAACACGGGCGGGTGATCGTGAATCTCTTCGCCGACGAGGCATGGCTTATCGATCGCGATGCGCCAGAACTCCTGCGCTTCCATCAGGATTCGGGCTTCACATACGAAGTGACGAACCTTCGTCAGCACGATGGCAGCGATATCGCGAAGGTGCTTTATATCGGCGAGCCTGCTGATCTGGCGCAGGTCGCAGCGAATCTCGAGCGCGAGTTTGGCGACAAGCTCTACGTGACCTATTCGCTACCCGACTGTCTTGAGGTGATGACAGCGAATGTATCGAAGGGGCGCGCACTGCAGGTCGTGCTGGACCGTCTGGGCGTCGACGCGGCTCTCTGCGTCGCGTTCGGCGACAACATGAATGATATCGATCTGCTCGAAACGGCTGGGCATCCGTTCATGATGAACAACGCCAATCCTGATCTCATCACGCGTCTGCCGAACGTGCCGCGTATCGGCAACAACTTCGAGGCGGGCGTTGCGCATCATCTGCGCAAGCTGTTCGCGATGGACGGCGCGGTGACGTCATAGGTCTCCGGCTACCTGAACCGGTGTGACGCAGCGACACTCACCGCGCCACGCAAGCCGGCTTGCGGCGGCGATCGGCCGTGGAACCAACCGCCGCCGTGTGCGCGATTGAGGCGCTTATCCGTGCCAGCCGTAGCCACGGTCCCCGCGAGCGTCCCAGCCGCCCCGGTCGTTGCGTTCATTGTCGTAGCGGCGATGGTCACCGCGGTCCCAGCGTTGCTGATCCCAGTCACGGTGGTCCCAGCCGCCGCGATTCCAGCCGGGATGATCGTATACCGGTTGGGGCGCTGCATAGACCGGTGCCGGTTGTACATAGACCGGCGCAGGAGCACCCAGCGAGAGACCGATGTTCAGATCCGTATGTGCCTCGGCGACACCGCACGCGCCGGCGGCAAGACCTGCAGCAACGAGCAGATGAGTAACGATGCGTTTCATGGTTCTTCTCCTGTCTCGCGACATAGTTGTCGCACAGGTTCAATCTACGCATCCGGGAAGGGTTCGACTGCGACCAGATGTTACGGAGTGCAAGCGTCGATGCGAGCTGCGCTAATGGTGCGGTCTGCAGGAGCCGTTGGGAGATACATCGATAAGCAGTGCATCGCGCGTCCCTCAAGGGGTTCAGCCAGCACGCACAGAGCGGGTGCGAGGTCGTCGGGTCGCGGCGAGCGCATCAAGGTAAGCGACACTTACATTTGTGCCATTCATTAATGTTCGCGATTGCCTTCCCCGTCTCGCGAACCGTTGAGCAGGTAGCGTAGCAAGCAGAACGGGCGCCGAAGCGCCCGTTCACGGATACAGATCGCGATGTCTGCCCGAAAAGCGGACACCAGAAAAGTGCGGTCCTAGTTCAAAACCGGAGCAGTCTGGCGTTCATCCGCAACGAGCGGGTACACCACGCCCGCGATCACAGCGCCGAGGAGCGGCGCGATCCAGAACAGCCACAACTGGTCGACCGCAGCACCACCTGCAAAAAGCGCTGGCCCTGTCGAACGCGCTGGATTGACGGACGTATTTGTCACCGGAATCGATATCAGATGGATGAGCGTGAGGCAGAAGCCGATGGCGATGGGTGCAAAGCCAGCGGGCGCGCGTCGATCCGTGGCACCGAGGATCACGAACAGGAAGAAACCCGTCATCACGACCTCGCAGATGAACGCGGAAATCATCGAGTAGTGGCCCGGGGAACGATCGCCGTAACCATTGCTGGCGAACCCGCTGGCTACGAGATCAAAACCGGGCTTGCCCGACGCGATCAGCGAGAGCACGAAGGCGCCGAGCACTGCGCCGACGACCTGCGCCGCGATGTACGGCACGAGATGCCGTGCCGGAAAGCGGCCGGCAACCGTCAAGCCGACACTCACCGCCGGATTCAGATGACATCCGGAAATGTGACCGATGGCATAGGCCATCGTCAGGACAGTAAGGCCGAATGCGAGCGAAACGCCCACGAAGCCGATGCCGAGCCCATGAGCCGGCCCGGCGAAGCTGGCGGCAAGCACGGCGCTGCCGCAGCCGCCGAGCACCAGCCAGAAAGTGCCGAAGAGCTCGGCTGCGACACGTTTTGACAACTGCATATACGTATTCCTGAAAATTCGCTTGAAAAATTCGCCTGAAAAAGTTCGAGACGGGAAGCGGAGCGGCGACCTGCCGACGCGCACCGCCGTGCCCGATTCTAGACAAACGATCAACGCAACGTGGTCAAGAATTGTCAATTCCG
This sequence comes from Paraburkholderia sp. GAS448, assembly GCF_050435685.1. Classification (NCBI taxonomy): domain Bacteria; kingdom Pseudomonadati; phylum Pseudomonadota; class Betaproteobacteria; order Burkholderiales; family Burkholderiaceae; genus Paraburkholderia; species Paraburkholderia sp. GAS448. The sequence continues at coordinate 495,402 of NZ_JBNDKT010000002.1, forward strand.
AGCAGGTCGCTTCGATTATTTCGGAGAAAGAGTCACACGATTTAAAAGTCACCCGGTGCTTAATTATTATCAGAGGATTTCTTGATATGCAGGTGTAATTCGCATTGCGAATTTCTTTATTTGCGGCTAATCTCCGATCGAATGACACCTAGAAAAGGGCAGAGACCAAAATGTCACAATACGCAGATCTGAAGGTTCAGATTGCGAAGCTCCAGGCGCAGGCCGAGGAAGCGCGGCGCACTGAACTCGTGAACGTCATTGCCGAGATCCGGACCAAGATCGTCGAGTACGGTCTGTCCGCCCAGGACCTCGGATTTGCCGCGGCAGCGCGGCGTGGGCGGCCTCCAAAGAAGGCGCCATTGCCGCCGCGCTATCAGGATCCGAAGACGGGCAGTACGTGGAGCGGCCGGGGCAAGCCGCCAAAATGGATCGCGGGCAAGAATCGCGAGCGGTTCCTGATCGAGCCGTAATCAACCGACCGTGTGAAAGCTCTCTGAAGGCATGTGGGGCAAATCAATCCTTTTTGTGCCCCTTTTGCGCCAATAAAAAAGGCTGCCTTTAAAGGCAGCCTTTTTGTCGATGGCGGGTGGTTTTTCCGATTTTCGAATCGCGCAAACGATTCACCTGGCAAAGTTACGCGCAATTAGAGCGCAACACCTAGCCGACCGCTACGCGACGCAGTATCGGGCGGCGCGTTTCTTCAACGAGTGCCGTATAGCCGTCCACGTAATTCTGCGCCATCGTTTTCGAGCTGAAGCGACGTTCGAACTGCGCGCGAATTTCGCTGCGCGATAGTTCGTCGATCCGCTGCAGCGCCGCGACCGCGCCTTGCACGTCTTCGCAGATGAAGCCGGTCACACCGTGGTCGATCACCTCAGGCACCGAGCCGCGGTTGAACGCGATGACCGGCGCACCGCATGCCATCGACTCGATCATCACAAGCCCGAACGGTTCGGACCAGTCGATAGGAAATAGCAGCGCCTTCGCGCCCGACAGAAACTCGGGCTTCTGCGCTTCGGTGATCTCGCCGACGAACTCGACGTGCGCCTGCGACAACAGAGGTTCGATTTCCGTCTTGAAGTATTCCTGGTCAGCCTTGTCCACCTTGGCGGCGATCTTCAGCGGCAGGCCGCTCTGGGCAGCGATCCTGATGGCTGTATCGACGCGTTTCTCAGGACAGATACGGCCGAGGAACGCCAGATACTCTGGCTTTTTGTGAGCTTGCGGCGTCAGCAGCTGCTCCGGCAGGCCGTGATAGATCGTGTTGAGCCAGTTCGCCTGTGGCAGCGGCTGCCGTTGTGAATCGGAAATCGACACCACCGGGACGTTGGAGAACGCGTCGAACACCGGCTGCAGTTCTGGCAGATCGAGACGGCCGTGCAGCGTGGTGACAAACGGCGTGTCGAGCGTAGAGAACAGCGGGAAGGGCAGATAGTCGAGATGGAAGTGCAGCACATCGAACTTGTGGGCGACCTGGCGTACCTTCTCCATCATCAACACATGCGGCGCCATCGCGTCGCGCACCGTCGGATCAAGACGCAGCGCGCGCGGCCAGCAGGCTTCGAGATCCGCCGAAGTGACCGAGTCGCCGCTTGCGAAGAGCGTCACATCGTGGCCGAGATCGACAAGCGCTTCGGTGAGGTAGGACACAACGCGCTCCGTGCCGCCGTAAAATTTCGGCGGGACAGCTTCATAAAGCGGCGCAATCTGTGCGATTCGCATGCGGTTCTCCTTGTTCAGAAAGGCTTCGCGCAACGGCGCTCAGGTCGAGCGACACGCAAATGCCTGGTCGGGCGGGTGAGCTTCTTTTGGTCGCCACACGAGGAACATGCCCGAACCGGATCGGGTTATCCCTGACGTTCATTATCAGGATCGGCCGCCGCATTTCGAGGTATTTTTCAAACGCTTAATGTTGTTACAGCGCGATACACGCCCTGTAACGGGGCTGTACTGGAGGTGGAAAACCCTTGCCAGTAAAGGCGTTCAGCCACTTCGGAGGACATCCTGCGGAGCAGCAGGCGAGAGCCCGGGTCGATCTATCACGCATATCTTGCAGCGTGACGAAAACGCTCTATAATCCCGGCGAATTCTTCTCCACGCCGCCCGGTGCGGCAAAAATTCCCCGCAAAATCCCCACGTTGTCCGGTTTGTAGGAAAAATTCCTACAGTATTAATGGAGTTTTCCGTCAGAACGACGGGGCGTCTTTCCGATTTCCGTTCGTATTCCCTTTGGACACAATGCTGGCAAGACCATAAACGGGCCGTTCGTGCGTTTGTCATGCATGCGAGCGAGCAAACGTTTCCGCAAGACCAGACCAAGCCAGATCGACACTCGGGGGAATGATGAGCGCAACAAGCGAAATGCTCAGTGAGATCAGAGAAGTTAACCTGTCTTATCTGTTGCTGGCCCAGCGCCTTCTTCGCGAGGACAAGCCCATGGGAATGTTCCGCATGGGCATTTCAGATCAGCTGGCCGACGTGCTGACGAATCTGTCGCTCGCGCAGACCGTCAAGCTGGCCGCATCGAACCAGGTGCTATGCCGCTTCAGGTTCGATGACCACGCGATTCTTTCGTCGCTTGCCGACAAGGGCAAGCAGGGCGCCATTGCCCAGGCCCATTCCGCGATCCTGATGGCGAGCCAGCCGACCGAGCAGATCGGTTGACGCCCGCTTCACACCCCACTCAATCCAGCAGCATCGCGGGAAAAGAGGCGGATGGCACATAAAAGCGTGGTGATGGAAGTCAGGGAAATCACCCTGGCGATCGAACTGATCGAACTCGGCGCGCGTTTGCAACTGCTCGAGGCGGAAACGAGCCTGTCGCGCGACCGGCTGATCAAGCTCTACAAGGAGCTGAAGGGCGCGTCGCCGCCCAAAGGCATGCTGCCCTTCTCGACCGACTGGTTCATGACATGGCAGCCAAACATCCACTCGTCGCTGTTCTATAACGTCTACCGGTTCATGAGCGTGCAGGGCGGCTGCGAGACGATCCAGTCGATCGTGAAGAGCTACCGGCTGTATATGGAGCACGTCCAGTTGCAGAGCGACGAGCCCGTGTTGAGCCTGACGCGCGCATGGACGTTAGTGCGCTTCTTCGACTCCGGCATGTTGCAGATGACGCCGTGCTCGCGCTGTCGTGGGCATTTTGTCGCGCATGCGCATGATCCGCGGCATGGTTTCGTCTGCGGATTGTGTCAACCGCCTTCGCGGGCGGGCAAGACCAAAAAGGCCGCCGACGCGAAGGCCCGTGCCGCCGACGATGTGGTGCTGGTCGCCTGAACCGGCGGCTTGCCGATCGCCCGGCAGGCCGCACCGCGCCTTGCTGTGCTCCGCTGGTATACACCGGGGGCGCCAGCCCCTTTTCCCCCAAAGTTTTCTGCCCGCCTGCCGTAAACCAGTTTAACGACGGTCTCCCGTCGCTTCTTTGTGAGGGCTCGGCAGTGTTGATTTTCGTGGGAACACTCGTAACGCTGTTGTCCGTCTTCGGCGGCTATGTGCTGGAAGGCGGCCATCTTGCCGCGCTGTTGCAGCCCGTCGAAGTGCTGATGATCGTGGGTGCGGGCGTTGGCTCATTCATTCTCGGCAACGGGATGAAGACGATCAAGGCCACGCTTCGCGTGATCCCGTCGCTTTTCAAAGGCGCCAAGTACAACAAGGACGTCTACATGGAGCTGATGGCGCTCCTGTACGTGCTGCTCGCGAAGGCGCGCAAGGAAGGCACGCTGACGCTCGAGGCCGACATCGACGATCCGTCGAAGAGCCCGATCTTCACACAGTATCCGAAGATCCTCGCAGACCAGCACATCGTTGAATTCCTGACCGACTACCTGCGGCTGATGGTCGGCGGCAACATGAACGCGTTCGAAATCGAAAGCCTCATGGACGAGGAAATCGAAACACACCATCACGAAGGCGAGGCTCCGGCCCACGCGCTCACCAAGGTCGGCGATGCGATGCCGGCCTTCGGGATCGTCGCCGCCGTGATGGGCGTGGTCCACACGATGGCGTCCGCCGACAAGCCGCCTGCCGTGCTCGGCGAGATGATCGCCCAGGCGCTCGTCGGCACCTTCCTCGGGATTCTGCTTGCCTACGGGCTGATCGGACCGCTCGCGAGCGTCGCTGAACAGCGCGTGACCGAGTCGACCAAGATGTTCCAGTGCATCAAGGTGACGATTCTCGCCAGCCTGAACGGCTATGCGCCGGCGATCGCCGTCGAGTTCGGCCGCAAGGTGCTCTTCTCGACCGAACGCCCGTCGTTCACCGAGCTGGAAGAGCACGTGCGCCGCGTGAAGGCGAAGTAAGGCACGGGCCGGGGATCAGCCGATGAGTAAGGACAAGGACCGCGCAATTGTCGTCAAGCGCTCGGCGCCGCCGAAGAAAGGCCATCACGGGGGCGCGTGGAAGCTTGCCTATGCGGACTTCATGACCGCAATGATGGCGTTCTTCCTGCTGATGTGGCTGCTGAGTTCGGCCTCGACGGTGCAGTTGAAGGGCATTGCGGATTACTTCAACCAGCCGCTGAAAGTCACGCTGTGGGGCGGCGATCGCAGCGCAGTGGATTCGAGCGTCGTGAAGGGCGGCGGCCGCGACATCTCGACCGACAGGGAAGGCATTACCCGTCAGACCGACGGTTCGATTGTGCGCGCCGAGCACAGCGAAGCGCACAACGACGACGAAGCGCTCAAACAGATGCAGGGCTCGCTCGAGCGCCGCGAGCAGGTTCGTCTGCATGACCTTCAGGTGAAGCTGATGGCCGCGATCGAAGCGAATCCGGTGCTGCGCCAGTTCAAGCAGCAGATCCGGATCGATTCGACGCTGACGGGCCTGCGCATCGAGATCGTCGACTCGCAGAAGCGGCCGATGTTCGCGACCGCGGAGGACGTCGTCGAGCCGTACATGCGCGACATTCTGCGTGCGATCGGCAGCACGCTGAACGACGTGCCTAACCGCATCGTCGTGCAGGGGCACACCGACGCGGTCCAGTACGCGGGCGGCGAGAAGGGCTACAGCAACTGGGAGTTGTCGGCGGATCGGGCGAATGCCTCGCGCCGCGAGCTGATCGCGGGCGGCATGGATGAAGCGAAAGTGCTGCGCGTGCTGGGTCTCGCATCGACGCAGAACCTGAACAAGGCCGACCCGATGGATCCGGAGAACCGCCGGATCAGCATCATCGTGCTGAACAAGCGGTCGGAAGAGGCATTGACGCGCGACGATACGACGACCACCACGTTGTCCAACGACGCTGCGGGCTCGAAGCCGCTTCTGGACAGTATCGCGCAACCGGCGGCGGTTGCCCCGAAGCCGGCGACGGCGACGCAGTAAAGGAACGCAGTTGTCCGGCCACGTTCGCGCCGCCGGCGCGGCGCAGCAGGCGAGGCAACTTAAAGTGAGCGCAACGAGGTTTTCATGATCAGGCACATTCTGGCAATCGACGATTCGGCAGCGATGCGGGAGATTCTCTCCGCGACGCTGACGGCGGCCGGCTATCAGGTGACGCTCGCGGCCGACGGCGAAGAGGGACTGGAGAACGCGCTCGCGATTCCCTTCGACCTCGTGCTGACGGACCAGCATATGCCGCGCCGATGCGGTCTCGATCTGATTGCCGCGCTGCGCGACAACCCTGCATACCAGGCGACGCCCATTCTTGTACTGACGACCGAATCCGGTGACACGTTCAAGGCGGCGGCGCGCGACGCAGGTGCGACCGGCTGGATCGAAAAGCCACTCGACCCCGACATGCTGACCGAACTGGTTGCGGCGCTTGCCGCACCCAGCGACGTCTGAGCGGCAACAAGCTAATGCGCAAACCGGCCCCAGCCCAGACAGATCTCTCGCGGTGAACCAGGCATGACACTCGACATCACTCAGTTCTATCAGACGTTCTTCGACGAAGCGGACGAACTGCTCGCGCAGATGGAGCAGCTGCTGCTCAATCTCGACATCGGCCGCCCCGATCCCGAAGACCTCGCAGCGATTTTCCGCGCGGCGCACTCGATCAAGGGCGGCGCGGCGACCTTCGGCTTCACCGCGTTGACGGAAACGACGCACATCCTCGAATCGCTGCTCGACCGCGCGCGCAACAACGAACTCGTGCTGCGCAAGGACATGATCGACACGTTCCTCGAAACCAAGGACGTGCTCTCCGGCCAGCTGGCGGACTACCGCGCGAGCGCCGAGCCGGACGCGGCGGTGGCGAAGGCGATCTGCGCACGTCTCGAATATCTCTATAACGAAAGCCGCGGAGTGCTGCCCGCCGGCGCGACGCCGCCGGCTAATGCGGCGCCCGCACCGGCCGCCGCACCGGCCGCCGCTCCAGCCGCCGCTCCAGCCGCCGCCGTTGCCGTTGCCGCCGCCGCGCCGGAAGCGCCGCAAGGCGCGCGGCCGCCCGAGCACGTGGTCGAGCAGGCCGTGCAGGCAGCGGGCGAATGGAACGAAGCTGAACCGACCGTCACGGGTGGACAGGGCGGCCCGCATCTGAAGATTACGCTACGGGGAGTAGGTGAGAAGGACCAGGAACTGCTGACGGAAGAACTCGGCAACCTGGGTCGTATCGTCGGGCAGGTGAAGACAGGCAGCGATCTCACGCTGTGGCTCGACTCCGATGTATCGTCCGACGACATCGTCGCCGTGTGCTGTTTCGTGATCGACGAAAGTCAGATCGTGATCGGCCGCGGCGCAGCGCCAGTGGATGAGACGCAGGAGGGCGAACCTGGAGCGCCCGAAGCCGCGCCTCCTGCACCGGCGTTCGCAGAAAGCACGGCAGGCGGCGGCGCGGGGGCGCCGTCCGCGGCAGTGTCAGACAATGCGGCGCCGGCTCCGGCCGCGCCGCCCGCAGCCAGCGTTGCACTGGCGGCGCCTGCCGCAGCGCCGGCCGCCAGTGCAGCGGCGGCAACCGCAGCAGCGGCGCCCGCAGCCCCGGCCGCACCCGCTGAAACCGAACGCAAGGCTGCGGCCCGTCCGGCAGCGGCCGCCAGCGCGGAAGGCAGCTCGATCCGCGTCGGCGTTGAAAAGGTAGACCAGCTGATCAACCTCGTCGGGGAACTGGTGATCACGCAGGCGATGCTGGCGGAGACCACCAGCACCTTCGACCCGGCGTTGCACGACCGCCTCTTCAACGGCATGGCGCAGCTCGAGCGCAATGCGCGCGATCTGCAGGAAGCGGTGATGTCGATCCGCATGATGCCGATGGATTACGTCTTCAGCCGCTTCCCGCGCCTCGTGCGCGATCTCGCGGCGAAGCTCGGCAAGGAGGTCGAACTCGTCACCTTCGGTCAGGCGACCGAACTCGACAAGAGCCTCATCGAACGCATCATCGATCCGCTGACCCACCTCGTGCGCAACAGTCTCGATCACGGCATCGAGACGGTGGAAGCACGGCGTGCGGCAGGCAAGGATTCGACCGGACAGCTCGTGCTGTCGGCCGCGCATCATGGCGGCAACATCGTGATCGAAGTCAGCGACGACGGCGCGGGCCTGCGTCGCGACAAGATTCTCGCCAAGGCGGCGAAGCAGGGCATGCAGGTCAGCGAAACCATGACCGATGAAGAAGTCTGGAACCTGATCTTCCTGCCGGGCTTCTCGACTGCCGAACAGGTCACGGACGTGTCGGGCCGCGGTGTCGGCATGGACGTGGTGAAGCGCAACATCCAGTCGATGGGCGGTCACGTCGAAATCACGTCGCACGCGGGCAAGGGCAGCACCACGCGCATCGTGTTGCCGCTTACGCTGGCGATTCTCGACGGCATGTCGGTGAAGGTGGGCAGCGAAATTTTCATCCTGCCGCTCAACTTCGTGATGGAGTCGCTGCAACCGCGGGCCGAAGACATCTATACGGTCGCCAACGGCGAGCGCGTGGTGCGCGTGCGCGGTGAATATCTGCCGCTCGTCGCGCTGCACGAAGTGTTCTCCGTCGACGACGCCAAGGCCGAACCGACTCAAGGCATCGTCACGATCATGCAGACCGAAGGACGCCGCTTTGCGATGCTGATCGACGAGCTCGTCGGCCAGCAGCAGGTGGTGGTGAAGAATCTGGAAACGAACTACCGCAAGGTGCACGGCATTTCTGCCGCGACCATTCTCGGCGACGGCAGTGTCGCGCTGATCGTGGACGTGGCAGCGCTTAACCGCGAAACCCGTGCAGCGCACGGTGCCCTGAACAACCTCTCTTAACCTTTATTCAACCCAACCGTTTGGGGGCTAACGTGGCAGAAGTCCAATCCATCAATTCGACCGTGAGCGGCGCGAATGGCCGCCGCGATGCGGGGCAGGCCGACGCCGGCGGCCAGGAGTTTCTGGTCTTCACGCTCGGCGCGGAAGAGTACGGCATCGACATCCTGAAAGTGCAGGAAATCCGCGGCTACGACAGCGTGACGCGCATCGCGAACGCGCCTGAATTCATCAAGGGCGTGATCAACCTGCGCGGCATCATCGTGCCGATCGTCGACATGCGGATCAAGTTCCATCTCGGCCGTGTCGAGTACGACCATCAGACCGTCGTGATCATCCTGAACGTTGCGCATCGCGTCGTCGGCATGGTGGTGGATGGCGTGTCCGACGTGCTCACGCTCGCGACCGACCAGATCATGCCCGCCCCGGAATTCGGCGCGACGTTGACGACCGAGTATCTGACCGGCCTCGGCACGGTCGACGGCCGCATGCTGATCCTGATGGACATCGAAAAGCTGATGACCAGCCGGGAAATGGCGCTGATTGAAAACCTCGGCGCCTAAGCGCCAGTTCACAGGTATCAAGGAGAAATAGCGATGCTCGGCAAGTTGTCGATCCGCACTTCGCTGACGGCGGTGGGCGTCGTTCTGGTCGCGTTGACCGTGGTGGTCGGCGCGCTCGGACTGACTGCGCTCAATCGCGCGAGCCAGTCACTCGACTCGATCGCCCGCGGCGATCTGGTCGCCATCCACTCGCTCGACGACGCCGCGTCGTATATGTTGCGCTCACGCGTTACCCTCAACCGTTTCGATGCGATGACCGCCGCCGGCAAGACGGACGACGCGAAGAAGGTTTTCGAGCGGGCGCAGTTTCTGCTCAACAAGTCGAACGAAGCGTGGCAGGACTATCTGAACACGCCGAAGACAGGTGTCGATCAGGCGCTGCTCGACGAACTGGTGGCACGCCGCGCGGCGGTGATGCGCGATGGCGTCGATCCGGAGTTCGCGGCGCTGCGCGCGAACGATCTGGTGGCTTATCACGCGATCGCCGACACGAAAATCAGCCCGATGTTCGTTGCCTACGACGAGGCCGCGACGCCGGTCGTCAAGGCGTTGCAACAGCGCGCCATCGATGAGCAGGCCGCGTCGCAGTCGAACATCTCGACGATAACGGCGCTGATCATCGGCGTCACGGTGCTGGCACTCGTGATGATCGTGCTGATCCGCTTCGCGTTGCGCGGCCTGATCGTGCAGCCGCTCAACGATGCGGTCGATGCGTTCGAACGCATCGCGTCGGGCGATCTGACGCAGCACGTCGAAGTCTCCAGCAGCAACGAAATCGGCCGTCTCTTCAGTGCGATCAAGCGGATGCAGGAGAGCCTCGCGACGATGGTCAAGGCCGTGCATGGGAGCACCGGCTCGATCGATACCGGCGCGCGCGAAATCGCGATGGGCAACACGGATCTCTCGCAGCGCACTGAGCAGCAGGCAGCTTCGCTGCAGCAGACCGCATCGAGCATGGAGCAGCTCACCGGCACGGTGCGCCAGAACGCCGAGAACGCGCGCCAGGCGAGCCAGCTGGCCGTCAATGCGTCGGACATCGCGACGCGCGGCGGCGAGGTGGTGGGCGAGGTCGTCAGCACGATGCAGGACATCGCGAAGAGCTCGAACAAGGTCGTCGACATCATCGGCGTGATCGAAGGCATCGCGTTCCAGACCAACATCCTCGCGCTGAACGCCGCCGTCGAAGCGGCGCGCGCGGGCGAACAGGGCCGCGGCTTCGCCGTGGTGGCGGGCGAAGTACGGAGCCTCGCGCAGCGCAGCGCAAGCGCGGCGAAGGAAATCAAGGAGCTGATCGGCGATTCGACCGACAAGGTGCAGAGCGGTTCGCTGCTGGTGGGCCGTGCCGGTACGACCATGGATGAGATCGTGCAGGCCGTGCGCCGTGTGACCGACATCATGGGCGAGATCAGCGCGGCGTCGGAAGAGCAGTCGACCGGCATCGAGCAGGTCAATCGCGCCGTCGTGCAGATGGACGAGGTCACGCAGCAGAATGCGGCCCTCGTCGAGGAAGCCGCGGCGGCTGCAGCGTCGCTCGAAGAACAGACGCGTCACCTGCAGACCGTGGTTGGCGCGTGGCGGGTGACGGGCGGTCTGCATGAAGCGCGCGGCGGCTCCGTGGCGCAGCAGGGGGCTTCATCCGGCGTGCGTGCGCGCAGCGGCGGCGTGAGGCCGTCCCGCGCAGCTGCCGCGCCGGCAGCGCACGCGGCACAGACGACGCATGCCCAGGCACACGGCCAGCCGCAAGCGACGCAGCAGGCGGGCGGGACCCATACCCAGGCCACGCAGGCAGGCGCGCCGGCCGCGAAAGCGGAAGGCGCGACGCGCACGGAACCGGTGCTGAGGTCGAAGAAGGTATCCGCAGGCCCAGGTGAGCCGGCTACGCGCCCGGCCTCGCCCGTGACCACCTCAGCCGGCTCGGACGCCGACTGGGAAACGTTCTAGGAAATGGCAGGCAGTCATGATGTCAACGCGCGCACAGCAGCAGCAGCGGCCCGAGCGGGCCGACGCCGGCCGCTCCGGCGACCCGGGACGTGACTTCGAGTTTACGTCGGCGGATTTCGCGCGCATTCGCGAACTGATCTATCGCAGCGCAGGCATTTCGCTGTCGGATCACAAGCGCGATATGGCGTACAGCCGTCTCGCACGGCGTCTTCGCGCCCGCAATATCGACAGCTTCAAGGAATATCTCGACCGGCTCGAATCGGATCAGGACCCCGCCGAGTGGGAAGCGTTCACGAACGCGCTCACGACCAACCTCACAGCGTTTTTCCGCGAGGCGCATCATTTCCCGATCCTCGCCGGGTTCGTGAAGAAGCGGCAGGGGCCGGTATCGGTGTGGTGCTCCGCGGCGTCGACGGGCGAGGAGCCGTATTCGATCGCGATGACGCTGATCGAAGCGCTCGGCGACAGCGCCGCGCGCCAGGCGAGCGTGCATGCCACCGACATCGACACCCAGGTGCTCGCGAAGGGCGAAGCGGGCATGTACCAGTTCGAGCAGGTGAAGCACCTGTCGCCGGAACGGCTGAAGCGCTTCTTCCTCAAGGGAACCGGCGCGCATGCGGGGATGGTGAAGGTGCGTCCCGAAGTGCGCGCGATGATCCGCTTCGAGCAACTGAACCTGACTGACCGCGACTATGCGTTGCGCACGCAGTTCGACGCGATTTTCTGTCGCAACGTGATGATCTATTTCGACAAACCGACCCAGGCGCAGGTGCTGGCGCGCTTCGAGCCGCTGGTGAAGCCGGGCGGTCTGCTGTTCGCGGGCCACTCGGAAAACTTCACCTACGTCACGGAGGCGTTTCGCCTGCGCGGTCAGACGGTCTACGAACTGACGCGCGACGCTGGTGGCGCGCGTGCCTCGTCGCTCGCGGCAGCGGGCGCCGAGAAGAAATCGATGGGTGAGATGAGCGTATGAGCAGCACCTTGCCGATCGCGACCAATCTGTATTTTGACAACCACTTCAAGCGCTCCGGCGTGAAGCTGCTGCCCAACGAGTTCTACACGACCAGTGAGGACATGGTGCTCGTCACCGTGCTCGGCTCATGCGTGGCGGCGTGCATCCAGGACCGGACGGCGGGCATCGGCGGCATGAATCACTTCATGCTGCCCGACGACGGCGCTGACGTCGTGCAGGCCGCATCGGACTCGATGCGCTATGGCGCGTATGCCATGGAAGTGCTGATCAACGAACTGATCAAGGCCGGTGGCCGGCGCGAACGCTTTGAAGCCAAGGTGTTCGGCGGCGCAGCGGTGCTCGCGGGCATGACGACGATGAACATCGGCGACCGCAATTCGGAGTTCGTGCGCCGTTATCTGGCGCTCGAAAAAATCCGCATCACGGCCGAAGACCTGCAGGGCGGGCATCCGCGCAAGGTCGCGTTCATGCCGCGCACCGGCCAGGTGATGGTAAAGAAGCTGCGTCTGCAGCACGATCAAGGGGTGGCCGAACGGGAACAGGCGCTCGCCCGGCAGACTGCCGACGAGCGCGCCCAGCGGCTTGCGCGGGCGCGCGAACGCGTGGAACTGTTCGCCGCACCGGCGGGCTCGAGCGCCAGGCCGCGCATCGAACTGTTCGGGGCGGCAGGCGCCGCGCCGGCGACGCCAGGCACGAAGCCGCGCGCCGAACTGTTCGGCGCGAGTGCCCGCCCCGCCAACCAGAACAACGCCAGGACTACAGAGGAGGCGTGACAGCTGTGCAAAAAATCAAGGTATTGTGTGTCGACGATTCAGCGCTCATTCGCAGCCTGATGACGGAAATCATCAACAGCCAGCCGGACATGACGGTCGTCGCAACTGCGCCGGATCCGCTCGTCGCACGTGATCTCATCAAACAGCACAACCCGGACGTGCTCACGCTCGACGTCGAAATGCCGCGCATGGACGGCCTCGACTTCCTCGAGAAGCTGATGCGCCTGCGGCCGATGCCGGTCGTGATGGTGTCGTCGCTGACCGAGCGCGGCTCGGAAATCACGCTGCGCGCACTCGAACTCGGCGCAGTCGATTTCGTGACGAAGCCCAAGGTCGGTATTCGTGACGGCATGCTCGACTACTCCGAAAAGCTGGCCGACAAGATTCGCGCGGCGGCCCGCGCCCGCGTGCGCCAGGCCGCGCCCGTGCAGCATGCGGGCGGGCCGGCGGGGCACGCAGCGCCCGCACCCGCGCCGCTTTTCAACAATCCGCTCGTCAGTACGGAGAAGCTGATCATCGTCGGCGCATCGACGGGGGGCACCGAAGCGATCCGCGAAGTGCTGGTACCGCTGCCGCCCGATGCACCCGCCGTGCTGATCGCGCAGCATATGCCGCCTGGGTTTACGAAATCTTTCGCGCAACGCCTTAATGGTTTGTGCAGGATTACCGTTAAAGAGGCAGAGCACGGCGAACGCGTGCTGCCGGGACATGCCTATATCGCACCTGGCCATGCTCACCTGTTGCTTGCACGCAGCGGCGCGAACTATATTGCACACCTGTCCGACGACCCGCCGGTCAACCGGCACCGTCCGTCCGTCGACGTGCTGTTCCGTTCGGCCGCGCAGCATGCGGGCAAGAACGCGGTTGGCGTCATCCTCACGGGGATGGGGCGCGACGGCGCGGCCGGGCTGCTGGACATGAAAAAGGCGGGCGCCTATACGCTTGCGCAGGACGAAGCGAGCTGCATCGTGTTCGGCATGCCGCGCGAGGCCATTGCGCTCGGCGCTGCCGACGAGATCGCGTCGCTGCCGGAGATGAGCCGGCGCGTCATGGCGCGTCTTGCATCGATGGGCGATCGCGTGCAGCGGGTATGATGCGCGGCTGAAATTGAATGAAAAATGTGCGGACACGCGCCGCATCATCTGGATAAGCGAAAGGGAGTTGAAATGGATAAGGGAATGAAGATTCTGGTTGTGGACGACTTCCCGACGATGCGTCGGATCGTTCGCAATCTGTTGAAGGAACTCGGCTACTCGAACGTCGACGAGGCGGAAGACGGCATGGCGGGCCTCGCGCGTCTGCGCAGCGGCACCTACGAGTTCGTGATCTCCGACTGGAACATGCCGAACCTCGACGGCCTCGCGATGCTGAAGGAAATCCGCGCCGACGCAAGCCTCACGCACCTGCCGGTGCTGATGGTCACGGCCGAGTCGAAGAAGGAGAACATCATCGCGGCGGCGCAGGCTGGTGCAAGCGGCTATGTGGTCAAGCCGTTCACTGCGGCGACCCTCGACGAGAAGCTCAACAAGATTCTCGAGAAGATGGCGAAGACCGGGAGCTGATGTGGACGAGCCGACCAACGCGCCAGTCGCCGAGCCGAGAGACGACGGCGGCGACCTCACGACCGACCGCATTCTTGCCCGTATCGGGCAACTGACGCGCACGCTGCGCGACTCGATGCGCGAACTCGGCCTCGACAAACATGTGGAGCGTGCGGCCGAAGCCGTGCCCGACGCTCGCGACCGCCTCAAGTACATCGCGACGATGACCGAGCAGGCGGCCGAGAAGGTGTTGAGCGCGATCGAAGTCGCCAAGCCGATCCAGGAGCAGCTGCAGCGCGATGCGGGCGAGCTCGACGCGCGCTGGGAGCAATGGTATGCCGCGCCGATCGAGCGCGACGAAGTGCGCGCGTTGATGAACGACACGCGCACGTTCCTGCGCGGGCTGCCCGAAGCGACCACGGCAACCAGTGCGCAGTTGCTCGAAATCATGCTGGCGCAGGACTTCCAGGATCTGACCGGACAGGTCATCAAGAAGATCACGGACGTCGTGTACCTGATCGAGCAGCAATTGCTCGGCGTGCTGGTCGAGAACATCGCTATGGAACGCCGCGAACAGTTCGCGGCGAACGCGGCGGCGCTGGCTGCCGAGCCTTCGTCGACCGGCAGTCCGGCCAGCCTCCTCAACGGTCCGCAGATCAACCCGGAAGGCAAGGCCGACGTGATGCAGGACCAGGGGCAGGTCGACGATCTGCTGGCAAGCCTCGGGTTCTGATCCGGGACGTTCCGAAGGTGCTTTGAAATAAACCGCAGGCATACTACGACGACATGACGTGATCGCGCGAGTCACCGCGCGATCACGGGCAGGATTCCGATGCCGCCATGGCACGCGTATCGCGTGCCATGGCGGTCGCCGAAAGGGGGAGTCTGTAATGTCGAGTTCGAGTCGCCTCACGCGCGCCGTCACGTCGACGGTGCTTGCATTGTGCGGGTCTGTACCGGCCATCCAGTCCGCGCATGCGGAGCTGGGCGGCAGCCCGATGACAACGCCCGCAAGCGCTTCCCTGTCCTTGCGTTCGGCGCAGGCGGTCTCTTCAGCCGTCACCCGTTCCGCTTCTTCTGCTGCCCCGGCTGCTTCGTCCACTTCGAGCGCCGCACCCGCCACCCCCGCTAGCTTTACCATCCGCGAGACGACCCTCGGCAACGGAACCGTCGTGCGCGAGTACGTCACGTCGACGGGGACGGTCTTCGGCATCGCGTGGCAGGGACCGCAAATGCCCGACCTGTCGGCGCTGCTCGGCGGCTATTTTCAGCAGTACGTCGATGGCGTGAAAGCCGCGCGCGCGGCCTATGGGCGGCGCGGCGCAGTCGCCGTCGATCAGGACACGCTCGTCGTGCGCTCCGGCGGCCACATGGGGGCGTTCGCAGGTCAGGCGTGGCTGCCGCGGGCCTTGCCGGCCGGAGTTAGCGGTCAGGACATTCAGTGATCCCTCGACAACCGGGAGATGAACCGTGCGATTCGCAACGAAGCTCATCGGATGGCTGCAGTTCGCGGGCGTGGCCGCGCTGGTGTCGATCCTCGCCGCGTGCGGTGGCGGAGGGGGCGACAGCGGCAATTCCAGCTCGAGCGACAACGGCATCAGTTCGCTGCCGGCCGGGCCGACCCAGCAGCCGATTCCCGTGGGTGCCGCGAATACCGTTGCGATCACCGTCGACAAGGGCCTTGGCAACCTCATCAACATTCCGACCGTCAGCGTGACCGTGTGCGTGCCGGGTACGAGCACCTGCCAGACGATCGACCACGTCCAGCTGGACACCGGCTCATACGGGCTGCGCGTGGTCAATACGGCGCTCAATGCAACGCTCGCGTCCGGACTGACCCCGCTGACCGTCAATGGCTCCCAGCAGCTCGCCGAGTGTACGCAGTTCGCTGACGGTTTCACCTGGGGCACGGTCCGCAGCGCGGACGTGATCGTGGGCCAGAAGCTCGCGAGCGGCATTCCGATCCAGGTGGTCGGCGATCTGACGACGGTGCCCGCCGGCTGCACCGGCGCGGCCGAAAACACGGTCGCCCAGTTGCGTGTGAAAGGGATACTCGGCGTTGGGGTGGCACCGTACGATTGCGGCACCGTCTGCCAGAATCCGTCCTTCAGCAACTATTTCGGCTGTGCAAACGGTAGCTGCACGGCCGTGGGGGTTTCGACCGCGCAGCAGGTCGCAAACCCGGTGCCGAAATTCACCGGCGACAACAATGGCCTGATTGTCCAGCTGCCACCGGTACCGAACACCGGCGCGCCATCGGCGGCAGGGACGCTGGTGTTCGGCATCGGTACCCAGAGCAACAACCCGTTGTCTGCAGCGCAGACGTTCACCTCGAACGCGGCCGGCGATCTCGTCAATAGCACGTTCAACAGCGTGACCGTGTCGGCGTTGTTCGACACCGGCTCGAACGGCTACTTCTTCAACGACACGTCGCTCACGGTCTGCGGCAGCAACGAGCCAGGTTTCTACTGCCCGGCGACCGCGCAGACCCGTTCCGCAACCGTGCGCGGCAGCAACAGCTCGACGGCAACCATCACGATGAGCATCGTGAGTGCCGCGACGCTGGTGTCGAACGGCAGCAATTACGCCTTCAACACCCTCGCGGGTCCCGGCATCAACGCGACTTCGGTCGACTTTGGCCTGCCGTTCTTCTTCGGCCGCTACGTGTACTACGGGATGGACCAGCAGGCGAGCGGCGGCCAGGCGCCGTTCATCGCGTTCTGATGTCCTCGCCCCTCCATCCGCCGAAATGCCCCCCTTTCCCTGGCTTTATCCGCCGATCGTCGCTCGACTTCTGCGGGAATAATCGCTCTCACTGAAAAAGGGCATGTTGCCCCGATCACCCGGAGAGCGTCTTGGCAGAGGATAGCGACCTCGAAAAAACCGAATCAGCCACTCCCAGGCGCCTCGACAAGGCGCGGGAAGAGGGGCAGGTTGCGCGTTCGAGGGAGCTGTCGACCTTCGCGCTCCTCGCCGCGGGTTTTTACGGCGTCTGGGGTCTGTCCGGCACGATCGGCTATCACATGCAGACGATGCTGCGCACCGCGTTCACGTTCGACCATACGACCGTGTTCGAGACGCGCCGGATGCTGATCGGCGCCGGCGTGGCGGGTCGCGAAGGGCTGTCCGCGCTGTGGCCGATCCTCGCCCTGACCGGCGCCGCGGCGCTGCTCGCGCCGCTGGCGCTGGGCGGCTGGCTGATCTCCGCGAAGTCGCTGGAGCCGAACTTCAGCCGGCTGGACCCGATTGCCGGACTCGGCCGTATGTTTTCGATCAACGGCCCGATCCAGCTCGGCCTGTCGGTGGCCAAGACACTGGTTGTCGGCGTCATTGGCGCGACGGCGATCTGGCAGCGGCGCGACGAAATCCTCGCGCTTGCCACCCAGCCCCTGCTGGCGGCACTGTCCAACGCGTTCCACCTGATCGCGGTCTGCTGCGGCATGACGGTGGCGGGCATGTTCCTTGTTGCAGCGCTCGACGTGCCATACCAGATCTGGACGTTCCACAAGAAGTTGCGCATGACCAAGGAAGAAGTGAAACGCGAACATCGCGAAAACGAAGGCGATCCGCACGTCAAAGGCCGGATCCGGCAGCAACAGCGTGCGATGGCGCGGCGCCGGATGATGCGTGAGGTGCCGAAGGCGGACGTCGTCGTGACCAACCCGACGCACTTTGCCGTCGCGCTGCAGTACACGGACGGCGAGATGCGTGCGCCGAAGGTCATCGCGAAGGGTGTGAACCTCGTCGCGGCACGTATCCGCGAACTCGCCACCGAACACAACGTGCCGCTGCTCGAAGCGCCGCCGCTCGCCCGTGCGCTCTATCACAACGTGGAACTCGACAAGGAGATCCCGGGGCCGCTGTACGGCGCGGTCGCCGAGGTGCTCGCGTGGGTTTATCAGCTGCGCCGCTTCAGGGAAGACGGCGGCGAGAAACCTGTTGCACCGACAGAACTCGATGTCCCCGCCGACCTCGACAAGGGCGGCGTGCCGGACGAAGAAGCAGAAGAGGAAGCCGCCGACGCGCTCGGCAACGACGACGAAGGCAAGGGAGCCTCAGCATGAACGCACGCGTGGGGTTTCTCTCCCGACGACCTGATGCTCTGAGCGGCACCAACCTGCGCGCGCTCGCCGGTCCGGTGCTGATCTGCATGATCCTCGGCATGATGATCCTGCCGTTGCCACCCTTCTTGCTGGATCTGCTGTTCACGTTCAACATCGCGCTGTCGGTGATGGTGCTGCTCGTCAGTATGTACACGATGAAGCCGCTCGACTTCGCGGCCTTCCCGAGCGTGCTGCTGTTTTCCACCTTGCTGCGCCTGTCGCTGAACGTCGCTTCGACCCGAGTCGTGCTGCTCGAGGGCCATACCGGCCCGGACGCCGCGGGCCAGGTGATCGAGTCGTTCGGTCATTTCCTCGTGGGCGGCAACTTCGCGGTCGGTATCGTCGTCTTCATCATCCTGATGGTGATCAACTTCATGGTGATCACGAAGGGTGCGGGCCGGATCGCCGAAGTGTCCGCGCGCTTCACGCTCGACGCGATGCCCGGCAAGCAGATGGCGATCGACGCAGACCTGAATGCCGGTCTCATCAACGAGGAACAGGCGCGCAAGCGCCGCTCCGAAATCGCGCAGGAAGCCGAGTTCTACGGCTCGATGGACGGTGCGAGCAAGTTCGTGCGCGGCGATGCGATAGCGGGCCTGCTCATCATGGTGATCAACATCATCGGCGGCCTGATCGTCGGGATGGTGCAGCACAACATGGATTTCGCGGCCGCCGGCAAGAACTACACACTGCTGACGATCGGTGACGGTCTCGTCGCGCAGATCCCGTCGCTCGTGATTTCGACGGCGGCGGGTGTGATCGTGTCGCGCGTGGCGACCAACGAAGACATCGGTACGCAGCTGACTGGCCAGCTTTTCGCGAATCCTCGCGTACTGCTGATCACCGGCAGCATTCTGGTCCTGATGGGTCTGATTCCAGGCATGCCGCACTTCGCGTTCCTGGTGCTGGGCGGCGGCGCAATCCAGTGGGGCCGCGTGATGAAGAAGCGTGCGGCGCAAAGCAGGACCGCCGCGGCACTCGTCGACGTCGCGCCGGCGGCGCTTACGCCGGCCGAAACCACCGAGGCCAGCTGGGACGACGTGACGATGATCGACACGCTCGGACTCGAAGTCGGCTACCGCCTGATCCCGCTCGTCGACAAGAACTCCGACGGTGAGCTGCTCAAGCGTATCAAAAGCATCCGTAAGAAGTTCGCGCAGGAAATCGGCTTCTTGCCGCCGGTCATCCATATTCGCGACAACCTGGAACTGCGGCCTAACGGTTACCGGATCGCGCTGAAGGGTGTCGAAGTGGGCGTCGGCGAAGCGTATCCGGGGCAGTGGCTCGCCATCAATCCGGGCCAGGTGACGGCCGCGCTGCCGGGCAGCCCGACCCAGGATCCGGCGTTTGGCCTGCCGGCGGTCTGGATCGATACGAACCTGCGGGAACAGGCGCAGGTGTACGGCTACACGGTGGTCGATTCGAGCACGGTGGTGGCGACGCACCTGAATCACCTCGTCGTGACGCATGCGTCGGAACTGCTTGGCCGCCAGGAGGTGCAGTCGCTCGTCGAGCGGATGCAGAAATCCACGCCGTCGCTCGTCGACGACCTGGTGCCGAAGACCGTGTCGCTCACGACGCTGCAAAAGGTGCTGCAGAACCTGCTGGAAGAAGGCGTGCCGATCCGCGACATGCGCACGATTCTCGAAGCACTCTCCGAATCCGCCCCGAAGGTCACCGATGCGCACGATCTCACGGCGCTGGTGCGTCTCGCACTCGGCCGCGCGATTACGCAGCAGTGGTTCCCGGGCACCGGCGACATGCAGGTGATGGGACTCGACGCGAATCTCGAGCGCGTGCTGTCGCAGGCGCTCTCCACGGGCGCCAATCCGGGCCTCGAACCGGGCCTCGCAAACACGCTGCTCACGGAAACGCAGAAAGCGATGACGCGTCAGCAGAATCTTGGCCTCGCGCCGGTGATGCTTGTCCAGCACGCGCTGCGTCCTATGCTCGCGCGCTTCCTGCGCCGCAGCCTGCCGCAGTTGAAGGTGCTCTCGTATGCGGAAGTGCCCGACACGCGGCATGTTCGCGTCGTCAACGTGATCGGCGCCTGACGCCGCCCGTTCCCTTTCCGTTTCTTCTCCGTCTGCAACCGGTAGCCTGCGGCGTCGCGCCGCCAGCTGCCGCCGGCCGGTCCGGGATGCCGGTCCGCTTTTCAGGCGCCGTGCGCCGCCGGCGCGATTCCGGGCTCCCTCGCGGGGAATCGGCGGAGCATGGGACACGGTTTAACGGACCGCTTACCGGGCCCGTACCGCGCCTCCGAATGCCCGAATTGCCTCCCTTTCTCCTCCCTTATCCACCGATGGCGGCTGGACGTCTTTCGCAATAATTGCTCTCAATGGGAAGCGGTATGTTGCCGGTCCGTTAAGCTCATCGGGAGTCAAGCTTGAACATTCGCAAATTCGTCGGTGCAACGAGCCGTGACGCACTGCGTCTCGTCCGCGAGGCATTGGGCTCCGATGCAGTCGTATTGTCGAACCGGGCGATCGAGGACGGCACCGTTGAAATCGTCGCGCTCGCCGACAGCGATCTCGCTGCAATCTCACCCAAGGGTGGAGAAGGCGCGGGCTTTGGCGGCGGCTTCGGCGCAGGGGCGGGCGGCAACGGCAACAGCAACAGCAACAGCACGAGCGATAGCAACAACGGCGGCAGCCACGGTGGCAACCAAAGTAGCAACACGGCAGGCGGCGGGTTCAGCAGCGGCTTCGGCGTCGGCAGCACCTCAGGCTACGGTGCAGGCAGTGCGAATCCGGGAGCGGGCGCGAGCCTCACGACGGGCGCGAGCGCAGCGCCGCTGACGCGTCCGGCCGCGCCGCCGATGCAGGCGAATCCGTACGCAAGCGGCGGCATGCCCGACGTGTTCTCGTCGGTGTTCGGCGCGAGCCCGGAAGCCGGCACGGAACGGATGTCGGCCAGCAATATGGACGGCGCTTCGCAGGAGGCCGGTACGCTGTCCGTCGGAGCTTCGCATGCCTCAGCGGCAGGCGCATCCGCGTCGCGATCGGGCGAAGACGCACGCGTGGAAATCCGCTCCGACGCGCGTCTCGAAGGTCGTCCGGGCGCGCGCCTCGACGCTCACGCGGCTCGGCCGGAAAGTCGCCCTGACGCACGTATCGAAGTGCGGTCGGAGATGCGGCCCGAAGCTCGACCGGAACCACGCTTCGAAGCGCGGCCCGAAGCACGACCCGACATCCGCAGCGACATCCGCGTCGACAGGCCGGTGACCGCACCGCCGCCCGCTATCCCGTCGGCGCCGGCCCGTCCGCGCACGATGGCCGAAACGAATCCATGGCTGATCGATCACGCACGCCGCATTGCTGCGCAGGACGTCGTGCATACGGCAAAGCCCGTGATGACCCCCTCTGCAGCGATGGCTCGCTGCCTTGGCGCGACGGTCGACCGGCAGGAATCCGCCGACGACGAGGCCACGCCCGACTGGGCGCGCGAGGCTGCCCAGCTGGCCGCACGCCGCGCCTCGCAGCGCGTCGCGCCGGCGGTGCAGGCCGACGTCAACGCCTCGCCTGATGCCCGCAAGGGCGGGACGACCCCGCTCGCCGGCCTGCCGGCAAGCGCGGCGGCCGCCGTGACGGAGTCGATCAAGGCCCGCATGGAGCAGATCGTCAACGAAACGGTGATGAACGAGCTGGCGTCGATGCGCGGCATGATGGAAGAGCAGTTCACCGGTCTCCTCTGGGCCGATCACCAGCGCCGCAGCCCGACGCACGCTGGGCTGACGAAGCATCTGTTCGCCGCCGGCTTTTCCGCGCAGCTCGTGCGGATGATGGTCGAAAACCTGCCGAAGGTAGAGAACATGGAGGCGGGTATGGAGTGGGTTCACTCCGTGCTCGAATCGAACCTGCCGGTGATCGAAAACGAAGACGCGCTGATGGACCGCGGCGGCGTATTCGCGCTGACGGGCCCGACGGGCGTCGGCAAGACGACGACGACGGCGAAGCTTGCAGCGCGCTGCGTGATGCGCTTCGGCGCGAGCAAGGTCGCGCTGCTGACGACCGACAGCTACCGGATCGGCGGCCACGAACAACTGCGCATTTTCGGCAAGATCCTCGGCGTCTCGGTGCATGCGGTGAAAGACGGCGCGGACCTGCAACTGGCGCTGACGGAGCTGCGCAACAAGCACATCGTGCTGATCGACACGATCGGCATGAGCCAGCGCGACCGCTCGGTGTCCGATCAGATCGCGATGCTGTGTGGCGCCGGCCAGCCGGTGCAGCGCCTGCTGTTGCTGAACGCGACAAGCCACGGCGACACGCTCAACGAAGTCGTGCAGGCCTATCAGGCTTCGCCGGACAAGGAGCCGCTCGCTGGCGTCATCCTGACCAAGCTCGACGAGGCGACCAACCTCGGCAGCGTGCTCGATACGGTGATCCGCTACAGGCTGCCGGTGCACTACGTTTCGACTGGCCAGAAGGTGCCGGAAAACCTCTACGTGGCGACAAAGAAATTCCTGATCAAGAGCGCGTTCTGCATTCCGCGCGACGGCTCGCCGTTCGTGCCGCACGACGACGATATCCCGGCGTTGCTCTCGGCCCTGTCGGCCCGTTCGACCGCGGAACTGCACGAGGTTCGTTTTGGATAAATTCGTGCTGGACCAGGCGGAAGGTCTGCGGCGGCTGCTCGCGCGCTCAGGCGCGCGCGTGGTGGCCGTGACGGGTGGCTCGGTGGGCGTCGGCCGCACGACGACCGTTGTGAATCTGGCGGCCGCGCTCACGGAGCAGGGCAAGGATGTGCTGGTGATCGACGAGTGCCCCGGTGAAAACGGGGTAAGCGCGCAGCTCGGCGGCGTGCGCGGCGCGGGCAATTTTTCGGCCGTGATACGCGGTGAAATGGCGCTCGAAGAAGCCGTCGGGCGGCATGCACTGGGCTTCGCCGTGCTGGCCGCATCGCGGGGCAATCGCGAAGGATGCACGCCGGAGCAGCTCGCCATCCTGTTGAGCGGACCGGCCGACATCGTGCTGATCGACGCCCAGCTGGATCGCGACGGTTCGCTGTCGACGCTCGCGATGCAGTCGAACGACGTGATGATCGTCACGCGCGTGGCGGGGCAGGCGATCACTGACGCGTACGCCTGCATGAAACGTCTGCATTACGCCCACGCGATCCCGCAGTTTCGCGTGCTGGTGAACCATGTTCAGAGCGTGTCCGATGCGACCGCCGCCTTCGAGAATCTGGCGGGCGTGGCGGGGCGCTACCTGACGGTGTCGCTCGAGAACGCCGGCTGCATCGCAGCCGATCCGCGGATGGCGCGGGCGGTGGAGCTGTCGCGCTGCGTCGTCGATGCCTTTCCGTCGACACCGGCCGCGCGGGACTACCGGCATGTCGCCGCAGAACTGCAGTACTGGCCGATGCGGCCAGCGATGTCGTCGCGCACGCCCGGAGCGGCTTTGGCGACAGTAACAGCGGCGCAACACGCCGACCAACCGTCTGCGCAGCACGCCTGAGGGGCGGGGCACGCAGACAAGGGGAGCACGATGTACAACGCTCAGGGAAAGATTTCCCAGGCCGACGTCCTGGCAAAGTACGCACCGCTGGTGCGGCGCCTCGGCCTGCAGCTCGTCGCCAAAATGCCGGCGAGCGTCGATCTCGACGATCTGATCCAGGCCGGCATGATCGGCCTGCTGGATGCGGCGAGCCGATACAAGGAAGATCAGGGCGCCCAGTTCGAGACCTACGCAAGCCAGCGGATTCGCGGCGCGATGCTCGACGAGCTGCGCAGCAACGACTGGCTGCCACGCAGCCTGCGGCGCACGTCGCGTGAGGTCGAGACGGCCGTGCACAAGGTCGAGCAGAATCTCGGGCGCTCGGCGAGCGAGGCGGAAATCGCCGAGCAGTTGAAGATGCCGCTCGACGAGTATCAGTCGATGTTGCAGGACCTGCACGGCAGCCAGCTGATCTATTACGAAGACTTCGATCGTTCCGCTGACGATGAGCCGTTCCTCGACCGGTATTGTGTCGATCGTGCGGATCCGTTGTCGGCATTGCTCGACGAGAGCCTGCGTTCGGCGCTGGTCGAAGCGATCGAGCGCCTGCCGGAACGGGAGAAGCTGTTGATGTCGCTGTACTACGAGCGCGGCCTGAATCTGCGCGAGATCGGCGCAGTGATGGAAGTCAGCGAATCGCGGGTCTGCCAGTTGCACAGCCAGGCGGTCGCGCGTCTGCGTACGCGTCTGCGCGAGATGGCCTGGGCAGGGGCCGAGGTGAGCTGAGGGTGAGCTAAGGGCAGGTTGAGGGAGGTTGAGGGACGTTGAGGGAGGTTGAGGGAGATTGAGTGAGGTTGAGGGAGGTTGAGGCCGGCGTTCCGTTGGACGCGAGGCCCTCGGGCTAGACCTGGGCGACCGGTTGCTGGCGGGCGTGGCGAACCCGCAGTATGTCCACCCGCTGTTGTTCGTCATCGACGCGATAGACGATCACGTAGTTCGCCGCGACGACAATCTCCCGTGTGCCGGCGACGCGTCCTTCCCGATACAGACGCGGATGCGCGGAGAGGACGTCGGTCCTGCTGCGAACGAGCGCGCCGAATTCCGCCGCTGCGTGCGGACTGTCGGCAGCGATGAAGTCGATGATCTCCAGCAACTGTTCCAGCGCGCGCGGCCGCCAGACTACCCTCATCGGGCTGCTTTCCGCTTACTGGCGCTCACATAGGCCGCGAGGCGCGCTTCCAGCTGGGCCATCGCGTCGGCGTGATCGATGCCGGGCGCAGAAGGGTTGCCAGCTTCCGCCAGCCCCGCTTCGATATCGGCGATGAACGCCACATGTTCTGCCGCGGCCTCGTGCTTCGCTTTCATCTCCGCCGCCGAATCCGGACGGCTCCACGCCCGCCGGGGCGCATCCGGATTCCACTCTGCCAGCGCGAAACGTCCTTCGGTGAGACCCAGTTCCCGCAGTACCTTCAGCGCCTGCACCGGATCGCGGAACGTCCTGCGCTGCCGGCCGTTGGACGTCACCAGTTCGGCTGCTCCCCGCTCGCGCGTTTCGAATTCGATGTAGAAACTGTTCCCGTCCGCGCGCAGGACGGCCGACACGACCCCCCCTGAGTTCACGGCAGCAGTGGCTTGGGCGACATCAAACGTGGTGAGGGTCATAAGAACTCCAAGGCGAGGGTCAGCAACGACCTGATCGATGGAGTGTAGCATTTCAGTCCACGAAATGCAGCTATTCGTGGCGTGGTTCGGTGTTGTGATTGCAGTGTCCAATGGCGCTCATCCTCGAAGAATCGACAGGCAGCTGCCCGGTCGGGGCGCAAGCCGCGATGCCGGGCAACTTCAACGTCATTGGAAGGCAAAATGCGTTCGTCGGACACCTGGCCGGACGGCCAGTGGAGGCGTGGGTGCTTGGGCCAGCGCAAGCCCGTTATTAGCGTGAACAGGCCCTAAAGGCTGCTGTAGGCCGGAATCCGTCCGTCCGGACCGTAGAATCCGACCTTTTCCGTCGTGACCGCGACGTTGAGCGCGGTCAATGCCCGCTGGTTGTATTCCATGCGCGTGCGGATCAGCGAGCCGTTGAGCGTGTTGGAGCGTTGCGCGCGTTCGGCGGCTTTTTGCAGCAGGGACCACTGCGCGGCGATCCGCGTATCGCTGCCCGCCGCCAGTTCCATGCCTTTCCAGCCGCCGGGGAAACCCAGTTCGGCCAGCTGCGTATCGCGCATTTTCTCGAGCGTCGCGAGCTTTCCTACCAGTTCGGTTTTCTTCTCGACGATCGGCGGGAGCATTTCAAGCGGCTCTACCGCCGTGAGGGCCTTTTCTTCCAGGGCCAGAACCGAGGCGAACGCCTCTACGGTCGAATACTCGTCGATGACGGTGGCAAGCAGGGCGTCTTTCATCACAACTCGCTAAACACGCTGGTCCGCGCGTTGCACGCGGACCCTGTTTCACAAATGCCGCCCGGCACCTGGCGCACCTTGCCTCGGTGCGTCGATCAGTTGCCGGTCGACTGGCTCTTGTTCTGCAACAGGTTGCGCGCCGTTTCCAGCACGCCGTCGGCGATCTTGCCCGAGTCGATCGTCAGCGACCCGTTCTGGATCGCCTGCTTGATCGAGTCGACGTGCGCCGTATCGATGTCAGCGGCGCCCGAACTCGCGAGGCCGTGCAGATGCCCGGAGAGACCCGACAGGCTCACGTTCGCGTCACCGCCCGACGTGCTGCGGGACGTCGACGCCGCCGCGCCCGCACCGGTCGTGCCGGCGCCGGTGGTCGACGCATCGCCTTGCTGCGTACGCTGCAGGCCGTCTTTCAACGTCTGCAGACCTGAACTGGTGGTGGAATCAACTTTCACGATTGGCTTCCTGATGATTTGAATGTGATAACGGCAATCACCAATCGAAACTTTAGCTCAATCGTCACCGCCCTTTTTGGGGTTGATCTCACCGGAATTTCACCTTCGCGCCGTCGCCCCGAGGCCTTCCATCTCGAATCCTAAAGCTGGATCTCGACGGTCCCGCCGTCCTTCACGACACCCTGGATGATCTGTCCTGTGGCCGTCTTGACCCGTACTGGCTGGCCTGGCGCCGCGTTGTTCATCGCGCTGCCTTCCGACGAAATAGCGAAGCCGGGGCCCTGGGCGACGACCCTGACCGTCTGCCCAATGGTCACCGAGGAAGCGCTGCGCAGTATGTCCTGACGCAGAGGCAAGCCTGCTGCGACGCGCATCAATGCGACGGAGCCGACTGCCTGCGAGGGGTCCGTGACGATCGCCTGCGGCATGTTGGTCAGATCGCCGTCACGGGCGACGAGATCGGCGGCAGTCAGCATTTCGCCCGGCGCGATGGCGCGCGAGGCAAGGTAGTAGGTGGCGTGCAGCGAAATCCGCGCCTGCAGGTAAAGCGTCCACGGATGTTCGCCGGCGCAGCGTACACCGACCGTGGTACGGCCCCACAGACGCGTGCCGGTCGGCATGAACGGCGCGAGCGCCGTGCATGCCGCGAGGCCGCGCGGAAAGACCGGCGCGACGGTGATGTCGATCTTGCCGGGCAGGCCGGCCGCCTGCTGCTGGAGAAACGCGAGCGCGGCGCGGCGGATCGATTCGGCGTCCTGCTGTCCGGCGGCCGTGGGCTGCACGGGCTGGGCCACCGGCCGGGAAGCAGCGCTGCCTTGCTGGGCCTCGGCCTGAAGCCGGACTTGCGAGGCCGGGACTACCCGACCGATGTCGTTGGCGGGTACACCCGCGCTGCTGCCTGAGCGCAACTGCGGCGGCTCTCCGCGCGACGCAAGCGGGTCGAGCGAGCCGCCCGAAGTGCCCGAACCATCGGGCGGATTCATCGCAACGGCCTGCGCCGCTGCGGGCTGCTGCCCCACCGCCCGGGCCGGCGCGACCACGACCGGCAGCACTTGCCGGCTTGCTGTCTGCTGGCTCGCGCGCGTCAGCGCGGGCTGTTGAACGGGCGCCGCGGCAACGCCTGCGCCCGGGATCACAATCGCGCCGTCCGCCTTTGCCGCGCTGGCGAAGCGATCTCCGTTGTTGCGCTCGTCTGCTGAAGGCGCCGCCACCGGCATCTGCGTGGCGGCCGCTGCTGCCGGCGGGGCAGCGACGGCAGCAGGCGCGTTCACACGTTCCGCCAACGCAGCCAGCGCGGCGGGATTCTTTTCGGCGGGGCCGGGAATCACGATCGGTCCGCCCGCCTCCTGTGCGCGGGTGCTGACCGGCAGCACGATGGCGACGCTGCCGGCGGCGAACATTGCCCATGCCGCCAGCGTCCGCGCGGCACCAGCGCCGGCGCGGCGCGCTGTGCGGGGGACATCGGAAGCGGACAGGCCCATCGTGATTCTCCATCGAATGCATCAGTACGAATCGCATTCTAGAGACGCCACCCGTTGCGCAAACGTTGAATAGAGGGCGGCTTCCCCGGTTATTCGTCCGATTGCCGCTTGCATTGCGCCCATAAGATGCACCACATGCAAAAAAAGGCCTTGCTGGCCGCCAGCCACTCTTTCGTCTCGCGTGAGATGGAAGGAGGCCGGCGCAGGAAGCCTCGGACCGTCATCCGGAGAGAACCATGCTGGACAAACTCGATGCCGAATTCGCCTTTGGCCGTCAGGCGCTCGATGTGCGCGCTTATCGCCAGGAACTGCTGTCGTCGAATATCGCGAACGCCGACACGCCAGGCTACAAGGCACGTGATGTCGATTTCGCGTCGTCGCTCGCCGGCGCGCTGAAGAAGAGTGGGGGCGCCACGCCCGGCGCGTCGAACAGTTCGTCGCTGGCGATGACGCAGCCGGCCAGCGTAACGAGCGGCATGTCGATGGTGTCCACCGAGCCGGGCCACATGACGGGCAAGGCCTCCCTGCAGGCGACCGGCGGCCCGACCGACGACTTCGGCACCGTGGCTTACCGCATCCCGACCCAGCCTGCGCTTGACGGCAACACGGTCGATCTCGACGCCGAGCGGGTCCAGTTCGCCGACAACTCGCTGCACTTCGAGTCGGGCATGACCGTGTTGTCGCAACAGATCAAGACGATGCTCTCGGCCATCACGTCGGGCTCGTAACGAAGCACGCAGTTGCAAGGCACCACCTTTGAGCACCGCCAGAAACCACACGCTACGGGACTAGAAGCCGGACACACCGGCAAGAGAGGTCAGCAAGCCATGCCATCCCTGATGAACATTTTCAACGTCGCCGGTTCGGCGTTGTCCGCGCAGTCGCAGCGGCTCAACGTTACGGCGTCGAATCTCGCCAACGCGGACAGTACGACCGGCCCCGACGGCCAGCCGTACAAGGCGAAGCAGGTCGTGTTCGCCGTGAACCCGATCGGCGGCGCGCGCACCGGCTCCGGCCAGCAGATCGGCGGCGTTCAGGTGACGGGCGTCATCGACGATCCGACGCCGATGAAGACGGCCTACGACCCGAGCAATCCGTCGGCCAACGCGGATGGTTATGTGACGCTGCCCAATGTCGACCCCGTGCAGGAAATGGTCAACATGATCTCGGCCTCGCGCTCGTACCAGGCGAATGTGGAAACACTGAATACCGCGAAACAGCTGATGCTGAAAACGCTAACGATCGGAACCTGAGGAGCATTTCCTTGACGACCAACACCACTATCGGCAGCAACGGCACGACCGTTTCGCAGACGCTGCTCGACACGATGAACGGCACGAACAGCAGCACTTCGAGCACGCAATCGACCGGCAACACGGCAACCGACCTGCAGAACACCTTTCTGCAACTGCTCGTCGCGCAGATGAAGAACCAGGATCCGACGAGCCCGATGGACAGCTCGCAGATGACTTCGCAGCTTGCGCAAATCAACACGGTGACGGGTATCGGCCAGCTCAACACGTCGCTCACGTCGCTGTCGACGCAACTGACGGCCGGCCAGCAGACCCAGGCCGCGAACCTGATCGGCACGACCGTGCTGGCTCCGGGCAGCACCTTCTCCGTCGCGAGCGGCAAGGCCACGGGCTTCGGCGTGACGCTCGCGAACGCCGCGTCGGACCTGCAGGTCGTCGTCAAGAACTCGGCCGGCACGATCGTCAACACGATCGACCTGGGCAAGCAGTCGGCGGGCACGATTCCGGTCGGCTGGACGCCGGTCGACACGGCAGGCAATGCGCTGCCGGACGGCACCTACACGATCACCGCGACGGGCACGGTGGGCGGCAAGGCGGCAACCGCGACGACGTTGTCCGCCGCGACGGTTCAAGGGGTCATCAAGCAGACCGACGGCACCGCGGGCCTCGTCCTGTCGAACGGCAGCACGGTCGGTCTGTCGACTGTGGCCGCCATCATCTAACTGCATCCAGATACATCAGACACGGAGACCGTCATGGGTTACCAGCAAGGGTTGAGCGGTTTGGCAGGCGCGTCGAGCGATCTCGACGTGATCGGCAACAACATCGCCAATGCAAATACGGTGGGCTTCAAGCAGGGCACGGCGCAATTCGCCGACATGTACGCCAATTCGGTGGCCACTGCAGTCAACAACCAGATCGGTATCGGCTCGCGCCTCGCGTCGGTGCAGCAGCAGTTCTCGCAAGGCACGATCACGACGACCAACCAGGCGCTCGACGTCGCGATCAACGGCCAGGGCTTCTTCCAGATGTCGAACAACGGCTCGCTGACGTATTCGCGTAACGGCGTGTTCCAGCTCGACAAGAACGGCTATATCGTCAACGCGGACGGCCTGCAACTGATGGGCTACGCCGCCAACAAGAACGGCATCATCAATTCGGCAGGCACGGTGCCGCTGCAGGTGCCGACGGCGAACATCGCGCCGACCGCGACCACGACCATCACGGCCGGTCTCAACCTGAACGCCCAGGACAACCTCGTGCTCAGCACGCCGACGGTTGCGTTCCCGACGGTCAGCGCCGGCTCGACGCTGGCAAGCAGCGGCGCGACGATCACCAATGGCGCAGCGGGCACCAACGCGAACACCTACACGATCACCTTTACCGGTGCGAACAGCTATAACCTGTCCGACGGCACCACGACCACGGCAGGCACGTACACCGCAGGCCAGGCAATCACACTCGGCAACGGCGAAACGCTGACCCTCACCGGCGCCGCCGTCACTGGCGACGTGGTCACCGTCACGCCCAACCGCCCGGCCTTCAACCAGACCGATTCGACGACCTACAGCTATTCGACTTCGGTCCCGGTGTACGACTCGCTTGGCGGCCAGCAGCAGGTCAACATGTACTTCGTGAAGACGGCCGCCGGCTCGTGGGACGTCTATGCAGGCCCATCGACGGGCACGGCGAGCAAGATCGGCACGGCGCAGTTCGACTCGTCGGGCAACCTGTCGAGCACAACCGACGCCGCCGGCGTTGCGACCGCCACGCCGCTCGCGTTCAACTTCTCGATTCCGAACACCGACGGTTCTGCCTCGCCGCAAAGCCTGCTGCTGAAGATCGGCGGCACGACGCAGTACGGGAGCAAGGACGGCACCAATTCGCTCGCCCAGGACGGTTTCGCCGCCGGCCAGCTGACCAACTTCACGGTCGGCACTGACGGCACGCTCACCGGCAACTATTCGAACGGCCAGACGGCCGCCCTGGGCCAGGTCGTGCTCGCGAACTTTGCGAACCAGAACGGCCTCATCGACCTCGGCAACAACGAGTTTCAGGCAACGGCGGCTTCGGGCGTCGCACAGATCTCGACGCCGGGCAGCACGAACCACGGCACGTTGCAGGGCGGCGCGCTGGAAAACTCGAACGTCGACCTGACGAGCGAACTGGTGAACCTGATCACGGCGCAACGCAACTACCAGGCGAATGCGCAGACGATCAAGACCCAGCAGGCCGTCGATCAAACGCTGATCAACCTGTAAGCGCTGCACTCACCGACACCATCATGGACCGGCTCATATACACCTCGATGTCGGGCGCCACGCAGGCGCTCGATCAGCAGGCTGTGATCGCGAACAACCTCGCGAACGCTTCGACGACGGGCTTTCGCGCGCAGCTCGCGACCTTCCGTGCCGTGCCGATGGCGTTCGGCGACGGCAGCACCGTCAACAACACCACGACCCGGACCTTCGTGCTGTCGTCGACGCCGGGCGCGGACTACACGCCCGGCCCGATCCAGCAGACCGGCAATCCGCTCGATGTCGCCGTGCAGGGCCCGGGCTGGCTGTCCGTGCTCGCCGCCGACGGCAACGAAGCGTACACGCGCGCCGGCGCCTTGCACGTCGATCCGAATGGCCAGCTCGTGACGGCGACGAACCAGCCGGTGCTCGGCACGGGCGGCCCGATTTCGGTGCCGCCGGGCGCCCAGATCACGATCGGCAAGGACGGCACCGTGTCGGCACTGACGCCGGGCGATCCGCCGACCGCCGTCGTGGTCGTCGACCAGCTGAAGATCGTCAACCCCGACCCGGCAACGCTCGCGCACGGCGACGACGGTCTCTATCGCACCTCAGACGGCAACCCGGCCGATGCCGATCCGAACGCGATCGTCATCGGGGGCGCGCTCGAAGGCAGCAATGTGAATCCGGTTGCGGCGATGGTGTCGATGATCACCAACGCGCGGCAGTTCCAGATGCAGACGAAGATGCTCGAAGCCGCCGACCAGAACGACCAGTCGGCCAACAAGCTGCTCGACTTCAGTTAATACCGGCTGCAGGCACGCCTGCGCACCAGGAGAAATACACCGTGAATCGCTCACTCTATATCGCCGCGACCGGCATGAATGCGCAGCAGGCGCAGATGGACGTGATCTCGAACAACCTCGCGAACGTCAGCACCAATGGCTTCAAGGGCTCGCGCGCCGTGTTCGAGGATCTGCTGTATCAGACCATCCGCCAGCCGGGCGCGAACTCGACGCAGCAGACCGAACTGCCGTCGGGCATCCAGCTCGGCACCGGCGTGCAGCAGGTCGCAACGGAACGCCTCTACACGCAGGGCAACCTGCAGCAGACCGGCAATTCGAAGGACGTCGCCATCAACGGCAACGGCTTTTTCCAGGTGCAGATGCCGGACGGCACGACCGCCTACACGCGTGACGGCTCGTTCCAGACCAACGCCCAGGGCCAGCTTGTCACGTCGAGCGGTTATCAGGTGACGCCGCCGATCACGATTCCCGTCAATGCGACGTCGCTCACGATCGGCAGCGACGGCACCGTGTCGATCACCACGGCCGGCTCGACTGCGACGCAGCAGGTGGGCTCGATGCAGCTCGCGACGTTCATCAATCCGGCCGGCCTCGAAGCGAAGGGCGAAAACCTGTTCTCGGAAACCCAGTCGTCGGGTGCGCCGAACGTCTCGCAGCCGGGGCTGAACGGCGCCGGCGCGCTGAATCAGGGCTATGTCGAGGCATCGAACGTGAATGTCGTGCAGGAACTGGTGAACATGATCCAGACCCAGCGCGCGTATGAAATCAACAGCAAGGCCGTGACGACTTCCGACCAGATGCTGCAGACCCTCAGCCAGATGCCGGTTTAACGGCTTGACGGTTTAGAAACAGACAGGCGGTAATCAAGATGTCGCACTCCATCCGACTCCCTAAAGAAACGCGCTGCGCGCGCGCGGTGTGGTTCGCCGCGTTCGCCGGCACGTTGATGGCCGGCCTCGGCGGCTGCGCGCTCGTGCCCAGGGAGCCGATCATCCAGCAGCCGATGACGGCCGCTCCACCGGCGCCGCCGGTGAATTCGTCACCGGGTGCGATCTTCAACCCGGGCTACGCAGGCCGGCCGCTTTTCGAAGACCAGCGGCCGCGCAATGTCGGCGACATCATTACCATCGTCATCGCCGAAAACATCAACGCGACGAAGTCGTCGCAGGCGGCGGCGAACCGCAATGGCAGCACGAAACTCGGCGTGCCGACGGCCGGCTTTCTCAGCGGCCTGTTCAACCGGGTCGACCTCGACGCGAGCGGCGCCAACACGTTCCAGGGCACGGGCGGCGCGAGCGCGGCCAACACCTTCAACGGCACGATTACCGTCACTGTCACCGGCGTGCAGCCGAACGGCAACCTGATCGTCAGCGGTGAAAAGCAGATGCTGATCAACCAGGGCAACGAGTTCGTGCGTTTCTCGGGTGTCGTCAATCCGAACACGATTTCGGGCGCGAACTACGTGTACTCCACCCAGGTGGCGGACGCGAAGATCGAATACTCGGCGAAAGGCTATATCAACGAGGCCGAGAACATGGGTTGGCTGCAACGCTTCTTCCTCAACGTTTCACCGTGGTGATCATGGGACTCGCAATCTGCCGCCGTGCCGGCTTCGCCCGCATCCGCCGTCCGCATGGCCGCTTCGGCTCCGTCTGCCGTGCGCTCGCCCTGTTCGCGCTGACGTGCGCAGCGCTGCCCGTTGCCACGCCGGCGGCCCATGCCGAACGCCTGAAAGACCTTGTGTCGATCCAGGGCGTGCGCGACAACCCGCTGATCGGCTACGGCCTTGTCGTCGGCCTCGACGGCACGGGCGACCAGACCACGCAGACGCCGTTCACGACGCAGACCCTCGCGAACATGCTCGCGAACCTCGGCATCTCGATCAACAACGCGCAGGCCAATGCGGGCAGCAGCAGCGGTTCGTCTTCGCTGTCGAACATCCAGCTGAAAAACGTCGCGGCCGTGATGGTGACGGCGACGTTGCCGCCGTTCGCGCGGCCCGGTGAAGCGATCGATGTGACCGTCTCGTCGCTCGGCAATGCCAAAAGCCTGCGCGGCGGCACGCTGCTGCTCACTCCGCTGAAGGGCGCCGACGGCCAGGTGTACGCGCTTGCGCAGGGCAACATGGCGGTGGGCGGTGCGGGCGCGAGCGCCAACGGCAGCAGGGTGCAGGTGAACCAGCTTGCAGCGGGCCGCATCGCAGGCGGCGCGCTCATCGAGCGCGCCGTGCAGACGTCGATCTCACAAGCCGGCACGATGCAGCTTGAACTCAACGAGATGGATTACGACACGACGCAGCGGATCACCTCGGCCGTGAACAATGCGTTTGGCTTCGGTACCGCCGTCGCGCTCGACGGCCGCACGATCCAGTTGCGCGCGCCGGCCGATCCGGCGCAGCAGGTCGCGTTCATGGCGCAGCTGCAGAATCTCGACGTGAAGCCGGCGCAGGCGGCCGCGAAGGTGATCCTGAACGCGCGCACCGGCTCGATCGTGATGAACCAGATGGTGTCGTTGCAGAACTGCGCTGTCGCGCACGGCAATCTGTCGGTGGTGGTGAATACGACGCCGGTGGTGAGCCAGCCGGGCGCGTTCTCGAACGGCCAGACCGTGGTTGCACAACAGTCGCAGATCCAGTTGAAGCAGGACAACGGGGCGTTGAAGCTCGTCAGTGCGGGAGCGAATCTCGCGGATGTGGTGAAGGCGCTCAACGCCCTTGGGGCGACGCCGGCGGATCTGATGTCGATCCTCCAGGCGATGAAGGCAGCAGGCGCGTTGCGCGCCGACCTCGAAATCATCTAAGGAACAGCGATGAATTCCGATTCGACACTGAACGCACCCGACCTGTCGCAGCGCTTCGCGCTCGACGTGCAGGGCTTCGACGCCATGCGCGCCCAGGCGAAGGCCGCGCCGCAGGAGGCGATGAAGTCCGCCGCGAAGCAGTTCGACGCGGTGTTCACGCAGATGATGCTGAAAAGCATGCGCGAAGCGACGCCCTCCGACGGCCCGTTCGATTCGCATGACAGCGCGACGTTCACGTCGATGCTCGACCAGCAACTGGCGCAGCAGATGTCGAACAAGGGCATCGGCGTGGCCGATGCGATGCTCAAGCAGTTGATGCTTAATTCCGGCATGCAGGCCGGCGACGCGAATGCCGGCAACAGCACCGCACTCAACGCGCTCGCGAAGGCCTATGCGAACCCCGCGAACAATGGCGCGTTGCAGTCGGGTAAGGGTTATTCGGCGAACAGCGCACTGACGCCGCCGATGAAAGGCGACGGCTCGTCGCCGACGGTCGATGCGTTCGTCGACAAGCTCGCGGCGCCCGCCCAGGCCGCCAGCGAGGCGACCGGCATCCCGGCGCGTTTCATCATCGGCCAGGCGGCACTGGAATCGGGTTGGGGCAAGAGCGAGATCAGGAAGCTCGACGGTTCGACGAGCCACAACGTGTTCGGCATCAAGGCGACGAAAGACTGGACCGGCAAGACGGTATCGACGGTCACGACCGAATACGTTGACGGCAAGCCGCAGCGCAAGGTCGAGAAATTCCGCGCCTACGACTCCTACGAACAGGCGATGACCGATTACGCGGGCATGCTGAAAGCGAATCCGCGCTACGCCCAGGTGCTGAATTCGTCGCACGATGTAAACGGCTTTGCGCACGGCATGCAACGCGCCGGCTACGCGACCGACCCGCACTACGCGAAAAAGCTCATCTCGATCATGCAGAGGATGGGCTGACGCGGCGCAAGCTCATGCCGGACATCGCCTCTTTTCGCTGCACTGCGCCGCACTGCCGGTCCCGCGCGGGTTGAACGTTTGCGGAAAATATTTCGCGAGACGGCCCTAAACTTTGGGGATCCGCTGCCGCTAATCAGATAGACCCGATACCGGAAAGGTGCAGTAAGCAACTCCGGCTGAACGCGCGTCTGAAGGCAACGGACGAGGCCTGCAAAACGGCTCCCCGTCCCCACCCGCAGGACGTGCCCGCAAGAACAGGCATACCGGCAAGCTCATGGAAACCACCCAGTCAAATGGCGTCGAAAACAGCCCGGCGGACGACGCTGAAAGCGGCCACGATTTCGGTCGCCGCAATCCGCTGGAAATCGGCGTTCAGCTGCGCAATCTCGTCAACCGTGGCGATTTTCTGACTGTCCAGTACAAGGGCGGACAGCTCGTTACGAAAATTCTCGATGTCGATGTCCGCGGCCGAACGTTTACGTTCGACTGGGGCGCGCTCGCCGAGCAGAACCAGGGATTGCTCGGCGCGCCGCGCAGCCATTTCCACGCGTCGCCGGACGGCGTGCGCGTCGAATTCGCCACGTCGACGCCGCGCGCGACCCAGTTCGAAGGCCGGCCGGCATTCGAGTCGGATTTCCCGGAAGTGCTCTTCTACGTGCAGCGCCGCGAGTATTTCCGCGTCGAGGGGCCGATACTCGATCCGTATATCTGCAGCGGCCGGCTGCCGGAGGGCGGGCCGTTCCGCTTCGACGTGCAGGACCTGTCGCTGGGCGGCGTCGGCATGCGCACGACGGATGAGCGCGTCGCACAGCTACTGCTGGGCGCGCTCTTGCCCGATACCGAACTGAGTCTCGGCGCGCTCGGCAAGCTGACGGTCGACCTCGAACTCGTTTCGACGCGCGCGGTCGCGCAACCGAACGGCACGCAGCGCTATCAGCTTGGTTTTCGCTTCGTCACGCTGCCGGGCAACGCGGAGAACACGCTGCAGCGCCTCATCACGCAGCTTGAAATGAAGCGCCGCTCGCTCGTTCGGGCCTGACGGAAACAGGCCGAAAGCAGGTCAGCCGCAGACCGCGGTCAGTTCAAAAGCAAGCCTAAGGCACGCACGCGAAAATCGCGTGCGCTGCACTCGCGACCGACGCCCGCAGAACACGAAATATCCCGCTAAAAAGGGCGTCCCGATCCGCAATTGGCCCTCAATCTTTTCGCGGGCTGGCCGATATACATGATGTTCAGTCAACTCGGCGGCACCTGTGGGTCGCCATTCAGGATGACGCATGTCCAGTACCCTTTTCAATATCGGCCTCAGTGGACTCAACGCAGCCCAGTGGGGGCTGACGACGACAGGTCAGAACATCAGCAACCAGGCGACGGCCGGCTATTCGGTCGAGCGTCCCGTCTATTCGGAAACGGGTGGGCAGTACACGGGATCGGGCTATCTGCCGCAGGGCGTGTCGACGACGACCGTGCAGCGCCAGTACAGCCAGTACCTGACCACTGAACTGAACACGGCGCAGTCGCAGTCGGGCTCGCTGACGTCCTACTACACGATGATCGCGCAGCTCAATAACGCGGTCGGCAGTCCGACCACGGGTATTTCGAGCGCGATCACGAGCTACTTCACGGGTTTGCAGAACGTCGCCAACAGCGCATCCAATCAGGCCATGCGCCAGACCGCGATGAGCAGCGCGCAGTCGCTCGCCGACCAGATCAACGCTGCGGGCGACCAGTACGACCAGTTGCGCCAGAGCGTGAACACGCAGCTCACCAACACCGTTGCGCAGGTCAACACCTACTCCGCGCAGATCGCGCAGCTGAATACGCAGATTGCGGCCGCCAGCTCGTCCGGTCAACCGCCGAACCAGCTGCTCGACCAGCGCGATCTCGCGGTTTCGAACCTGTCGCAACTCGTCGGCGTGCAGGTCGTGCAGGGCAGCAGCGGCTATAGCGTGTTCATGGGCAACGGCCAGCCGCTCGTGGTGAGCGACAAGAGCTTCAATCTCACCACCATGACTTCGCCGTCGGATCCGACGGAACTCGCGGTGGCGTACGCGGGGCTGGCCGGTCAGAATCCGGCGCCGACGCCGCAGGCCATCCCGGACAGCACCGATGTGGGCGGCCAGCTTGGCGGCCTGCTGACATTCCGCAGCCAGTCGCTTGATCCGGCCGAAGCCCAGCTTGGCGCAATCGCCACGAGCTTCGCGGCCCAGGTGAACGGGCAGAACGCGCTCGGGATCGATCTGTCGGGCAACAAGGGCGGCGCGCTGTTCACGGTCGGTAGCCCGACTGTCTACACCAACCCGAAAAACACCGGCGGCGCGACGCTGGGCGTCTCGTTCGCGAACGCGGCCCAGCCAACGACGAGCGACTACACACTCGCCTTCGACGGCACCAACTACACGCTGACCGACAAGGCGACGGGCAGCATCGTCGGCCAGGCGACGAGCCTGACCAATCCGATCGGCGGGCTGCAGTTCGCGTTGACAGGTTCGATGGCGGCGGGAGACTCGTTCACGGTCGAGCCGACGCGCGCCGCGCTGGGCAACTTCGCGCTGACGACCACGAGCGGCTCGGCAATCGCCGCATCTTCACCGGTGCTCGCGACAGCCGGGACGTCGAACGCCGGGTCGGCGACGATCACGCAGGGCACGGTCACTGCAGGTTACTCGCTGCCTTCGTCGACGACGACACTCACCTATAGCTCGACGGCCGGCGGCCAGTTGACGGGCTTTCCGCCGTACTCGGTCGTGACCGTGGCGGGGACGCCAGCCACCACGTACACGATCAACGCGGCCGGCACGACACCGGTGCCGTACAGCGCCGCTTCGGGCGCGACCCTGACGATCAATGGCGGCGCTACCGTGCCGGCAGGCGGCGCCATGAACGGTGTGACCGTGACGATCAGCGGTGCGCCCTCGAACGGTGACACGTTCGCGATTGCAACGAACACCGGCGGTGGCCAGGACGGCCGCAACGCGCAGGCAATGTCGAACCTCGTGACAGCGAAGCAGCTGAACGGCGGCTCCGTCACGTTGACCGACGCGTACGCGAACTACGTCAACAACATCGGCAATCAGACCAACCAGGTGCAGACGGCGAACACGGCGCAGAGCTCGCTCGTCACGCAGATCACCACCGCACAGCAGGCGGTGTCGGGCGTCAACATCAATGAGGAAGCGGCCAACCTGCTGCAGTATCAGCAGCTGTATCAGGCAAACAGCAAGGTCATCCAGACCGCCAACACGCTGTTCCAGACCATCCTCGGCATTTTCCAGTGAGGCGTTGAACGCATATGCGCATCTCTACGAGCCAGTATTTCGGCATGAACGTCCAGACGATGGACAACCAGCAGTCGACGCTCGCGCAGCTCTACCAGCAGCTCTCCAGCGGCGTGGCAATCAGCACGCCGTCGGACAATCCGGTGGGCGCCGCCCAGGCCGTCCAGCTGAGCATGCAGGCATCGACGCTGTCGCAGTATTCCACCAACCAGAATACTGCGCTCTCGTCGCTGCAGGCGGAAGACTCGACGCTGTCGAGCGTCAACAGCGTGCTGACCAACATCAACACGCTGCTCGTGCGCGCCGGCGACGGCTCGCTCAACGACAGCAACCGGAGCGCGATCGCGACGCAATTGCAGGGTCTGCGCAAGCAGCTGATGGGGCTCGCGAACAGCACCGACGGATCGGGCAATTACCTGTTTGCGGGTTTCCAGTCTGCCAACGCGCCGTTCAGCGTCGGCTCGAGCGGCGCTGTGCAGTACACCGGAGATAACGGCGTACAGAGCGTGCAGGTCACCGGCTCGCGGACCATCGCGACCGGCGACACCGGCGCGCAGGTATTCCTCAGCGTGGGGGCGGCGGGCACGAGTTCGATTCCTTCGGGAGCGGCCGGGAATACCGGTAGCGGGACGATCAGCCCGGTAAGCACGACCAACGCCGGGAGCGCGACCAATGCGGATCAGTTCTCGATTGCGTTCACAAGCCCGACAACCTATACGGTAACCAACGTTACCGCGGGCACGCCTGCGGTAGCCGGGACGTACACCGCTGGCTCGGCGATCGCGCTCGGCGGCGGCCAGACCGTCGCGATCTCGGGGGCGCCGGCCACAGGCGACTCGTTCAGCGTCACGCCTGCGACCCAGGCCGGCACCGACGTGTTTGCTAACCTCGATGCGGTTGTGGCCGCGCTGCAGGTTCCCGTAGGAAGCTCGACGGCGGCGGCAGCGACCCTGAACAACGCACTGACGACGGGCATGAGCAAGCTCGCCAATACGTTGAACAACGTCGTCACGGTGCAGGCTTCGGTCGGTGGCCGCGAAAACGAAGTTCAGGCACTGCAGTCGGTCACGCAGAGCAACTCGCTGCAGACGCAAAGCAACCTGGCCAATTTCACGGATATCGACATGACGAAGGTCGTCAGCAAGTACACGATGACCCAGTACTCGCTGCAGGCGGCGCAGCAAGGCTTCACGATGATCCAGAAGATGTCGCTGTTCAACTACATCAGCAACTGACCGGCAGTGTCATGACTGGCAGAACAAAAAGAAAGCCCGGGGACCGCAAGGCCCCGGGCTTTCTTTCTGTCCGTATCTGAAGTCCATCTGGCGTCGGTCCGGCTGTTCGCCGCTACCGGAAGGCTGCCGCTACGCGTCCCATTTCTTCGATACCGTTGTCGAACAGCCGGGCGAAGTACGGGATCATGTTTGGCAGCATCAGTTGCACGAGCAGGAGACCGACGATCATCGTCAGCGGCAGGCCCACCTGGAAGACACCGATCTGCGGCGCTGCGCGGTTGAGAATGCCGAGCGCGAGGTTGCATATCAGCAAGGCGGTCACGACAGGCAGTGACAGCAGCAGTCCGGCCGAGAGAACCGTGCTGCCATACCCGGCCAGCATGCGCCAGCCGTTCGCACCCAGCAGACTGGCCGATATCGGCACCGACTGGAACGTCGCGATGAGCGCACTCAACATCTGCAGGTGGCCGTCGAAGGCAAGGAACGTGAGGACGGCGATCGCCCACATGTAGCGCGACAGCACGGCGCTCGAGCCGCTCGCGTGAATGTCGAAGAACGTTGCGAAGCCGAGGCCCATGCCGAGCCCGACGATTTCGCCGGTCGCCTCGACCGCGGCGAACACGATCTGCATCGTGAAGCCGAGCGCGATGCCGATCAGGAACTGGTTGACGATAATCCACAAGCCGTCAGACGAGAAGACGCTGACCTGCGGCATGGCGCCGAGCGTCGGTGCGACGATGATCGTCACGAAACCCGAAAGGCCCACCTTCACGCGCGTCGGCACCGACTTGTCACCGAACGCGGGTGCGCTCGCGACGAGCGCGAGAATGCGCACGAACGGCCAGAGAAAGGCGGTCATCCAGGCATTCAGTTGCGCGTAGGTGACGGAAAACATCGAACGTGCGGTGGCGGAGTGAGGCTCAGGTCGCGAACGACGGGATGCTCGTGAACATGTGACGCATGTAGTCGAGCATCGTCGACAGCATCCACGGGCCGATGATGACGAGCGTGAGTATGATCGCCGCCAGCTTGGGAATGAACGACAGCGTGGTTTCGTTGATCTGCGTGGCTGCCTGAAACAGGCTCACGACGAGGCCGACCACCAGCGCCACGAGCAGTAGCGGCGAGGCGAGCATCAGGGCGACGTACATCGCTTCATGCGCGAGTGTGGTGACTGCTTCGGGCGTCATGCTCGATATTCCGTGTTTGCGGCGGTCACACGAAGCTCTGCGCGAGCGAACCCAGCAACAGCTGCCAGCCGTCGACGAGCACGAACAGCATCAGCTTGAACGGCAGCGAGATCGTCGCGGGCGAGATCATCATCATCCCCATCGACATCAGCACACTGGCCACCACCATGTCGATGATGAGGAACGGAATGAAGATCGTAAAGCCGATCTGGAAACCGGTCTTCAGTTCGCTGGTGATGAACGACGGCACGAGCAGCGACAGCGGCACATCTTCCGGGCCCTGCATCGGCGCGGCGTGAGAGATCCGTGCAAAGAGTGCGAGATCGGTTTCACGCGTTTGCCGCAACATGAACGTCTTGAACGGCGCAAGCCCGCGTGAGACCGCCTGGTCCATCTGCAGGGTGCCTTCGGAGAAAGGCTTGTAGCCATCGGTATAGGCCTTGTCGAGCACCGGCGACATCACAAACAGCGTCAGGAACAAAGCGAGACCGACGAGCACCTGGTTCGGCGGCGTCGTAGTCGTGCCGAGCGCCTGGCGCAGCAGCGACAGCACGATGATGATCCGCGTGAAGCTCGTCATCATCAGCACCATTGCCGGCAGGAACGTCAGCATCGTGAGCAGCAGCATCGTCTGCACGCTCAGCGAATACGTCGTGCCGCCGTTCGGGCCGGGGCTCGTGTTGAAGGCGGGGAGGCCGGCCGTTTGCGCGAACGCGAGCGTCGGCAGCGCGAGCATCAGTGCAGGAACCGCAAGCGGCGCGACGCGGCGCAATGCCGTGCCGACACGGCTGCCTGAGCGGGGCAGGGCGCCTGCGCGTGCGCCTTTTCGTGCGTTTGTCAGCGCGTGGCTGGCCGGCGCGCAGGCATCCTGCGCTTCTCGATGATTGAACTGCATTTACTGTTCTCCGCTCGCGCGTCGCTGAAAACGTTTGCCTGCTTCGTTTTTGAGCGCGTCGCGAAAGCGTTGTCCGAAAGTGCCGGGCAGCGCGCCGGGCGCAGCCGGTGTGCCCGCGGGCGTGAGGTCCGCGCCGGCCGGGCCGGCGGGCATGGTATGAAGCAGCCGCACGTTGCCGGGCGCGGCGCCGAGCACGAGCCACGTGTCGCCGATCTCGACGACCGCAACGCGCTCCTTGCCGCCGAGCGACGCGCCGCCGATCGTCTTCACGAGGCCGCTGCGCTGCGACGGCTGAAGGCCGAGGCGCCGGGCGAGCCCTGCGCAACCGAACACGAGGCCGATCACGACGAGTAGTCCCACGAGCGTTTGCAGCACCGCGCCGAAACCGAGCGCCGGCACCGCGGAGCCCGCGCCCACGCCCGAAGCGATTTGTGCGGCGTGGTTGACTGCGTTGATGTCGGCGGCGCGCGCCACGGTGGCGGCGACCGCCGCCGGGATCACTGCGGCCAGCGAGGCGAGGCGCGTGCGCAGACGAAACGGCACGCCGCTTCGTTCGGGCACGGCGAGGCCTGTCACGCGTTTCATCGGTTCAGTTTCCGGATGCGCTCGGACGGCGTGATGATGTCGGTCAGGCGGATGCCGAACTTGTCGTTCACGACCACCACTTCGCCCTGGGCGATCAGGCAGCCGTTCA
Source organism: Paraburkholderia sp. GAS448 (assembly GCF_050435685.1). Taxonomy (NCBI): domain Bacteria; kingdom Pseudomonadati; phylum Pseudomonadota; class Betaproteobacteria; order Burkholderiales; family Burkholderiaceae; genus Paraburkholderia; species Paraburkholderia sp. GAS448. The sequence goes on from NZ_JBNDKT010000002.1 coordinate 538,558, forward strand.
CGAGCACGTCCATCGGTTCGCCGGCGAGGCCGTCGAGTTCCACCACCGAGCCCTGCGCGAGTTGCAGCAGGTTGCGGATTGCGATCTTGGTGCGGCCGAGTTCGACGGTCATCTGGACGGGGATGTCCAGGATCATGTCGATGTCGTTACGCGTGGTGGTCGGTTCGACCTTCGACAGCGGCTGGAACACACCGGCCGTCGCCGCGTTCACTCCGGGGTTGTCGTTCTGCTCGGCGAGCGCGCTTGCCCAATCGTCCATTGCAATCTCATCTTCTTCAGTTGCGGCTTCCGTGACGGCCAGTTGCGGCTCGCCGACCGGGAGTTCCTTCTCCGGCGTGGGGTTCAGCTCACTCATATCCACCTTCCTTCATCGTGTCCGCTGCGCTGATCATCTTCTGGACCCGCAACGCGTACTGACCATTGAAAATTCCGTAGCCGCATTCCATCACCGGCACGCCATCGACCTTTGCCGTGATGTGCTCGGGGATATTCAGCGGCAGCACGTCGCCACGGCGCATGTTCAGGATTTGTTCGAACGTGACCTGCACCTGCGCGAGATCGGCGGTCAGCTCGACTTCCGCCGACTGAACCTGCTGCGACAGCACGCGCACCCAGCGGCGGTCGATATCCATGGCTTCGCCCTGGATCGGCGAGGACAGGATGTCGCGGATCGGCTCGATCATCGAATACGGCATGCAGATGTGCAGCGTGCCGCCCGTCGAGCCGAACTCGATCGAAAACTGCGTGACGATGACGATTTCGTTCGGCGTGGCGACGTTGGCGAACTGCGTGTGCATTTCCGAGCGCACGAATTCGAACTGCAGCGGGCGCACGCTCTTCCACGATGTCGCGTAGTGCTCGAACACAAGGTTGAGCAGTTTGCTGATGATGCGTTGTTCGGTTGCGGTGAAATCCCGGCCTTCGACGCGCGTGTGGAAGCGGCCGTCGCCGCCGAACAGGTTGTCGACGACGAAAAACACGAGGTTCGGGTCGAACACGAACAGCGACGTGCCGCGCAGGGGCTTCACGTGGACGAGGTTCAGGTTCGTCGGGATGGGCAGATTGCGGGTGAACTCGCTGTACTTCTGCACCTTCACCGGGCCGACGGAGATTTCCGCCGTGCGCCGCATGAAGTTGAAAATGCCGACGCGCAAAAGACGCGCGAAACGGTCGTTGATGATTTCGAGGCCGGGCATCCGGCCACGGACGATGCGTTCCTGCGTGGCGATGTTGTACGGGCGTATGCCGGACCTGTCGCCTGCGTCGGATTCGGCGTCCGATTCACCGGTAACGCCCTTGAGGAGGGCATCGACCTCCTCCTGGGACATGAACTCTTCGTGGCCCATTCCTATTCCTCGTGCGTCCCGTGTCGGTTAATGATGGCAGTCGCGTGAGACGGCGTCACTGCACGACGAATTCGGTGAACAGCACATCGGCGACGTGTACTGGCTGACCGCCCGTTTCGGTCGGCTGCTCGATCAGCGTTTCGAGTTCTTTGGCGAGCGCGTGCTTGCCTTCGAGCGGCGCGAGTTCTTCCGGATGTTTGTTCGACAGTGCGAGCAGGACACGGCTGCGGATTTCCGGCATGTGTTCGGTGAGATGTTGCTGGGTTTGCTGATCGTTGAGCTTGAGCGTGAGGCCGATGCGCAGATAGTGCTGCTGGCCGTCGTCGGACTGGAGGTTCACGGTCATCGGCTCGAGCGGGAAGAACACCGGGATCGGGCTGGGCGCCGGTGCCGCCGGCGATGTGGAGGCGGCTTGCGCCGGGGCGCTTCTGGACATGAAGAACCAGGTGGCCGCGCCGGCCGCACCAGCGGCGACCAGTACGATCAGCAGGATCACGATGATGCGCTTCATCAGGCCCGGTGAGGACGGCTGCGCGCTGGCTTGCTGGTTTGCGGTCGTGGTTGCCATGGGGTTTTTGATTGCCTCAATACTGTAAGGTGAATTCTCAGGTTTCTTACGGGTTTGCGATGGGTCGAAAAGAAGGGGTTATTCTGGTTAGCTCATGTGTTTGAGCCTGCCGGCTGGCTTTTTCTGTTTCTGATTTTGGTTTTGGTTGTTGTTGTTGTTGTTGTTGTTTGCCTGGGGTGGTGCCTTTCCTTGTTTTGCTTCTGGTTTATTGGCGTTGCCCCTGTGCGGGGCGGCACCTACTTTTCTTTGTCTTCCAAAGAAAAGTAGGCAAAAGAAAGGCGCCGAAAGCGCGTCTTTTCTCGATGTGTCGCTGACCGGGAATGGCAACCCATGAAGTGTCGCCCTCGCAAGGGATTCGACATTGGTCCGACGCCAGACCATCCCTCGCGCAGTACCGCCTGTGACAAAGCACTCATCCATCCGACTCCGCGCTACGCGCGTCGCCGACCGGCGTAACCCCTCGTGCATGCCTTTGCCGACCGACGGCACGCTGATTCGCAGGCGAATGGCCGCACGTCCAAGTGTGCCGGGGGGCATCGCCGGTGCGCAAAACGTCCGCCCTGACCATCACCCGAAAAGCCCCTCCGCGACGCACGTAGTGCGGAGTGGGATGAATGAGCCCTTTGTCACGGGCGGTACTGCGCGAGGGATGGTCTGGTGTCGGACCAATGTCGGTTCCTTGCGAGGGCGACACTTCATGGGTTGCCATTCCCGGTTAGCGACCCATCGAGAAAGGACACGTTTTCGGCGCCTTTCTTTTGCCTACTTTTCTTTGGCAAGACAAAGAAAAGTAGGTGCCGCCCCGCACAGGGGCAACGCCAATAAACCAAAGGCAAAACAAGGAAAGGCAAACAAACCAGGCAAACAACCAGACCCCAAACAACAACAAAAAAAAAAAAGCAAAAAAACGAGCAGAAAAATCAGGCAAAAGTATCAACCAACCCAACAGTCCGCCGGACAGGCACATTAGCGACACTGACAGCGCCATCAGAATCCGCACTGTCGCCGCCGCGACCGCTCCTGCTACCGCCCCGCGAGGAAGAAGAACCCCCATCTTGCTGGGCAGTCTGCCTCGCAAATCCATCACTCACACTCGCGCTGCCAAGCCCAATCCCCCCTTGCTCCATCGCTTCGCGAAGCTTCGGAAGCGCAGCTTCCACCGCCTCCCGTACCTGCTGATGCTGCGAAACAAACAGCGCATGTGCATGGTTATCGGCAACTTGCAGCACGACCTGTAGCGGTCCGAGATCCTTCGGGTTCAAGGTCAGTTCAGCCGTCTGCTGGTGCGCATTCGAAAGAAACACGACTTTCTGGCTCAGCGCTTCGTCCCAGTCGGGCGTGCCGACCTGCGGGGTCAGCGCCGTGCTGGCCACCGCGATTGCGTTCGGATTGGTCGTCGGCGACACGGCGTTCGACGCGGCCGCTGCAGATGCCGCCTGAGTCGCGGCGAGCGCCGCTTGCGCGGAGTCGGCGCTGTCCTTCAGCGTCGCAAAACTAGCCTGTGCATTGCCGGCGTTCGCGGCCGCCAGCGCCTCGCCAGCGCTGCGCCCGGCGAGTGCATCGGGCGTCGCCGCCACCGCCGCGTTCGCAACCGTAGACTTCACGTTGTCGCCCAACCCGCCCTTGCCATCGGCAAGCTTCGCGCCAGGCGACAGGCCCGTGCCCGCGCCAGCACCGCGCGCGCCAAGCCCCGTCGCGTCCGCGCCGCCAGCCGTTGCAGTGCCCGCCGCAGCGGCCGTCGTCGCTGGCATTGCCGCCGCTGCGCCCTGGCCGCTCGCCAACGCCGCCAGCGCTGCCTGTAACCCGTCCTGAACCGCTTTCGGATCGAGTGACGCGATCTTCTTGCCGATATTCGTGCCGACGACCGGAGTCGATGCGACGGGCGTAGTGGCCGGGACCGTCGCTGCCGGGTCGGCCGGCAATGCGTCCGTGGCCGCCGTGGTTGCCGCCGCGCTCGCCTGCGCCTGTGCCTGTGCGGCAGCCGCCGCCGCTGCGGTTGCCGCCGCCGCAGCCGTCGTGGGCGGCGTCGCCGGCGCGTTCGCATCCTGTTGCGGCTTCGACGTCGTGCTGCCAGCCGGGTTGCCGCTGCCGTTGCCGGAGGCCTGCTGCGAGTTGCCCGTCGACGGGTTCGTCGCCGTCGTGCTGTCCGTGGACTGCTTGCTGCCGGCCGCGTCCGCGCTGTTCGACGAACTGTCCGGCGTCGGCACATCGTGCACGCTCGACGAATCTGGCGACGCAGCGGAAGACGAATCCGACGACGAAGCGGAAGACGAATCCCACGACGATGGGGAAGACGAAGCCGACGACGATGACGAGGACGACGCGTCTTGCGACGCACTGGCGCTCGCCTGTGCCGCGTTGTTTTGCGAATCGATGCTCTGCTGCAGCGTCTGCGCAAACGGCAGGGCGCTCGAGCTTGCCGGCGAGCCGCTGGACGACGTGCCGCTGGCGGTGCCGAGCAGGGAGTTGATCAGTGAAAGAGGCGACATACGTTATCTCTCGTTCGTGTATCCGTTCGTATCAGTCAGTCATGCGCGGGCGCGTCAGACGCCTTCCACGCGCATCCGGAGAATTCTTGCCGCGTGTTCGTCGGCGTCGCGCTGCTCACGCCGCGCGGTCTGCTTTGCTTCGACAGCTTCGCCGCGTGCCTGCAAGACTTCAAACGAGCCGAGCTTCTGCTTCTGGCGCTGCCATTCGGGCTTGGCCGCTTCGACCCGTGCCGTCGCGGTGACGAGGAGCTTGCGTTGCTGGTCGATGGCGGCATCCAGCGTGTCGATGAACGCCTGGAAGTTGCGCATGTTGCCGGCAGGCATCCCGGATTGCGCGGTGGCCGTAAAGCGCGCGTGGTACTCGTCGCGATACTGGATCAGCGAATTCAACTGCGCTTCCACGTCGTTGCGCTCGCGCTGCACACGTCCGAGCCGTTGCGCGGCAGCGTCGACGTCGTCCTGGGCGAGACCAATCAGCGTCTTGATCGGAAAATGCTTCGACATCTGTCCACTCCTTATTCGAACAGCGAGTCGAGCATGGCTACGCTCGACTCGAAGCCAGCGCTTTCGCGATAGCCCTGTTGCAGGAACGCTTCCATCCTCGGATACAGCGCGATTGCACGGTCGAGCACCGCGTCACGGCCACTCGAATAGGCGCCTACGTTGATCAGGTCGCGATTGCGCTGATAGCGCGACAGCATCTGCTTGAAAAGACGCGTCCGGTCGAGGTGCGCATCGTCGATCAGCGCGGTCATCGCGCGGCTGATCGAGGCTTCGATATCGATGGCCGGGTAATGGCCGGCTTCTGCGAGCGCGCGTGACAGCACGATGTGGCCGTCGAGGATCGCGCGTGCCGAATCGGCGATCGGATCCTGCTGATCGTCGCCTTCGGTCAGTACAGTATAGAAAGCGGTGATCGAACCGCCACCTTCCGGACCATTGCCGGTCCGCTCGACGAGGGCCGGCAGCTTCGCGAACACCGACGGCGGATAACCCTTGGTTGCCGGCGGTTCACCGACGGCGAGGGCGATCTCGCGCTGCGCCATCGCATAGCGGGTCAGCGAGTCCATCAGCAGCAGGACATGCTTGCCCTGATCGCGGAAGTACTCGGCGAGCGACGTGGCATAAGCCGCGCCCTGCATGCGCAGGAGCGGCGACACGTCGGCCGGCGCGGCAACCACGACCGAGCGGGCGAGACCTTCCTCGCCGAGAATCTGTTCGATGAATTCCTTCACTTCGCGGCCGCGTTCGCCGATCAGGCCGATCACGATCACTTCGGCGCTGGTATAGCGGGCCATCGTGCCGAGCAGCACCGACTTGCCGACACCTGAGCCGGCAAAGAGACCCATGCGCTGGCCACGGCCGACGGTCAAGAGCGCATTGATCGCGCGCACGCCGACGTCGAGCACCTTGTGGATCGGCTCGCGGCGCAGCGGGTTGATCGACGGCGCCGACAGCGGCGCATCAGCCGCCGCGCCGAGCGGACCGAGACTGTCGAGCGGCCGGCCGGATGCATCGACGACACGCCCCAGCAGCTCCCAGCCGACCGGCAGACGCTTCGCGCCCGCCATCGGATCGGCGATCGGCGCGCTCTCGAGCGGATAGACGCGCGCGCCGGGCAACAGGCCGTGGACTTCGGTGGTCGGCATCAGGAACAGCCTGTCGCCCGCAAAGCCGACGACCTCCGCTTCGGCCATGGCGATCGGACTGCCGGGCGGCAGTTCGATCATCACTTCCGCGCCCACTGACAGACGCAGGCCAACCGCTTCGAGCACGAGACCGGCGGCGCGCGTGAGGCGCCCGCAGCCGCGCAGCGGCCGCGCGATGGCGTTGCGGGCGCGCAGGCCGTCGAGATGCGCGCGCCAGGCCTGAAAATGCGGATTCTGCACAAGCGCGGGATCCGGCCTGAAAACCGGTGCTGACTCGCGGCTGGCCGCGGCGGCAGCGGGTTTCGCGGGCGGCAGCGTTTCCGGCGTGCCGAACGACGCCAGCGCCAGCTCGCGTTCGAGCGGCGTCAGGTCGCTGGCTTCGATTTCCTGAAGGGTCGGCTTCACCACGTGCTCACCTTGCCCAGTGCCGCGGCGACGCGTTCCCAGCGGGTGCCGATGCCGGCATCCACTTCGCCGGTGCCGGCATGCGCCCGGCAACCGCCGCGCTCGACCAGCGGATCGGTGCGCACGGTCCAGCCGCGCGCCTGGAGTTCTTCAAGCAGATAGGCTTCGACGACCGGCAGGTCCGCCGGGCTCACGATCAGACTCGGTGCGCCGACAAGGGCCGGTTCGGTCGCCAGCACCTCGCGGGCGGCGGCGATCAGCGCGGTGGGATCGTGCTGCACGTGCTGACGGACGACCTGCTGCGCGATGTCGAGCGCCAGCGCCACGAGCGTGTCGGCGATCTCGCCCTGCGCGCCGCCGAGTGCGGCCGAGAACGTGTCGGCAATGGCGGCAAGGCGCATGCCTTCCGCGCGCGCTTCAACGCGGCCCTGCTCGAGACCCTGCGCGTAACCCTGTTCGTAGCCCGCCTGATAGCCGAGCGCCTGGCCCGCGACATGGCCGGTTGCGACACCCTGCGCGTGCGCGGCGTCGCGCAGGCGCTCCAGTTCGGCTTCGAAAGCGCCTTCGTCGACCGGTTCCGGTTCCGGCACCGGGTCGAACGAGGCCATCTCCCAGCGCTGGTAGGCCGAGAGGCTCTCCTTGCGCGTGGAGTTCTGATCAGACATAGGCGTCTTCCGCCTTGCCGCCTAGCGCGATCTGGCCGCTTTCGGCCAGGTTGCGCACGACCTGCAGGATGCGGCGCTGCTGCGTCTCGACTTCCGAGACGCGCACCGGGCCGCGTGCGTCGAGGTCTTCCGCGAGCAGTTCCGCGGCGCGCTGCGACATGTTCGACAGGAACTTCTGGCGCAGCGCAGGCGGCGCGCCCTTCAGCGAAATGATCAGCGATTCGGACTCGACTTCCTTCAGCAGCAGCTGGATCGCGCGGTCTTCGAGGTCGAGCAGGTTTTCGAACACGAACATCTGGTCGATGATCTTCTGCGCGAGTTCCGAATCGTACTGGCGGACGTTCTCGAGTACCGATTCCTCGTGGCCGCTCGACATGAAGTTGAGAATTTCCGCCGCCGTGCGGATGCCGCCCATCGGGCTGCGCTTGAGGTTGTCGCTGCCGGACAAGAGGCCCGTCAGGACATCGTCCAGTTCGCGCAGCGCGGCCGGCTGGATGCCGTCGAGCGTCGCGATCCGCAGCAGCACGTCGTTACGCAGCCGCTCGGTGAAGTTGGCGACGATCTCGGAAGCCTGATCGCGATCCAGGTGGACCAGAATCGTCGCGATGATCTGCGGGTGCTCGTTCTTGATCAGTTCGGCGACCGCGGCCGAATCCATCCACTTGAGGCCTTCGATGCCGCTCGTGTCGCTGCCTTGCAGGATCCGGTCGATGATCGCGCCGGCCTTGTCGTCGCCGAGCGCCTTGGTCAGCACCGAGCGGATGTAGTCGCTCGAATCGAGCGACAGTGCGGTGTGCTGTTCCGCTTCCTTGACGAATTCCTGCAGCACCTCGTCGATCTGCTCGCGCGTGATGTTTTTCAGCGCCGCCATGGCGACGCCGATCTTCTGCACCTCGCGCGGACCGAGGAACTTGAACACCTGTGCGGCCTCCTCCTCGCCGATCGACATCAGCAGGAGCGCGCTCTTCACTACGCCTTCAGCGCTCATCGGACACCCAGTTCTTGACGACAGTCGCTACGATCTTCGGATCCTGGCGCGCGATGTTGCGGGCGAATTCCAGGTTCCGCTCATATTTATGCTTCTCATTTTCGAACGAGAGCAGATTGTTTTCCTCTTCCACCTCGACGGCCGTCTTGTCGGGCGAGGGCAGGCCGTCGAGCAGCATCGGCTCGTCCGGCGACTGCAGCGCCGCGACAGGCGGTTGCGGCGGCGGGAACGCGCGGCGCAGCGCCGGGCGCACCATCACGAAGTAGAGGAACAGGGCCACCGCACCGATGCCCAGATACGTCGCGACCTGTTTTGCGAGCGCGATCATCTCCGGCGTGCGCCACCATGGCAGGTCGGCGTTCGGGTCGACCTCGGTCGTGAACGCACTATTGACCACGTTTACCGAGTCGCCGCGGCTCGCGTCGTAACCCATTGCGTCCTTTACCAGCTGGTTGACCTGCGCGAGCTTGTCGGCGGACATCGGCTGCATCGTCGCGTGACCCTTCGCGTCGACCTGGCGCTGGTAGTTGACCACCACCGCCACCGACAGCCGCTTGATGCCGCCCATCGGCTGCTCATAGTGCCGCACGGTCTTGTCGAGCTCGTAGTTGGTGGTCTGGTCCTTGCGGTCGCTGACCGGCGTCGTGGTCACGCTGCTCGCGCCGTTGGCGCTCGCGACGACCGGCGCGGATGCCGGCTGCGGCGGCTGGTTGGACAGCGCGCCCGGCACGCCCGAGGCGCCGCCCTGCGTCATTTCCGTCGCCGTGCTGGTTTGCTGGCTGCGGATCGCAGCCTGGTCCGGTGTCGCGTTCGGGCCGTACTTTTCGGACGTCTGCTCGAGCTTGGCGAAATCGACGTCGGCGCTCACCTGCGAGTGCGCGTTGCCGGCGCCGAACAGCGGGGCGAGGATCGCGTCGATGCGCTGCTGCGTGTTGCGCTCGATCTGCTGGACAAACTTCAGCTGGCTCGCGTCGAGACCGGTGCCGGACGCGGGCTGCGTCAGCAGGTTGCCGTCCTGGTCGACGATCGTGACGTTGCGCACCGGCATGTCGGCCACCGCCGACGAAACCATATGGGTGATCGCGACCACCTGGCCTTCGTCGAGCGTGCGGCCCGGGTACAGGTTGACGAGCACTGAGGCCGACGGCGCTTCGTGGTCGCGCACGAACACGGAGGGCTTCGGAATCGCGAGGTGCACGCGCGACGACTTCACCGCTGAAATGGACTCGATGGTCTGCTGGAGTTCGCCTTCGAGGGCGCGCTGGTAGTTGATCTGCTCGGCGAACTGGCTGATGCCGAACTTCTGGTTGTCCATCAGCTCGAAGCCGACGGAACCGGCTTTGGGCAGCCCCTGCGAGGCGAGCCGCAGGCGCATTTCGTGAACCTGCTCGGCGGGCACGAGGATCGCGCCACCGGAATCGCTGAACTTGTAGGGGATGTTGGCAGCCTGGAGCGCGGTGATGATCGCGCCGCCGTCGCGGTCCGACAGATTGCTGTAGAGCACCTTGTAGTCTGGCGCGCGCGACCAGAGCACGAGACCCGCGACGATCGCAACCAGCAGCGCGACGGCGAAGATCAGCGGCGCCCGTGGATTGCCGCGCATCTGTGTGAGCGAGGTCGGAAACGCTGACAGGCGCTGGCCAAATCCCCCGCCGAGGTCGGCGGCACCGGGCTGGCCGGCGCCGCCCGCGCCAGTTTGCGCACCGGCGAGTCCCATGCGGGCGTCGGGGTTAATCAAAGAGTTGGCTGACGAATCCATGCGTCGGGTATCTCCGGGGATGCCTTGCGTTCTGCTGCCGGCCGCCGCGTCAGGCCGACGGGCGCAGGGGCAGACACTTTCACGTTAGGGATTATCCCCACCAGGATGCAACCTGATTGGTCGAATAGAGCGGGGTTTCACCCCTACTTTCAAGTCTTTCGAAAAATGCCCGCTGCTATGCTTTCGTCCAGATCGGCACGCCTTGCCGCGCCGCTTTTCCCTCTTATGGAGACAACATGACTTTGCCCGTGAACGCGCTTTCGTCGGCGCTTGCGCAGATGCAGTCAATGGCGGCGCAGGCTGCCGGCGGGACCGCCCCGGCGGCGTCCAGCTCCGGCGCGGCGACGGCTGGCGGCTTTGCCTCGGCCCTGAAAGCCTCGATCGACAAGATCAGCAACGACCAGCAAACCTCCCTCGGCGAGGCGCATGCTTTCGAAATCGGCGCGTCGAACGTGTCGCTGAACGACGTGATGGTCGATATGCAGAAGGCCAACGTCGGCTTCCAGTTCGGCCTCCAGGTGCGCAACAAGCTCGTCTCGGCCTACAACGAGATCATGCAGACGGCCGTTTGAGTCAGTCGCGCGCTGCGCGTTTTTTTGCGTGTCCAGCGGCGTCGCCACAAGCCGCCTGCGCCACCAGGGTGCAGCAGCCGGGGGCCGCCAGGCCGGCCGCTCGCCCTGTTACGCACTGAGCCGTTCCTCCAGCGGGCTAAAGCTTTACGCGTGCTTTCCGATAACCCGGATACAGGCATGCATGCTGATGCACGGCAACGCGCACCAGCGGCCCGCTAACCAACCCGCAATCTGCATCAAACAGGAGGAGCGCCGATGTTTTCCGCAGCCCACTCTGGAGCCAATGCTTACGCACGCGTCGGAGTCGAAACCGGGGTGATGGGCGCGAGTCCGCATCGCCTGATCGTGATGCTGTATCAGGGCGCCCGGAAGGCCATCGCTCAGGCGCGCATGCACCTGCAGCAGGGCAATATCGCGGCGCGCGGGGAGGCGATCACCAAGGCGATCCAGATCATCGGGAGCGGTTTGCAGGAGGCGTTGAACGTGGAAGCGGGCGGCGAAATCGCGGCGCGGCTGGACGCGCTTTATAGCTATATGACGCGGCGCCTGTTCGAGGCCAACCTGAAACAGAGCGAGGCCATGCTCGTCGAAGTCGACGGCTTGCTGGCCACGCTCGAAGAAGCCTGGATGGGGATTGCCCCGGAGATCGCGCGGATGGCGACACAGTCGTCCGCGGAAAGCATGAGATGACTTCGAACGCAGAATATTTCGCCCGCTACGAGGCGATCGCAGTGATTTCCGGGCGCATGTTGGTGGCAGCACGCAACGCCCTCTGGAACGATCTGGTCCGGCTTCAGGACGAGTATCGCCAGCTGGTCGAGGCGCTGAAGAGCGCGGAAGCCGGCGTCAAGCTGGACGACGGGGAACGGGCGCGCAAGTTCGACCTGATCCGCCAGATTCTCGCCGACGACGCCGCCATCCGCGACCTGGCGAATCCGCGCATGGCGAAGCTGTCGGCGTTGTTCGCGGCGCCCCGGCCCTCCTGCGTGCTGAAAGAACTTTATCGGGCGCGCTGAGCGCGTTTTTTCGACCCGCATCATCGGGGCCTGTCCGCCGCCGGTGGACACGCGCGAATCGTGCGCGAGAGGAATCGGCATGAACGGAATCGACACGGCGGTGGCTTCTGTGCTGGCAAGCCGCGTCGACAGCCTGCTCTCGATCGGCGCGCGCCCTGATGCCACGGCGTCGCAGACGGGCGCTTCCGCGCTGAGCGTCGATACGCCCGTCGCCCGCGGCGGGGCATTGCCTGACACATCCTCCACACCACCCGCTTCCGCGCAGACCGCGCTGTCCGCCGTCGCCCTGACGCTTGACGCCATCGCGCGCTCTGGTGGCGATGCGACGCCAGCCGTCGTCGGCCAGACGCCGGTGTGGCCGGCGGCGCCGGCGCTCGATGTCGCGCTGGCCGAGCCGTTGCCGCTCTTCGGTACGCTGGCGACCGACGCTTCCGCAACGGCAACGGCGGGCACAACGCCGCAGGCCGGGGCGGCCACGAGTGCGGCGGCAGGAGCGGCGGCGACCAGCGTGGTGGCTTCGCCGCTGCCTGTCGCGGCGCTGGCCGCGGCACTCAGGCAGACGGTCGCCGAAAGCGGACTGTTCTACGAATCGCATCTCGCGCAGTGGCTGTCGGGGCAGCGCACGCCTGCATCGCTCGCCGGCGAGCCGCAAAACCGTCTGGTCGACGCGGCGGCGCAATTGCCACTCGACTGGAGTGCCGATGCGGATGCTTCGGCGCAGCCATGGTCGAGCGGTGCGGGGCTAGAGGCGAGGGCGGCGGCGGGACTCAATCCGAATCCGGCTGCTGCTGGCACTGTCAATGCCCGAGGCGCGCCGGACGGCCCGCAGTCGCAGGCAGCACGCTTTGCGACGGCCGATTCCCAGGGCAACACGGCGTTTTCCGGCTCCTCGTCGTCGCGCTCTCAGATGCATGGGGCCGCGGGCGATCCGCTCGGCCTCGACACTCACGATGCGCCCCCGCCGCAGTCTGCCGCGCCCGCAATTCATCCGGCGACCGTTCCGCTTGTGCGGCAGCAGCTCGATCTGCTCGCCACCGGCGAATTCCGCTGGACTGGCGAAGCCTGGCCCGGCGCCCGGCTCGACTGGACGATCCAGCAGGAAGGCGACGAGTGGCATCGTGGCGGGCAGGGCGTCGAGACGGACGACCCGTATCCGTGGCGCACGCGGCTGACCTTGTCGCTGCCATCGCTCGGCACCGTCGACGCCGAACTGACGCTCACCGGCACGCAACTCGTGGTGCGGGTCCAGGCGAACCCGGGCGGCGCGGCGCGGCTCGCGGCGCAAGGCGAGACGTTTCGCCAGCGGCTTGCCGCAGCCGGCATCGAACTGAGCGGGCTGTCGATCCGCGAAATCGGCGGTGGTGCGCCGGCAGTCGGGACACCTGCGGCGGCAGCGGCGGCGCAGGCCACAACGGCCTATGCATGCTCCGCCGCAGCCGGCGACGAAGCGACAGCCGCATCCGCCGCCCGGCATAGAGGGGCCGGCACGAAGGGCGCCACAGATTACGACTGGGACCTGTCATGAGCCGCACGCATCGCCGGAGCGCGGCGGCGCTCGTCTACGATTCGCAGTTGGGCGACCCTGCGCCGCGCGTGGTGGCGAAGGGCTACGGTCTCGTCGCGGACATGATCGTGCAGCGGGCCAAAGAGGCCGGCCTGTATGTGCACGAGGCGCCGGAGATGGTGTCGTTGCTGATGCAGGTCGACCTCGACACAAGGATTCCGCCGCAGCTGTATCAGGCGGTCGCGGAACTGCTGGCGTGGCTGCACCGGCTGGAAAGCGGCGCGGCCGACGATGCGCCCGGCGCCGAGCCTGCAACCGTCGCTGGAACGACATCGGGCACGCCGGAAAGCGGAAGCGGCAGCGCGCCGCGCTAACCCGCGCCGCGCGGCATTGCCTGCGCGGACTAGAACCGCATCATCAGCCGGATCAGCACGTTGAATACCTTGCCGTAGGGCGGCGCGACCAGGGCGCGCGCGTTCAGGCGCGCCTGCTGCAACACGGGTTTCATCTTCGAAAACGTCACGAAGCCTTCATGGCCGTGATACGCGCCCATCCCGCTCGCGCCGACGCCGCCAAACGGCAGGCTCTCGCACGCAAGATGCATCAGCGTTTCGTTGACTGCCATGCCGCCCGCGACCGTTTCGTGCGTCACGCGTTCGATCGTCGCGGCGTCGTCGTCGTAGAGATAGAGCGAGAGGGGCCTCGGCCGCGCGTTGATGTAAGCGATCGCCTCATCGAGCGTGTCGTAGGGGACGACAGGCAGCAGCGGACCAAAGATTTCCTCCTGCATCAGGGCCGATTCGTCGGGTGCGTTCGTGACGGCAACGAGCGGAAAGCGGCGCGTGTCGGGATCGCCCAACCCGGTCCCGGGCGCGCCGGGAACGTCGGCCAGCGTGTGCAGCTGTGCGCCGGACGCCTGCGCTTCATCGGCGAGCCGCTGCAGGCGCTCGAAATGACGCGCGCTGATGATCGTCGTGTAATCGCGGTTGCGGGCGAAGTCGGGGTACAGCTTCTTCATCTGCACGCGGGCGCGGTCGATGAACGCCTGCTCCTTGCCGCGCGGCACCAGCACATAGTCAGGCGCCACGCAGGTCTGACCCGCGTTGAGCGTCTTGCCGGTGACAATGCTGCTCACCGCGTAGTCGAAGCGCGCGTGCGGTCCGACGATCACCGGCGACTTACCGCCCAGTTCGAGCGTGACGGGCGTGAGGTTGTCGGCGGCGGCGCGCATGACGTGACGGCCCACCTGCGTCGAACCGGTGAAGAGCAGGTGGTCGAATGGCTGCGCGCTGAAGGCTGCGGCAAACGCGGCGTCGCCGTTGACGACCGCCACATGATCGCGCGCGAAGGTTTGTGCGATCAGCTGCTCGAAGAGCGCCGAGGTGCGCGGCGTCAGCTCCGACATCTTGATGATCGCGCGGTTGCCGGCCGTGAGCGCGCTGATGAGCGGACCGGCGGCGAGCAGCACCGGATAATTCCACGGCGCGATGATGCCGACTACGCCAAGCGGCTGCGGCACGACTTTCACACGCGCCGGCAACAGCCATTTGTTGGTGCTGCGCCGCTGCGCTTTCATCCAGCGCCTGCCGTGACGCAGCGCGCCGTCGATCTCACCTTTCACGAGCAGGAATTCAGCAAGCAACACCTCCTGCTTCGCGCGATTGCCGAAGTCCGCGTTCATGGCGTCGGCCAGCGCGTCGCGATGGTCGAGCAGCATGCTGCGCAGCGCCTTCAGATGCGTGGCGCGTGTCTCCCAGGACGGATAAGACGCACGCAGGTACGCGTGCCGCTGTCCGCGTAGCAGCGCTTCGAGCGCGGCCACGTCGGGTAGATCGTTTTTCATGAGCCCCCATCCTGGAGTCAGTACGCGTAGCGTCGCGTTTGCCGTATTTGAATCTGCGTCGACACTGCGCGCGCGCCGCGGACGATCAAGCCGCAAACGCGCGGGCGATGATCGCCGCGTGGTCGAACGCGGCCGGCAGCGTGCCGTACACGCGCCCGCTTTCGCCGCAGCCGTCGGCGAGCCGCGTCGCGATGAAGGCATCCGCGACTTGCGCCGGTGCATGTTCAACGAGCAAGGTCGCCTGCGCGATGAGAACGATCGACTGGGCGATGCGGCGCGCTGCGGCCTCACGCAGATCGGGCGCGCCGCCGAGTGCGGCGGCAAGCCGGTCGAGCGCCGCTCCGAGAGCGGGATGCCCTGGCGCCCTGTTGCGCCACGCGGCGAAGAGCGCCTGCGCCGCTTCGGGCTCGCGCTCCATCGCACGCAACACGTCGAGGCACATCACGTTGCCGGAGCCTTCCCAGATCGAATTGACCGGCGCTTCGCGATAGAAGCGCGCCATCGGACCTTCCTCGACGTAGCCGTTGCCGCCCCAGACCTCCATCGCTTCGCCGGTGAATTCGAGCGCGCGCTTGCACACCCAGTACTTCGCCGCCGGCGTGACGATGCGCCGCCACGCACGCTCTTCGGGCGCGTTCGCGGCGTCTTCGAAGGCGCGAGCGAGACGCATGAACAGCACCGTCGCCGCTTCGGATTCGAGCGCGAGGTCGGCCAGCACGTTGCGCATCAGCGGCTGGTCGGCAAGATGCCGGCCGAATGCGCTGCGATGCCGCGCGTGATGGATCGCCTGCACGAGCGCGGCGCGCATGAGCCCCGCGCTGCCGATCACGCAGTCGAGCCGCGTGTAGTTCGCCATCTCGATGATGGTCGGCACGCCGCGTCCTTCGTCGCCGATCAGCATGCCGTAGGCGTCGAGAAATTCGACTTCGCTGCTCGCGTTGGAGCGGTTGCCGAGCTTGTTCTTGAGGCGCTGGATCTGCACCGCGTTCTTGCTGCCGTCGGGCGCGAAACGCGGCACGAAGAAGCACGACAGGCCTTCGTGATCGCCGGTGCGCGCAAGCACCAGATGCGCGTCGCACTGCGGCGCCGAGAAAAACCATTTGTGCCCGACGAGCCGGTATGGCGCGCCACGACCGCTGCCGTTGCCCGCCGCGAACGCGCGGGTCTGGTTGCTGCGCACGTCCGAGCCGCCCTGTTTCTCGGTCATGCCCATGCCGATCATCATCGACCTTTTCTGCGCAAGCGGCAGGTCGCGCGGATCGTGCTGGCGGGTGTAGAGCTTGTCGCGCAACGTTTCAAAAAGCGCGGGCTCACGTTGCAGCACCGGAATGCTGGCGAAGGTCATCGTCAGCGGGCACAGCGAACCCGATTCAAGCTGCGCATGCAGGTAATAGCCCGCGCAGCGCGCGGCCATCGCGCCGCGCTGCGGATCTGAAAAAGGCAGCGCATGCAGCCCTTCGCGCCGCAGCAACGCGAGCAACGTATGCCATGAAGGATGAAACTCCAGCGCGTCGATGCGTTCGCCGCGCGGTGAATGCGTGAAGAGTTCGGGCGTGTGACGGTTTGCGAGGTCGGCGAGGGCGAGGATGTCCGGTGTCGTGAGCGCGGCGCCGTGGCGCTGCAATGCGTCGCGGTGCCAGCCCGCGCCGTCGCGATCGACGGCGGCGGCGAGAGCGGAGTCGCTTTCGAACAGGTTGTAGTCCGCAAGCGGCGGGACCTGGTTGGTCACGTCATGCGTCGTGCCGTGGCGGTGCGATTCCATCTGCTGTCTCCATTCACCGGATGCGCGCAGGCGTGGTTTTGTTTTATCGGCGCCTGCTATGTCGCGCAACGACGGGCGGCGCGTTTTGCGCCAGGCTTCCCGCTACGTCTGAAGGTCACGCTGTCAGGCTGCAAAGTCAGACGACAGCTTTTCATCATAGAGGCGCGGCGCGGGTTTCGTTTAGAGGGATCGCTCTGACGCGAAGCCGTCGCGCGCGCCATCGTGTCCCTACAATGCGCGTCAGCACACGTAGACAAGTGTGCACGAGACGGGGTTCGCGAACAACGCGACCCGCATAGGAGGAGCGGATGCAATACGACTACATCATTGTCGGCGCAGGCTCAGGCGGCTGTGCGCTGGCAGGCCGGCTTGCGGACAGTTGTCCCGATGCCTCGATCGCACTGATCGAGGCTGGCCCTCACACGGAACGCAACCTGTTCGTCAACATGCCGGTCGGCGTCGCGGCGCTTGTGCCATTCCAGCTGAAGACCAACTACGGCTACGAGACCACGCCGCAACCCGGTCTTGGCGGCCGGCGCGGTTATCAGCCGCGTGGGCGCGGCTTCGGCGGCTCGAGCGCGATCAACGCGATGGTCTACTCGCGCGGCCATCCGCTCGACTACGACGAATGGGCGGACATGGGTTGCCATGGCTGGGCATGGGCGGATGTCTTGCCGTACTTCCGGCGCGCTGAAGGTAACGAGCGCGGGGGCGACGCGCTGCACGGCGCCGACGGCCCGCTCACCGTGTCCGATCTGCGATTTCGCAATCCGTTTTCGCACCGCTTCGTGCAGGCTGCCCTCGAAGCTGGTTACCGTACGAATAACGATTTCAATGGGCCTGAGCAGGAAGGCGTCGGCTTCTATCAGGTGACGCAGCGCGACGGCCGCCGGTGCAGCGTCGCGCGTGCCTACGTGTACGGTCGTGAGCGGCCGAATCTCCACACGATTGCCGATGCGACCGTGCTGCGCGTGACCTTCGAGGGCAAGCGCGCAACGGGCGTCGAGGTGGTGCACGGTGGTCGCACCGCAACGCTGGAAGCTCGCGCGGAAGTCGTGCTTGCAGCCGGCGCGTTCAACTCGCCGCAACTGCTGATGTGCTCGGGAATCGGGCCGGCGAACCATCTTCAGGCGGTCGGCGTGGCGGTGATCCACGACGCGCCGGAAGTCGGCCAGAACCTGACCGACCACATCGATTTCACGATCAACAAGCGGGTGCGCTCAATCGAGCCGACCGGCTTTTCGTTGCGTGGCATCGCGCGGATGGGGCCGCAGTTCGTCGCCTTCATGCGCGAAGGCCGCGGCATGCTGTCGAGCAATATCGCGGAAGCGGGCGGTTTTCTGAAGAGCCGGCCCACGCTTGCACGGCCCGATCTGCAACTGCATTTCTGCACGGCGCTCGTCGACGATCACAATCGGCAGATGCATTGGGGCCACGGCTATTCGCTGCATGTCTGCGTGCTGCGTCCCCATAGCCGCGGGACGGTGATGCTTGCGAGCAGCGACGCGCGAGTCGCGCCGGTGATCGATCCGTGCTTCCTGAGCGATTCGCGCGATCTCGATCTGCTGGTGGAAGGTGTGCACATGGCGCGACGGATTCTCGATGCGCCTTCGCTTGCGCTGTGCGGCGGCAGGGAGTTGTACACGCGTCCCGGCCAGAACAACGCCGAACTGCGCGCGACGATCGCGGAGCATGCGGACACGATCTATCACCCGGCCGCGACCTGCCGGATGGGCAGCGACGCCCGTTCGGTCGTCGATCCGCAGTTGCGTGTGCGTGGCGTGACGGGCTTGAGGGTGGTGGACGCGTCGGTGATGCCGACGCTCATCGGCGGCAACACGAACGCGCCGACGGTGATGATCGGCGAGCGTGCCGCGGAGTTCATCGCGGCGGCACGGCGGGCCGGGGAACAGGCGGCCCGGGCATCGGCGCATGCATGAAATCGTTGCCGGCCTGGCCCGGCAGCGTCTCGCGGGCGACGTCGAGCCACGCGCGTGCCGCGTGCGACAGATAGCCGTTGCGCCGCCAGCCGATCGCCATTTCCCACGGAATTTCCGGTTCGACGACCGGCCGGCAGGTGAACTGCGTCGCGTCGAGTCGCCGGCAGTAAGGCGCGGGCAGGAGCGCGATGCCGACGCCCGCCTGCACCAGCGCCGCCATGAAATCCCAATGCCCGCTGCGTCCGACGATGGTCGGCGCGAAGCCGGCCTGCCGGCAGGCGTTCAGCACCACGTCGTTGAGCGCGAGGCTTTCGCCGTAAAACACGAACTGCTCCATCGCGAGCGCTGCAAGCGGCACCTCGCGCAGGTCGTCCCAGCGCGAACCGTGGCGTGCGACGAGCCACAGCACCTGGCGGGTGACCGGCAGCACGTCGATCATGTCCGGATCGACCGGCAGCAGCACGCCGCCCAGTTCCAGCTCACCGTTGATCAGTGCGGCCTCGATTGCCCGCGAACCCTGCTCGAACAGCTTCAGGTCGATCTTCGGGTAGCGCTGCCGGAAGGCGGCGATTGCGGGCGTGAAAAGCGAGCCGCCCATCGGCGGAATACCGATGGTCACTTCGCCGCTGCCTAGCGTGCCGAGATCGTTCAGCTCGGCCTGCAACAGCGCGTGCGCGGCCAGCACGTCCTGACCGCGCTGGTAGACGATCCGGCCGGCGTCGGTGAGGACCATCTGGCGGCCATCGCGCAGCAGCAGCGGGGAGCCGATTTCGTCTTCCAGCGACTTCACCATCTTGCTGATGGTCGGCTGCGTGACGAACATCTGCTCGGCCGCGACGGTGAAGCTTTGCTGACGGACGACTTCAACAAAATAACGCAGGGCGCGCAGTTCCACGTTCAACGGCTCCTTGATTCCAGATTGGAATGAAGTGAATGATGTTAAGTCATTATATTTATGTTGCGGTGCAACCTATACTCACTTTCATCAAAAGTCACCTGGGGATTGCCATGACGACACGTTTTTCGACTCAAGCTGCGTCCGCGAGCGTGGTCCGTGTCGCCCGGATCGCGCTCCAGAGTGCTGCGCTGGCTGGCGTATGGTACGTCGCCGATTTGCTGGTGCGTCGGCTTGGATTGCCGGTGCCGGGCGGCGTGGTCGGCCTCGCCGCCTTGCTCGCGCTGCTGTTCTGCGGCGGCCTGCCGTCGCGCTGGATCAAGGCCGGCGCCGACTGGCTGCTGTCCGACATGCTGCTCTTCTTTATTCCTGCAGCGGTCGCGGCGGTGCAATACGGTGGCCTCTTCAAGGAAGACGGTTGGCGTCTCGCGCTGGTGGTCGTCGCGGGTACGCTGATGGTGATGGTGGCAGTGGCGTTCGCCGTCGAGCAGGCCGCGCGGCTCGAACGCCGTCTTGCGCTGCGTCGCGTGCTGGTCACGCGCCATGCCGCTCGCGCTTGATGTGGCGTGATGTGACATCCCCAGTCCCGGCCATGAACGCCTTCTATTCTTCCCTTTTCGCTGATAGCGCTTCACGGCTGATCGCGGCCGGCTGCCTCGTGCTGACGGTCGCGCTCTATTTCGCCTCGAAGCGCCTGTACGCGCGCTTCAGGATGCCCTGGCTGACGCCGCTTCTCGCCGTGCCGGTCGTGCTGGCGGTGATCGTGCTGGCCGCACACATTCCGTATCCGGTCTATTTCGAGGACACGCGCTGGTTGATGTGGCTGCTTGGCCCCGCTACCGTCGCGTTCGCGGTGCCGATCTACGAATACCGCGACCTGATGAAACGGCACTGGATTTCGCTGACGGTCGGCGTGACGGTCGGGATCATCGTCGCGGTGGGCGGGTCGCTTGCGCTGGCGAGGCTACTGCACCTGTCCCCTGAACTTCAGCGCAGCCTGATGACACGCTCGGTGTCGACGCCGTTCGCTCTCGCCGTCTCCGACAAGATCGGCGCGCCGAAGGATCTAACCGCGCTCTTCGTGATCGCGACGGGCGTCTGCGGGATGCTGTTCGGTGAAATCGTGCTGGCGCTCGTGCCGCTGCGCACGCGCCTCGCGCGCGGCGCGCTGTTCGGCGCGGCGGCCCACGGTGTGGGCACGGCGAAGGCCCGCGAGCTGGGCAGCGAGGAGGGCGTCGTCGCCAGCCTGACGATGATGATCGCGGGTGTCGTGATGGTGCTGCTCGCGCCGGCGCTGGGCTTTCTGCCCGTCTGACGAAGCGTCGGTTCGACCGCCCCGCATTTCAGACATCCCGAATCCATCTCGATTTGCTACAATCGCCGTTCGTCTTCGAGGAGCGTTGCGACGGGCACAGCGAATATCTGCATTCGCATGCCGCCCGCCAGGCTCGGAGGCTTCAATCGGACGGCTAGAATGCGCCACGCGCTTTCCATCCACCGCATCGAACCGCGCTCACGTCAAATTTCTAGTCAATTTTAGAAAGGAGGGCGTGATGAACGCCGCAGTTTACGATTCCAAAGATTCCAAGGACTTCATCGTTGCCGACCTGTCGCTTGCCGACTGGGGCCGCAAGGAACTCAACATCGCCGAAACGGAAATGCCCGGCCTCGTGCAGATCCGTGACGAGTACAAGGCGCAGCAACCGCTGAAGGGCGCACGTGTGGCAGGCTCGCTGCACATGACGATCCAGACCGGCGTGCTGATCGAGACGCTGAAGGCGCTCGGCGCCGACGTCCGCTGGGCATCGTGCAACATCTTCTCGACCCAGGACCACGCCGCAGCGGCGATCGCCAAGGGCGGCACGCCGGTGTTCGCGTACAAGGGCGAAACGCTCGACGAATACTGGGAATACTCGCACCGCATCTTCGAATGGCCGAACGGCGAATTCGCCAACATGATCCTCGACGACGGCGGCGACGCCACGTTGCTGCTGATCCTCGGCTCGAAGGCCGAGCAGGACCGCTCGGTGATCGCAAAGCCGACCAACGAGGAAGAAGTCGCGCTGTACAAGTCGATCGCCCGTCATCTGGATGCCGACCCGGTGTGGTACTCGACGCGCCTCAAGCACATCCAGGGCGTCACCGAAGAAACGACGACCGGCGTGCACCGCCTGTACCAGATGGAGAAGGAAGGCCGTCTGCCGTTCCCGGCGATCAACGTCAACGATTCGGTGACGAAGTCGAAGTTCGACAACCTCTATGGCTGCCGTGAATCGCTCGTCGATGGCATCAAGCGCGCGACCGACGTGATGATCGCCGGCAAGATCGCGGTCGTCGCCGGTTACGGCGACGTGGGCAAGGGCTGCGCGCAGTCGCTGCGCGGTCTGGGCGCGACGGTGTGGGTCACGGAAATCGATCCGATCTGCGCGCTGCAGGCTGCCATGGAAGGCTACCGCGTCGTGACGATGGAATACGCCGCCGACAAGGCCGACATCTTCGTGACTGCGACCGGCAACTACCACGTGATCGGCCACGATCACATGAAGGCGATGCGCCACAACGCGATCGTCTGCAACATCGGTCACTTCGACTCGGAAATCGACGTTGCCTCGACACGTCAGTACACGTGGGACAACATCAAGCCGCAAGTCGATCACATCATCTTCCCGGACGGCAAGCGCGTGATCCTGCTGGCTGAAGGCCGCCTCGTGAACCTCGGTTGCGCGACGGGCCACCCGTCGTTCGTGATGTCGAACTCGTTCACGAACCAGACGCTCGCGCAGATCGAACTGTTCACGCAGGGCGACAAGTACGAGAACAAGGTGTACGTGTTGCCGAAGCAGCTCGACGAAAAGGTCGCGCGTCTGCATCTGGCGCGTATCGGCGCAAACCTGACCGTGCTGTCCGACGAACAGGCTGGCTACATCGGCGTCGACAAGAGCGGTCCGTTCAAGCCGAACCACTACCGCTACTAAGCGGCTAGACGGTTAAAGGCGCCGGCCGCCATGGCGGATGCGGCGGTTCAGTCCGCCGCCGCGTGCTGCGTGCTGCATGCAGTTCGAACGCAGGCGACCGGCGGGCGTCCCGTCACGCAGCGCGCATCGTAAAAGACGCGCTGCGTGATGGGCGCTGATCCCCACGCATGGAGCACGGCTCGCGCGACCCACGAATCCGCCCGGTCCGGATTTCATCCCGGACTTCCCGTTGACAAGGAGCTCTACATGACTGTGCTGCTGACATGGCTGATCAATGCGCTCGCCCTGCTGATCATCACGTATCTGGTGCCGTCGATTCACATCCGCAGTTTCGGCACTGCACTGATCATTGCGCTGGTGCTTGGGCTCATCAACGCCGTGTTGCGACCGGTGCTCATCCTGCTCACGCTGCCCGTCACGATTATCACGCTCGGATTGTTCATTCTGGTCGTCAACGCGCTGTGCTTCTGGCTGTGCGCGTCGCTGCTGAAGGGCTTCGAGGTGTCGGGTTTCTGGTCGGCGTTTTTCGGCTCGATCCTGTACAGCATCGTCTCGTGGCTGCTGTCCGCGCTGATCTTCGGTAACCGCAGCATCGGCTGACGGCGTCCCGAAGACGGGCAACCCTGGTAAATCATGAACCCGATCGAACTCTCATTCGAATTCTTCCCGCCGAAGACGCAGGAAGCCGTCGACAAGCTGCGAGCCACACGCGCGCAACTCGCCCCGCTCAAGCCCAAGTTTGTGTCCTGCACGTTCGGTGCGGGCGGCTCGACGCAGCAGGGCACGCTGGATACCGTGCTCGACATTGCGAAGGACGGCATCGAAGCCGCGCCGCACCTGTCGTGCATCGGTTCGTCGAAGGAAAGCCTGCGCGCGATCCTCAACGAGTACCGCTCGCATGGCATCCGCCATATCGTCGCACTGCGCGGCGACCTGCCCTCGGGCATGGGCGAAGTGGGCGAACTGCGTTACGCGTCGGAACTGGTGAGCTTCATCCGCTCCGAGTTTGGCGACTGGTTTCGCATCGAAGTGGCCGCCTATCCGGAATACCATCCGCAGTCGCGTTCGCCGAAGGCCGATCTGGAAAACTTCGCGCGCAAGGTGAAGGCCGGCGCGAATTCGGCGATCACGCAGTATTTCTTCAATGCGGACGCGTACTTCCGTTTTGTTGACGACGCACGCAAGCTGGGCGTCGATGTGCCGATCGTGCCGGGCATCATGCCGATCACGAACTTCTCGCAACTGATGCGCTTCTCCGAGATGTGCGGCGCCGAAGTACCGCGCTGGATCGCACGCCGCCTGGAAAGCTTCGGCGACGACCGCGAAGCGATCCGCGCATTCGGCCTCGATGTCGTGACGAATCTGTGTCAGCGGCTCGTCGATGCGCAAGTGCCAGGCCTGCACTTCTACACGCTCAATGGCGCGGCGGCCACCAAGGCCATCTGCGAACGCCTGGGCGTCTAGACACCGAGGCAACCCGCGCACCGCATCGGCTGTTCGATGCGCCCTGACTGACTGCTGCGGCCCGGCGAAACGCCGGCCGCAGCAGCCCGCATGTCGGCCGGACTCGCTCGCGGAGGCTGGATAGCCCTTATTGAAGCTGAATATTGACGTGACTATGATCCAGACGCAGCCAACCCGACTGCTGAGCGGAGAACGTTATGACGGTATCAGCCCTGCGGTGTGTAGTTCGCCAGCTTTGTGTACCTGTTCTGACTGCCGTGTCCCTGGCCACGGCCTGCCTGATTCCGGCGACGGCCGGTGCGGCTTCCCTGCCGGATAAAACCCTCGTATTCTGTTCCGAAGGCAGTCCGGCTGGTTTTGATACCGCGCAGTACACCACCAGCGTCGAATTCAGCGCGGGGTCTTACACGGTCTATAACCGTCTCGTCGAATTTGGCCACGGCAGCACGGATATCGAGCCGGGGCTCGCCGAAAAGTGGGACGTCTCCGACGACGGCCTGCAATACACCTTCCATCTGCGGCCAGGCGTGAAGTTTCAGACCACGTCGTTCTTCAAGCCGACGCGTGAATTCAACGCGGACGACGTCGTCTTCACCTACGAGCGGATGCTCGATCCGGAGCAGCCGTTCCGCAAGGCGTACCCCGTCCCGTTTCCGTACTTCAGCGATCTCGGTCTCGCGAAAAACATCACGAAGATCGAGAAGCTCGATCCGTATACGGTCCGCTTCACGCTGACAGAAGTCGATGCGCCGTTCCTGCAGCAGATCGCGATGCCATTTGCGTCGATCCTGTCGGCCGAATATGCCGATCAACTGCTGAAGGCAGGCAAAGCTGCCGATATCAACCAGTTCCCGGTCGGCACCGGGCCGTATATCTTCCGTAGCTACACGAAGGACGACACGATCCGCTTCGATGGCAATCCGGACTACTGGAAGCCGGGCGTCGTGAAGGCGGGCAAGCTGATCTTCGCGATTACCGTCGACCCGGCGGTGCGCCTGCAGAAGTTAAAGCGCGACGAATGTCAGGTGATGAGCTATCCGCGTCCGGCGGATATCCCGCAGATCAAGGCCGATCCGTCGCTGAAATTGCCGAGTCAGGTGGGCTTCAATCTCGGCTTCATCGCGTACAACACGACGAAAAAGCCCCTCGACAATGTGCTGGTGCGCCGCGCGCTGGACATGTCGATCAACAAGAAGGCGATCATCGAATCGGTGTATCAGGGCGCGGGTCAGGCCGCGACCAATCCGATGCCGCCGACGCAGTGGGGCTACAACAAGAGTCTGAAAGACGCACCGTACGACATCGAAAAGGCCAAGGCGCTGCTGAAGGAAGCGGGCCTTCCCGATGGCTTCGACCTGACCTTGTGGGCCATGCCGGTGCAGCGCCCGTATAACCCGAATGCGCGGCTGATGGCTGAAATGCTGCAGGCCGACTGGGCCAAGATCGGCGTGCGGGCCAAAATCGTCACTTTCGAGTGGGGCGAGTACATCCGGCGCGGGCATGCCGGCGAGCATGAAGCCATGCTGATCGGCTGGACCGGCGACTACGGCGACCCGGACAACTGGCTCGGCGTGTTGCTGGGCTGCGACGCCGTGAACGGCAGCAACTTCTCGAAATGGTGCTACAAGCCCTTCGACGACCTGATCAAAAAGGGCCGTGGCACGACCAATATGGCCGATCGCACCAAAGCCTATATGGATGCACAGGTCATCTTCAAGGATCAGGTGCCGTTCACGCCGATTGCCCACTCCACGGTCTATCAGCCGCTGAGCAAGAACATCACCGGCTTCAAGATCGATCCGTTCGGGCCGACACAATTCTGGGAGGTCGGTCTGAAGTGAAAAAATGACCTTTTTTGTTCCGAAGGCGCACACTAATCTTGATGCCGGCTGCTGCGGCAGTGCAGCAACCGGTGTCAAGCGGTGTTTCCGATCGTGAACACAGGGAATTTCCTCCGCTTGTTCGGGTGAGCCTTGCTCAAGTAATATCGCGCTACACCGGCGGTAGCCGGTTCCGAACCTGGAGGAAACATGAAGCAAAACAAACTGTTGCGCGCCGCGCGTCTGACCACGCTCGTCGCCGCTGCAGCGGCATCGATGGCCGTGTCCAATATTGCGGGCGCTGCCGGGATTCCGAACAAGACCCTGGTTTACTGCTCAGAAGGCAGTCCCGCGGGTTTCGATCCGGCCCAATACACCACGGGCGTGGATTTCACGGCCAACACGTTCACCGTTTATAACCGCCTCGTCGAATTCGAACGCGGCGGCACCAAGGTCGAACCCGGCCTCGCCGAAAAGTGGGATGTTTCCGCCGATGGCAAGACCTACACGTTCCATCTGCGTCACGGTGTGAAATTCCAGACCACGTCGTTCTTCAAGCCGACGCGCGAATTCAACGCGGACGACGTCGTGTTCTCGTTCCAGCGCATGCTGGATCCGAACCAGCCGTTCCGCAAGGCGTACCCGGTGCAGTTCCCGTACTTCACCGATATGGGCCTCGACAAGCTGATCACTAGCGTCGAAAAGGTCGACCCGTACACGGTCAAGTTCACGCTGAAGGAAGTCAACGCCCCGTTCATCCAGAATCTGGCGATGGAATATGCGTCGATCCTGTCGGCGGAATATGCGGACCAGTTGCTGAAGGCCAGCAAGGCTGCCGACATCAACCAGTTCCCGGTCGGCACGGGCCCGTTCATTTTCCGCAGCTACACGAAGGACGCGACGATCCGTTTCGACGGCAATCCGGACTACTGGAAGCCGGGCGCCGTGCAGATCTCGAAGCTGATCTTCTCGATCACGCCGGACGCCGGCGTGCGCGTGCAGAAGATCAAGCGCGACGAATGCCAGGTGATGAGCTATCCGCGTCCGGCCGACATCGCGCCGCTGAAGGCTGAGCAGAACATCGCGATGCCGTCGCAACCTGGCTTCAATCTCGGCTATCTCGCGTACAACGTGACGCACAAGCCGGTCGACAAGGTCGAAGTGCGTCAGGCGCTCGACATGGCGATCAACAAGAAGGCGATCATCGAGTCGGTGTACCAGGGCGCAGGCCAGCCGGCGACCAATCCGATGCCGCCGACGCAATGGTCGTTCTACAAGGATCTGAAGAGCCTGCCGTACGATCCGGCGAAGGCGAAGGACCTGCTCGCGAAGGCGGGCTACGCCAACGGCTTCGAGCTCACGCTGTGGGCGATGCCGGTGCAGCGCGCCTACAACCCGAACGCGCGGCTGATGGCTGAAATGATCCAGGCCGACTGGGCGAAGATCGGCGTGAAAGCGAAGATCGTCACGTACGAGTGGGGCGAGTACATCAAGCGCGCGCACGCTGGCGAAGACGACACGATGCTGATCGGCTGGACTGGCGACAATGGCGATCCGGATAACTGGCTCGGCACGCTGCTCGGCTGCGAAGCGGTCAATGGCAACAACTTCTCGAAGTGGTGCTACAAGCCGTTCGACGACCTGATCCAGAAGGGCCGCACGACGTCGGATGTCGCCCAGCGCACGGAGCATTATGTGGAAGCACAGAAGATCTTCGCGCAGGAACTGCCGTTCTCGCCGATGGCTCACTCGACGGTGTACCAACCGGTCAGCAAGAAGGTTGTCGACATGCGCATCGAGCCGCTCGGCTATGCACGCTTTGATGGTGTTAGCGTGAAGTAATACTGACGCAGTAAGCTTTTCGTACCATTAGAAAACTGGTCGAAATGGTCCGGCGACCGGGGTCACGAGCCCTCGTCGCCGGTTGCGTTTTTTCCTTTCATCCAAGAGTCAAGACCAGAGGGACGAACCATGTTCCGATTCGTTTTGCGCCGCATCGGAATGGTGATACCGACTTTCATCGGCATCACGATTCTGGCGTTCGCGCTGATCCACCTGATCCCCGGCGACCCCATCGAAGTGATGATGGGCGAACGTGGGGTCGATCCGGCGATGCACGCTGCTGCGCTGCACCGCCTCGGGCTCGACGAGCCCCTGCCGATGCAGTACATCCACTACGTCGGCCGTGCCCTGCATGGCAATCTCGGCATGTCGATCATCACCAACACCAGCGTGATGGGCGAATTCCTTGCCCGCTTTCCCGCCACTGTCGAGCTGTCGTTCTGCGCGTTGCTGTTCGCGTTGATCCTCGGTCTGCCGGCGGGCGTGTTCGCTGCGTTAAGACGTGGCACCGTGGTCGATCACGGCGTGATGGGCACGGCGCTCACCGGCTACTCGATGCCGATCTTCTGGTGGGGGCTGATCCTCATCATGGTGTTTTCCGCCAACCTCGGCTGGACGCCGGTGTCTGGCCGGATCGCAGTCGAATACGACATTCCGCACGTGACCGGCTTCATGCTGGTGGACGCGCTGCTTGCTCCCGACGAAGGCTCGTTCAGGTCGGCCGTGAGCCATCTGATCCTGCCGGCCATCGTGCTCGGCACGATTCCTCTTGCTGTCATCGCACGGATGACGCGCTCGGCGATGCTCGAAGTGCTGCGCGAAGACTACATCCGCACTGCGCGGGCAAAGGGGCTCGCGCCGGCACGCGTGATCGTCGTGCATGCGCTGCGTAATGCGCTGATTCCCGTGGTGACGGTGATCGGTCTCCAGGTTGGGACGCTGCTCGCAGGCGCGGTGCTGACCGAGACGCTGTTCTCGTGGCCCGGCATCGGCAAATGGCTCATTGATGCGATCAGCCGGCGCGACTATCCGGTCGTGCAGGGCGGGATCCTGATGATTGCGACTTTGGTGATCTTCGTGAATCTGATCGTTGATCTGTTGTACGGCGTGTTGAATCCGCGCATTCGCCATACGAGGTAAAAGACTCATGTACCCCCACGCTCACATTCGTTCGCTGCCCCCCGAGGGGGCGCATGCCTCCCTTGAGGCGGCTCTGCGGGAGGCATGATGGCAGACATCCAAAATACAGTCCCCACAGCAGTAACGCCGCCCAGTGGCCGCGCACTTGCAGCCCGTGAATTCTGGGCAAACTTCTCGCGCAACCGTGGCGCCGTGACAGCGGGCGTCATCGTGCTGGTGTTGATCGTCGTCGCGATCTTCGCACCGCTGATCGCGCCGCACAGCCCGATCGAGCAGTATCGCGACTCCGTGAAGATTCCGCCGGCATGGCTTGCAGGCGGTAACTGGAAGTTCATCCTCGGCACTGACGAAGCGGGCCGCGACATCCTCTCGCGTCTGATGTATGGCGCGCGGCTGTCGTTCTGGATCGGCTTCGTGTCGGTGGTGCTCGCGCTGATTCCCGGCATCGTGCTCGGTCTGATCGCCGCGTTCTTTCAGAACTGGGCCGACACGCCGATCATGCGCATCATGGACGTGCTGCTCGCGCTGCCGTCGCTGTTGCTCGCGGTCGCGGTCGTCGCGATCATCGGCCCGGGTTTGACCAATACGATGCTTGCAATCGCAATCGTTGCACTGCCGGGTTATGTACGTCTCACGCGCGCATCGGCGCTCGGCGAACTGCAGAAGGAATACGTGACGGCTTCGCGCGTCGCGGGTGCGGGCACGCTGCGTCTGATGTTCTCGCAGGTGCTGCCGAACTGCACCGCGCCGCTGATCGTGCAGGCGACGCTCGGTTTTTCGTCGGCGATTCTCGATGCCGCGGCACTCGGCTTTCTCGGCCTCGGCGTACAACCGCCTTCGGCGGAGTGGGGCGCGATGCTGGCGTCGGCGCGCGATTACATCGACAGCGCATGGTGGATCGTCACGATGCCAGGTTTCTCCATTCTGATTTCGGTGCTGTCGATCAACCTGCTCGGCGACGGGCTGCGTGATGCGCTCGATCCCAAACTGAAACGGATGGCCTGAATGGAACAGCCCCAACACTCACTTCATTCGCTGCCCCCCGAGGGGGCGGGTCAGCACGCTTCGGGCGGCCGTGCGCGTGCTGACAGCAATCTATTGACCATCCGCAATCTTTCGGTGAATTTCAGCGGCTTGCCCGCTGTCGACCGGATCAACCTGAACGTGGCGCCCGGTGAAGTGGTAGGCGTGGTCGGCGAATCGGGCTCGGGCAAGAGCGTGACGATGATGGCGCTGATGGGCCTCATCGACGCGCCCGGCAAGGTGACCGCCGACGAAATCACCTTCGACGGCAAGGATCTGCTGAAGGCTTCCGCGAGCGCGCGCCGCAGGATCATCGGCAAGGACATCGCCATGGTCTTCCAGGACGCGCTGACGAGCCTGAACCCGAGCTACACCGTCGGCTACCAGATCAAGGAAGTGTTGAAGCTGCACGAAGGCCTGCGCGGCGACGCGCTGCACCGGCGTACGGTGGAACTGCTGGATCAGGTGGGCATTCCCGACGCGAAGAACCGCATCACGTCGTTTCCGCACCAGATGTCGGGCGGGATGAACCAGCGCGTGATGATCGCGATGGCCGTCGCGTGCAATCCGAAGCTCTTGATCGCCGACGAGCCGACCACCGCGCTCGACGTGACGATCCAGGCGCAGATCATGGAACTGCTCGTGAAGCTGCAGAAGGAACGCGGCATGGCGCTCGTGCTGATTTCGCACGATCTCGCTGTCGTGTCGGAAGTCGCGCAACGCGTGGCCGTGATGTATGCGGGCGAGATCATCGAGACGAACCGCGTGCCGGATATCTTCGCCGCGCCTCATCATCCGTACACGGAAGCGCTGCTGGCGGCGATTCCCGAGCATAACGTCGGCGCGGTGCGGCTTGCCGCGCTGCCGGGCATGGTGCCGGGTCGCGATGACCGGCCGCGTGGGTGCCTCTTCGCGCCGCGCTGCAAGTACGTCGTCGACGACTGCATGAAGGCGCGGCCCGCGCTCGGGCCGTTGCCGAATCATGGTGAAGCGACCCAGGTGCGCTGCATCAAGCCGCTGAACCTGACCGGCGACGCGAACGTCCACACGAAAGCACAACCCCAGGGAGGCGCACGATGAATGCAGTACCCGAAACGCGGCGCCCTCAGTCCACGGGCCCGTCGCACGACAAAGTGCTGATCGCCGACCAGCTCGCGCGGTATTACACCGTGAAGCGCGGCATGTTCGGCCATGGCACGGTCAAGGCGCTCAACGGCGTGTCGTTCTCGCTCGAGCGGGGCAAGACGCTCGCCGTGGTCGGCGAGTCCGGCTGCGGCAAGTCGACGCTCGCGCGGCAACTGACGATGATCGAAGCGCCGACGGCCGGGCGTCTTCTGATCGACGGTGAAGATGTCGCGGGTGCCGATCATGCGAAGATCGCGGCGTTGCGCCGGCGTGTGCAGATGGTGTTTCAAAACCCGTTTGCATCGCTGAATCCGCGCAAGACTGTCGAACAGACGCTCGGCGAGCCGCTGGCGATTAACACGCAGGCGAGCGCCGCCGAGCGCGCCGAACGGATCGCGCAGATGATGCGCACCGTGGGCCTGCGGCCTGAGCACGCCAAACGCTATCCGCATATGTTTTCGGGCGGTCAGCGTCAGCGCGTGGCGATTGCGCGCGCGATGATTCTCGATCCGCAGATCGTCGTTGCCGACGAACCCGTGTCCGCGCTCGACGTGTCGATCCAGGCGCAGATCCTGAACCTGTTCATGGACCTGCAGGACCAGTTCAAGACGAGCTACGTCTTCATCTCGCACAACCTGTCGGTAGTCGAACACGTCGCCGACGATGTGATGGTGATGTACTTCGGCGGCGTCGTGGAACTGGGCGACAAGAAGACGATCTTCGGCCGGCCGCGGCATCCGTACACGCGGGCGCTGATGTCGGCGACGCCATCGATCTTCGAAGCCGATCGTCGCATCCAGATCAAGCTGCAGGGCGAAATGCCGTCGCCGCTCAATCCGCCGTCGGGCTGCACGTTTCATCAGCGCTGCCCGTATGCGATCGACCGCTGCCGAAGCGAAGAGCCGAAGCTGCGCGAAGTGGATGGCCGTCAGGTGTCGTGCCACCGTGCCGAGGAGGTAGGGGACCCGGATGCCTGATGCGTTGGCGGCGCGTCGTCCTGCGCGCCGCCTGCGTGAAGGTGGGCGGTGTGTCGTCTGCACGGCCGCCTTCACTGTCGTGCTTGCGGCTTTCTTGATGGCCTTCTTTCTGGCCGCATTGATGGTCGTCTCCTGGGGTGCCGGCGTGATCGGCAGTGCTGTTGTCAGCGCTGTTGTTTGCGTCGTAACCCGATCTGGCGGCCTCATCGTTGTGCTCGAGCGGCGCTGGGCGGCGTCGCGGCTCGCATGCGCTTCGCTCGTTCTGGCGCCGTGCGGCGTGCTGCTGCCGATTCCGCTGGCGTATGCCGCGGGTGCGTCGGCGAATACGCCGGTGCAGGCCGGGCGGCCGGTTGCGGGCGCACCTGCGCCTCCTGCCGCGCCGCCTGCCGCGCTGCCCGGTTTCAATCCGCCGCCGGCGAGTCCCGGCACTACGGCCGGTGGTCCGGTGCGCAGGCAGCCCGCGCGCATGCCGTTCTATGTCGCCACGCGCGGCACCACAACCATTTACGTGCTCGGCACATTGCACGTTGGCGACCCGTCCGACTATCCGACGGACCAGCCGTTTCGCAAGTCGATCCTGGCCGCGCTCGCGGCTTCACCCATCCTCGCGCTCGAACTGTCGCCCGACGATCTGCTGGTATCGCAGGACGACGTGTCGAAATACGGCGTCTGTACGCACGAATGTTTGCCGCGGCTGTTGCCGGAGCCGTTGTGGCGCAAGCTCGCGTACCGGCTGCGTGGCAATCCCGCGGCGCTCGAAGAGATCAAGAAGATGCGGCCCTGGCTCGCGTCGCTGCTGGTCGAAACCTACGATTCGCTGAGCGCCGGCCTGCAGACCGAGTACGGCACCGAAGCACAGTTGCAGAACGTCTACCTGCGCACGCGCGGCAAGATCGTGGGCCTCGAGACGCTGTCCGAACAGATGCGCGCGTTCACGGGGCTGACGCTCGCGCAGCAACGCGAAATGGTCGCGCAGGATCTGGTGCAGACGCCCGCTGAGAACGTCGCCGATGTGCAAACGTTGCACCGTCTCTGGCAGGTGGGCGATGCGGACGCGATTGCGGCGTGGGAAACGGCAAAGTCCGAGAAGCTGGCACGTGACCAGCGGCTGTCCGCTTCGATCGACAACAAGATCGTGTTCGATCGGAACCGGCGTTTCGTGTCGCGGATGATTGCGATCGCCGCGCCGAACAAACCCGTATTCGTCGCGATCGGCGCGCTGCACCTGGGCGGACCGAAGGGCGTGCTGGCGCTGTTGAGGCAGCGGGGATTCGTGGTTGAGCCGGGGTGACGAAGGGTGATCAGGGGCGGCGTCATGCGCCGCGCCCGATCGCACCACACGGCCGTTCTTACAGGAACATCAGGAAGTTCAGCAGGAGAATGTTCACGACCAGCATCGGCAGCGCGGTCGGCACCTGAACCTTGATCACCGCGTTCTTG
Source organism: Paraburkholderia sp. GAS448 (assembly GCF_050435685.1). Taxonomy (NCBI): domain Bacteria; kingdom Pseudomonadati; phylum Pseudomonadota; class Betaproteobacteria; order Burkholderiales; family Burkholderiaceae; genus Paraburkholderia; species Paraburkholderia sp. GAS448. The sequence continues at coordinate 571,765 of NZ_JBNDKT010000002.1, forward strand.
TCCGGCAGTTCGAGCAGCGCAGCCGGCACCATGTTGAAGTTCGCGGCCATCGGCGTCATCAGCGTGCCGCAGTATCCCGAGAACATGCCGATCGCGACCATCACGGCCGGGTTGCCATGAAACACACCGACGAGGATCGGCACGCCCACACCACCCGTCATCACCGGAAACGCGGCGAAGCCATTGCCCATCACCATCGTGAAGAGCGCCATGCCGATGCAGTACACGGCAACCGCGACGATCCGATAGTCGAGATTGACGTAAGCGATGGTCAGATGCGCGACCGCCTTGCCGACACCCGCGTCCGAGAACACGAGGCCGAGCATACCGAGCATCTGCGGCAGCACGGCAGCCCACGACAGGGCATCGACGAGCCGTCGCGCTTCCTTCATCGACTGGCCGACGGTATCGCGTGTCATCACACAGGCGACGGCAAGCGCGATCACGCACCCGATGCCGAAGCCAATCAGCGTGACGTTCTTCAGTTCGATGAGCGGCATGCCGCCGAACACGAGATGGCTGGCCGACAGCGTCAGCACGACCGTGACGACCGGAATCGTCAACGCGGGAATGAAGAGCTTGTTGCCAAGACGCCTCGCGCTCGCACGACGAACTTCTTCGGACAATACCTTGGGCTTCGCTGCCGTGACGCCGCCAAAACCGGCGATCACCGCCATGACGATCACCAGCACGCCGACGACTTCCGGCGGCAGCCTGTCGCCGACAAGGAAGATCAATGCGTAGAGGATCCAGAAGCCGCCCGCGGTGAAGCGGCGCGGATGTTCGCGATCCGTGATGATCATGCCGCCCACGATCAGCAGCACAATCCCCAGCAGCCAGAACAGGTAGTTGATCGTGATCATGCGCGGTCTCCCGATGCGCCCGCGGCCGTCCGGGTTGCCGCCGGCTTTTGTGCGGCGCCGCCTGCTGAGAGGTTGCCGCGCAGTTCACGTTCGAGTTTGCGGTCGAGCAGCCAGAGCCGGAAGCCGTGGATCAGGAATGCGCAGACTGCGGTCGGGATGCCCCACACGGCCACATGCATCGGTTCGACGGTGATGCCTGCTTCTTTAAGGAAGGTGACCATCAGCACGATCGCACCGAATGCGACGAAGATGTCCTCACCGAAGAAAAGCCCGACGTTGTCGGTTGCCGCCGAGTACGCGCGCAGACGGAAACGCACCGCGTCGCTGATCTTGCCGAAGCGGCTTTCGGTGGCGCCCTCGGCCATCGGCGCGATCAGCGGACGCACCATCTGCGGATGACCGCCGAGCCCGGTCAGCCCGACTGCTGCAGTCAGTTCACGCACCAGCAGATAGACAATCAGGAGACGCCCTGCAGTCGCCGCCTTGATGCTGGAAATCCACATCTGCGCACGCTCGCGCAGGCCGTGCCGTTCAAGCAGCCCGATGACCGCGAGCGGCAGCAGGATGATGAGCGGGATGTTGCGGGTCTTGATGAAGCCAGTACCGATCGCCGCGAGGATCTTCTCGGGCGGAAAGTGCGCGGCGAGTGCGGTGGCGATGGCCGCCGCGGCCACGATCAGCATCGGGTTGAAGCGCAACACGAACCCGACAATGATGACGGCCACGCCAATGAGAGGCCATAAACTGACTGTTGTCTGCATGTGGATCTCCAAACAGGGTTTTTCCGGTTGAACCGGTTGCCGCTCGTGGCGGCGCGTATTGAACGGCGCGTGGGAGTGCCGCGGGTCGTCCTCGCTTTAGCGGCTCCAGGCGGCCGCATCGACTTCATCGTTGTTGCTGGTGCTGCGGTGCCTCAACTTCGGCGTTTCAGAACTGCCTCTTCTACTTCCATACTTCGATGATCTCTGCGGCATCTGGCAAACGCCCCGCATGAAGCGGGGCGTTGGGCAATCGTGCTCGTCGGGAGGTTCGCGCTGTTCAGACGCGCGCGGCGCTGGCCGCATGAACGTCGATCCCGGCTTCAGCGAACGCCGCGCGGATGCGCCGCGCGAACGCGAGTGCGTGCGGGCCGTCGCCGTGCAGGCAGATCGTCTGGGGGTTGAGCGGAACCCACTGGCCGTCGACGGCCTGCACGCGCCGCTCGCGCACCATCGCGAGCGTGCGCTTGAGCACGACGTCTTCATCGTCGAGCAGGGCGCCCGGCTCCTTGCGCGGCACGAGCGAGCCGTCCGCGCGATAGCCGCGGTCGGCAAACACTTCTTCGATGGCGGTCAGGCCGGCTTCACGCGCTGCCGTTACGAGCTCGCTGTTGGCCAGCGCGAACATCGCCACCGACGGATCGAAGTCGTGAACCGCCGAGGCAATCGCATCGGCGATCTTCGGGTCGCGTGCGGCCTGGTTGTAGAGCGCGCCGTGCGGTTTGACGTGCGCGATGCGGCCGCCTTCGGCCTGCGCGATCGCCGACAGCGCGCCAAGCTGGTACAGCACACCGGCATAGATGTCGCCTGCCGGCAGGTCCATCTCCTTGCGGCCGAAATTCTCCGGATCGTTGAAGCTCGGATGCGCGCCGATCGACACGCCTTTCTGCACCGCCCAGCGCACGCACTCGCGCATCGCGTTGGCGCCGCCGGCGTGCCAGCCGCACGCGATGTTCGCCGAGCTGACAAGATCGAGCAGTGCCTCGTCGGATCCGCATCCTTCGCCGAGATCGGCGTTCAAATCGATTTGCATGGTGTTCCCCTACTTCTCCTGGAGTGCCGCCAGCGCCGGTTGGCGCGCGCAGCGTTCTTCGTGCATCGCGATCGCGGCATCGATCTGCCGCAGATATGCGCGTTCTTCGTACAGCGACTGGCGCGCTTCTTCTGGTGTGGTCGGGATGAAGCGCACGGCGCCGTTCAGCCGCACCTGCGCGAGCTTCCACATGTCGGCCTGGATCACGGCGCCGATCTTCGGATAGCCGCCCGTCGTCTGTGCGTCGCTCATCAGCACGATCGGCTGGCCGTTGGGCGGCACCTGGATCGTGCCCGGCAGCACCGCATGCGACAGCAGATCGGTCTTCTGTGTCCGTTTGAGCGCCACGCCCGCGAGGCGGTAGCCCATCCGGTTGCTGTTCGGCGTGACGAGCCATTCGTCGGACCAGAAGGTTTTCTGTGCTTCAGCGGTGAAGCTGTCGTACTCGGGGCCCGGCAGCACGCGGATCGGCACCGCCCACGGCACATTCGACGGATGACGTCCGCGCCGCAGCGGCTCGTTGACCAGCACGAACTTGCACCAGGCCGGCGCCTTCACGCCGAACTCGGGCGCGTCCGGGCTGAACCAGGAGCCGGGGCGCGTGAGCGGCGCGCCGACCGGCAGGCGGTCGCCGTCGCGCAGCGCGCGGCCGCCGAGACCGCCGAAGCCGGCGGCAAGATCGGTGCTGCGCGAGCCGAGCATCGGCAGCACGTCGATGCCGCCGGCGACGGCCACATAGCCGCGCATGCCGCGCTTCGCCGGCTGCAGCGCGAGTTCCTGGCCGGCCTGCACGGGCAGGCTCCACCATGAGTAGACCGGTTGGCCGTCGAGCGTCGCGCTGAAGTCTGTGCCGGTGATCGCGATCCGTGTCGCGCGCGCAAAGCGCAGCGTAACGGGGCCCAGGGTGATTTCGAGGCCGGCCGCGTCCGGCCGGTTGCCGACGAGGCGATTGCCGACTTCGAGCGACAGACGGTCGAGCGCGCCGCCCATCGACACGCCGAGATGCCGGTAGCCGTGCCGGCCGAGATCCTGAACCGTGGTCAGAAGACCCGCGCGGATGATGTCGATCATGCTTCCACCCCCGCGACGACGAAGCGTACCTGGTCGCCCGGTTGCAGCAGGGTGGGCGGCGTGCGCGCCGGATCGAAGAGCGGCAGGTGGGTGCGCCCGATCAGCTGCCAGCCGCCTGGCGAGTTCGCCGGATAGACCCCCGTCTGCGCGCCGCCGATCCCGACCGAGCCGGCCGGCACCTCGAGCCGTGGCTCCGCACGGCGCGGCGTATGCAGCTTTTCGTCGAGACCGCCCATGTAGGCGAAACCTGGCTGGAAGCCGAGAAAGAACACGATGTACTGGCCCGCCGCGTGCCGCTCGACGACTTCCTTGGGCGACAACCCTGTGTGCTTCGCGACGACTTCGAGGTCCGGCCCGGCTTCGCCGCCGTAGTGCACGGGAATGTCGACTTCGCGGCCGGGGGCGGGGGCGTCGCTGGCGGCGTCCCAGGCGGCGCGCAGCTGGGCGGCGAGCGCGTCGCGGTCGGCGGCGAGCGGATCGACGACCAGCGTCAGGTTGTTCATGCCGGGCACGACTTCGAGCACGTGCGGCCAGCCGCGCGCCGCCTGGGCGGCCGCCCAGACGCGCCGCTGGCAATCGAGCGTCGCAGGGGGCGCCGACTCGCAGACAAGCGCGTTGTCGCCCAATGGATAGATTCGTGGCTGGTTCATGAAAGACCTGGTTCGAGTCGGAAATCCGACCGCCCGCGCTGATGCGGAAAAGACAGCCGGTTTCGCGTCATGCAATCTGGATAGCCTACATTCTCAATAAATTATCTACAATTTATCAATAAGCGTTTTTGCCAGGCCCACATCGACGGGCCGGTGCCGTACACTTCCGGCACATTCCCAACCTGTATCGAGAACCTTCGCCATGTCGCGTCAGCCCACCAAGATCGTCTCCTCAGAACACCTCGTGTCTGAAACAAGCGCGGAGCTATCCGAGCTGGAGTACGCCCTTATCATGGCCGGCAACGCGTTCAACCGCTGGATGGTGCGCTGCATGTCGGCGGCGGGCGACAAGGACATGACCGCCATCGAAGTGTCGCTGCTGCACCACGTCAGCCATCGCGAGCGCCGCAAGAAACTGGCCGATATCTGCTTCGTGCTGAACATCGAGGACACGCACGTTGCGACCTATGCGTTGAAGAAGCTCGTAGCTAGAGGGTATGTAAAAAGCGAAAAGACCGGCAAGGAAGTGTTTTTCTCGGCAACCCAGGCGGGCCGCGACCTGTGCATGAAATATCGTGAGGTGAGGGAGAGTTGTCTGATCGCGACGCTGAAAGAGAGCGGCCTGACGAATCAGCAGATCGGTGACGCCGCGCAGTTGATGCGCAACGCCTCCGGGCTGTACGACACGGCGGCGCGCGCGGCGGCTTCGCTGTAGGGCGTGCTCAGGCTTTAGTCACGACCTGCGCGACCTTCGGGTAGCGGTCGACGTCGGTAACGATCGCGTCCAGCGGAATGTCGTGCGCTTCACGGTGCAGCGCGTCCGTGCGGCATGCTTCATAGGCGATGCCCACCGTCACCGGCCTTGTTTTGCCTGGCCATCTGGCCAGCGTGCGGTCGTAGTAACCGCCGCCATAACCCAGCCGGTAGCCGTCTTCATCGAAACCGACACAGGGGATCAGCAGCAGGTCGGGAATCACGGCGTGTCCCGAGTCCGGTTCCGGAATCCTGTGATGTCCGGTCCTCATCGTCATCTCCGGCGCCCATGCATGAAACGCAAGCGGCTCACCGACTGCGTGGATCACCGGCAATCCGGCCTGTCGTTGCGGATCGGACGCGAGCCATGCGGCAATCGCATCGCGCGCGTCGAACTCGCCTGCAAGCGGCCAGTAAAACCCCACGCAGGCAGGTTGATAGCGCACTAGCGTGTCGAGCACGTGACGTTTCAGCGCATCGTTTGCCGCCGGCTCGCGAGCCGCGTCAAGACGGGCTTCCAGCAGCGTTTTACGCAGTTCCTTTTTCGATTTTGGGATGGGGTTGCATGCTATGCTTGGGCTCAATTCGTGCTCCAGAAACAACGATGTCCAAACGCCTTTTTCGAGTATATCGCGCGGCCGGTTCGGCGCTGGCTGCTGCAGCACTCGTCGCATGTGGCACGGCCTCCGCCGTCCGCCCCATCCCGGTCTCCCAGCTGTCCCAGCTCTCCGACGCAGATCAGACCTTCATCCAGCTTCGCGAAGCCGCGCGTAATAATGATGCGCCGCGCGCCGCCCAGCTGGCGAGCATGATCCCGGATTATCCGGCGCCGGCGTATCTGGAGTATTTCCAGCTCAAGCCACAGCTCTTCGACAGTTCAGGCCATGCGCGCATCGACGCGCCCGACGCGCCGGTGCTGGCGTTCCTGCAAAAGTACGACGGCCAGGCCATCGCCGACCGCATGCGCAACGACTATCTGGTCGTGCTCGGCGCGCGCCACGACTGGCGCAACTTCGACGAGCAATACGCGCGCTTCGTGCTGAACGACGACACGCAGGTGAAGTGCTACGCGCTCGAATCGCGTGCGGCGCGCGGCGAAAATGTCGCCGATGCAGCACGCGCGTTGCTCGTCGATCCGAAGGTGTACGGCGACGGCTGCGTCGATCTGATCACGTCGCTCGCGATCAACCAGCAGTTCTCCACCGACGACGTCTGGCAGCAGATCCGTCTCGCGTACGAGCAAAACGACACCAACACCGGCAGCAGGCTGGTCGATGCGCTCGGCAACCGGCCGCCCGATCCGGTGTTGTTCAATCAGGCCGCGAATGCGCCGCCGCTGTTGCTCGCAGCGGGCGTCAGCGCCGATCCTCAGTCGCATCAGCTGGCGCTGCTGGCAATCACGCGCATGGCGCGCAACGATCCGGCGATGGCCGCCGCGACCTTCGGGTCGGTGGCGCCGTCGCTCACAGCGGCTGAACGCGGCATCGGCTGGGGCACGATCGCCTATCAGGCGGCGGCGAAGCAGATGCCGGCCGCCGTCGACTGGTATCGCCTGTCGGCGAACGCGCCGCTATCGAATCCTGCCTACGAATGGCGCACACGCACCGCGCTGCTCGCGGGTGACTGGACGATGGTGCGCTGGTCGATCGAGCAGATGCCGCCGTCGCTGCGCAACCAGCCGGCATGGGTTTACTGGCACGCGCGTGCGCTGAAGCAGAACGGCGACATCGTGCAGGCGAATCAGGAATTCGAGCAGATTGCGCAGGGCTACAACTTCTACGGCCAGCTGGCCGCCGAAGAACTCGGCCAGAAGATCACGGTGCCCCAGAAGACCACCGTGACGGACGCCGAAGTCGCACAGGCGGGCAACACGCCGGGCTTGCAGCTGGCGCAGCGGTTCTACGGGTTGAACCTGCGGCTCGAAGGCAATCGTGAGTGGAACTGGCCGCTGCGCAACATGACCGACCGCCAGTTGCTGGCTCTGGCCGAATACGCGCGCCGCATCGAGTTGTACGATCGCACCGTCAACACCGCCGACCGGACGAAGACCGAGCACGATTTCTCGCTGCGCTATCTGTCGCCGTTCCGCGATATCGTCGAGCGCGACGCGCAGGCGACTGGCCTCGACGTCGAATGGGCTTACGGGCTGATCCGCCAGGAATCGCGCTTCATCATGAACGCGCGTTCCGAAGTGGGCGCGAGCGGCTTGATGCAGTTGATGCCAGGCACCGCGCAACTGGTCGCGAAGAAGATCGGTCTTGGGCCCATCTCGCGTGCGCAGATGAACGACATCAACACCAATATCCTGCTCGGCACCAACTATCTATCGATGATCTACAATCAGTTCGATGGGTCTGCTGTACTCGCTACCGCTGGATACAACGCCGGTCCCGGCCGTCCGCGCGCATGGCGGGAGGGTTTGGCGCATCCGGTCGAGGGTGCGATTTTTGCGGAGACGATCCCGTTCCAGGAAACCCGCGACTACGTCAAGAATGTGTTGTCGAACACGGTCTACTACGCGGCATTGTTTGAAGGCCGTCCGCAATCGCTGAAGGCGCGTCTGGGCTACATCGCACCATAATTTCCAGCGCCCGCGCCACGCCGCCGCGCCTCATGCGGCGGCCGCCTCGCCAGCTGTTGCCGCGGCTTCCACAAGGGGAGTCGAAAATGCGACATCAAGCCATCGCGATCGTCGGCGGTTCAGGGTTTATTGGCAGTCATCTCGTGAACGCGCTTGTCGAACTCGGCAAGGACGTACGCATTGCCACCCGCCGACGCTACAACGCCCGTCATCTCACGCTATTGCCCATCGACGTGATCGAAACCGATGTGTTCGATCCGGTCGAACTCGCACGCTTTGTCGAGAACGCGGATGCGGTGATCAATCTGGTCGGCGTGCTGCATTCGAGCCGCGGCAATCCGTACGGCCCGGACTTTGCGAAAGCGCACGTCGAATTGCCGACGAAGATTGTCGCTGCCTGCGAAGGCAAGGGCGTGCATCGGCTGATCCATGTGAGCGCGATCGGCGCGGATCCGAAAGGGCCGAGCATGTACCTGCGCTCGAAGGGCGATGGCGAAAAGGCCGTGCGTCAGGCCGCGCTGGCGTCGACGATTTTCCGGCCGTCGGTGGTGTTCGGGCCCGAGGATGCGTTTCTCAACAAGTTTGCGTTCCTGCAACGCGTGTTTCCGGTGATTCCTCTCGCGATGCCGGATGCGAAGTTCCAGCCGGTGTTCGTCGGCGATGTGGCGAAGGCGATCGTCAACGTGCTCGATCTGGACGCCGCCGTTGGCCGTACGTACGAACTCGGCGGCCCGACCGTGTACACGCTCGAGCAACTGGTCAAGTTCTGCGGCGACACGATTGGCCGTCATGCGAAGATCGTACGCCTGCCGGAGGCGTTGGCGCGCCTGCAGGCGCTGACGTTCGAACTGGCGCCCGGCGAGCCGGTGATCACGCGCGACAACCTCGATTCGATGAAAGTAGACAGCGTGCTGAGCGGGCCGCTCGCGCCGGAACTCGGCATCGAGCCCGCCAGCATCGAAACGATCGCGCCGGTGTATCTGACGGGCGCGTCGATGCGTTCGCGGTTCAATACGTTCCGCGCGAATGCAGGCCGGTAAATCTGATTTTTTCACTCTCTCCTGGAAGCATGAAGCTCATCATTGGTGACAAGAATTATTCGTCGTGGTCGATGCGGCCGTGGCTGCTGCTGAAGCATTTCGGTATTCCCTTCGACGAAGTGCTGATCCCGCTCTACGAGGCGAACACGAAGGCCGCGATCCTGGAACATGCGCCTTCGGGGAAAGTACCGTGCCTCGTTGCCGATGACGGCTCATCCATGTGGGATTCGCTCGCGATCTGCGAGACGCTCGCCGAGCGTTTCCCCCAGCACGCGATGTGGCCGCGCGATCCGGTTGTCCGGGCACACGCGCGCAGTGTCAGCGCCGAAATGCATTCGGGCTTTGGCGATCTGCGTTCGAACATGTGGATGAATATCCGTGCATCGTTTCCCGGCAAGGGTGCGACGCCGGGTGCGCTGGCCGACGTCGCGCGTATCGATGCACTGTGGCGAGACTGCCTTGAAAGGCATGGCGGGCCGTTCCTGTTCGGCGAGTTCGGGATTGCCGACGCGATGTATGCGCCGGTCGCGATGCGATTCAATACCTGGCAGCCGGCTTTGTCGGAAGCGTCTGCCGCTTACGCCCAGCGCGTGACGGCGCATCCGGCGGTGCGCGCGTGGATCGACGATGCGCTGCGCGAGACGCATCGTGTGCCGGTTTACGACACCTGCGCATGAATATCTACGCGGTAGGCGGCGCGATCCGCGACGAACTGCTCGGCGCGCCGGTACAGGACCGTGATTACGTCGTTGTCGGTGCGACGCCCGAGCAGATGGTGGCGCAGGGATATCGGCCGGTGGGCAAGGATTTCCCGGTGTTTCTGCATCCCGACACGCACGAGGAATACGCGCTCGCGCGCACTGAGCGCAAGACTGCGGCGGGCTATCACGGCTTCCAGTTCTTCTATGCGCCGGACGTCACGCTCGAAGAGGACCTGGCGCGTCGCGATCTGACGATCAACGCGATGGCGCGCGAAGTCCGGCCGGATGGTGAGTTGACTGGCCCGGTGATCGATCCGTTCAACGGTCAGGCCGATCTGCGGGCGCGCGTGTTCCGGCATGTCAGCGATGCATTTCTCGAAGATCCGGTGCGGATACTGCGGGTGGCGCGGTTTGCGGCGCGCTTCGCCGACTTTACGGTGGCGCCGGAAACGCTGACGCTGATGCAGAAGATGGTCGCTGCGGGCGAGGTCGATGCGCTGGTGCCTGAGCGCGTATGGCAGGAAGTGTCACGCGGGTTGATGGAGAAAAAACCGTCGCGGATGTTCGAGGTGCTGCGTTCGTGTGGGGCGCTGGCGCGGGTGTTGCCGGAGATCGATGCGCTCTATGGAGTGCCGCAACGGGCGGACTATCACCCGGAGGTCGATACGGGCGTGCACGTGATGATGGTGGTGGATCATGCTGCCGCGCAAGGTTATGCGCTCGCGGTGCGGTTTGCGGCGTTGACGCACGACCTGGGGAAGGCGACGACGCCGGACGAAGTTTTACCGCGGCATATCGGGCATGAGGGGCGTAGCGTCGATTTGCTGAAGCCTTTGTGCGATCGCTTGAGAGTGCCGAATGAGTGCCGCGAGCTGGCGGTGCTCGTGGCGCGGGAGCATGGGAATATTCATCGCGTGATGGAGACCGGCGCAGCGGGGCTCGTGCGGTTGCTCGAACGGTGTGATGCTTTGCGCAAGCCTGCGCGGTTTGCTGAGGCGCTGCAGGCTTGCGAGGCCGATGCCCGTGGGCGCCTGGGGTTCGAGGCGCGGGAGTATCCGCAAGCTGAGCGGTTGAGAATGGCGCTGGTTGCTGCGCGGGCTGTTGATGCGGGGGCTGTTGCACAGCGGTTCGCCGGCAAGCCGGAAATGATCAAGGCTGCTGTGCAGCGAGAGCGCGTTCGCGCGGTTGCTGGTGCTCTGGGTGAGCAGGAGTGAGTTTTTGGTTGTTTGGCTGGTTTTGGTGCCTTTCCTTGTTTTGCTTCTGGTTTATTGGCGTTGCCCCTGTGCGGGGCGGCACCTACTTTTCTTTGTCTTGCCAAAGAAAAGTAGGCAAAAGAAAGGCGCCGAAAGCGCGTCTTTTCTCAATGTGTCGCTGACCGGGAATGGCAACCCATGAAGTGTCGCCCTCGCAGGGGACACGACATGGGTCCGACACCAGACCATCCCTCGCACAGTACCGCCCGTGACAAAGGGCTCATTCATCCCGCTCCGCACTGCGTGTGTCGCGGAGCGGTCTGAATCGCGATGGTATGCCTTCAGCTGTGGGGGGAATCACTGCGGCGCATTTGCATCGATGGGCGCGCATGTTCGCGGGTAGGGTGGACTGGATTGATCGACACCCCGATGCGATTGGCGTGCTCGTTGCGTGAAGCAGTCAATCCGCGGCATGGTGCGAGCATGCCGTCATCAGTGCGTGCAGCTATGCCTGAATGACTACGCGATCATGCGGCTTCGCGCGCGGCCCAATTTGCCCACGCGACTGCGCAATACGTGGAAACACAGTCACGAGAGGTTTCGCAGAAGGTGCTCTGCCGCACTGCGACGCTTCGCGAGCCGCTGCCGCCTCAAATGCCACAACGATGCAAGCCATTCCGCGACGCACACAGTGCGGAGCGGGATGAATGAGCCCTTTGTCACGGGCGGTACTGTGCGAAGGACGGTCTGGCATCGGACCCATGCCGCGTCCTTTGCGAGGGCGACACTTCATGGGTTGCCGTTCCCGGTCAGCGACACATTGAGAAAAGACGCGCTTTCGGCGCCTTTCTTTTGCCTACTTTTCTTTGGCAAGACAAAGAAAAGTAGGTGCCGCCCCGCACAGGGGCAACGCCAATAAACCAGAAGCAAAACAAGGAAAGGCAAAAAAACCAGCCCAAAACAAAAACCAGCCCAAAACAAAAAAACTCAAATCACCCGAGCAATTGCCGACAAAACCAAAGACAAAATCAGAGTAGACATAAAAGGAAACGAATACTCTTTCCCAAACACCCGAAGGGTAATATCCCCTGGCATCCGCCCGATGCCAATCTTCCTTAGCCAGGGCCAGCAACTGGAAAGAATCGCGACCGCGATAAAGGTAGTGAGCAGCCAGCGGATCATGACAATGACCTCAAAGCGAGTACGACCGGTCGCCGCGGGCAAACGCGGCAATCCCGTCATCGATTCCGCGCGAAAAAGCGATCACCTTGAACAACTCGCCCATCTCGGCTTCGGAGAGCAGCTTCTGCACAGCATTCGCCGCAGGCAAAAACCGCACGGCGTCTGAAGGATCGAGGCCAGCCAGCGCCTCGGTAATCCCGGCATTCAACAGAAACCGCGCCTGCGACGTATAGCCCAGCAGATCAGCACCCGTCTCGACTCCCGCTTCCGCCACGCCCGAAAACTCGACATGCGCCGTAATGTCCTGCAGCCCGGGATAAACAAACGGATCGCCATGCGCACGATGCCGGTAGTGACACATCAGCGTCCCCTGCGCCCGTTGCAGGTGGTAATACTCGTGCCGCGGGAAACCATAATCGATGAAGAATGCCGCACCTCGCGTCAGCATCGTGCAGATCGTGCGCGTGAACGCAAACGCGGCTTCATGCGTCTCCGTCACGTAATCGCCGTCCACTTCGATCGAGGCCAGAAACGCTGCATCTGCCGCCGCGCTCACCGGCCGGTCATCGAAAGCGATCGCGCCGTCGCGCCACGCCACACCGCGCTCGTGCCACGCGCCATCGACATGCGCAAAGAGCCGCACCGGCATCGCGTCCAGCACTTCATTGCCGACCACCACGCCTTCGAACTGCGTGGGCAGCGCATCCAGCCACCGCACGCGCCCAGCAAGCAGAGGCGCCTCGGCTTCGATCGTTTCGCGCTGGCGCTCGCGTAGTTCCCCGGACAGATCAACTATCGAATACGTCTCGAACTCCGTGCCCTGCGCCACGAGCGCACTCAACAGCCCCGCGGCAAGTTTCCCGGTGCCGGCGCCGAATTCCATCACGTGGCGCGTCCCGCTCGCCTCGAGCGCTTCCGCAACAGGGTGCGCCAGCGTCGCGGCAAAGAGCGGCGACAGTTCCGGCGCCGTCACGAAGTCGCTGCCGTCCTCGGCCCGGCGGCCAAACTTGATGGCTCCGCCGCTGTAATAACCCAGCCCGGGTGCGTAGAGCGCGCGCTCCATGTAGCGATCGAACGGCAGCCAGCCGCCATTTGATGCGATCTCCGCGCGGATCTGCGCGACCAGCGCTTCCGACTGCGCAAGCGCGGTTGGGCCGGGAGCAGGTAAACTATCGGGTTCGTGAGCTTTCGGATTCATCCGCATATTGTAAATGACCGCCTCTTCCGACACTCCCGCCGACAGCCGAAGCCAGGCCGCGCCCGCGCGCGTCGTGCTGATCACCGGCGCCGCCCGGCGGATCGGGCGCGCGCTGGCGCTCGGCTTCGCGGCGAAAGGGTGGGACGTGGCGGTGCATTTCGGCGCGTCACGAGAGCATGCTGACGAAGTGGTCGCTCAGATCGTCGCGCTCGGACGCCGGGCCGTGGCGCTGCACGCGGATCTAGCCGTCGAGGCGCAGGTCGCCCGGCTCGTGCCGGACTGTATGGCTGCGCTCGGCCGGCCGGCGTGCATTGTCAACAATGCGTCCCGGTTCGAGGAAGACACGGCGCAGGATGTCGGCTACGGGCGTCTCCTGAATCTGACGGCGATCAATCTGGGCGCGCCGCTGGTGCTCGCACGCATGCTCTATGAAGCGACGCCCGAAGCGGCTCGCAGCGACGAAACGCTGCGCGGGGTCGTCGTCAATGTGCTGGACCAGAAGCTGTACAACATGAATCCGGATTACCTGTCGTACACACTGTCGAAGGCCGCGCTGCAGACGGCGACCGTTGCGCTTGCCCAGGCGCTGGCGCCGAAGGTGCGCGTCGTCGGTCTGGCGCCGGGGCTCACGCTGCAATCGGCCGACCAGACGCCGGAAAGTTTTGCCGCGGCTCATCAGGTGACGCCGCTTGGCCGCGCGTCGCGGCCTGAGGATATCGTCGCTGCAGCGCTGTATCTCGCTGACGCAGCGGGCGTGACCGGAACGACGCTGGTCGTCGATGGCGGTCAGCACCTCGTGCCGCTGCCACGCGATGTAATGTTTTTGAAGGGCGCCTGAACGCGCGCGGCCGCCTTGTCTTGCCACGGCCCCCACGCGAAACGCCCCTTGCGTGCCTGCCACGCTTTTATCGACTGGAATGAACATGTTTGCCGCTCTCTCGCATCCCCGACTCGCCGATTGTCGCCGGCTCTTTCTGCGCAATTACGAAGTGCACATCAACATCGGCGTGCATGACTTCGAAAAGCGCGGCGAACAACGCGTCGTGATCAACGTCGAACTGTTCGTGCCGCTCGCCTTGTCGACGCCGGTCGCCGACAGGCTGAGCGAAGTCGTCGATTACGATTTCATGCGCTCGACCATCGCACGCCGTGTCGAGCAGGGCCATATTCACCTGCAGGAAACGCTGTGCGACGATCTCGTGAAAACGATGCTTGCGCATCCGCAGGTGCGCGCGGCTCGCGTGTCGACTGAGAAGCCGGACGTCTATCCGGATTGCGACGCGGTGGGCGTCGAAGTCTTCCGCATCAAGGAGGATTGAGCCATGAACGCTCCTGACATCCTTGGCGCCGCCGCTGCCGAAGCCACAGTAACCGATGCATCCGCCGAAGGCACGGGCCGCAAGGTTGCACTCACGCGCCGCGAGCAGAAAGACGCATACGAGAACAACAAGCTGTTCAAGCGGCTTGCACGTCTGGTCGGCCAGGCGATCGGCGACTACAACATGATCGAGGACGGCGACAAGGTGATGGTGTGCCTGTCGGGCGGCAAGGACAGCTACGCGATGCTCGACATCCTGATGCGCCTGCGCGAGCGTGCGCCGATCAACTTCGACATCGTGGCGGTCAATCTCGACCAGAAGCAGCCCGGCTTTCCGGAGCACGTGCTGCCGGAATACCTGACGCAGCTCGAGATCCCGTTCCACATCGAGAATCAGGACACGTACAGCATCGTCAAGCGCCTCGTGCCGGAAGGCAAGACGACGTGCTCGCTGTGTTCGCGTCTGCGGCGCGGCATCCTGTATCGCGTGGCCGGCGAACTCGGTGCGACGAAGATCGCGCTCGGCCATCACCGCGACGACATCCTGCAGACGCTGCTGCTGAACCTGTTCTACGGCGGCAAACTGAAGGGCATGCCGCCGAAGCTGCAATCCGACGACGGCAAGAACATCGTGATCCGTCCGCTTGCATACGTGAAGGAAACGGATCTGGAGAAATACGCCGAACTGCGCGAATTCCCGATCATTCCGTGCAACCTGTGCGGCAGCCAGCCGAACCTGAAGCGCGCGGAAATGAAAGCGCTGATCCGCGACTGGGACAAGCGTTTTCCGGGGCGCGTCGAGAACATGTTCAATGCATTGTCGAATGTCGTGCCGTCGCATCTGATGGATCACCAGCTTTTCCCGTTCGGCAGTCTGCGCGCGAGCGGTGAAGCCGATCCTCAAGGCGATATCGCATTCGACGAAGAACCGTGTTCGACCGGTGCAGGTGATGCGGCGACGCAGAATGCGTCAGCGCAAACGATTTCGATCGTGCAGTTTGACGATATCTAACCTCTCGAGTGACGCCGGAAGCCTTCTGCCGCAGGCTTCCGGGCGCTTTCGGCGCGGGCGTCTTCCTGAATTCGTCGAGGTGCCCATGCTAGAATCGAACGCTCCAAACTCGACCCCCTAGTCGGCGCCATGAACATTGTGATTTTGGCGGCAGGCACCGGTAAGCGCATGCGTTCTGCGCTGCCCAAGGTGCTGCATCCCCTGGCCGGCCGGCCGCTCCTGTCTCACGTCCTCGATACTGCGCGCACGCTTGAACCGACCCGGCTCGTCGTCGTGATCGGCCATGGCGCGGAAGCGGTGCGCGCGGCTGTAGCCGCACCCGATGTGCAGTTCGCGGTGCAGGAACAGCAACTCGGCACCGGACACGCGGTGCAGCAGGCGCTGCCGCTCCTCGACCCATCGGTGCCCACGCTCGTGCTCTACGGCGATGTGCCGCTCACGCGCGCCAGCACACTCAGGCGCCTGACCAACAAGGCAGGGCGGGGCGGTTACGGCGTCCTCACCGTGACGCTCGACGACCCGACCGGTTACGGCCGCATCGTGCGCGATGCAAACGGCAAGGTGCTGCGCATCGTCGAACAGAAAGACGCGACGCCTGACGAGCAGAAGATCGCCGAGATCAACACCGGCATCATCGTCACGCCAACCGCGCAGCTGACCGGCTGGCTCGCGTCGCTGAGGAACGACAATGCGCAGGGCGAGTATTACCTGACCGATGTCGTCGAACTCGCGATCGAGGCGGGTCTCGATGTCGTGACCGCGCAGCCGGACGAAGAGTGGGAAACGCTGGGCGTGAACAGCAAGCAGCAACTGGCCGAACTCGAGCGGATTCACCAGCACAATGTGGCTGAGGCGCTGCTGGTTGCGGGTGTGACGCTCGCCGATCCGGCGCGCATCGACGTGCGCGGCACGCTGGAGTGCGGGCGCGACGTGTCGATCGACGTCAACTGCGTGTTCGAAGGCAAGGTCACGCTCGCGGACAATGTGACGATCGGCCCGAACTGCGTGATCCGCAACGCGACGATCGGTGCAGGCACGCGCGTCGATGCCTATACGCATATCGAAGGCGCCGAAGTTGGCGCGCAGGTGGTGCTCGGGCCGTATGCGCGGCTGCGCCCCGGCGCGACATTGAAGGACGAGTCGCACGTGGGCAACTTCGTCGAGGTGAAGAACGCGGTGCTCGGTCACGGCTCGAAAGCGAATCACCTCACGTACATCGGCGATTCCGATATCGGAGCCAGAGTGAACATCGGTGCGGGCACGATCACGTGCAACTACGACGGTGCGAACAAGTTCCGTACGATTATCGAAGACGATGTGTTCGTCGGCTCGGATACGCAGCTAGTGGCGCCGGTGCGAATCGGGCGCGGCGTGACGATCGCGGCGGGCACGACGGTATGGAAGGACGTCGAAGAAGGTCTTCTCGTGCTGAACGAAAAGACGCAGGTCGGCAAGACCGGCTACGTCCGCCCGACCAAGAAGAAGAGCTGAAGGCAGCCGGGCGCGCGCCCGGCGCTCCAAACCTGCAAAGGACCAAGAATCTATGTGCGGCATTGTCGGCGCAGTTGCGCAACGTAATATCGTCCCCGTCCTGATCGAAGGACTGCGTCGCCTCGAATATCGCGGCTACGATTCCTGCGGCGTCGCCGTGCTGGCGAAGGGCGAGCCGCGTCGCGCGCGCAGCGTCGCGCGTGTCGCCGATCTCGACGAGCAGGTGCGCGAAACGCATCTGGAAGGCGTCACGGGCATTGCGCACACGCGCTGGGCGACGCACGGCGCGCCGGTGACAGATAACGCACACCCGATCTTCTCGCGCGATGCGCTCGCGCTCGTGCATAACGGCATCATCGAAAACTACGAGTCCCTGCGCGAAATGCTGCGCGGCAAGGGCTACGAGTTCGTCTCGCAGACCGATACCGAAGTGATCGCGCACCTGATTCACAGCCTTTATCGCGGCGACCTGTTCGCGGCGGTACGCGAGGCCGTGAAGCAGCTGCATGGCGCGTATGCCATTGCCGTCGAACACAAGGACCAGCCGCATACGGTCGTCGGTGCGCGACAGGGTTCGCCGCTGGTGGTGGGGCTCGGCGAGGGTGAGAACTTCCTCGCTTCCGACGCGCTGGCGCTGGCGGGCAGCACCGATCGTTTCATCTTTCTCGAAGAGGGCGACGTCTGCGAGCTGACGCTCGAACGCGTGCGCATCGCCGATCGCGACGGCACGGACGTGCAGCGCGAAGTGCGCACGGTCACGGCATATGGCGGCGCGGTCGAACTTGGGCCGTATCGTCACTTCATGCAGAAGGAAATCTTCGAGCAGCCGCGCGCGATCGGCGACACGATCCCGAAAGCCGATGCCTTCGACGCCTCGCTCTTTGGCGAAGGTGCCGCGAAGGCGTTCGGCGAAATCGACAACCTGCTGATTCTGGCGTGCGGCACGAGTTATTACTCGGGGCTGACGGCGAAGTACTGGCTCGAGTCTGTCGCGAAGATCCGCACGCAGGTGGAGATTGCCAGCGAATACCGGTATCGCGACTCGGTGCCGGACCCGAAGTCGCTGGTGGTGGTGATTTCGCAGTCGGGCGAGACGGCGGATACGCTGGCTGCGCTCAAGCACGCGCAATCGCTTGGCCACAGGCACACGCTGGCCGTGTGCAACGTCGGCACGAGCGCGATGGTGCGCCTGACCGAACTGTCGTTCCTCACGCATGCGGGACGGGAGATCGGCGTGGCGTCGACGAAGGCGTTCACCACGCAGCTCGTCGCACTGTTCATCCTCGCGGCGACGCTTGGCAAGATTCGCGGGCATGTGAGCGTGTCGCAGGAAGCGGACTATATCCGCCAGCTGCGTCACCTGCCGGCGGCGTTGAATAGTGTGCTTGCGCTGGAGCCGCAGATCATCGCGTGGTCGGAAGAGTTCTCGCGCAAGGAAAATGCGCTGTTCCTCGGGCGCGGACTGCACTATCCGATCGCACTGGAAGGCGCACTGAAGCTGAAGGAAATTTCATACATCCACGCCGAAGCCTATCCGGCCGGTGAACTGAAGCACGGGCCGCTCGCGCTGGTGACCGAGGCGATGCCGGTGGTGACGGTCGCGCCGAACGATACGCTGCTCGAGAAGTTGAAGTCAAACATTCAGGAAGTGCGGGCGCGCGGCGGTCAGCTTTATGTGTTCGCGGATGCGGATACGCGGATCATCAATGAGGACGGCATACACGTGATCCGGATGCCGGAGCACTACGGGTTGCTGTCGCCGATTCTGCACGTGGTGCCGCTGCAGTTGCTGGCCTATCACACGGCGTGTGCGCGTGGGACCGATGTGGACAAGCCGAGGAATCTGGCGAAGTCGGTCACTGTTGAATGAAGTAAGGTGACTGCGCGACTTGTGTGTGTGCTGAGTTGCATTAATTTCGGTGACGAGGCATCGATTTAGTTTTGGTTACGGGGGCTGTGACCAGCCGCGCTGCCTTACCTGACAAGGCGTAACCAGAACTAAAGTCAAAGGGGCGCTGGAGCATTTTTTCAGCGCCCTTTTTTGCAATTGCACCTCAGATTTCTGGATTCGCGTAGGCTGGTCTGTTACGCCTTGATGTCGCGAGGCACTCAACACTCGTGTCGTCCACGTGGCTTCTTTTTATGGCTCTATCGGGCCAATCAGCCGGCGACGTCAACCGTTAGCCCGGCGCTCCGCAGACCTTAATTCAGAAGTCACTTCGCACGCACCGTGTGAGCTTGCTGATTCGGGGCGCATGCGCTGCCCCCTTTCATCCAGACGGAGCGGGGGACGCGCTTGAGAGGAAACCACGCCCCGGGCCCGTCGGGGAGCAGTACAACTGCTTACAAATCTCGTTGCCGCCAGGTGCACCGGTTCGTCGGCTGCGGCGTTCTTGCTGATACACATCAACGGAGCGCGACATGAGCACCAACTTGACTTCCAGTTCACCGCAGCGCAGTCGCATTCACCCTCTGGTCGCGGGTGCGGCCGTGGCGGTCATCCTGGCCAGCGCCACGGGTATCGCGGCGATGACCGGACTTCTTCCGACGTCCCGCGCGGTGACTGCGCCTCCGACGCAAGCTGTAGCGGCCGCCGCCCCAGTCGCCAGCGCGCCGGTCACTTCGCCGCAACCGTACGTTGAACAACGCGCGACGCAGGACGCGCCAGCCCAGCCGCGCGTCCGTCATCACCGTAGCGCTCCGGTTGAGCAGGCTCCGAGGTATGCGAACAACGATACCTATCAAAGTCAGGCTCAACCCGCTCCAAGGCCAGTAGCAGTTGACCCGAATGCCGGGGAGGTTGTCGCCGTCAACGCAGTCCAGGAATCCGAGCCGACGACGGGGCTCGGAGCCGTAGGCGGCGCTGTCGCCGGCGGGCTGTTGGGAAATCAGGTCGGTGGGGGACGTGGTCGAGTTTTGGCAACGATTGCTGGCGCAGTTGGTGGCGGGCTCGCGGGCAATGGTATAGAGCATGCGGTGCGCAAGGCGACGAGCTATCAGGTGCAGGTCAGGATGCAGGATGGCAGCTACCGGAATTTCACGTACTCGACGCAGCCGACGGTCCAGGTCGGCGAACGCGTCCATGTCTCGGGCGACTCCCTGACCGCGTCGTAATCGTTATCGGAACCGGCAGTACCTCACAGTGGGTTACTGCCGGTTACAGAATTGACATTTCAGCCGCACCTGCTTTCGCGCGCCACCTCTAAAATCCGCGTCGTCCGCCAATGTCTGGCACCCGCCAGAAGTGAGCAGGGCAGGAGAATTCCATGAAACGCGCTACCCTTTTTCTGGCGGTGGGCCTTTCCGCTACGTGCGCATCCAGCGCGGCTCTCGCTCATGCGGACATCGGAGTGTTTCTGGGTGTTCCGGGCCCCGTCTATGTCGCACCACCGCCGGTCGTGTACGAGGCGCCGCCAGTGGTCTACGCGCCAGCCCCGGTCTATGGCTACGGTTACCGCTATGAAGGGGATTACGACGAGCGCAGGTGGCATGACCACGGTCGCCACCGTGGATGGGAACACCATCATCATGGTGACGATGACGACTGATTCACCGATGGCTGCGCCCGATAGCGACTGTATGCTCGCGGACGAGTTTCGACGCACCCAAATCGGGTGTTCATCCTGTCAGCGCAAGCTCAAGCGCGTTCGAATTCCTCCTTGATGCGCGTTCGTCGGCATTGACCAGGCCGTCATTTGCCGCCGTGTTTCGCCTGCCATCTCTGCATAAAGCCAATTTCGTCGTGCTGGGCGTTGATGATATTTGTGGCCAACCGCTACAGCTCGGGGTCCTTGCCATATTTCAGTTCAATCTTTGCCATCTCGATGGCGCCCTGATGATGGGGAATCATGTGGGACACGAAATCCTTATCGGCGTCTCCCGTGCCGAAAACTACCTCGGCGCATAGACAGTCAGGTCGACACCGTGCTGCCTGGTGACGTGTATCGCCGCACTGATGAGGAACGTGGCAAAGGACGCCACGCCAAGGGAAGAAGCGTCCCTCTGCCGTTGAACAAGGGGAGCGAAACTGTAAGACCGGAGGTGTAGATGACTTCTGGGGCTCGGGCCCGGCGGGTGCGGTCCCGTAAAGCAAATTATTTTAAAAGCTTCGATACCGAAGCTGACCTCGCGTGCGCAAACATCGTTCGCGACACGAGCCGTCGTTTCGGCCTGGTAACTCTTTGATTTATCGAGGATGTTTGGCCGTAAACAGAATTGTCGACTACCCCGTATATCGAACTGATCCAACGGAGCGTGTGCGCGCCACCGTAGTGCATCGTCGAGGACTGCGTCCGCGATCCCTTCCGGCGCCGCAACGGTTCTACAATGCATGCCATTCGATGCTACGTAGCCTGCGTTTTCCGATCATGTCCATCCCGTTTTCCAAAGTCACCGCCGCGACGCTGCTGCTGGGACTCGTCGCGCTGACGGGCTGCTCCAGCACGCCACAGCCGAAGTTCCAGCAGGAGCAGTTCGACACGGGCGCGAGCCCCTACGCGCGCAATTTCAACGCGAGCAGCACCGACACCTGCGAAGCGGCGCGTCGCGCACTGCTGAGCCAGGGGTATATGACGACGATGACCCGCACCGACACCGTCGACGGTACGAAGAATTTCCAGCCGAGTGGCGATTCGCATGTCGTGGTGGAATTTCACGTCGTCTGTACGCCGGGCGAAGAGGCGAGCGATACGAGCATCGTCTATGTGAATGCGGTGCAGAACGGCTTTGCACTGAAGAAGAGCGATACGTCGGCGAGCGTCGGGCTCAGCGTGCTCGGTTCGCTGTCGTTGCCGATTCGCTCGAATAGCGATGCGATGGTGAAGATTTCGAGCGAGACCATTCCATCGGGCAAATTCTATGACCGCTTCTTCGGCCTTGTGGATCACTATCTCCATACGGTGGTGCGCACGTCGCCGGTCGCACCGAACAATGTCGTGAGCCGCGTGATTCCGCCCGATCCGGTCAACGTGATTCCGGCCGATCCGGCCAACGCGGCTCCGGCCGATCCAATCAGCGCAATGGCGACCGATCACGCTGACGCGACGACGGCAGCGAGTGACGCCTCGGTCAATCGATAACCTGTAAGCGCTCGCAGCGTCGGAATCGGACGGTTCCCACGCTGCCCAAAGGCGACGTTACGCCAGCGCGGCTGGCGCGCCTATTGGCCTCGCTCGTTCAGAGCCGTTGGCGGCAGACGCGCGCGAAAGGCGTCCAGCGCGCCCAAATGCTATTTATCAGGGGCGGCATCGGCTGCCTTGCGCGGGCGACGGCTGCGGGTAGCGGTCTTGCGCGCCGTTTTGGCCGCCTTCGCTTTCGGGGCCGGTTGATCGGCTTGCGGCGGCGGCTCCAGCGGTTCCACCTGCGCCGCCTGTGCGGTTTCTGCAGACGCCCACACTGCCACTTCAGTCAGCACTTCTGCTACTTCCCTGGCTTCTTCGGGCGTAGTCGCTTTTGCTTTTTTCTTCTCCGACGGCTTGCGGCTTCCGCGACCCTTGCGGCGCGTTGCAACGGGTTCCGCCGCCACTTCCGGTTCGGTCGACACTTCCGGCGCAACAACTTCGGGTGCAGGCTCTTCCGGCGCGGCCTGCTTCGGCCCGGCCTGCCTCGGCGCGGACTGCCTTGACGCGGGAGCGCGCTCGCTCACCGGTTCGGCACGAGACGCGCCGACGGTCGGGCGATAGACATAGGTGCCCGATTTTTCGTCACGGCCGACTTCCAGCAGACCGCGCGCCTGTGCCTCTTCAAGCAGATTGCCGAAGGCGCGAAAGCCGTAGTACGACTCGCTGAAATCGGGCTTGCGGCGCTTGATCGCGTCCTTGAGGGCGGAGGCCCACACCTTGCCGCTGTCGCCGCGTTCGGTGACGAGGGCATCGAAAGTCTGCACGGCCATTTCGATGGCTTCGAGCCGGCGCGCCTCCAGTTCTTCCTTGCGACGCCTTTCTTCATCGGGCGAGCGTCTTGCGGCCGGCTGGGTTTCGCGCGTCTCGCGTTTGGCCACCGCACGCTGACTTTCACGCGCGAGGTCGTCATAGAAGATGAATTCGTCGCAATTGGCGATCAGCAGGTCGGACGTCGATTGCTTGACGCCCACGCCGATCACCTGTTTCGCGTTCTCGCGCAGCTTCGATACGAGTGGCGAGAAATCGGAGTCGCCGCTGATGATGACGAACGTGTTGACGTGCGACTTCGTATAGCAGAGATCGAGCGCGTCGACGACGAGCCGAATGTCGGCCGAGTTTTTGCCGGACTGGCGCACATGCGGAATCTCGATCAGTTCGAAGTTCGCTTCATGCATCGCGGCCTTGAAGCCCTTGTAACGCTCCCAGTCGCAGTACGCCTTCTTGACGACAATGCTGCCCTTGAGCAGCAGACGTTCAAGCACGAGCTTGATATCGAACTGATCGTACTTTGCATCGCGCACGCCGAGTGCGACGTTTTCGAAATCACAGAACAGCGCCATGCTGAGCGTGTCACTGGCTGAAGTCATATCTTTGTTCTCGCGTGAGAGTTCGGCCGCATGCAGGTATAACCCGCAGCATAACGGTCTTTTTACCGCGGAAGAGACAGCTGGGCGCCGCCTACCGCAGCCCGATCGACGACGAAGCCTGCCTCCGGCTTTCCCAGGCCGGCATCACCTGACACACGATCAGGCCCGCGAGCATCAGGCCGCATCCCACGAGCGAGCGCGACGACAGCGTCTCTCCCAGCACCAGCCAGCCGGCCAGCGCGGCGAATACGCCTTCCATGCTGAAGATCACTGCCGCATGCGCGGGCGCGGCATCTTTCTGTGCGACTACCTGAATCGTGTACGCAATGCCAACCGACAGCGCGCCGCCATAGATGATCGTCGGCGCGGCCCGAACAATATCGGCCAGACGCAACGGCTCGCATACGACGCCGACGGCGAGACACACCACGCCGCACGTGACGAACTGCACGAGCGCGAGCTTGAGCGGATCGTGCCGGCGCGCGAACCGGCTCACGAGCATCACCTGCGCCGAAATCACGAACGCCCCGGCAAGCTGGTACCAGTCGCCATCGAGAATCACGAATTGCTCGTTGACGCTCAGGAAATACATGCCGAGCGCGGCAAGCAGTGCACCGAGCCATGTTCCGGTAGCCGTCTGATGCCGCATCAGTACGCCCAGCAGCGGGACGATCACGACATAGAGCGAGCTGATGAAGCCGGCATTGGCGATCTTCGTGTATTGCAGGCCAATCTGCTGCATCGAGATGGCGGCGGCGAGCAGCAGACCAAGCACCGCGCCCGACATCAAAAGGGCGTGCGAGCCGCCAGTCGCGCCGGCAGCGGGGCTTGGGTCCGCGATACGGGCGCGCGCCGGACGCAGGCACGCGAGCAGAACCGTCACGACAGCCGCGCCGAGCAGAAAGCGCAGTCCGGTGAACAGGAACGGCCCGATCGCGTCGAGGCTAAGGCGTTGCGCGACGAAGGCGGAGCCCCAGATCAGGGCGGCAAGCAGCATCAACAGGTTGGCGCGAAGATGTTTGCGGGTATCGGATTTCAAACGAACGATTCTCTCGGTGTGGGTTTCTGACGGCTCGTTCCCCTGGAGACGCCAGCCTGGCTCAGGCTCACGGCCGGTGGACAGCGAATGACCACGCTCCGGTCAGGCCGCCCCGGCTGGATAACCGCGTCGGATCGCGTCACATGATACGCGGGCGCGCCGCATGCGATGGCAAACACGCCGGACTTCGTGGAAAACGCTGAGTCGATCTGCGTTCCGTTCGCGCGATAATCGCGCGACACGGGCGCACCGCAGGGGCGCTTTGATCCCGCACAGGTGGAGACGATGGACGACAAGGACTGGATTGCCGGGGCCGCGAAGGCACTCGCGATCATCGAGGCATTCGACGAAGAACACGCCCGCATGACGCCGACGATGGTAGCCGGACGGGCGGCGCTTTCGCGCACGGCTGCGCGCCGCTACCTGCTGACGCTGCACGAACTGGGTTATGTCGATACCGACGGCAAGCTGTTCTGGCTTGCGCCGCGTGTGCTGCGGCTCGGTCAGTCGTATCTGGATTCCGCGCGCCTGCCGCGCACCGTACAACCGTTCCTTCAGCGGATCACGGGGGTGGTGCAGGAAAGCGCGCTCGTTGCGATTCTCGATGAGGACGACGTCGTGTACGTCGCACGCAACGGCGTGAATCGCGCGACCGCGGTCGGCTTCGTGCTTGGCTCACGGGTGCCGGCGCCGTTGTCGTCGGCGGGGCTGGTGTTGCTGGCGGCGCGCGCGCCCGAAGAGATCGAGCAATGGCTCGCGTCGTATCAGATCAAGGTGTTCACGCCGTACACGTACGCCAGCATCGACCAGCTTCGCGACGTGCTGAAAGACGCCCGCCGCAATGGCTACGTCGTCACCGACCAGCAGCTGGAACTCGGCATGCGCGGCGTGGCCGTGCCGCTGCGCGACCGGCACGGCAACATCGTTGCGTCCATCAGTGTCAGCATGTCGATCGGTCAGGAGTCGCAGAACGGCGCATTGCACCGCGTGCTGCCCGTGCTTCAGGAAACCGCGAGCCTGCTGCGAAATCTCGTCTGAACAAAGGCTATGGCGCGCTGTTCAGGCCGGCAGAAAATGCTTAAAAGTCGATTGAAAGCTTAAGGAAAGGAACGTGTCTCCCGGAAAATACATATCGACTTTTATGGGATGACAAACCGCCTACGGTGCGTGATACTCCCCGCGGGGAACTTCCTGGCGACGCCGTCGTTCAGCGTTTTTCACCGTGTTGTCCTTATTCATTCACATTGATCAAGTCGTTCAGGTTTGGGGAATAACTCACTATGAAGAAGATCATCGCCTCGCTCGTCGCAGCCTCGTTCGCACTCGTGTCGTTTCAGGCTTTTGCACAAGACGCTTCCGCACCGGCAGCTGCCAGCGCAGCCAAGCCGAAGCACACGCACAAGCAACTGAAGACGCACGGCAAGAAGGCTCATGTTTCGGAAGCCGCATCGGCAGCCGGCACGAACGACAAGGGCACGCAGAACTAAGCGTTGCTTTGTGCAGGCGGACAGGCCGGAAATGGTCTCGTCTGTCAGCGAAAAAGCCAGGGTGTATGCCCTGGCTTTTTTGTTTGTGCGGCGGTGCTTTCGCCGCGGTGGCCGTCGCCTTCAGCGGCGCTCATCCGCACCAGGGCGGCTCTTGCCGGAGTCAGGCGTCGGCTGCGAGGCCGCGCTTCAGCACTTCGGTGAGGAGGCCGGTCATGCCGTCAGGATGCGCCGCGGCCCGCTCTTTGAGCTGGTCCACCAGTTCCGCGTTCAGCTTGCACGCGAACGGCACGAGGCCTTGCTCCTGATCGAGCTTGCGCTGCGCGCGGCGGTCGAGTGCCGGCTGCGCGGCAGGCTTGCCGAAACGCTCGGCAGTGGCCTTTTTCATGTCGTTTGTCAGCTTGAGCGCCTTGTTCTTCTCAAGGTCGGTTTTTTTCATCGCCATGCGTTCGTGCCTCTGCGGAAATAGGAATAGGTCAACAATCCTGCATTGTACGCATCGCGCGGCGCACACCCGCCGCAGCGGGTCACGCGGGATCGGGCGACGCGTCTGCTCGCCGTTCGCCCGCAACCTGGTCCATCAACGCCCGCATCCGTTGCCAGTGGGTGCCTTCCCAGAACACGCGCTGGCAGATGTCGCAGGTGACGAAGCGTTTGTGCCGCTCGAGCACGCCTTCCGGTGCCCGGCCGATCACTTCGTCTCTGGCAATGCGCCGCAGCGGCGCGTTGCACGCGAGGCACAGTCGGAACGGCTGCGCGCTGCCCGCCAGATCGAGCCGGTCGAATATCTCGCGCAGCTGCTGTTCCGGTTTCAGCGCGCGGACATAGCAGCCGTGCGTAATCGTGCGACGTTTCAGTAATTCACGGTCGCGCGTGAGCACGATGCGATGTTCGCTGGCGGCAAGCGCTTCGATGTCTTCGTCGGGATAGTGGTTGTCGTAGAGCGTGTCGAAACCTGCGAGCCGCAGCAACTGGGCGAGGCCGCCAAGGTGCGCGTCGGCGATGAAGCGCGTGACGCGTAGCGGCTTTTCGCGCACGCGCAGCAGTGGCTGGATATCGAGCGATTCGAACTTCGGATAGACGGCGACGCGATCGCCATCCGCCAGCGGATGCTCGAAGCCGACCGATTCGCCATTCACCAGGATCAGCTCGACTTCGGTATGCGGCACGCCGAGTGCCTCGATCATGTGCTTCGCCGTGGCGTCGCGCGCGCAGACGCAACTGAACGAACTGCGGCGCAGCGGCCGCGCGATAAAGTCGTTCAGCTCTTCGTAAAACCGGAATGTCGCCGTGACCATCGCACCAGTATCGCACCGCGCGCGGTGGTGTGCTGTTATGCACGTGTCGCACGGCTGTGGTCTACTTCCGTTTCATTCAGGACGGAGGAGGTCCAGCATGGACATCGGATTTATCGGGCTCGGCGAGATGGGCGCCGTGATGGTTGCAAACATTCTGAAAGCCGGCCACAGCGTGCGGGTGTGGAACCGCTCGCCGGAACGCGCGCAGGCGCTTGCCGCTCAGGGCGCGCAGGTGGTCGCCACGCCGGCCGCAGCCTTTACCGGCGACGCGGTGTTCTCGATGCTCGCGGACGACGACGCGGTCCGCGCGGTGATCGACGCCCGCCTGCTGGAAAGCGCGCCGCGCGGCCTGATTCACGTGAACATGGCGACGATTTCGGTCGCGCTCGCGGAATCGCTCGCGCACGCGCACGCGGAGCGCGGCCTGAACTACGTGGCGGCGCCGGTGCTCGGCCGGCCGGACGTGGCTGCCGCCGCGAAGCTGACGATCGTTGCAGCCGGTCCCGCCGAGGCGATCGACCGCGTGCAGCCGGTTTTCGACGCGATCGGCCAGAAGACCTGGCGGATCGGCTCGCTGCCGCAGCAGGCGAACGTGATGAAGCTGGCGGTGAATTTCATGCTGGCTTCGGCGGTCGAGACGCTCGGCGAGGCGTCCGCGCTGCTGACCGGGCACGGCGTCGCGACGCAGGATTTCCTCGACGTGATCACGAACAGCGTGTTTCCGGGACCGGTGTATCAGGGGTACGGGAAGATGATTGCCGAGCAGCGTTATGAGCCGGCGCTCTTCAAGGCGCGGCTTGGACTGAAGGACGTGCGGCTTGCGCTGGCGGCGGCTGATACCGTGTCCACACCGTTACCGGTGGCAAGCGTGGTGCGCGACAGCCTGCTCGAAGCCGTCGCGCACGGCGACGGGGACAAGGATTTCGCGGTGCTGGGGCAGGTCGCGGCGCGTCGGGCCGGGCGCTGAAGTGTCCTGCTGGGGGAGTCGGCTAACCCGTTGATTCCTCGCAAAAGTGCGCGTGTCAAAGGCATAATGGCCGTCCCTTTCGTTTTCCGTTGTCGTTCGTCATGAGTCTGCACACCTGGTGGCTGTTCGTCGCCACCGTTTTTGTCGTTTCCGCCATCCCCGGTCCGAACATGCTGCTCGTGATGACGCACGGCGCACAGCACGGCCTGCGCCGTTCGGGCGCCACGATGGCAGGCTGTCTGTCGGCACTGGTGCTGATGCTCTCGGTTTCGGCGGCCGGGCTCGGTGTATTTCTCGAAGCGTGGCCGGCCATGTTCAACGCGTTGCGGCTGATCGGCGCGGCGTATCTGGTCTATCTCGGCATCAAGGCATGGCGCGCCCCGGCCGACGAGACCGCTGCCGGGCAAGCCGACGCGGGCGCCGTCACGAAGGCGGGACGCTCGCGCACGGCGTGGTCGATGTTCCGCAATGGCTTTCTGGTCGCGGGCAGCAATCCGAAGGCGATCCTGTTCGCCGCCGCGCTGCTGCCGCAGTTTATCGACGCCAGCCGGCCGACGCTGCCGCAGTTTGGCATGCTCGTCGCGACGTTCGCGGTAATCGAGGTGAGCTGGTATCTGGTCTACGCGGGCTTCGGCACACGCATCGGCGGTAAGCTGAGGAGCCGCAATGTGGCGCGGGCGTTCAACCGGCTGACGGGCGGCGTGTTCGTCGGCTTCGGCGCGATGATGGCGCTGGTGCGGCACTGACCTCAGGGTTCGCGGGCTCGGCATCGGCCTCGTGTCGCCCAAAATGCTGGAGCGCTCGCCGCATCGCGAGGCGTTCCAGATTATCGATGTGTCCGATTTCCGCACCGGCGTCGATGTGTTGTTCGTGCACGGCTCTTTGGCGGGCCGGCTTACCCGGCCGCCGACCTGCTGCGCAGCGCACTCGCCGAAAGCGGCCTCGCCATGCATCCGGAAAACCCCGTGGCGGGTCTTCGCCGGTCGCCCGGCTGAGGCAAATCCTGCGCGAGCCATTTGATGCATTGCAAGAAGCGCGACCAGATTTATCTAAAGAATGAAATTTGATCGCTGAAATGCGGATCAAAGCACATAAGTGACGCTCGAATCTGTGCGAATCTCGACGGCGCGCCCCAAATAGTGGGCACATCACGCCGCAGCACAGTCGATGACGCCGCAAAACCTCGCTGGAGACAGCAATGTGCACGCGCATCCTGCTTGCCGATCATGACGATGAAGCATTGACCGGTTTTGCGAATCTGCTTGAAGGCATGGGCTACGAAGTCGCGCCCGCACGCACCCGCGAAGAGACACTCGACGCCATCGCGCGCTACAGCCCAGACGTGGTCATTGTCGAGTGCGAGATGCCAGGCATGGACATCTCCGGCACTGCGCGCGAGTTGCGCGCCCGCAGCGCAGACCATCCACTGCTTCTGATTGCGTTGACCGGCTGGGGGCGGCCTCAGCAGCGGGACCTGATGCTGGCGGCCGGCTTCGACGTCCATCTCGTCAAGCCGGTGAGCATCGACGAGCTGCGCTTCATTCTTTCCATGACCGACGCCTGAGTGTCGCGCGAACGCAACTCTGAGTGTTTCCTCTAGTTGCGATGTTGCATCGCACCAAATGTTTTGCTACATTTACTCCTGTCTCCTCCATGTCTCCTCTGATATGGATTCAGCCCGCCCTCGTTGGTGGGCTTTTTTTTGCCCTCAACTACCCCTCGCGCTTTCGCCTGATATCCGGTGATCGACGGCACGCGCCGCTCTCCGTCAAAACTTGCGTCAAAACCGGTATGACACCGCAAGGGATCGGCCTTCGGCTCGGCTTTGGGATCGATCAAATGGAGGGATGTAGAAAAGTAATCCGGGCTATTACTGATTAATTGCCGGATTGATAATCGCGTAACACAAATGAAAGAAATAAAAAAGCCGGCTTCGAGAAAGCCGGCTCCGGGGTGTTCCAAACGCGGGACGGCAGGTGCCGTCTGCGGGGCAGGAAATCAGCGCTTCAATCCGCTTTCTTCAGGGGCGCCGATCGCCAGGTTCATGCACTGGATCGCCGCGCCCGACGCACCCTTGCCGAGGTTGTCGAGTCGCGCGACGGTGACAAAGCGATCCGCGTTGCCGAACACGAACAGATCGACGCGGTTCGTGTCGTTGTTCGCTTGCACGTCGAAGAAGCCGCTATCGAGGTTGTCGTCGGCATCGAACGGTGCGACGTGCACGAAAGCCTCGCCGGCGTAGTACTCGGCGAAGAGCGCCTGCACGTCCTGCGGTGTCGCCTGGCGTGCGAGTTGCCCGGGCGAGAAGAAGGTCGTGACGGCGAGGCCCTTGTAGAAGTTGCCGACGATCGGCGTGAACACCGGTGCCGACTTGAGCCCCGTATGCGCCGCCATCTCCGGCAGATGCTTGTGCGTGAGGCCCAGCGCGTAAGGACGCGGGCTCGAGAGCTTCGCGTTGCCGCCGGCTTCGTAGTCCGCGATCATTTTCTTGCCGCCGCCGCTGTAGCCGGTGATCGAATAGCTGTGCGCGGCGAAGTCGGCGCTGACGAGACCCGCATCGACGAGCGGGCGCATGGCCAGCACGAACGCCGACGCGTGGCAGCCCGGCACAGCAATGCGCTTCGCGGTGCGCAGGCGCTCGCGCTGCGCGCGAGCCAGTTCGGGCAGGCCATAGGCCCAGTCGGCGCTGGTGCGAAATGCGGTGCTCGCATCGATCAGCACAGTGTGGTCGTTGTCGACGAGCGAGGCCGATTCGCGCGAGGCCACGTCCGGCAAACACAGGAACGTTACGTCCGACGCATTGATGAGGCGACGGCGCTCGTCGAGGTCCTTGCGCTTCGCTTCTTCGATACGCAGGATCTCCACGTCGGCGCGTTGCGACAGGTATTCAAAAATCTTCAGGCCGGTCGTGCCTTCCTGTCCGTCGACAAATACTTTCGTGCTCATCTCGATCTCACTGGCTTGCTGGAATACGGGGGCGCCTCTGCGCGCCGGAACGCCATTTTAAGACCGTATGGCGGCGAGCGTGCACAAGCGTCGGTGA
The DNA here is from genome assembly GCF_050435685.1 of Paraburkholderia sp. GAS448. Classification (NCBI taxonomy): domain Bacteria; kingdom Pseudomonadati; phylum Pseudomonadota; class Betaproteobacteria; order Burkholderiales; family Burkholderiaceae; genus Paraburkholderia; species Paraburkholderia sp. GAS448. The sequence continues at coordinate 602,927 of NZ_JBNDKT010000002.1, forward strand.
AAAAAGACGTTGCGCCGCGTAAATGACGTCGGAATGACGGCGTTGCAGATGAGATGCCTGCCGATGAAGACCGATTGAATACGCATAGGCCGGCGCGTTCAGCCGGCGTCGGTCCAGCCCCTGAGGCGCGTCAGCCTGGGCGTCGCCAGGAACAACGCGCAGGGGCAGGCTGCCCGGGTCAGCGATTGGCGGTCCAGCGGGCGGTGACGGCGGCGACGCGCGCGCCGAACACTTTTGCCGTGTCGAGGTCGCCTTGCGGCGGCGCTTCCTCCGGCGACGCATCGGCCGGGGACTGGGCCAGCAGCCCCGTGAAGCCCCCGACGTAGTTCAGGTCGTTGCGGGTCGCCGCCCTGGTGTTGGCTGGCATCATGCCCGTGCCTGCCCAGATCATGCTGTGCTGCATTGCAAGCGTGACGAAATACTGGATCGTCGAGAACTTGTCGCCATTCATCGACGCCGAGTTAGTGAACCCTGCGGCGACCTTGTCTTTCCAGTCCTGCGTGAACCACTGCTTCGAGCTTGCATCGGCGAACTTCTTGAAGTCGGCCGACGGACCGCCCATGTAGGTAGGGGCGCCGAAGATGATGCCGTCGGCGGCGTTCAGCTCCGCCCAGCCGGCATCATCGAGATCACCGACAGCAATGAGCCGCGCGTCCGCACCGGCGTCGAGGGTACCGGCGAGCACGGCTTCGGCGAGTTTTTTCGTGTGGCCATAACCGCTGTGATACACGATGACGATCTTCGACATGAGTAAGCTCCAGGAGAGAGTCGAACGGTGCGTCCCAGCCGGCGGACGTGGGCTCGACGGTTGGGCATTGCATCATATTTAACCACCGCGCTTCTCCGGCGACGCCGCTTTTGGGATAGCTGCGGGGGATGACTGAATTTCGCCTGCCGCGACAATCGGTGCTGTTTCTGCGCCGATCCGGTGCGGCGACTCAGTGAGCGACGTCCGTGCGCAAGGCCGGCCCGCCGGCGCTTCTACGCCAGACGGACGGGCTAGCGACCATATGTGACAACCATCTTTGCCGAACCGAGCGTCGCCGTGCCGATCTCGTGATCGAACATCAGTGGCGGCCGGCCCTGCGCGAGCCGCAGGTTCGAGGTGCCGAGCGCATACACGGTCACGACATAGTGGTGTGGTTTGCCAGCTGGCGGACACGGGCCGCCGTAGCCGTCGGTTTCGAAGTCGTTGCGTGCCTCAACGGCGCCGAGCTTTTGAAGGTAGCCCGACGCGCTGGCGTTCTCGGGCAACCGGTCGACGCTGGATGGAATCCCGGCAACCGCCCAGTGCCACCAGCCGCGACCGGGTGCATCCGGGTCGAGCATCGTGACGGCGAAGCTGCGCGTGCCGGCGGGCGCATCGTGCCAGGACAGTTGCGGCGAGCGGTTACCGCCTTTGCAGTCCTGGTCGAACACCTGAGCCAATGCGACGGTCCCGCCGTCATGGAAACTGGTGCTGGCCAGTCCGAATGTGCCCTCGGCGCGCGCGTGCAGGCCGGGGGCAATGACGAGTGCAATGCTGGACATCGCCAGCGCGAACGACGACAGACGGGGGCGGAGCGAAGCAGGCGATACCACGAGGCAACGCGAGCGCATGTACCGGTTCTCCTGTCAGGGTAGCGACATGGTCGCCGTCACAAGGATGATTGTCCCTATTTTGTGCCCTGGCGTCGGTTCAAGTCCAATATCCTGTTTCTTTGTGGCGATTCATTCCCCTAAAGGGCCGCCGGGCAAGGAAATCGGCTATATTCAGACGAATTGCGCTGCCGACAGAATCGCAAGCAACCCTAACCAATCAAGAACACGTGAAATGACCGGTAAATCGGCGTCGAGTGTCAGTCGAAAGGAGCGTAATGCAGGAGCAAACCAGAGTCGTTGTGGCCGATGATCATCCCGTCATCCTGTTCGGTGCCGAAACCGCATTGCTCAAATTTCCGGATATTCAGGTGGTCGCGCGCGCGCGGCAATCGACGGAACTGATCAGGATTCTGCACAGTGTGCCCTGCGACGTCCTTATCACCGACCTCGCCATGCCGGGCGGCCAGTTCGGCGACGGCCTGCCGCTGATCGGGTACCTGCGCCGCAATTTCCCCACGCTGCCAATCGTCGTACTGACCATGCTCGAGAACGCCGCGCTACTCAAGCGTCTGAGCGAACTCGGTGTCGAGTCGGTGGTGAACAAGTCGGATGATCTGGGCCACATCGGATTTGCTGTGCAACACGTCAGCCGCAGGCAGGAATACATGAGCCCTTCGGTGCGGGCGTCGCTTGAATCGTTGCGCGTCAACGCCAGCGGCAAGACAACCGAAGTCATGCTGTCGCGGCGGGAACTGGAGGTGGTGAGGCTGTTCGTGTCCGGTATGACGATCAAGGAAATTTCTGAGCAGTTGAGCCGCAGCATCAAGACAATCAGCACGCAGAAAAATACGGCGATGCGCAAGCTGGGCCTCGAGCGCGATTCGGAACTGTTTCAATATGCGCAAAGCAACGGCTTGATGAATCTGTCTTCCTACACGCCGGACGAGCACGACGCAGCCTTGTAGCCCGACCCATTGTGGAGGTGCCGCGGTATGGGCGTCGGATAACAAAAGCCGCCTGTCTGCAAGACCGGCGGCTTTCTTGTTTCTTCATGCAGGCGCGGGGTGGCCCGGCCAGAGCGAAGCGCTGCGGCGCTTACTGCGGGGCGGCCGTTGCGCCACCATGCGCGGCGGACCATTCGGCCGGTGCGTGCAGGAATTTCTCGACTTCGTCGAGCGTCTTCGTCTCGAAGTAGCCGGATTCCTTCGCGACGCGCAGCACATCCCACCACGTGGCGAGCGCGTGCAGGTCAACGTCGATGTCTTTCAGCACCGACACGCTTTCCTTGAAAATGTTGTAGTGGAACAGCACGAAGCAGTGGTTCACCTGGGCGCCGGCCGTGCGCAGCGCGTTGATGAAGTTGATCTTGCTGCGGCTGTCGGTGGTCAGGTCTTCAACCAGCAGGACGCGCTGCCCTTCAGTCAACAGGCCTTCGATCTGTGCGTTGCGGCCGAAACCCTTCGGCTTCTTGCGCACGTACTGCATCGGCACCATCAGACGGTCGGACAGCCACGCGGCGAACGGGATACCGGCGGTTTCACCACCCGCAACGGCGTCGATCTGCTCGTAACCGACGTCGCGCAGAATGGTCGCTTCGGCCATCTCCATCAGGCCACGGCGCACGCGCGGATACGAAATCAGCTTGCGGCAGTCGATGTAGACCGGGCTCGCCCAGCCGGACGTGAAGATGTACGGTTTTTCCGCGTTGAAGTGCACGGCCTGCACTTCGAGCAGCATTTTGGCGGTCGTGTCGGAGATCGTCTGGCGATCGAAGCCTGTCATGGGCGGATCCTTGGGTGTGAGCGGGGAGGGCGGGCGCACGGCCCGGTGGCGCAGCAAGCGGGGTATTTCGTGCCTTGACGGGCGGCTCGTCACGGACAACTCACCGCGTGCGACTCGTCATTCACGACTCATCGCTCACGACTCGTTACTCACGACTCGTTCTCACGAAATACGCAGCCGGGCAGTTGGAACAGGCCGGTTTGCTGCGCGCGTAGCCCAATATTTTACCCGATCCGGGCCGTTCCGAGGAGTCCCGGAACGCAGGATCGCGTTCCGGGGCATTCCAGGGCGTACCGAGGTGGCTTTCGTCGCGTATCCTGGCTTTTTGGCCAGCTTGTGACCCGCAAGGGCCGCCTTTACACTCACGCGATTTTCCGGTTTGGCCGCGTGATTCTCCGCTGCGCCGAAGCTGCCGGCGCGGCTGCGTTGCACCCGGGGCCAGCGCGACCGGATTGGCGGTCCTTCCGGCCGCAAGCCTGAATTTGCCTGTTTGACGAGAACGCCCAATGAACGTCGCTTCTTCTTCCCCCGTTTCCACGATGCCCGAACGGCGCGGCTATGCCGGCCGCGCGCTGCTTGCGTCGCTGCTCGGTTACGCGATGGATGGCTTCGACCTGCTGATCCTCGGTTTCATGCTGCCGGTGATCGCCGCCGACCTGAACCTTTCATCGACGCAGGCCGGCTCGCTCGTTAGCTGGACGCTGATCGGCGCGGTTGCAGGCGGGATCATCTTCGGCGTGCTCAGCGACTACCTTGGCCGCGTACGCATGCTCACATGGACCATCCTGATCTTCGCGGTGTTCACCGGTCTTTGCGCGCTCGCGCAAGGCTATACCGACCTGCTCGTGTACCGGACGATCGCCGGGATCGGCCTCGGCGGCGAATTCGGCATCGGCATGACGCTCGTGGCCGAAGCGTGGCCGGCGTCACAACGGGCGCGCGCGTCGTCGTATGTCGGGCTGGGCTGGCAGCTAGGCGTGCTCGCCGCAGCGCTGCTGACGCCGCTCCTGTTACCGGTCATCGGCTGGCGCGGCATGTTCGCACTCGGCCTGCTGCCGGCGATCGTGTCGTTCGTCGTGCGGCGGCGCGTCGAGGAGCCGGCGATTTTCAACGAGCGCGTGGTGCATGCGGCTGCCGGTCGAAACCGCAGGCTGCCGCTGAAACTGCTGGTCGCCGATGCACGCACCGCTCGCGCGAGCCTGGGTGTCACGATTCTCTGTTCCGTGCAGAACTTCGGCTACTACGGGCTGATGATCTGGCTGCCGAGCTATCTGTCGAAGACGTTCGGTTATTCGCTGACCCGGTCGGGTCTCTGGACGGCGGCGACCGTCGTGGGGATGGGGCTCGGCATCTGGCTGTTCGGTATCGCCGCCGACCGCTTTGGCCGCAAGCCAGCGTTCCTGTTCTATCAGGCGGGCGCGGTCGTCATGGTGTTCGTCTACGCCCATCTCGCCACGCCGTACGCGCTGTTGATCGGCGGCGCGGTGATGGGCGTGTTCGTCAACGGCATGATCGGCGGTTACGGAGCGTTGATCTCGGAACTCTATCCGACAGAAGCGCGAGCGACGGCGCAGAACGTGCTCTTCAATATCGGCCGCGCGGTGGGTGGTTTCGGGCCGGTCGCGGTCGGCGCGCTGGCCGCCAGGTTCTCGTTTGGCGCGGCACTTGGTGTGCTTGCATCGATCTACGTACTCGACATTCTGGCCACCCTTTTCCTGATCCCTGAGCGTCGCGGGGCGGCGCTCGACTGACGCGCTTCAGGTGTCCGATCCCGCAGAGGAGATGCCGCGCCGCAACATGCTGGCGCCTTTCCCAGTCTGTGTTTCGCCTATGGTTAGCTGTGTTTACCCCCACGCGTAACGCCTCCCGTGGGGTGTACACTAATCGCCCCGCGAAACGTTCTACACCGTCTTGCCCTCTGCTCAGGTTCGACGCCGCGCCCAACCGGCGCGTGTGAAACCGCCGCTGTCGATTACCCATTCGATCCAGGCGAGCGATATCCACGGTGTAGCGTATCCGGCCCAATTACCAACGTCTCGCAGGCCAGAAAATGGACGAACAACTTAAGCAAAGCGCTCTCGCATATCACCAGAATCCGAAACCCGGCAAGATTTCGGTCACCCCGACCAAGCCGCTTTCGAATCAGCTCGACCTGTCGCTAGCGTATTCGCCGGGCGTCGCAGCCGCGTGTATGGCTATCTTCGATGAGCCGCTCGACGCGCAGAAGTACACGTCGCGCGGCAACCTGGTGGGTGTGATCACGAACGGCACCGCGGTGCTGGGTCTCGGCAACATCGGGCCGCTCGCAGCCAAGCCGGTGATGGAAGGCAAGGGCTGTCTCTTCAAGAAGTTCGCGGGCATCGACGTGTTCGACATCGAGCTCAGCGAGTCCGATCCGGACAAGCTCGTCGAAGCGATCGCGATGCTCGAGCCCACCCTCGGCGGCATCAACCTCGAAGACATCAAGGCGCCCGAGTGCTTCTACATTGAAAAGAAGCTGCGCGAGCGCATGAAGATTCCGGTCTTCCACGATGACCAGCACGGCACTGCGATCATCGCGTCGGCGGCGATCCTGAACGGCCTGAAAGTGGTCGGCAAGAAGCTCGACGAAGTGAAGCTGGTCTGCTCCGGCGCGGGCGCGGCGGCGATTGCCTGTCTGGACCTGCTTGTGAACCTCGGGCTGTCGAAGAAGAATATTCTCGTCACCGATTCGAAGGGCGTCATTTACGAAGGCCGCGGCAGCCTCGATCCGTCGAAGGAACGCTACGCGGCCAACACCGAACATCGCACGCTCGCCGACGCAATCCGCGGCGCAGACGTGTTCCTCGGCTGTTCCAGCGCCGGCGTGCTGAAGCCGGAGATGGTCGCGGAAATGGGCACGCAGCCGCTTATCCTCGCGCTCGCCAACCCGGATCCGGAAATCCGCCCGGAAGAGGCGAAGAAGGTCCGCCCTGATTGCATCATTGCGACTGGCCGTTCGGACTATCCGAACCAGGTCAACAACGTGCTGTGCTTCCCGTTCATCTTCCGCGGCGCGCTGGATGTCGGCGCGACGACGATCACCGAAGAAATGAAGCTCGCGTGTGTGCGCGCGATCGCCGAGCTGGCCGAAGAAACCGACCAGGGCGATGAAGTTGCGAAGGCATACGAAGGCCATTCGCTCGAATTCGGTCCGGAGTATCTGATTCCAAAGCCGTTCGATCCGCGTCTCATCATCAAGATTGCGCCGGCGGTGGCGAAGGCTGCGATGGACTCGGGCGTCGCGACCCGTCCGATCAAGGACATGGACGCGTACCGCGAAGAGCTCGGCGCGACGGTGTATCGCACGGGCATGGTGATGCGTCCGGTGTTTGCTGCTGCGAAGTCGCAGCCGGCACGCATCGTGTTTGCGGAAGGCGAAGACGAGCGTGTGCTGCGTGCGGCGCAGTTCGTGCTGCTCGAGAAGATCGCGAACCCGATCCTGATCGGCCGTCCGTCCGTGATCGAGATGCGTCTGAAGAAGATGGGCTCGAAGCTGAAGTGCGGCGAAGACTTCGTGATCGTCAATCCGGAAGATGATCCGCGCTACCAACAGTGCTGGCAGGAGTATCACGAGATCGGCGCGCGCGAAGGCGTCACGCCGGAAGTCGCCAAGGCGGCGCTGCGCAAGTTCAACACGCTGATCGGCTCGATCCTGGTTCGCCTTGGCGAAGCGGACGGCATGATCTGCGGGATGATCGGCCAGTACAACACGCATCTGAAGTTCATCGAACAGGTGCTGGGCAAGGCCGAGAACGTCGCTAACTTCGCGGCGATGAACCTGCTGATGCTGCCGGGCCGCAACCTGTTCATCTGCGATACGTACGTGAACGAGACCCCGACCGCCGAACAGCTCGCCGACATGACGATGCTGGCCGCAGGCGAAATCGAGAAATTCGGCATTACGCCGAAGGTCGCGCTGCTGTCGAATTCGAACTTCGGCAGTGTGCCGTCGGCGTCCTCGGAACGCATGGCGGCAGCGCGCAAGCTGATCGTCGAGCGTGCGCCGCATCTGGAAATCGATGGTGAAATGCACGGCGACGCGGCGCTGTCGGAAGTGGTGCGCAAGGCTGCGTTCCCGGGCACGACGCTTTCCGGTGAAGCGAACCTGCTGATCATGCCGAACGTCGAAGCAGCGAACATCGCGTACAACCTGCTGAAGATGATCGGCGGCGAAGGCGTGACGGTCGGGCCGTTCCTGCTCGGCGCGGAAAAACCGGTGCACATCCTGACGTCGGCGGCGACGGTGCGCCGGATCATCAACATGACGGCGGTGGCTTCGGCGAACGCGAACGTCAATAAAGCTGCGGCGGCGCGTTAAAGCGGCACACTCCGGTCTGCCTGCTAAAAAAAAGAAAAAAGCCCCGCACCCGAAAGAGTGCAGGGCTCACAGGCAAGCTGGAGAGGGTTTTTTAAAGGCACGACGTTTTTACCTCGTCGTGCCTTTTTATTTACGTCGAGCTTTGCCCGCGCAGTGCTGAATCAAGCGACGTGCCGCTCGGCGCCGCCTTCGGGCGCTCGCCATTTCGCGAGCAACGCGGACCACTTCGTCCGTACGCCTTTCAGGTTGTTTTCCTTGACGTGGCCGTATCCGCGAATGCCATCGGGCAGACTTGCGAGCTCGACCGCGAGGGCCCGCTTGCCGGCCGTCAAGCCGCTGATCAGTTCACGCACCAGCGCTTCATATTCGCCGATCAGTTCGCGTTCCGTGCGGCGTTCCTCCGTCTTGCCGAACGGGTCGAGCGCCGTGCCGCGCAGGAACTTGAGTTTCGCCAGCACGTGCATCGCCTTGAACACCCACGGGCCGTATTGCTTTTTCACCAGATGACCGTGGGCGTCCTTCTTCGAGAACGCCGGCGGCGCGAGATACAGCTTGAGCTTCCAGTCGCCCTCGAAATTCGCCTTCAGTTTTTCGATGAACGCGGGATCGGCGTAAAGACGCGCGACTTCGTATTCGTCCTTGTACGCCATCAGCTTGTGCAGGTTCTTTGCGACCGCCTCGGTGAGCGGCATCTGGCCGTCGCCGACATCGAGCGCCGTTTCCGCCGCACGCACGTCCGCCACCAGCTTGCGGTAGCGCGCCGCGTAAGCATTGTTGTGATACGCGGTGAGGTAGGCCGCGCGCTTGTCGATCAGCGTGTCGAGCGCCTTCGGCGTGTGCAGCGAGATGATCTTGCCGCCTGCCGCCGATTCGGGCGTGTCGCCTTGAGCGGCCGATTGCGCGAGCTTGCGTACCGCTGCGAGATCGTGTGCCGCGCGACGGCCCCATTCGAACGCCGAGCGGTTCTTTTCGACCTGAACTGCGTTGAGCTCGATCGCGCGCATGAGCGACTCATGCGTCAGCGGCAACCAGCCGCGTTGCCAGGCGTAGCCGAGCACGAACGGGTTCGTGTAGATCGCGTCGCCAAGCAGCGCGACGGCGAAGTGGTTGGCATCGACCGTGTCGACGCCATCGTTGCCTGCCGCAGCACGCACGTCCGCTTCGGAACTGAGGCCCGGGAAGCGCCAGTTCGGGTTCTTGATGAACTCGGCGGTCGGCGTCGGCGCGCTGTTCAGCACGACGCGCGTCCGGCCGGCCTGCATCCTTGACATGCATTCGTCGCCGGCGGTTACGATCGCGTCGCAGCCGATGACGAGACTCGCTTCGCCCATCGCGATGCGGGTGGCATGGATGTCGGCGGGGTGGTTCGCGATCTGCACATGACTCATCACGGCGCCGCCTTTCTGCGCGAGGCCGGTCACGTCGAGCACCGTCACACCCTTGCTCTCCAGGTGCGCGGCCATGCCAAGCAGAGCGCCGATCGTGACGACACCCGTGCCGCCGACGCCCGTCACCAGCACGCCGTAGGGTTTGGCTAGTGTGGGAATCTCCGGTTCCGGAACGGGCGGCATCGCATCGCCCGCCACGCCCGACACCTTCGGCTTGCGCAACTGCCCGCCTTCCACGGAGACGAAGCTCGGGCAAAAGCCCTTCAGGCACGAGAAGTCCTTGTTGCAGGTCGACTGGTTGATCTGCCGCTTCGTGCCGTATTCCGTTTCCAGCGGCTCGACCGACAGACAGTTCGACTGCACGGAGCAGTCGCCGCAACCTTCGCATACCGCCTCGTTGATCACGACGCGTTTTGCCGGATCCGGATAGGTGCCGCGTTTGCGGCGGCGACGTTTTTCGGTCGCGCAGGTCTGCTCGTAGATCAGGATCGACGTGCCCGCAATTTCGCGAAGCTCGCGCTGGATCTCGTCGAGCTGGTCTCGGTGATGGATCGTCACGCCGGGCGCGAGCTGCGTCGTACCGTGGTATTTGTCCGGTTCATCGGTGACGATGACGATCTTCGCCGCACCTTCGGCGGCGAGCTGATGCGTGATCTGCGGCACGGTCAGCACGCCGTCGACCGGCTGGCCGCCCGTCATCGCGACCGCATCGTTGTAAAGAATCTTGTAGGTGATGTTCGCCCTCGACGCGATCGCCGCGCGAATGGCGAGCAGGCCGGAGTGGAAGTACGTGCCGTCGCCGAGGTTGGCGAACACATGTTTGTCGTTCGTGAACGGCGCCTGGCCGACCCACGCGACACCTTCACCGCCCATCTGGCTGAACGTGCTCGTGTTGCGGTCCATCCACACGGTCATGTAGTGGCAACCAATGCCGGCCATCGCGCGCGAACCTTCCGGCACGTTTGTCGACGTATTGTGCGGGCAGCCGGAGCAGAACCATGGCTTGCGCTCCGCTTCCACACGCGGCTTCGCGAGCGCTCGCTCCTTCGCTTCGATCACGGCGATGCGCGTCGCGATGCGCGCGCGCACATCCGATGGCAGGTCGAGCTTGTCGAGCCGCGTGGCGATTGCCTTCGCGATGATCGCCGGCGACAGTTCATAGTGCGCGGGCAGCAGCCAGTTGCCCATCGGCACCGACCATTCGCCACCTGCGCCGTCCTTTTCGTCGAACTTGCCGTAGACGCGCGGACGCTGGCCATCCGGCCAGTTGTACAGCTCTTCCTTGATCGCGTATTCGAGGATCTGCCGCTTTTCCTCGACCACCAGAATCTCTTCGAGGCCGCGCGCAAATGCGTGCGCGCCTTGCGCTTCGAGCGGCCATACGCAGCCGACCTTGTACAGACGGATGCCGATGCGCGAACAGGTTTCGTCATCGAGGCCGAGATCCGTCAGCGCCTGACGCACGTCGAGATAGGCCTTGCCCCCCGTGATGATGCCGAAGCGGGCGTGCGGCGAGTCGATCTCGACACGATCGAGCTTGTTCGCGCGCACGTAGGCGAGCGCGGCGTACCACTTGTAATCGAGCAGACGCGCTTCCTGCACGAGCGGCGGATCCGGCCAGCGGATATTGAGGCCGCCTTCGGGCATGACGAAGTCAGTCGGCAGGACGATCTCGGTGCGATGCGGATCGATATCGACCGAAGCCGACGATTCGACCACGTCGGTCACGCACTTCAGCGCGACCCACAGGCCGGAGTAACGGCTCATTGCCCAGCCGTGCAGCCCGAAGTCGAGATATTCCTGCACGTTCGACGGGAACAGCACCGGAATGCCGCATGCCTTGAAGATATGTTCGGACTGGTGGGCAAGCGTCGAGGATTTCGCCGCGTGATCGTCGCCGGCGAGCACGAGGACGCCGCCATGTGGCGACGAGCCCGCCGAATTCGCATGCTTGAACACGTCGCCGGTGCGATCGACACCCGGGCCCTTGCCGTACCACATCGAAAATACGCCGTCGTATTTCGCGCTGGGGTAGAGGTTGACCTGTTGCGAGCCCCACACGGCGGTGGCGGCGAGATCTTCGTTGACGCCCGGCTGGAATACGATCTGGTGCGCGGCGAGGTGCTGCTTCGCCTTCCACAACGACAGGTCGAATCCGCCAAGCGGGGAGCCGCGATAGCCGGAGATGAATCCGGCGGTATTGAGCCCGGCGGCCTTGTCGCGCTCCTGCTGCAGCATCGGCAGACGCACCAGCGCCTGGATGCCGCTCATGTAAGCGCGGCCGCGTTCGAGCGTGTATTTGTCGTCGAGTGTGACGGAAGATAGAGCGGCTTCGAGCGAGGCTCGCTGACCGGCGTCTAGCGGGGCATTCATTATGTGTACTCCTCCACCCAGTTTGGGATCGCCAAAACTTCTGTGCCTCGGCATCTTGTGAATGCTTCGGCCGGGGTCGCCATATTGACGGTTTTTCACCGATGTTAGCACTGGTGAAAACCCGTCGCATGGCGCGACGGATACCTGTTGGCGTCAGGCGGGCGCGTATGTTTCACCCGGTGTTCCACGCTGACCGTCACTTCAGGCCGAACGCTGTAACAAGCTGTAAAAGCTTCTCATTGGCGGAACTGGTCTTGAAATGTCGGTCTAACAGCCCACCTGTGCACAGTCTGCGCAATGCTCTACACACGGTAGAGCTTCAGGACAACAGGCAGTCAGAAAAGGAGTACGCATGAACACTCGTAACATTCAGACCTTTTTGATGGTCTCCGCTGCATTTTTCGCCATGAGCGCGCCGGTTCGGTCGAATAGCGCCAGCGTGCTCGCGACCGCGGTTAGCCGCACGACGCAGGTTGCATCGGCATGTCGGGACGCTGACGCGTTGCAGGCGGCCACTCAGGCCGAAGAGAACACCAGGCGTTCCTGACAAGCCGCCGGGCGGCTCTCATCCATTTCGCGCTGCGGCCTCCATACGGCGGTAGCGTAACGAAAAAAGGGCGAGGATCGACGATCCTCGCCCTTTTTTAACTTCCGGGCGTGCGTTGTATCGGTCTCAGGCAGCCCTTTTGCAAACGGGTTGGCTGAGACCGACCTGGAGCGTTCAGGGCTTATCCTGCACGACGCCACGGCGAATCTGATCCAGTTCGATCGATTCGAACAGCGCCTTGAAGTTGCCTTCGCCGAAGCCCTGATTGCCCTTGCGCTGGATGATCTCGAAGAAGATCGGTCCGATCTGGTTCTCGGTGAAGATCTGCAGCAGCAGGTCGTCTGGTGCGCCATCGATCAGGATCTTGCCCTTGCGAAGTTCGGCAAGCGGCTCGCCGTGGTTCGGCACGCGCCGGTCGACCAGTTCGTAATACGTGTCGATCGTATCGAGCAGCGCGATGTTCGACGCGCGCAGGCCGTCCACCGTCCGGTAGATATCGTTGCTGCCAAGCGCGATGTGCTGGATGCCTTCGCCGTGGTATGCGTCGAGATATTCCTGAATCTGACCCCCCGTCTCCGAGCCTTCCTCGTTGATCGGAATGCGGATCTTGCCGCAGGGCGACGTCATCGCCTTCGACTTCACGCCGGTCACCTTGCCTTCGATGTCGAAGTAACGCACTTCACGGAAGTTGAAGAGGCGCTCGTAGAACAATCGACCGCCGTATTCTGGCGATCCTGCAGGAGAATGGCCGGCTCTCGAACCAGGAGATCGCGGAGCGGGTGAGTCTGTCGCCAAGTCCTTGTCTGCGGCGGATTCGGCGGCTTGAAGAGAGCGGGGTGATTCGCGGGTACGTGGCGCTGCCTCGATGCGCAGCAGCTCGGGCTCGATCTGCTCGCGTACGTCAACGTGCGGCTGGAGAAACGCGGCAGTCCGCTAGCGGGCGCGCGCGGCGAGAGCACGACGACTGCGCGTCCGGGCGCGACGCACGCCGATCTCTTTCGCGCGGCCGTGCAGACATGGCCGGAAGTCGTGGCTTGCCACGCGATGACAGGGGAAATGGACTACCTGCTGCGTGTGCAGATGGAAGATATGGCGCACTTTTGGCGTTTTGTGCAGGATCAGCTGCTGCACCATCCGTCGGTGATCGACGTGAAGACGAGCTTTTCTCTCGAAAAGATCAAGGAAACGACCGCGCTGCCGATTCGCTGAGGGCGCGCCAGTTTCGGTCAGGTGCACACCTCGCGGATGGATGAAAAAGGGCGGCCAGGCCGCCCTTTCGCTTCTGGCGCCGTTACGCCATTCAGGCGGCGGCAGCAGTTGGTATCAACGATTCGAAAATCTTCGATGCGTTACGTGCCTGACGCTTGAGCGCGTAGTCGAACACGGCAGCCTGTTCCTGCAGCATCTCAGCGATGATGCTCGACTGATCGGCGGGCCTGAGCGTCAGGTAGGCATCGGCTTCGCCGTACGCGTACTCGATCTTCATGCCGGACTTCTTCGCGATGTGCATCATCGTCGAATTCCGCGACAGGCAGTGCATGTAGAGCATCGTGATGTGCGTATTGCGGCTGCGGATCGCAGCGCGCTCGAACAGCTTTGTGCCGATGCCCTGGCCGCGGGCACTTTCCAGAACGGACACGCCGAATTCCGCAGTGCGCTTGTCGCCTTCAGCCGGCAGATAGGCCAGATGGCCGACGCCGACCAGTTGCAGCTGATCGTCGAAGACGCCGAAAACGGTGTCGCGTGAAAAATCGATCGCGCGAACGTAGTTCTCGATCACACGATCCGGGACGATCTGGCCAAACCGCAGCAGCCGGTCGTCTGCGTCGAGCGCGAGAAAGTGGGTGAGCAGGCGTTCACGATCGACTGGGGTAAGTTCCCGGACAAGAGCAGGCGCGCGACCGGCAGCTGGCAGCAGCCGATCGGATGTCTCGATCAGCTCGTTGGTGCGGTTAGTGGTCTGGGTCATGTTGGGTTCTCCTTTTCGTCAGGCGGCATGATGCGCCGCAAAACGAATTCTATCGGAAGCGCAAGCCGATCACTAGGGAAAACCCGTATTCCTGTTCGAGGGCAAGTTCTAGTCCGGTTGAGACCTTAATTTATCTATTTGATTATTAACGATAATTAATTTGAACGGTCGTGCGAGACTGTGTTGTTTTGTCGCGCAGTGCTTCAATCGCCGCTATTGTTGCCGTGCGGGATCATTCGACGGAGCGCAGGCCCCGATCGACGACGTCGACAACCTGCTCCGCAAATTCCGGATATCCCAGGCGGCCGCCGGGCTTGAGCCAGGTGAAGGTCCAGTTGATCATCCCGAACACCATCATCGTGAGTGCGGTCTGGTTTTCCTTCGTTGCGCGGTCCGGGTAAGCGCGGGAAAGCTGTCGCGCAAATGCCGCGACGACATCGCGCTGGCGGTTCAGGATGATTTCGCGCTGCGCATCGACGAGATATTTGACGTCGTTCAGTAGCGCAACGTGGCGGCTGTGCGACGTTTCGTACTCGGCGAGAAAGGCCCGGATCAGTTCGGCGAAGGTTTCGCGTTCGCTCAGGCCGCGCCGCTGGCTGGAGCCTTCGACTTCCGCGATGATCAGCATCAGCCGCTTCGTGTAGCGGTCGAGCAGATCGAACAGGATCGCTTCCTTGCTCTCGTAGTAGTGGTAAAGACGCGCCTTCGACGTGCCGCTGGCTGCGGCCAGTTCGGCCATCGATGTGCTTGGGTAGCTCGTCTGCGCAAATTTTTCGGCGGCCAGGTCGAGGATCTGGTCGCGCTGGGTTTCGTGGTCTGGGGCTCGGGTACGGGCCATGATTAGCGGCAGAGAGTGGGCAACTCGGTGATGAAGAAGGGCCGCTCGCCAACCGGAACAACGTTCCGGTCGCGAGCGGCCCTTAGTGTAAGCGGATCGCGGGCAGGCTGAAAGCGGGTTGCGGTGGGCTTGTGCGGTGCGACCACCGCGACCCGCGCGCCGGACTTCCGCCGAAATCCGGCAGCGTCACGACCCCCGGCGCCACCTATCGTTCATCGTAGCTCACGACCACCCGGTCGCTCACCGGATGACACTGGCATGTCAGCACGAAACCATCGCGAATTTCGTGCTCTTCCAGGGTGTAGTTCTTCTCCATCTTCACCTCGCCCTCCAGCACCTTCGCGCGGCACGTGCAGCACACGCCGCCTTTGCACGCGTAGGGCAGCGCGAGTCCGGCGCGCAGACCGACGTCGAGCACGCTCACGCCCTGATACGGCAGGCGCAGCTTGCGCTTCTTGCCGTCGAGCACGATTTCGAGGTCGGCGGCGGGCGTGTCGTCGGTAATTTCGACAGGCGGCACGCCCGCTTGCGGCAGCGGCGTTCCGAAACGCTCGACGTGCACGTTCGCCGACGGCACGCCTGCCGCTTTCAGCGCCCCTTCGGCGGCGTTCATCATGGGCTCGGGGCCGCAGATGAATGCTTCGTCGATAGAAGCCACCGGAATCAGTGTCTCCAGAAATTCCGCGCACTTTTGCTGGTCGAGCACGCCGTTGAACAGTTCGACGTCCTGGAGATCGTCAGACAGCACGTGATACAGGACGAACCGGTTCATGAAGCGGTTCTTCAGGTCTTCGAGTTCCTCGGCGAACATGATCTGGTCGACGCTGCGGTTGCCGTACACCAGGGTGAACGTGCTGCGCGGCTCGATCTCGAGCGTCGTCTTGATAATCGCGAGCACCGGCGTGATGCCCGAGCCGCCCGAGAACGCCACATACTGCTGGCCTTGTTCTGCGTTCAGATGCGTGAAAAAGCGGCCGTCCGGCGTCATGACGTCGATCGTGTGACCGGGCTGCAGCGTGTCGAACGCGAAGTTCGAGAAGCGGCCGCCGCGCACGCGCTTGATGCCGATGCGCAGTTCGCCGTCGCGATCATAGTCGGTGACACCGACACAGATCGAGTACGAGCGGCGCGTTTCTTCGCCGTCGATATGCGTTTTCAGCGTGACGAACTGCCCTTGCGTGAAGCGATACTGCTCGCGCAGCTCGACAGGGACTTCGAAGGCGACCGAAACCGCGTCGGCGGTTTCGGGCCGCACTTCCCGGATGCGCAGCGGATGAAATTGCGGGGTAGCCATATCAGTATGGTTTGAAGTAGTCGAAGGGTTCGCGGCAGTCGATGCAGCGGTACAGCGCCTTGCAGGCCGTCGAGCCGAATTGCGCGAGCCGCTCGGTATGCGCCGAACCGCAGCGCGGGCAGGCCGGTGCGGCCATGGGACGGGGCGCGAATCGGATGACCTTTTCGCCGGCCGCGGGCGTGCTTGCGCAATTGCCGGTCGGCGGCGCGATGCCGTACGCGCGCAGTTTTTCGCGGGCGTCGGCGGTCATCCAGTCGGTGGTCCAGGCGGGCGCGAGCACCGTTGCGATCCGGTGCGGCTTAAGACCCGCTCCATCAAGCACCATGCCGATGTCCTCGGCAATCTGCGACATCGCCGGGCAACCCGAGTAGGTCGGCGTAATGACGACTTCGAGCACGCCGTCGGCAGCCCGGCGAACGTCGCGCAGGATGCCCAGTTCGCGTATCGACACGACCGGAATTTCCGGATCGGGCACGGCTTCGAGCACGGACCAGGCATGGTCGAGCGCGGCGTCCGTGGCATCCGTCGGATCGGGGCGGGCGGCGAGGGTGGCGGTCATCGTCAGGGCTCCAGGGTGGTTTGTCGATGCTTACCAGGTCGCGCCGGGATGCTGGCGCGCAATGCTTTGCATCTCAGCCAGCACGTAGCCCATATGCTCGGAATGCTCGCCGTGCTTGCCGGTGGTGATGTGTTTCACCGGTTCGGGCAGCGTCAGCGTGGCTTCGTCGAGTGCCTCGCGGACGTCGTCGAGCCATGCGGCTTCGAAGTCGGCCGTCTTAGGGCCGATGCCGGCGGCGGCGATGCTGTCTTCGACGTCATCGATGCTGAAGAACTCGCGTGTGTAGGGCAACAGATAGTCGAGCGCGGCCTGTGCGCGGCGATGCGACTCGTCGGTGCCGTCGCCGAAGCGGATCAGCCACTCGCGCGAGTGATGCAGGTGGTAGCGCGTTTCCTTGATCGACTTCGCGGCGATCGCGGCGAGCTGTTCGTCCGTCGAAGCGGTGAGCGCCGTCCACAGATGGGCCATCAGCGATGCGTACAGGAAATTGCGCACGATCGTGACCGCGTAATCCTTGTCCGCGTGCGCTGTGCCGGAGAGCGGGCCGTAGTGCGGCAACTCGGCGAGCGTGTAGTTCGCGAATTCGCGTTCGGCGCGGAAGTAGGCGTAGTCGTCCTCGGTGCGCGCGCGGCCGGTGAGCGACTTTTCGAGTTCGGCGGCGTGGGAGTAGAGCAGGCGCGCCTGGCCGATCAGGTCGAGGCTCATGTTGGCGAGCGCGATGTCCTCTTCGAGGATCGGGCCGTGGCCGGTCCACTCGGCATTGCGCTGACCGAGGATCAGCGCGGTGTCCGCGAGACGCAGCACGTACGAAAGATGTTGGGGCGTGATGTCCATGTCCGCGCTTACATGTGGTTGACTTCGTCGGGGAGCGTATAGAACGTCGGATGGCGATAGATCTTGTCGCCAGCCGGTTCGAACAGTTCGGCCTTCTCGTCGGGGGCGGACGCCGTGATCGCCGACGACGGCACCACCCAGATGCTCACGCCTTCCTGGCGGCGTGTATACACGTCGCGCGCCATGCGCAGCGCCATTGATGCGTCCGACGCGTGCAGGCTGCCGCAGTGCTTGTGGTCGAGTCCCTGCTTGCTGCGCACGAACACTTCCCAGATCGGCCATTCCTTGTTTGCTGACTTGTCCATTGCGGATCTCCTGAATCCTTGCCGGCGGTATGCCTGCGTTGATCTGTTCTCTGGCGCCGCGTTCAGGCGGCGTGCTGCTGTGCGCGCTGGCGCTGCTTTTCCGCGTGGGCGAGCGCGGCTTCGCGGACCCATGCGCCGTCGTCATGTGCCTTGACGCGGGTCGCGAGGCGTTCGCGGTTGCACGGGCCGTCGCCGTTCACGACGCGCCAGAATTCCTCCCAGTCGATCGCGCCGTAGTCGTAGTGGCCGCGTTCCTCGTTCCATTTGAGGTCGGGGTCCGGCAGCGTGACGCCGAGCACCTTCGCCTGGTCGACCGTCGCGTCGACGAATTTCTGGCGCAGATCGTCGTTCGAGATCCGCTTGATACCCCATTTCGACGACTGGTTGCTGTGGATCGAATCCTTGTCGCTCGGGCCGAACATCATCAGCACCGGCCACCACCAGCGGTTCACCGCCTGCTGGACGAGTTCGCGCTGGGTGTCGGTGCCTTTCATCATCGACAACAGTGCGTCGAAGCCCTGCCGCTGGTGGAACGACTCTTCCTTGCAGATGCGGATCATGGCGCGTGCGTACGGGCCATACGTGCATCGGCACAGCGGAATCTGGTTCATGATCGCCGCGCCGTCGACGAGCCACCCGATCACGCCGACATCGGCCCACGTGGGCGTCGGGTAATTGAAGATGCTCGAGTACTTTGCCTTGCCGCTATGGAGCGCATCGACCAGCTGGTCGCGCGACACGCCGAGCGTTTCGGCGGCGCTATACAGATAAAGGCCGTGGCCGGCTTCGTCCTGCACCTTCGCGAGCAGGATCGCCTTGCGTTTCAGGCTGGGCGCGCGCGTGATCCAGTTGCCTTCGGGCAGCATGCCGACGATCTCGGAGTGCGCGTGCTGTGAAATCTGCCGCACGAGCGTCTTGCGATAGGCGTCGGGCATCCAGTCCTGCGGCTCGATCTTGCCATCGGCTTCCATGACGGCATCGAAGCGGGATTGCTCGGGCGAACTGGCGGCGGCGTCGAGCGGGGCGACGTTGCCGGGAATGTCGAGGGATTGCGTGTACATGGTCTTAACGCTCTCGTCCTAAGTTGTGCATGTCCGGCAGTATAAACCAACCGACCGGTCGGTTAATAAATATTTTGAAGAAGGGTATGGATCGATGTCGCGGGATGCTCACGATCCCGGTTGACTCCCTCTTCGAGGGCGACATGCAAATGGGGGCCGGCATCCGCGATGGATCCCGTTTTCGGGCCGATCGCAACGCCGGTCGGGAGTATCGTGAGAGCAAAACGGATCTCATGCCATGCGTGGCGACCCTGCACGGCGGGTGTTTTCGCGTGTCCCTTTGCAAGGGTCCGTTATTTGCCTCGCTACCGGGATTACTTTGGCGGACGCCTCCGGCGTCTGCGGGTTGCAACCCATAGAATTCGTCCGCGCGTTCCAAGGGAGTACCGGACTGTCTCCGCCTCAATGGCTGTTCCAGCGTCGCATCCATCGGGCGCTGGAGTTGCTGCGCGATCCCAACCGTTCTTTCGTCGAGGTTGTGCTGCTGGCAGGGTTCTCCGATCAGGGCACTTTTGCCCGCGTATTTGTCAGGAAGACGGGGCCGAGCCCTGAGGTCTGGCGGCACAGACTGGCGTCGCGCCGCTGATCGCCCGGAGCCGCTGCCGCCACGGCGTGTCCATGAACCTATAAAATCATGGATTGGTCGCGATTGCGCGGCCCCCGCATCCCTGGTACTCATGTTACGTCTAAGCGAAGTCAAACTCCCGCTCGATCACACCGAAAGCGAGCTCGAAGCCGCGATTCTCAAGCGTCTCGCAGAACTCGGAGTGGCGGCAGACGGGCTCACCCGTTACACCGTGTTCCGTCGCGCACACGATGCGCGCAAGCGTTCCGACATCAAGCTGACGTATATCGTCGATGTCGAAGTCAGGGACGAAGCCGCTGTCATCAAGCGGATGGCCGGCAAGCCGCACTGCGGCGTGACGCCGGACATGACCTACCGCTTTGTCACCCGGGCGCCTGAGCGCAGCACGGCATTGCGGCCGGTCGTGATCGGCATGGGGCCATGCGGGCTGTTCGCGGGTCTGATCCTCGCGCAGATGGGTTTCCGTCCGATCATCCTTGAACGCGGCAAGGCGGTGCGTGAGCGGACCAAGGACACGTTTGGGCTGTGGCGCAAGAGTGTGCTCAACCCCGAATCCAATGTGCAGTTCGGGGAGGGCGGGGCCGGTACGTTTTCCGACGGCAAGCTGTACAGCCAGATCAAGGATCCCCGGCACTACGGCCGCAAAGTGCTCGACGAGTTCGTCAGGGCGGGAGCGCCGGAAGACATTCTCTATCTGAGCCGGCCGCATATCGGTACATTCCGTCTCGTCAGCATGGTGGAAAAAATGCGCGCCACCATCCACCAGCTGGGCGGTGAAGTGCGCTTCGAGACCCGGGTCGACGACATCGAAATCGAACAGGGCAAGGTGCGTGGGCTGGTGCTGTCGAACGGCGAGACCCTGCGCTGCGATCATGTGGTGCTGGCCGTGGGACACAGCGCCCGCGATACCTTCGAGATGCTGCACGGCCGTGGCGTTTTTATCGAAGCAAAGCCGTTCTCGCTGGGTTTTCGGATCGAGCACCCACAAGGACTGATCGATCGCAGCCGCTTTGGCAAGTTCGCCGGTCACAAGGAACTCGGCGCGGCGGACTACAAGGTCGTCCATCATTGCAGCAACGGGCGCTCGGTCTACAGCTTTTGCATGTGCCCGGGCGGCACGGTGGTCGCTGCAACCTCTGAGCCTGGCCGTGTGGTGACCAACGGCATGAGCCAGTATTCCCGGGCTGAGCGTAACGCCAATGCCGGGATTGTCGTCGGCATCACGCCGGACGACTATCCGGGCGGCCCGCTTGCGGGCATCGCGTTCCAGCGCAAGTGGGAAGAGCGGGCGTTCGAGTTGGGCGGCGGGAATTACTGTGCGCCGGGGCAGCTGGTCGGTGACTTCATAGCGGGCCGGCCGTCCACATCGCTGGGCTCTGTGGTGCCGTCCTACAAGCCGGGCGTCCATCCGACCGATCTCAGCACCGCGCTGCCCGATTATGTGATCGAAGCCATCCGCGAGGCGTTGCCTGAAATCGACAGGAAGATCTCCGGCTTCGCCATGCACGACGCTGTGCTCACGGGTGTGGAGACCCGGACTTCATCGCCGATCCGGGTCCGCCGGAAAGACAATTTCCAGAGCATGAATGTTGAAGGGCTGTATCCGGCTGGCGAAGGTGCGGGATATGCCGGTGGCATTTATTCGGCGGCCATCGATGGGATTGAAGTGGCGGAAGCGCTGGCGCTGGACATGATGTCGGCGTCGTGAATCGAGCCTTTCATGCCCGGTAGCGCGGCGTCGGATGGGGCGGCCTGCGCAGGGATGGACCACTTAGGCATGTCGTTTTTCGTCCGGCAGCTCTTTTCGTGACGTGATCGCGCCGCTGCGCCGTCGGGCCGCGGCCGATCGGGCACAATGGGCGCTTTGCTTTCGACCGATCATCCGAATGAGCCTCCGTACGCTGGTTGCCGCCTGTGGCGCCGTTCTGCTCTCCCAGTTTGCAATCCCCTCAGTCTCCGTTGCCGCCGATACCCCCGGGCATTGGGTCACCGCCTGGGCTACCGCGCTTCAGCCGATTCCCCAGCGAGCCGACTTACCACCCTTGTACCGCGCTCCGGACGTCGCGGGGCGCACGGTAAGACAGATCGTTTATCCGACGCTGTCCGGGAGCGCCGTTCGCTTGCACATCAGTAACGAATACGGCAAGGAACCCCTCGTCATCGAGGATCTGCGGCTCAGCCGTTCGGCCGGGGGCGCCGCGGTGCAAGGCGGCGGCGTTCGTGTCACCTTTGGCGGAAAAACGTCGGCGAGTGTGCCCGCCGGTGGTGCGATGGAGAGCGATGCCGTGCCTGTCGATATCGTCGGTGGCGCGCCGTATGTGATCAGCTCGTACATGGGGCCGGACCAGCGGCTCGCAGCGTGGCATCGCGTTTCAAACCAGGTCAATTACGTTTCTACGCCGGGCAATCATGCGGGCGATTCGGCGGGCGATGCGTTTCGTGCGCGGTTTACGCAATATGCGTGGGTGACGGGCCTGTCGGTGGATGCGCCGGCGGCCGTTGCTGTTGCAGCGATCGGCGACTCGATCACCGACGGAATGCGTTCGAGCCTGAACCTGAACCGCCGCTGGCCGGATGCGTTTGCGCGCAAACTTGCCCACTCGGGTGACCGGTCGGTCGCGGTCGTCAATCTTGGTATCAGCGGAAATCGCTTGCTTAGTGACTCACCGTGCTACGGTGACGCTTTGGTCAAGCGATTCGACCGCGATGTGCTCGAACGCCCGGGAGTAAAAACGGCGATCGTGCTGGTCGGCATCAACGACATCAATTTTGCCGCCATGCCGCCTCGCGCCGGACTGGATTGTGATTCTCCTCACACGCCGGTGAGTGCCGCCGCTTTGATCGATGGTTATCAGAGGGTTATCGCCGCAGCTCACCAGCACGGCGTCCGGGTTTTTGGGGCCACGCTGACGCCGGCCGCGCTTCCTCCGCAGCGGGAAAGCATCAGGCTGGCTGTCAATCAGTGGATCCGGGCGGGGCACGCGTTCGACGGTGTCGTTGATTTCGACGCCGCATTGCGTGACCCGGCGCGACCTGAAAGCCTGCAACGCACTTACGACAGTGGCGATCACATTCATCCGAGCGATGCTGGCTACGCGGCGATGGCCGATGCGATGCCGATCGAGGCGGTCATGAGTGCGGCGCGGAAATGAGGGGCAAAAAAGATTTGCCTTATTCGCTTGTCGTCAGGGGGATGTTCGCCTACTATTCGCCTCCTCGTTTGCGAACGAGAGCCGCTGCGGAAACCAGCGGCCGCAACGTCATCAGGTTTTAAGCGAAAGCAAAAAATGTTGTTGACGAAGCGAAAGAGTTGCTACATAATCTCGTTTCTCTGCTGCTGATGCAGCGACGCAGGGCGGGGCGGTGCCGGAGGGTGGTCTGACCGGTGCGGCGCGCGACGCGGATCGATCTTTAAAAATTAACAGCCGATAAGTGTGGGCGCTTGATGGCGGCGCGCTGGCGGGCTCTTCGGGGCCGGTCAGGACAGGCGAAGG